>JAFSXX010000053.1 GCA_017443845.1 Bacteroidales bacterium | reverse complement strand
GCGGAGCGATTTTGTTGCGCCTTCCGTGCCGAGGAATGAGATAAGGCGCAGGATAATGGGCAGAGAGATGCCTGCGGGGCAATTTTGCTGCGCCTTCCGTGCCGAGGAAGAAGATAAGGCGCAGACCGATGGGCTGAGAACCGCTTTCGGAGCGATTTTGTTGCGCCTTCCGTGCCGAGGAATGAGATAAGGCGCAGGATAATGGGCAGAGAGATGCCTGCGGGGCAATTTAGTTGCGCCTTCCGTGCCGGGGAAGAGGGTAAGGCGCAGGACAATGGGCAGAGAGATGCCTTCGAGGCAATTTTGCTGCGCCTTCCGTGCCGAGGAAGAAGATAAGGCGCAGGACAATGGACAGAGAGATGCCTGCGGAGCGATTTTGCTGCGCCTTCTGCGAGACGGGGAAGAGGGTAAGGCGCAGGACAATTGGCAGAGAGATGCCTGCGGAGCGATTTTGTTGCGCCTTCCGTGCCGAGGAATGAGGTAAGGCGCAGGCCGATGGGCTGAGAACCGCTTTCGGAGCGATTATGCTGCGCCTTCCGTGAGCTAGGCTCTCTCCGGGGGGATCCTTCTGCGGGGCAGGCTCTCTGCGGGGGGGGTGAAGCTCTCTGGCGCTGGCCGACGGAATGCCTTCCAGCCCCCCGCAATCCTCCCTTTCTTTCATTTCGTCGCAGCTATGCAGCAGAAAAAAGTATAACTTTGTGTACTGCTAATAATCTCCAGCTATGAGGATTCTTCGTATTTCTTTTCTTTGCCTGGCCATTTTGGTCTGCTTGGATACTGCCGCTTATGAAACGGGCAGGGTAAGGATTGCTCCGTTCCAGACCCAGAAGGGGCCTGACGAGACGGGACATCTGATGCGCAGCGGTTACTATCCGGTAGTGGCGATGCCCTCCAAGACCGCCGTGGAATTCGACAAAAGGTTTTCGGCGGCGAGGATTTCGCTCGCCTGCGAACCGGGAAGCCGGTACGAAGGGTGGACACTGCTGAGGATCGCGATGACTTCCGAAGGCATTCCCGTTGCCGGCGATGCGATATTCGGGAATGACGGGAACCGGCCGCAGTTGGCATTCACGCCGGCCCTGGCGGATTCGGTAGTGCTCGACGTTATGGGAAACGCCACACTTGACGGGACTCCCCACAATTATTATTTCAACCTCTTTCCGGCATCTTCGAAGAATACCGGGATAAGCCTGGAGTACTGGCTCAGGAGCCCCGACGGCTCTGCGACAGAGATCGTTTCCCATAAGAGGACGCTGAAGGGGAAGGCCTTCCGTGCGGGTTCGGTCACCGTCGTCAAGGAGATGATCCCCGCCGCCCTGACGGATGGATGGAGCGCGAGAGAGCATATCTTCGATGAAAAGTATTACCGCGACAAAGTCCTGGACCTCATCAAGCGCTGCAACATAGCCTCCTGCCAGGTTACCTTCCAGGACCATATCGACAGCATCGGATTCGTCGTCGTCAACGAGGATTATTATGACGAGAAGCCTCTCCGCAGGGGCTATGTGACGCGTCCTTTCGATATGCACTCCATCTATCAGGCAGCTTCGATGAGCAAGGTTCCCTGCGGATATATCTTCGCCAAGATGGCGGATGACGGCGAGGTGGATCTCGATACCCCTCTGTATGAATACTATCCCGGCCTTCTGAACCGTATCGACCCGCGGTATCGCGAACAGGCCAAACTCATCACGGGCAGGATGGCCCTCACGCATACTTCAGGCTGCGGGGCCGGCTACGGCAATATCCCGCTGGATTACTATCCTGGCTATCACCACAATTACCGCAACTCCAATATCACCATTCTCCAGTATGTGATAGAGTACCTCAAGGGGAAGCGCATCGACGAGGTGGCACAGGATTATATCTATTCGAAGCGCGATATGCCGCTGAGCAGTTACAGCTGGCGGCCGGAATTCGACAGCCTCGCCGTGACGGCGTTCACCGATACGGTGCCCTACAACAAGCAGAAGGACTGGCTGGTGAACGATTTTATAAAGTACTCGGATTTCCCCTGGGACAAGGACCGAACCGGCATCGACAACAATACATCGTATCACTGGCGCACCAATTCGACCGAGTGCAACCGCTTCTGGAGCTGGTTCCTCGAGGGCGCCGACCTGAGCGAGGAGATGTTCAACCAGTTCATCGACCAGGGCATCCATATGGCCGCGGCCGACCAGTCGCTCGAGAGGGGAACCCTCTTCCAGGGCCTCGCGACCCGCACTGAGCTTCACGACGAACTCGGTCCGGTTACATATCATACCGGCCGCAACGGCCCCTTCCGCTCCCTTGGAATCGCCTTCCTGGAACGGAACGCGGCCCTTTCGTTCTTTACCAACAGCCGCCACTATTATGCGATGTATTATCCGCTTCTGGACCTTTTCGTCCCGCACTGCGAACCTATGAGCTGGACGCTCTGGGTCGCGGATGCCGGCACTCCGGTCCCCGGTTGGGAAACTACGGCGGATTCTATGCGCGAGGCCCGCACGGCCATCAGCGCGGTTCCTTTCCATCCCAATCCGATAAAGGAGAGGGTGCAGGACTCTGACGCCGCCAGGGTCGCACCTTCGCTCCCCGATACGGCATCGCTGCGCGCCGCGGTACGCTCCATCCTCGAGCGTTCCGGCATCCCCGCTATGGAGTTCGCATATTCGGACGGCAACGGTGTTACCGCGATGACTGTGACCGATGGCAAATCGTCGGGCAGTTACAACGATTCGACCCTCTGCCTTGCGGGCGAATTGGGTGCCCTTCCGCTGGTTTACGAGGCTATGCGGCTGGTGGAGCAGGGGAGGCTCTATCTCGACGCTCCGATGGTGAATTACTCTCAGGCCCTGCTGCAGAGATTCAACGCCTCTTCGCTCGAGGCGGCGTCCCGCATCACGTCGCGCCAGTGCCTCGGCCATCTTACCGGGGTCTCTATGAGCAACTCCCTCTTCAAGACGGGACGCACTCCGGGTGCTACTTATTCGGAGTCGCGAGTCAACTATCTCCTGCTTCAGGCATTGGTGGAAGGAATCGAGGGCAAGCCCTTCTCTGAGATATGCGGGAAGAACTTCTTCGGACCTCTTGGGATGAAACGGACCCGTTATACCGGTTCCGATATCACCCGCACGATGCGTACCGATGCCGCTGAGTTCACCGCCTTCCTGCGCTTCGCCATGGCCGAGAATGAGCGCAACCAGTATGCGAAAGATGCCCTTGGGGTACGCAGGGTCCACGTCGCGGCGCCTGAATATTCGAGGGAGAGGTTCAGCCTCTGGCGGACTATGGGATGGATCGTGGAGGAGAATCCCGAGCTCGGCACAGTGCTCCTGCACAATGGCTCGGCCGGCAAATGGCGCTCCCTGGCCATGATACTGCCCGATCACGGAGTCACCCTCTGCGCCTTCGTCCCCGATGCCGGCCGCATCGACTGGCAGGATGCCTTCACCGAGATCTTCTTCCGGACCGCGGAACCCCTTTCGTGCTTCGGCTGCGGAAGCCTCTATCCGCTCGACAACCGCCGTGATTTGTCGCAGCAGTGATGAAAAAGTGGAATTATTTGACCGATTACGAAAAAATATTCCTATATTTGCGGCCCGAAAAGAATGTTCACTAAAATTTGACAGATATGAAAAAAGGTATCCATCCCGAATCCTACCGTCTTGTAGCTTTCAAGGATATGTCAAACGAGCACGTATTCATCACCCGCTCCTGCGTCAATACGAAGGAGACCATCGATGTGGACGGTGTTGAATTCCCCGTAGTGAAGGTCGAGATTTCCAACACATCGCACCCGTTCTATACTGGTAAGATGAAACTCGTCGATACTGCAGGCCGCGTTGACAAGTTCTACAGCCGCTACGGTCAGAAGAAGAAGTAATTCCTCGAGGATTCAAGATAAAAGAGCCCGGACGCTGGTGTGCGTCCGGGCTCTCTTTATGTTATGCCTTTGGCTGTGTCCTGATCATTTGATCTTTTTGAGGGTCACCTGAAGCGTTTCCACCCAGCTCTTGCCAACTGTGACCGTGAGGGTCTTCTCTTCGAAAAGGCCGTAGTTCTTCTCGCCGTCGACATCCTGGAAAGAGACTTCGAAAGTAGAGCCGCTGGAGAGTACGAAGTTGCTGAAATCCCCCGTGGCGCTGGTAACGGCGAAGCGGTTGCCACCTACGGTGACCAAAATGTCACGGAGGGGCCTTCCGATCTCATCCGTCACGTTACCCATGATAATCTTCTCTTCGGAATAACTCTCAGGGTTCTCCTTGCTGCAGGCCTGCAGAAGGGCCAGTCCCGCAATTGCAGTGAGCGCCACGGCGGCAGCCTTTGAGATTATCTTGACTTTTGCCATACTTTCGTCGGTTGATGTTATTCGCAAATGTAGTTAAAGTGCCGGAAAATTCATAATTTTGCGATATTATGAAGAGGTTATTCTATTCGATTCTGTTCCTTATGGCGTTCCTGCCTTCGGCGAATGCAGCGCTGCCGGTACTGCCCGGTTTTACCGGCAGGGTAGGCTCTGGAGATGCCTTCTACATAAGGCTCGGTTACGGCCGCAGCGCCGGCGAGGTGGGCAAGTGGTATAACGACGGCCACGATAACGGCTATACATATACCGGGCTGATGAGCCAGTATTACAGGGATTATTGCTCGGAGGTCTTCTCCCGCGGCACATTCTCGCTCGAAGGCGGCTACAACTGGCAGGGCCGCTTCGGCTTCGGACTGAATATGTCGTTTACCCCGGTCGCCGCCCGCTGGAAGAATTCCATCACAGGCGAGGGCGTCCGTACCGACCGCGGAAGAGTCTTTTCGATCTATCCCGAAGCCCGTTACTATTATATCTGCAACGATGCCCTGCGGCTCTATTCCTCCGTCGGAGTAGGCGCCTCCTTCCTCAAAGGCTTCGGCGATAAGAAGGCCAAGGCTATATGGCAGCTGAGCCTGGCCGGCATCGAATTCGGCGACAGGCTGTTCGGTTTTGCCGAGTTCGGCTTCGGCGATGTTTACGATTTCCTCCGTGCGGGAGTGGGTTACAGGTTCTAAATGCCAATGTTATGAGCAAGATATCCAAATCAATCACATTTCTGGCGCTGGCCGCGGCGCTCTGCAGCTCGTGCGTCACTTTTTCCAGGAACGAGTCTCCCAGACTCTCCCTGCCCGAATTGGCTTTCAGGCAGGTGAATGCCATGGTGGCTGCCCCCGTCTCGGCTCTCAATATAGCTCTCTCCGGAGCCGATTCGGCCAAGTTCAAAGTGAGGGGCTCATTCAATCCCGTGACTCTGCCGGATCCCTCCGACCGCATCCGCGACTGCCATATGGTGATACAATGTATTGGACAGGATATTTGGCAAGTTTACCACAATGTGGATTCGGTTGCGACGGTCTATAGGAATTTCACCTTCCTCAGTCAGATAGACATTGTGGAGCGAAGCGGCGGCAATACGGTTTACAGGGTGAACTTCACCGGCCAGGAGAACGACCAGAACGGCTTTACGGCGACTGTCGCAAACAGCCGGCAGGAATCTTTGACTGTCGATATCGCCCAAGGGGCTTCTTTTACTATCGGATATCGCAATACCGGAGCCAATGTTTACGGGGCTTCGGTTTTCGAGACATTCCACAACGGAGAGTCGCTCGATGTAGGCCGGATCTCTTACTCAGGGGCCGAGTCAATGGTCAAGTATTAAAAAACGGCAGCCGAATCAATCGGCTGCCGTTTTTTATGAGCGTATTCCGATCTTAGATCATCAGCGCTGCGACGAGTGCCAGGATGGCGTAGAACTCAGGGAGAGCTGCGTAGATCATGGTATTGGTCTGGACATCGTGGCCCTGGCTGATACCGATGATACCGTTGGAGCAAACCTGGCCCTGACGGATAGCCGAGAAGAGGCAAACGCAACCTACTGCCAGACCGACTGCGAAGTAGAGCAGTCCGTTGGCCTGCATAGCGGCGATGTCCTTAGGCCACATCAGGAATGCTACGAATCCGTAAAGACCCTGTGTAGCGGGCATTGCGGAGAGGATCATGTAGCTCGAAGACTTCTCGGGGTTCTTCTTGAGTGCGCCTTCAGCTGCATTTCCGGCCATCGTGGTTCCGATGGACGAACCGATGCCGCCGAGGCAGAGCATAAGTGCGAGGCCGAGATAACCCAATATTACCGGTAAGAGAGACGGTGCTGCTTGAATGATTTCAGGTTCCATAATTTTAATTGTTTTTTATTTGTTTGTTCTTTTTGATTATTTCTTCAAAGGATTGAATTTGATACCCTTGCCTTCGTAGCCGCTGTTCTTGAAGTACTCCACGAAGGTAAGACGCAAAGGATGGACGAAGGCTCCGAGGCAGCTCATCGCGAAGTTCAGCGCGTGGCCGAATACGACGATAAGGAGCCAGGGAATCCACTGCCAGGTAGGATTGGGACCGAGGGTCATTCCGGCCAGGTCGTTGAAGGCGCCGCCGAGCATGCCGCCGGCAAGGCCGAGGGCATAGAGACGGATGTAGCTGAGCACGTCACCGAGGATACCGGTTGCCATGTTGTAGGTATCCCAGAGGCCCGATCCGATATTGATGAGCGGATTGCGGCCCGGCTTGTTGAAGATGTAGATGCTCAGCAGCGAGATGACTCCGATTACGATAACCGCGACCTTGGTGGCCTGCGCGTCGAGGACGCTGGTGAGGGCTCCTGCTGCGACCAGAAGGCCGCCCACTATGAGCACAACCCAGCCCCAGGCGCTGATGGCCGACTTGATGCCGAAACGTTTGGTGAGGCCCACGGCCTTGATTATCATCGCAAGGCAGATGTGAAACACACCGATGGCGATTGCGGCGACCATCGAGGTATCGTATGACGCTCCTCCGAACTGTACTTTTCCGGCCAGCATCAGATTCCTCATCCACTCGGGAGTGCTCTCGAGCTCGGCGAGGTTGATGCCGAAGAATGTACCCAGGAAGAGACCTATGACGGTGGCGCCCACTCCGAGGGTGGTCACCAGCCTCCAGTGGTTCTTGAGGTCCAGTATGTTGTACTTGCGGAGCAGCAGGCCTACGCCGATGAGCACCAGGCCGTATCCCGCGTCGCCCATACAGAATGCCCAGAAGAGCAGGAAGAAGGGCGCGAGGATAGGGGTAGGGTCGAATTCGTCGTAAACCGGCATTCCGTACATTCCGGTGAGGGTCTCGAAGTTGCGCGCGAACCAGTTGTTGCGCAGCTTGATGGGAGGGTTGTCCTCCTTGGTGGCAGGGGACTTCAGGTAGTAGAGGTCCATCTGGTCGAGGGCCTCGCATACCGTAGCCTCGTCCTCGGTGGGAGCGAAACCGGTGAGCAGGCAGATCTTGTCCTCGGCCACGGATTCGCCGGAGGCGTTGGCCAGATAGAGGTTGAGTTCTCCGATCTGGTCGTTGTAGAGCTGCTCCACCTCCTCGCGGCGGTCCTTGAGGGCCTCCATCCTGGCCTTGTTGACCAGGATTCCCTGCTGCAGGTTCCAAATCTCCTTGGTCAGCTCGGCGTATGAGTGCTCGGGCTTCGAGGCCTCTTCGGCGGGGATGTCGTCGAAATCTCCGGCAACTACGAACCATACGGTGTCGTCGTCGGTGGAGATTACCGACATCGGCCAGCGCTCAGTCCAGTCGGCGGAGAACTTCTTGACGGGAACCGTGTAGAAGTGGAGCTTGATTCCCTCGTTGGCGAGGGCCTCCATCTTCTTGGAGTTGAACTCGCCCCAGTGGCGGGCCGCCTCCATCTCCAGATTGGCCTGCTGCAGCCTCTGGGTCATCTCCTCGAGGCCGGCCTGGGCCTCTGCGAGGCAGACGCGGGGATCGCGGGTGTCCTTCTTCAGGCCGCGCGCGGTCTTTTCGATCTCGTTGTAGTCCTCCTCCTTCGACAGGTCGATGGACGACAGGATCTCCATCGTCCTGCGGCTTGCCGAAATGCCTTCGAGCATAGCTTCGGAGGTCTTGTCGATGGGCTTGCTGGAACGCGTAATGTCCATCAGACCTATTTTCTGGATCTTCTCCAGTGCAGACTCCTTCCTGTCGGTCAGGAGCAGGATGGAGTATTTTGTCATTTTGACTATCATACCGCTTCCTCCTCCTCTTCCTCGGCCTGATGGCGGGCTTTGACTATCTTCTGTGAAGCCTTAGAGAGGTTCTCCTCATCCTCCATGAAACGTTTGATCTTGCGGATGGCCTCCTGGTAACCGGGAATCTGCACCTTTTCGTACAGATTGACCTTCTGCGTCGTCTTTTTGCGCTGGAAGTCGAGGATGCGCCCCTTCTCGAGATAAACTTCGGATTCGATGCCGAGTTTGGCGAGATTCTGCAGGATCGCCACGCCGTCGGAATACCACATTGGCTTGGCGAACTTGTCGAAAGGCTGCACTTCGAATGTTACATTTTTGAGCTCCGGAGTGCGGACGCCGGCCACCTTGACTGTGGTCAGCTCCACATCCTTGACGGATATGAGTCCCGGAGTGAATTCGTTCCAAAGCCCCGCAAGATACTCGTACTCCTTGAGCGAGCTGTCGAGCTGCCTGAGGAGCGCTTCAGACTCCGCCTTGGCGTTCTGTACGGCCACGCGCAGCGCCGACTCCTTGCTCTTGAGGGTAGGGAGGGCGTTCTGGCGTACCTTCAGCTGCTTGCCGAGGTTGGTCAGAGATGTCTTGTTGTATTGAAACTTTATTGCCATTGCAGGACTTTTTTAGTCCATCCTTTCAGATGGCCAGTATTTGTCAATCATTGCTTGTTTGATACCTGTCTCGGCTTTCGAGAAGTACTTCGCAAAGAGCTTCCAGGCGGTGTCGAGCATCTCGGTGATGGGGATGTTGACGTCGATCGAAAGCAGCTGTACGGCGTAATCCTTGGCATAGTCGAGGCATCGCAGGTCGTAATCGGAAAGGTCGAAACCGTTCTCCAGCTTGGTCTTCGCGTTCTGCGCGTCGGCGTAGAGACGGACCGAGGCGTTCATCACCTGCGAGTGGTCCTCGCGGGTCTTCTTGCCCTGCACGTGCTGTTTCAGACGCGAGAGGGAGCGGAACGGGTCGATAATGACCTTGCCCGTATCGGTGTCGTGACGCAGGAAGAGCTGGCCCTCGGTGATGTATCCGGTGTTGTCAGGGATGGCGTGGGTGATGTCTCCGTCGTTGAGCGTTGTGACCGCTATGATGGTGATCGAACCTCCGGTAGGGAGCTGGACGGCCTTCTCGTAGATCTTCGCCAGGTCGGAATAGAGCGATCCGGGCATCGAGTCCTTCGAAGGGATCTGGTCCATACGGTTGGAGACGATCGAGAGGGCGTCGGCGTAGAGGGTCATGTCAGTAAGCAGGACGAGGACCTTCTCGTTGCGGTCCACTGCGAAGTATTCGGCTGCCGTCAGGGCCATGTCCGGGATAAGCAGACGCTCCACAGGGGGCTGGTCGGTGGTGTTGACGAAGCTGATGATCTTGTGCAGCGCTCCTGCGTTCTCGAATTCGTGGCGGAAGTAGAGGTAGTCGTCGTTCGAGAGACCCATACCGCCGAGGATGATCTTGTCCACATCGGCACGCAGGGCCACCTGCGCCATGACCTGGTTGTAGGGCTGGTCAGGGTCGGCGAAGAAAGGGATCTTCTGTCCCGTGACCAGGGTGTTGTTGAGGTCGATGCCGGCGATACCCGTAGGGATAAGCTCCGAAGGCATCTTTCTCTTATAAGGGTTGACCGAGGGACCGCCGATGAAACGGCGCTCGCCCTCCACTGCGGGACCTCCGTCGATAGGGTCGCCGTATGCGTTGAAGAAGCGTCCGGCGAGGTCGGTGCTGACATTGAGTGCCGGCGGTTCGCCGAAGAAGATGACCTCGGCGTCGGTAGGGATTCCCTCCGTTCCCGCGAAAACCTGGAGCGTGACGGCACCCCTGCGGATCTTCACAACCTGTGCGAGGCGGCCGGCCACTGTGGCCAGCTCGTCGTTGCTCACACCTTCGGCCCTGAGCGTCACGGTTGCCTTGGTGATGGACTCAAGCCTGGTGTATATTCTCTGGAATGCTCTACTGCTCATTGCTCAATGCTTTATGGAGTTGGTCTAAGTAATTCTTGAACTGTTCGCTTTGGAACTCCGAGTAGTTCATCTGCCTCATTATGTTGATGATCTCCTTGAACTTGCGGCTGCAGTCCTCGAAAGTGCCGAATGAGAACTGGTGGTCGCAGACATCGAGCACGAGGGTCAGCATATATTCCTGACGGTCCATAGGGGTGAGGGCGTCGATCTTGTCGAAGGCGTCCTGCTGCAGGATGACGAAGTCGATGAGCTCGCTCTTCCAGTACTGCTCGTGGTAGCTGATAGGCACACCGTCGTCACCGAGGATGTTGATCTGCTCGGCGACCTCCTTACCGCGGCGGACGATGTTCTTGGCGCGGTTGACCTTCTCCACCCAGTCGGGTGCGATCTTGGAGTTGAGGTAGTCGATGATCTCGGGATACTCGAGGTACTTGGAATAGGAGTCGAGAGGGTTGATGGCGGGGTAGCGCTTCTTGTCGGCGCGCGCCTGCTCGAGGCCGTAGAAGCACCTTGCGGCCTTCTTGGTCGATTCGGTGACAGGCTCCTTGAGGGGACCGCCGGCAGGGGAGACGGTACCTATGAAGGTAACCGATCCGGTCTGCCCGTTGTTGAGGGTGACGATTCCCGCACGGGAGTAGAAGTTGGAGATGATGGCCGAGAGGTCCACCGGGAACGCATCGGCGCCCGGAAGCTCCTCCATTCGGTTGGACATCTCTCGCAGCGCCTGTGCCCAGCGGGATGTCGAGTCAGCCAGCAGCAGCACCTTCATTCCCATCGCGCGGTAGTACTCGCAGATGGTCATCGCCGTATAGACGGAAGCCTCGCGGGCTGCCACAGGCATGTTGGAGGTGTTGCAGATGATGGTGGTACGCTCCATCAGCTTGCGGCCGGTGTGTGGATCGACGAGTTCGGGGAACTCGGTGAAGATCTCCACCACCTCGTTGGCACGCTCACCGCAGGCCGCCATCACGATGACTTCGGCGTCGCCCTGCTGTGCGATAGCGTGCTGGAGGACTGTCTTGCCGCATCCGAAAGGTCCGGGGATGAATCCGGTTCCGCCTTCGGCGATGGGGTTCATCGTGTCGATGCAGCGGACGCCCGTCTCCATTATCCTGTAGGGACGGGGCTTTTCGACATAACCGCCCACAGCGACCTTGACAGGCCACTTCTGGGTCATGGTCACGTTGACGTCATCGCCTTCCGCGTTGGTCAGGACGGCGATGGTTTCATCTATTGTATAGTCGCCTTCGGGAGCGAGGCTCTTGATCTTGTACTCGCCCTTGAAGGAGAAGGGGACCATTATCTTGTGAGGCAGCCAGCCCTCCTTGACCTCGCCGAGCCAGTCGGCTGCGATGACGGTTTCGCCCTTCTTTGCGATGGGGACGAAATGCCAGAGCTTCTCGTGGTCGAGGGGGGAGGTGTATTCTCCTCTCTTGAGGAATACGTCGGACATCGTCTCGAGGTTGTTCTGCAGTCCGTCGTAGCTGCTCGAAAGCAGACCGGGGCCGAGTTCGACCTCGAGCATGTGCCCTTCGAATTCAACGGTATCGCCCTGCTTGAGGCCTCGGGTGCTTTCATATACCTGGACGGACGCATCCTGACCGTTGACCTTGATGACCTCGGCCATCAGTTTGGTGCCGCCGAGGTTGATGTAGCATATCTCGTTCTGGGCCACGTGCCCCGATATGCGCACCGTTACAAGGTTGGAGATGATGCCCGTTACAATACCTGTACTTTTCATTGTCTGGGATTTTCTCTGAATTATTGTTTGTCGGGGTCGTATTCGACTCCCTTGAATGTGCCCCGTACATCCTGTACGAGCTGCTTGAAGAATTCGGCTCCCACCACGGGGTCGAGCCTGTTCCAGCGGCGCACTATATGCGCCTTGGCGATGAATGCGAGTATCACGTCGATGCCGAAGAGGTCGTAGAGGACCATTTCGTCGGCCTTCTTCCAGTAGTAGCTGTCGAGCTTGCGCTCTCTTTCGAGGAGGTTCTTCGTGTTGAAGATGCCCTGCAGCTCTTCGGCTTCGGTGTTGCCCTCGGCGGGCTTTGCCCCGTCGAGGAAGGCTACCTTGGCCTCGCGCACCTGCCTGTCGAAGGCAAACCAGTTGCGCAGGAATTTGCAGGGGCTCCCTTCGACAGCGGAGTAGAAGAGATGGCTGATGTTCTTCTCGTCGAATCCCGCCTCCAGCCAGTCGATGTAGCCGCAGTCCCTGTCGGAACACTGGCTGCGGATGAAGCCTACGGTCTCGTCATAATCGAAGCCGCCGGCCGCGAAGTCGGGCTGGAAATCGGGAAGGCTCGCTATAATATATTGGTAGTTGGCCATTATTCGCCGAAGAGGAGTTTGCGCGTGGAGGGACGGAGATAGCTGCCCAGGAGGGCGTTGAAGTCGTCAGCGGTGAAGCCGATGACATATCCGCCGTCCTTGGGGCCGATCTTGAAGCCGTCGGACATTCCCTTTGCGAACTTCACTTCCGAGCCCTTGGCCAGGTTGTCGTAAATCTCAGTGGCGAAGGCGCTCTGAAGCTCCTTCTGCATAGCGGAGGGAAGTATTACCTCCAGAGGAACGGATTCGGGGTTGGCGGCATTGAATGCCTTCACCACCGTTGTAAGCAGCGACTTGACGAATTCGGTATCCGACATCGCCTTGCCGACATTTGCGTTGAGGGCGTTTGCAACGACCAGATTTTCGATGCTCTGCTTGGTAGCTGTTATGCTCTGGGCTGAAGCCATCTTTATGTCGTTTGCTATGCGCGACTTGATGTCGTCTGCCTCCTGCTCGGCCTTGGAAACTATCTTGGCGGCCTTCGCCTTGGCGTCGGAGATAATCTCCTCAGCCTCGCGGGCAGCCTTTGCTACGAGCTCGTCAGCATCTTTTCTTCCCTTGGAAAGCCCCTCATTGTAGAGCTTGTCCATCAATTCTTGAAGTTTGTCTTGCATATCTTGTAAAGATTATTTTTCCAATCATACAAAAGTATCGAAAAAAAACGAGACTTGCTACTGCAAAAATCAATCCGCGAAAATGTTAGAAACTTTTTATTAACAATAATTGGCTCAAGAACAATTGAGGCCTGCCTGTCGCCTCAGCGGTGGCTGTTGGCCATTGAAACAGAATTGTTGGATCAGAAGACCCGGGCGAGAATCTGCCGGATGTTGACGGTGCGCCCCATCGTGTAGTAGTGGATGGCGGGAACGCCGTGGGCGAGAAGGTCGCGGCTCTGGGCTATGCACCACTCCATACCGGCGTCATAGACTGCCTGCTCGTCGCGGCAGGCGAGCACTTCGCGCACGAGATCGTCCGGAAGGGTGATGGCGAAAGATTCCGGAAGAGTATGCAGATGCTTGCTCATTGACAGTGGCTTGAGTCCGGGGATGATGGGCACGGTGATTCCGGCAACGCGGCATTTGTCGACGAACTCATAGAACTTGGAGTTGTCGTAGAACATCTGCGTTATGATATAGTCGGCTCCTGCGTCCACCTTCTCCTTGAGATGCATTATATCGGTATCGATATCGGGAGCCTCGTAATGCTTCTCAGGGTATCCGGCCACTCCGATGCAGAAATCGGTAGGGACCGCGTCCTTGATATTCTCAAGATAGGCGCCGCGGTTCATCGCCTTGATCTGCGAGACGAGTTCGCTGCAGTGGGAGTGGCCCCCGGGCTCGGCCCGGAAGGCTCCCGGTGCCGAAGTCTCTCCGCGCAGGGCCATGACATTCTCGATATCGAGGAAACTGAGGTCGATGAGCTCGTTCTCGAGTTCCTCGGCCGTGGCGTAGGCGCAGAGCAGGTGGGGGATGACCTCCACGGGAAAACGCTTCATCACCGCAGCCGCGATCGCTACCGTCCCCGGGCGCTTGCTTACCACCTTTCCGTCGGCGCGCTCGTCGCGGTGGCAGGTGAGGTTCATGAACGGAGGGCGGAATTCCATCAGCGGCTCCAGGGCATTGTAGAGTTGATTCAGGTCCCGGCCCTTGAGGGGAGGAACGAACTCAAGCGAGGGAAATGGTCTGCCTTTGCGCTGCTCGATGATCTCAGTGACCTTCATAATTCCGGATTGTAATGTATTTGGCCTCTGGGTGCGAGATGAGCATTCCGCAGATGGAGGTGGATGGTATCATAGCGTAGGTGCTGGTGAGCGCCATTCCGAGTTTGGACGCATCCAGCAGGCGGAATGCCTCCGCCTTGAGACTGTGGTCGGGGCAGGAGGGGTATCCGAATGCGGGACGGATGAGATTGGCCCCGCAGGCAGCCTCCTCCGAGAGCCATTCTGCGGCAGCCTCGGCAAGGCGCGCGCAAAGGGCCTCCCTGAGCAGATGGGGGTACTCCTTGCATCCTCCGCCGCAGTGGGGCGAGAGGTCGCGGACCTTGACCACGAAAAGCCCTGCCTTCGAAGTCGCGCCGCTATCGGCCGGAGGGAAGAAATCGGCCAGCGAAACGAATCCTGTCAGGGTGGAGGTGGAGCGGCCCACTTCGAACCGGGAGCCGGTCTCCGGCAGGACAATCGCGTCGCCTTCCGAAAAAGCATCGAAGAAACGGGCCCTGACGGTGACCTCCACGCTGCGGTTGATAATCATCTTGGCCAGCTCCTGCATACCGTCTTCGTAACTCCTTTCCGCTTCGGGATTCTCCCCGATGAGTTTCCTGAAATCCCCCTTGAACCCCCAGAATGCGAGGAACATCTGCCAGTTGATGCGGCGCGAGATGCGCTCCAGCGGCAGGAACTGCTCGAAGATCTCCTTCTCGCCGAACCCTTCGGGCTGGATGAAACTCCTGAGGGGATAGCGGGGAGCCTTGACAAGGGCCTCTTCGGGCGTTACGAAACTCTCGTTGCGCGAGGCGTGCAGTTGCCTGATCTTCTCCTGCGATTCGCGGACCGCCGCGAGGCATCCCTTAGGGTCTATGATGAACCTGTTGACCATCGCCGCGCAGTCAGAGGCGCCGGAGGTGTAAATGACACCGTGGCTGTAGAGGGGCGCGAGCTTGACCGCGGTGTGGAGGGCCGAGGTGGTGGCGCCGCCCACGAAGAGCGGAATCGTGAAACCTTCGGTCTCCATCATCCGGCAGAGCTCCTCCATGTGGGCGAGGGAAGGGGTGATGAGGCCGCTGATGCCCACGAAGTCGGGTTTGAGACCCTTTATCGCTTCGATGATGGCTGAATTCTCCACCATCACTCCGAGGTCTGTGACATCAATACCGTTGCAGGAGAGCACCACGCTCAGGATATTCTTGCCGATGTCGTGTACGTCGCCGCTGGCTGTCGCGAGAATCATACGGCGCTTCCTGCGGCCGTCGGAAGTGCCTTTCTCCATATAGGGCTCGAGGAGGGTGACGGCGTCGCGCATCACCTTGGCCGACTTTATGACCTGCGGGAGGAACATCTTTCCCTGGCCGAACATCTCACCGACCTGCTCCATTCCTTTCAGGAGCGGGCCCTCGATAATGGTCACGGGGGAGAGGGAGGCCCGTGCCTCCGTCAGATCCTCTTCGAGATAATCCGATATGCCGCGCACCAGGGCGTGGGAGAGACGCTCCTCAAGCGTGCCCTCACGCCATTCCCCGGTTCTTGCCGCGGTTGCCTGGGGGGCGTTCTCCTCGCTCTCCTTGATCCTGGTGGCAAGGGCGGAGAGGCGCTCCGTGGCCTCGGGATCGCTGTCGAGGATGACATCCTCCACAGCCTTGCGCAGATCCTGCGGGATGCTGTCGTAGGGCTGCAGGGCTCCGGCGTTGACTATCGCCATATCGAGCCCGGCATTGATGGCGTGGTAGAGGAAAACCGAATGCATCGCCTCGCGCACCGTATTGTTGCCGCGGAAGGCGAAAGAGAGATTCGAGACTCCTCCGGAGGTGTGGCAACCGGGGAGATTAGCTTTGATCCAGCGCACGGCCTCGATGAAATCGATGGCGTAACGGGAATGTTCCGGGAAACCGGTCGCTATGGTAAGGATGTTTACGTCGAATATTATATCTTCGGGGCGGAAGCCGGCCTTCTCCGTGAGGAGCCGATAGGAACGCCCGCAGATGGCGGTCTTGCGGTCGAGGGTGACAGCCTGGCCCTCTTCGTCGAAGGCCATCACTATCACCGCGGCGCCCAGGCGCTTGATTTCGGCCGCCTTGCGCAGGAACTCCTCCTCGCCCTCCTTGAGGGAGATGGAATTCACTATGCAGCGTCCGGGGGTATTGGTGATGCCGGCCAGGAGGGTCTCCCAGTCGGAAGAATCAATCATGAATGCGGCCTTGGCGATGTCCGGGTCGTTGGCTATGTAACGCACGAAGCGCTCCATCTCGGCGCGGGAGTCGAGCATAGCATCGTCCATATTGATATCTATGACCGATGCGCCTTCCTCTATCTGCTTTCGGGCCACAGCCGCCGCGCTTTCATAATCTCCGGCCGCGATCAGCTTGGCGAATTTGCGGGAGCCGGCCACGTTTGTGCGCTCGCCGACATTGACGAAATTGCTCTGCCTGAGATCGATATTGATGCAGTCCAGGCCGGTGACCGTGAGGATTCCCTCCTTGCGGGCCGGAATCTGCCTGGGCTTTATGCCCTCCAGGGCTTCGCGGATGGCGCGGATATGCTCCGGGGTCGTGCCGCAGCAGCCGCCTGCGATATTCAGGAGACCTTCCTCCGCCATCTTCGAGACGGCCTTCGCCATCGACTCGGGCGACTCGTCATACTCGCCGTTCTCGTTAGGCAGTCCGGCGTTGGGATGGATGCTGGTGGCGCAGGCGGCGAACTGGCTCACGCTTGCGGCGGTTGCCGCCAACCCCTCGGCCCCGAACGAGCAGTTGAGACCGAAACTCAGGAGCCCGTAGCTCTCGACAGTATGATATAACGCCTCGACGCCCTGCCCGGTGAGCAGCCGTCCGCTGCGGTCATTGATGGTGGCCGAAAACATAATGGGCAGCCTGCTGCCGGTCTTTTCGGCGGCTTTTGAAGCAGCGTAGAGCGCGGCCTTCGCATTGAGCGGGTCGAAGACGGTTTCGATAAGCAGCAGGTCCACGCCGCCTTCGGTCAGGGCTTCGACCTGGCTCTCGTATTCAGCCTCCAGCTCCCAGAACGTAGCCGGCCTGGCTTCGGGATGCGCCGCATCGGCCGAAAGCGAAAGCATCCTGGAGGTGGGGCCTACAGATCCGGCAACCCAGACTCTGCGCCTGGTCTCAGATGCGGCCGTGTCGGCGTCCGCGGCTCTTTGTCCGGCACCGTCCGCGTTGGCTGCTGCGGCTTTGCGCCCGGCCTCGTCCGCGGCTTTGCGTGCCAACCTTGCTCCGGCGAGATTTACCTCTCGCGAGACGTTGTTGAATGTGTTGGTCTCGATAATATCCGCCCCGGCGTCGATATACGCGCGGTGGACAGCCAAAACGGCCTCCGGATCCTCAAGATTCAGAAGATCCCCCACACCGCTCGACGAACGCTTCCCCGCCCTCTGGAGCATAGTGCCCATAGCACCGTCCAGAATTAGGATGCGCCTCTTAATCTCCTGTCGTATATCTTTTCCACAGTTCATATTGTGCAAATATAGAAAAGAATGGTCGCATTCTTGCGACCATTCCTTTTTTTCGAATAATCTACTTTGAGAATCGAAAAGTTTTTATACCTTTGCATTGGTCATGAATAATTCTGACTGTAAGTAAAAATCTTCAGGCATCTACCCTTAATAGGTGCCTGTTGTTATTAATAGATTTACAACCGAGGGGAGATACTGATACAGGGAGGCCGTTGTTCTTACACGCTTACATATAATTATTCATGACTAAAAGAACAAGACCCAAAACTGTTCGCATTTCCATAAGGGTGGATGTTGCGAGACCTGTCAAAGTGAAGTCGTACAAACGCCTTCGCAGAGGCAGGATCGAAAGGGTGCGGAGCCACTATCGATGGTATTAAGGGTGCCATAAGATAGATTGGATTCTGTCCTGAGCCTTAAGGCGCGCTGCTCTTTCCCCTCGGTTTTTTATATTAATCATATTCAATTTCATATCTGCTCCGAAGATATGAATGTGAACTGTATGGCCCAGTGTAGTACACTAATATTGAAGATATGTAATCTTCTGAATTGTATGCATATTGGAATTCATAATAATCAATATAACTATGGTGATCAATCTCTATTGACTTAAGGAGTTGTTGGGGATTTAATCCAAATACTTTTGGGAGAGCAATTGTAGCTGGTACATACGGAAAATAACCAGTTCCAAGAATCAAAAGTGGAAACATGATTTCTAAACTTGTGTTAATGAATGGATTAATAATCGGCGAATAATCTAATGTGATGACATCGTTTCCAAATCCTTTAATCTCGACCAGTTTCCCATTACTCCAGAAAAAAGAATCAGTTCCTGTATGGGAGCCAATTTTTGCAATAAGTTCTCTATTGGCAGAATACAAGTTTTCAGCATTTCCGTTATCGGAAATTGTAATTGTTTTGATCCCGTTGTTCTCCTGAATTGTTGTTATCGGATCTTTGAGAAAACTATAGTAATAATGATGGAATGGATAATGGTATAATTGTGGATTATCCATTACTCCTTTTCCAGATACAGTGATCATCATGTTTTCTTTAATACACAGCCCGTCTTTTAAAATCATAGTGTCTCTGAAATTCAGGGTAGTAGTAATTTCTGTATCCTGCATATATGGCGTATAACTGTGAGAGGTGTTAAAATCGCTAATGATTGAAGAAGATGAGTAAGAAAACGTATTAACCCAATAGGAAACCTCACTGTCATCATCACTATAGTGACAGTCTATTGTCTTTAACCTATTTTTATTATCATAACTAAAAATAACTTCAGCAAATTGGCTGTCATCACTATTAAAGACTTTTACAGATGTAATTCTTTTAGTGTACTTACTATCGTGGCTATTACTCTGCTCATTGCACCCTGAAATTATCAGAATGATACTGATGAAAAGAAAAATTCGTTTCATGATTATGAATTACGATTGATGCGATAAATAATGTTTTAAAAGTTTAATTGTGTCAATAATTAAGTATGACTCTGATGTTGATTGGCATGAACACGTTGAACAGAGCACACTAATAAAAGCGAGAATCAAAGTGATGGAATAACCAACTTGTTTGATATTGGTATGCCTTGCTATATACCCAACCTCTATTAAGAACAGTTTCCTCGAATTTTACCAGGATTAAGTCCATTATCATGAAACAAGCTAATAAAAAAAAGTATAGCAGTATATGCACATCAAGACCTTCTATGGAACCACCAAGAACACGGTCTATACACAGATCTTGATAGCCGTTTGCGACTACCTTCTGCTCATTATAAAGAAACGATATAGTCTGGTTCCAAGTCTTCATTCTATCTCTAACTCGATCGTACAGGTCCTCTTCCAGAGAACTGATATCCGTGATCTTAATAATAAGCCGACAGTTCCTGTGATTGTTCCGGAGGCGGGCTATGTCGAGCAACTTATGTTATGGTAAAATCTCTCCGGACAGCAGTGATATGAGACATGCATTTTAATCATAATTGTTTGATTAATAAAAAAGTGTGGAACGGCATTTATCTGAACTGAGGTTCTGGACGACCCTTGACCAAATAAAAACAGTTCCACACTCGTATGAAGCATGCGTAGATGACGCAGTGCAGTCATAGCAAGCGAGGGAACCGCTTTCGTCTTGGTCAATTGAAATTGTCCAGATTTCAGTTCAAGAACAAAAAAGCAGTTTTCACATTATGTCTCCATCCGTAGATGGCACTACAAATATAATAATATTAATGTTTTTGCCAAATAGCTGCACGTTGATACAGCATAGAGAGTACTCAGAGGCCATAACTTGTGCTTAGCTACTCGAAATCGACCTTCGAAGCACAAGGATCAGCCTTCGATGGCATTCTGAGAGGGGTTGCTGTGCGGCTGTTTGGCAGAAACGGAACTGGGGTCGAGCAGGGTCCGGGTCCGCGCCTGAATCGCGATAGGAATCGGGATAGGAATCGGAATTGAGATCGAACCCGGGGGCGAGTCAGAGCCCAAGCCCGGAATTCGAATCAAGCCCGGAATCGTAATCTGGCCGGGGGGCGCGCCAATAACTGGCGAAGATGTGACCGGCAAGGTGGCTGTGGCGGATTTAGATTAAAAAGCCGTGGAGGGTAACTTGCAGATTGTTAGCGTAAAGTTAAAAACAACCCCCTCTTTTTTGATGGGGTTGTTTATAGGAAGCAGCTGATATCCAGCTACTTTGCCTCCACGCTATTCCACGATTGCTTCCGGAGCACCGAACAAACAACCACCCACGCCAACCTCCCACGCCAACCACCCACGCCAACCACCCACGCCAACCTCCCACGCCAACCACCCACGCCAACCACCCACGCCAACCACCCACGCCAACCTCCCACACTCAACCGCCCAACCGCTCCACAAAAAAGCCGGCCGGGAAAATCCCGGCCGGCTTTGCAATGTATCGTGATAACAATTATTATCCGAGGAAGCCGAGGAGCATACCTGCGGCAACTGCCGAGCCGATGACGCCGGCCACGTTGGGGCCCATTGCGTGCATCATGAGGAAGTTGTTGGGGTCGTACTCGCGGCCTACGTTGTTGGAGACGCGGGCTGCGTCAGGGACTGCCGAAACACCTGCGTTACCGATGAGCGGGTTGATCTTGTTGCCCTCCTTGAGGAAGAGGTTGAAGAACTTCACGAAGAGGACGCCGGTGAAGGTAGCGATGACGAACGAGAGTGCACCGATGATGAAGATCCAGATCGAGCGGAGCTGCAGGAACTGGTCGGCCTGGGTCGAAGCACCGACGGTGATACCGATGAGGATGGTAACGATGTCGATGAGCGGACCGCTGGCGGTGTTCGCGAGACGCTTGGTCACACCGGATTCCTTGATGAGGTTACCGAAGAACAGCATACCGAGCAGGGGAATACCCGAAGGTACGATGAATGCGGTAAGGAGGAAGCCGATGATAGGGAAGAGCTTCTTCTCGGTCGGGGAGACTGCTCTCGGGGGTTTCATTCGGATGAGGCGCTCCTTGTTGGTGGTCAGCAGACGCATGATAGGCGGCTGGATCACAGGGACCAGAGCCATATATGAGTAAGCCGACACCGCTATGGCGCCCATCATATCAGGGGCCAGTCGCGAGGAGAGGAAGATTGCGGTAGGACCGTCTGCGCCGCCGATGATACCGATGGCACCTGCCTGTGCGGGATCGAATCCGAAGGCCAGGGAGATTGCGTATGCACCGAAAATACCGAACTGGGCGGCAGCTCCGATGAGCAGCAGCTTAGGGTTGGAGATCAGTGCCGAGAAGTCGGTCATCGCACCGATGCCGAGGAAGATCAAAGGAGGGTAGAAGCCCTGCTTGACACCCTGGTAGAGGATGTTGAGCACGGAGCCCTCTTCATACACGCTGACCTTCAGGCCCTGGAAAAGGGGAATGTTACCGATGAGGATACCGAATCCGATAGGGACCAGCAGCATCGGCTCCCATTCCTTCTTGATACCGAGGTAGAGGAAGATCAGACCGAAGCAGATCATGATCAGATACTGGAAGTTGCAGTTAGCAAATCCGGTAAACTGCCAGAACTGTTGGAGGTTTTGAACTATATTTCCCATAGTGACTATCCGATAACTGCAAGGGTTGCGCCCTCAAGGACGGAGTCGCCCTTCTGGACAAGTATCTGTTTGACTGTGCCGTCGCAGGGAGCCTCGATGGTGTTCTCCATCTTCATTGCCTCGAGGATGAGGACTGCCTGGCCCTTCTTGACTGCGTCACCTTCCTTGACGGAGAGGCTGAGCACGACACCCGGGAGGGGCGAGTTGAGCTTGGTTCCGCCTGCGGGAGCCGCTGCAGCGGGCTTGTTGACCTGCACTGCGGGAGCTGCGCCTGCAGCTGCGGGAGCGGGACGGTTGATGACGGTGACGGGTTTCTTCTTGGTGACGGGCTTGTCGAACTCAACGGTGTAAGGAGTTCCGTTGACCTCCACCTTCGCCTTGTTGTCTTCAACCTCGTCGATGGCTACGTTGTAGTCGTTGCCGTTGATTTTGAGTTTATATTCTTTCATTGTTGTTCGCGTTATTGAAATTACTTCTTTTTGATGACGGTAGGGGTCTGGCGGAAGCCCTGGATATGGGTGCTCCAAGGAGTGTAGGTGCGGTCCACCGGATTCATCGTGACGACGAAAGGCTCTTCGTCGTGTGCCTCTTCTTCGACCATATAGAGGTGCATTGCAGTTGCGATTGCCGCATAGGTCTCTGCGGGAACCTCACCGAAGTCGGTCTTGGGAGCCGCGACGGAAGCGGCACCGGCAGCTGCGGCGGCTTTCTTGTTGGAAGCCTTGATGTTCGCATTGCCGATGGCCTTGAACAGGAAGTAGAGGAGGATGAGGGCGGTGAAGACCACGCTCATTGCAGTGAGGGCCATGATCCATCCGTAAGGGTCGATCTGCTTCATGCGGTCGGGCTTGGCGGCCTTGTCCACCATTGCATTGTTGGTGCTGGGGGATGTGCGGTCGAGCACTGCCCATCCTTCGCCCTTGCCGTCAACCGATCCGATGCCGTCCTCGGTACGTCCGAAGGAGACATTCTCGGGGAGGTCGTGGCGGACCTTGATGCGGTCGACGATGGTCTTGCCGTCACCCTTGGTGAAGATAATTTCTTTAGCGTTCGCGAGGTCGAAATTGACGTGGAACGTACCGCGGAAAGGCTGGTTGTCAGCCCAGAAGAGAGCGTGCTGGCGCGGCTTGATCTGGGTCATCACATCGCTTCCCGGGATCTGGTATTTCTTGAGGTCGGTCGGATCGTCCGAAAGGTAGCAGCCTCCGATATCGACGGTGCCGTACGAAGCGTTGAAGAGCTCGAACCAGGCGCTCTGCTGTCCGAAGTCGTCCTGGAAGTCATCGGTGTTGATGACAAGGTACTCGTTCAGACGCATCTGACCCTGGCTCTGGGCGCTTGCAGCGACTGCCAATGTCAAACCGACAACCGTAAAAAGGATTTTGATTCTTTTCATCTCGTTGTACAGTATTGATTAGAGAGGCAGGTTGTCGTGCTTCTTGGCAGGGTTGACAAGTTTCTTGTTGGCGAGCAGCTCGAGCGCGCGGATGATGCGGAAACGGGTGTTGCGGGGCTCGATGACGTCGTCGATATAGCCGTACTTGGCAGCGTTGTAAGGGTTGCAGAAGAGGTCGTCGTACTCCTTCTTCTTTGCCTCTGCGAGAGCTTTCTTCTGCTCGGGATCCTCGACTGCCTTGAGATCCTTGGCGTAGAGGACGGAGACTGCGCCGTCAGCGCCCATAACTGCGATGTTGGCGGTAGGCCAAGCATAGTTGATGTCGCCGCGGAGCTGCTTGCAGCTCATCACGATGTGGCTTCCGCCGTAAGACTTGCGGAGCGATACGGTAACCTTGGGAACGGTAGCCTCGCCGTAAGCGTAGAGGAGTTTAGCACCGTGGAGGATGATTCCGCCGTACTCCTGCTGGGTGCCGGGAAGGAAGCCCGGGACATCCACGAGGGTGACGAGGGGAATATTGAATGCGTCGCAGAAACGGACGAAACGAGCACCCTTGCGGGAAGAGTTGATGTCGAGCACACCTGCGATGACCTTGGGCTGGTTCGCAACGATACCGACTGCGGTGCCGCCGAAGCGGGCGAAGCCGACGATGATGTTCTTTGCGTAGTCCTTGTGGACCTCGAGGAACTTGCCGTCGTCAACGATGCTGCCGATGACCTCGTACATATCGTAGGGAGCGTTCGGGCTGTCGGGGATGATCTCGTTGAGAGCGTCTTCGCAACGGTCGATGGGGTCGTTGGTGGGAAGGAAGTTGGGCTCCTCCATATTGTTCTGGGGAAGATAGCTCATCAGGTCGCGGATGGTGGCGATAGCTTCGTCCTCATTGGGGCATGCGAAGTGTGCCACACCGCTCTTGCTTGCGTGCACGGATGCGCCGCCGAGCTGCTCCTGGGTAACCTCTTCGCCGAGGACCTGCTTGACCACAGAGGGGCCGGTGAGGAACATGTAGCTGGTTCCTTCGGTCATGATGGTGAAGTCGGTGAGGGCGGGGGAGTAGACTGCACCGCCGGCGCAGGGGCCGAGGATTGCGGAGATCTGGGGGATGACGCCGGAAGCGAGGATGTTGCGCTGGAAAATCTCAGCGTATCCTGCCAGTGCGTTGACACCTTCCTGGATGCGGGCTCCGCCGGAGTCGTTGAGACCGATGATCGGGGCGCCGACCTTCATTGCCTGGTCCATTACCTTGCAGATCTTCATAGCGAGGGTCTCGGAGAGCGAACCTCCGATAACCGTGAAGTCCTGTGCGAATACGTACACGAGGCGGCCTGCGATTGTACCATAACCGGTAACGACACCGTCACCGAGGAATGATTTGGACTCCATTCCGAAGTTGTGGCAGCGATGTGTCACAAACATATCGAATTCTTCGAAACTGCCCTCGTCGAGGAGCATGTTGATGCGTTCGCGGGCGGTGTACTTGCCCTGTGCGTGCTGTTTCTCGATGGCCTTTTCACCGCCACCGATGCGAGCTTTCTCCCTGAGTGCGATAAGCTCTTTGACTTTTTCGAGTTGCTGGCTCATTTTATTCTGTATAGTAAGTATGAATTATTTTCCGGGTTCGCAAAGTTCGGTAAGGACGCCCTTGGTGGACTTGGGATGCAGGAATGCGATGTCGAGACCCTCTGCGCCGCGGCGGGGAGCCTTGTCGATGAGGCGGATGCCCTTCTCTTCGACCTCAGCAAGTGCGTTTGCTACGCCGTCAGCGACAGCGAATGCCATATGGTGGATACCTTCACCCCTCTTCTCGAGGAAGCCTGCGATCGTGCTTTCGGGGCTGGTGGGCTCGAGAAGCTCGATCTTGGTCTGCCCGATCTTGAAGAAAGCGGTCTTGACCTTCTGGTCAGCGACTTCTTCGATAGCATAGCATTTCAGTCCGAGTACATTCTCATAATAAGGAATAGACTCTTCAAGAGACTTTACTGCGATTCCGAGGTGTTCAATGTGTGTGAGTTCCATGATTGATTTTTGATTTTATGATTTTGGTTTAGTCTGCAAGATTGTGATAGACGTTCTGTACGTCCTCGTCGTCCTCGAGTTTCTCGAGGAGCTTGTCGAGATCCACGCGCTCCTCTGCCGAGAGATGCTTCATCTCGCCGTTGGGGAAGCGGTCGAAGCCGGCCGAGATCATCTCGTAACCCTTGTCCTCGATGTACTTCTGGATCTGGTTGAAGGCAGTGTACTCGCCGTAGATGTTGACGACTTCCTGAGGGTTGTCCTCGTCCTCGTCGTTGACATCCACGAATACTTCGTCGGCTCCGTAGTCGATAAGCTCGAGCTCCAGCTCGTCCATATCGATATCGGGGGTCTTCTTGAGTTTGAAGACGCACTTGTGGTCGAACATGAATGCCACGCTGCCGGAGGTGCCGAGGCTGCCGCCGTGCTTGGTGAAATAGCTGCGGATGTTGGCCACGGTGCGGTTGGTGTTGTCGGTAGCCGTCTCTACGAGGATTGCCACTCCGTGGGGGCCGTAACCTTCATAGACGATCTCCTTGTAATCGGCCTGGTCCTTCTCGGAGGCGCGCTTGATGGCGCGTTCGATGTTCTCCTTCGGCATGTTCTCGCCGCGTGCGGTCTGCAGGAGGGCGCGGAGGCGCGGGTTGCCCGTCACGTCGGGACCGCCCTGCTTGACTGCGATGGTGATTTCCTTGCCTATCTTGGTAAACGTCTTGGCCATGTGGCCCCAACGTTTGAATTTCCTTTCCTTGCGGAATTCAAATGCTCTTCCCATAACTTACTTGTTTTCGATCCTTGAAATGTACTTGGCGATGTCGTATGCCTCCATGGACTGGGGATAGCGGGTCTCGATCTCCTTGTAGCACTTGAGCGCCTCAGCCTCGTTGCCGAGGGTCTCGTACATCTGTCCTGCCTTGAAGAGGTAGCCTGCGCGGTAGGCGTTCTCGCCTGCGGCAGCTGCTTTCTTGTACCAGGAGAGGGCGGCGTTGTTGTCGCCGAGGTTGGCGTAAGCGTCACCCGTGCAGCAGAGAGCCCTTGCCTTGAGGATATCGTCCTTGCCGTTGTACTTCTTGAAGAGGCTTGCGGCCTCGGCATAGTTGCCGAGTTCGTACTGGCAGATGCCTGCATAGAAATAGACAGCCTCGCCGGCCTTCTTGCCGTACTGGTCAATCACCTGGAGGAATCCGAGGTTGTTGCCGTCACCGTTGAGGGCCTGCTCGTAGTTGCCGTTGCGGAACTGCTGCTCAGCCACGAATGTCTGGCTGCGGGCCTCTTCCTTGGCGGGGTTGAGGATCCACTTCTGGTATGCCATGATGCCGAAAACTATCAGCAGGATACCGATGACGGTCCAGAAAATGATATTCTGGTACTTTTTGATAAAATCTTCGAAACTGTTGTTCTGGGTTTCAACTTGCGGCTCTTCCTGAGCCTTTTTGTTCTGTGCCATAGTAGGTTTGTGTATTATTTTCTTATTGTTTTTCCATAATTATTCAATCTCGCAAAAGTACAACAAAAATGCATTAGCACCAAACATTTTGCTCCGTTCCCCTATATGCTTAACCAACATCTTATTAACGATAATAATCCCGGCAGCCCGAAGTCTCCTCAGGGACAGCGTATCGCCAGTAGGGGGATTCGCTTTGCAGCAGACAAGTTATCCGCGCAGCGGATGACGCAGGATGCGAAACGCTACGTCCCCCGGAAGGCGATATGCTGTCCCGGTATCAGCTGATACTTGTTTGCGAAGGAGTGTGATTTTTTGTTAATTTTGCCTGACAGTTACGATGCGATGTACCTCGAAAAGATAACACTCCGCGACTTCAAGAACATAGCCGACGCTTCGCTGGCTTTCTCGCCCAAGATAAACTGCATAACCGGCAGCAACGGGGCGGGCAAGACCAACCTGCTCGACGCGGTCTATTACCTGTCGATGACCAAGAGCTACTTCTCCTCGTCCGACCAGTACATCTTCCGTTACGGCACCGAGGAGGCCATCGCAAGCGGACTGTACGCTATGGACGACGGCACCCACGAGCGCGTCGCCGTCTCCATCCGCCGCAACGGCAAGACGGTGACAAGGGGAGGGAAGGCCTACGAGCGCTTCTCCGACCATATCGGCCTGCTGCCCATCGTGATGGTCTCCCCGTCGGACTCATCGCTGATAAACGACTCCGGCGACGAGAGGCGCAAGTATATGAACTTCATCCTCTCGCAGACCGACCGCAACTACCTGCGCCATATCCAGACCTACACCCAATACCTGCTGAGGCGCAACAAGATCCTCAAGGACGGCTTCCCGCAGGAGGTCCTGCTTGATACCATAACCGAGCAGATGGAACCCCACGCCCAGTATGTCTATGAGGCGCGCAGGCAGCTCTGCACCCAGCTCCTCCCGATAGCGCAGGAGTTCTATACCAAACTCTCCGGGGGACGCGAGGAGATAACCATCGACTTCCGGTCGAACCTCGACGAGGCCGGCTTCTATGAACTGATGGAACGCAATGCCGAGAAGGACCGCGTACTGGGCTATACCCTGGCGGGAATCCAGCGCGACGACATACTCTTCAGCCTCGACGGCCATCCGCTGCGCAAATGCGGCTCCCAAGGGCAGCAGAAGAGTTTCCTGCTGGCCCTCAAACTGGCCCAGATGCGCTTCATGCAGGATGTCTATGGCCTCAAGCCGATACTCCTGCTGGACGATGTATTCGACAAACTCGATATGGCGAGGGTGGGGAACCTCATCTCGATAGTGGCCACCAGCGAATTCGGCCAGATATTCCTGAGCGACAGCAATAAGGTCCGCGTATCGGGAATCGTCGAGGCCTTCAGCGCCGACTGCGCCAACTTCACCGTCGAGAACGGAGTCTATGCAAGGGAGGGACAACTGATATGAAACGCGAGAATACCAAATCGATATCCGAACTGCTGCCCGACTTCATCGAGGAGAACCATCTCGATGAGGGGCTGCAGCGCGTTCACGTCTTCGACGCCTGGGAAAGCGTAATCCGCGATATGGCGGCCCCCTCGATGAGCGCCCTCCAGGCCGGGGCCCTTACCTCCCGCAAATTCTTCCGCGACGGAGTCCTTACCTGCACTATGGCATCCTCCATCGTCCGTACCCAGCTCCGCTTCCAGTTGGAGCCCATCCGCCGCAAAGTCAACATTTTGCTTGGCGAAGAGACGGTTAAGAAGATAATAATCGCATAGGCCGTGGAGCTTAAACGGCTGTCTGCCAGTTTGATGATGAAAACAACCCCTCGCAAAAACGAGAGGTTGTTTTCATAATTGAACTGATTATCAGTCAGAAAGCCTCCACGCTTCAAGCCTCATTCCGCCGTCCGATAGCCACCAGATTCACCAGCACATACAGCACCATAGCGAAGAGTATCAGCAGGGGAAGGGTGGAGTAGATGAAGTGCACTTTCAGAAGCGCGCCTTTGGCGATTGCAAGCGGCGCGGCCAAAAGAATCACCGACAGGAAATGTACCGACTCCCTGGGGTAATCCTTGAAGGAGAGCCTCTTGCCTTTGAGCGAGAACATCGGGATGCGGGATACCATCAGGAGCCCCAGAAGTACCGAAAGCGCCGGCAGAAACCAGCTCGAATTCAGAAGGGGCAGCAGGATGCTGCTGAAGCCTTGTTCAGCGCAGACCTGGCCGAAGGCCAGCATGGGCGCCATAACCATCGCCGCCGCGGGTACCGCAAGCCCTTTGAAATCGTGGATCTGACTGCTGTCGATATTGAACCTGGCAAGCCTCAGGGCCGCGCAGCAGACGAATACGAATGCGAAGTAGGCGAGGGCGGGAATCCGCGCGGGGGAGTGCATCATCCAGTTGAAGGCCATCAGGGCGGGGGCGAGGCCGAAACTCACCATATCGCACAGCGAGTCGAGTTGCTTGCCCAGTTCCGAAGAGGAGCCCAGGAGCCTGGCGCAGAATCCATCGAGGAAATCGAAGCAGGCCGCTCCGATGATGAATATGAATGCCGGATAATATTCCCCCCAGAGGGCCAGGATGCAGGCGCAGGTGCCGCATACCAGGTTCATCAGGGTGACGAGGTCGGGGATAATCTTTTTCATCCTACTTTATGCCGCATTTCTTGCGGATATCCTTGGGGACTCCCTTTTTGTGGACCATGATCGAGAGACCGCGCATCGTCACGAAACTGCGCGACATATACATGAATCCTCCGTTGTCGCTTCCCTTCTTGAAGGCAGACTCCTTGACCTTGTAGAAGATGTTGCCGTTCTGGTCCTGGCAGATGCCGACGATATGCATCGAGTGCTGATCGACGGTGCGGAAGGTCTCGTAGTCCTTCTGACGGTTTTCCTGGGTGACTTCGATTTCCGGATAGATCTTCTCGAACTTCATGGCCTCGTCGAAATACTCCGGAAGGGGATTGATCGCCATCTCGTGGCTGCGGTTGAAGCCGGCGTTCGTGTCACCGCTCCAGATTACGGTGTAGCCTTGGCGGAGGGCGTAGTCGATGATGGCCGTGAACTCGTCAAGGGGCACGTTCATATACTGTCCTCCGTCCCAGTTGTCCTTGACCTCAAGGCTGAAAGGACGGTAAAAAGGGTAATGCGAGAAACTTGTGAAGTTGACGATTTCGTCGAGATACTTCTCGGTAAGGCCGATATGCTCGGCAAAACTCTTGGGAGTGTACTCTTTGCCTTCCCACATGAATTTCTCGGGAACTGGGCCGAGATTGGCATCCAGAAGGGCGGAGAGTTCCGCGCGGTCGGCGTCGGTGTAGGCCCTGGCTTGGGCGACTTTTGCGCCCATCTCCTTGATCTTGTTGTTCATTGCCTTCTGGTCGTGCCCTGTGCTGCCTGCGGGCAGTCCGCTGTAAACGCTCTCGGGAACGGCTCCGTACCAGGCGACGAGCCTCATGACCTGGTGGGGATGTCCTCCCTGGCCGAGATTGCCGTTGCCGTGGAGCATGTGGTTGCTGAAGAATCGGTTAATATAGTTCCGCCGCACGAGGAACATCTCGGAGAGGTCATACTCTCCCTTGCCGCGGCGGATAAGCTCCGACTCGAGGAACGAGATTCCTGCGTGGCACCAGCAGGTGCCGGTGCGACCCTGGTACCTGGTGGGGGTGGAGATGTTGCCCGCCACCGGCGTGAGCTTGTAGGGGACGTTCTTCTGAGCAAAGACAGCAGTGCTCAAGAGCACTGCTGCCATTATAGTGAAGTATCGTTTCATCTTTCAGATTACTTGATATCGCATTTTTTCTTGATATCCTTGGGGAGAGCGTCCTTGTGGATCAGGAAGTCCATTGTCTTGTACTTGACATAGGCCTCGGAGACATACCAGATGCCTTTGTACTTGCTGCTGTCGCCCCAGGAGTTCTTGACCATATAATACTTGTTGCCGTTCTGGTCCTTTGCGATACCGAAGATGTGCATTCCGTGGTCGTCGGTAGTGGTCTTCTCCTCGTAACCTTTCTGGCGGTTCTCGGGAGTGATTTCCATCTCCTTGACGGGACCCTTGACCTCGAACTTGGCGGTGGTGGAGGTTACGCCGAGCCAGCGTGCCTCGTCGCTGCCCTTCTCCTTTGCCTTGGTGATCACCTCGGGATCGGGAACGATGGCGATGCCGTTGCGGGTGAAGCCCTGCTCGCTGACGTCTGCGCCCCAGGCGATGGTGTAACCCTTGTCGATGGCGTAGTCGAAGATCTTGATCATATCATCGAGAGGTACATTGTATGCGTATTCCCAGCGCCAGTTGTCGCCAACCTCGACGGGAGACTGCTCGTAGTAGGGGATATGAGTCCAGGAGGTGAAATCCAGATAGTCGTCGGGATTGAGTTTGAGGGACTCGAAGTAGCTCTTCGGAGTGTACTCCTTGCCGTTTACCGTGAAGGTCTCGGGGAACTTGCCAAGATAGGCCTCGACGATGCCCTTGAGGGCGTTTTTCCAAGCGGGGGAGAGGGTCTTGTTGGGGTTGGTGGCGATAGCCTGTACGAAACCCTTGCAGACAGCTGCGAGCTCAGCGTGCTTGTGGTTCTCGGTGCCGTAGTTGAGGCCCGGCATCTCGCTGTTGGGGACGATGCCGTGATCTTTCATCGAGTAGAAGACATCCTTGCAGGAACTGCCCTGGCCGTAGCTTACGTGGCCGTCGGTGCGGACATACTTGACCGCCCTGTCGATGTAGGTGTTGCCTACTACGAACATCTCGGCGAGGTCGATGGTCTCAGGGGTTGCGGTGCCGAGACGGATAGCCTCGGACTCAGCGAGGGAGATGCCCGAGAAGCACCAGCAGGTACCGGAACTTGCCTGGTTCTTCACAGAGGTGATAGGGTTAGCCTTGACGGTGGTGAACTGGAAGCCGTCTTTCTCTTCCTTGGGCTGTGCGAATGCCGTGAAGGTCATCAGACCTGCAGCAGCGAGGAGAAGTACTCTTTTCATATTGATTTAAGGATGATATTGTTCAGTATCCGCAAATATAACATATATTTTTGTAACTTTAGCCATTGAAACCAAAAACTAGACGCATGAAACGGATTTGTTCTCTCCTGCTGGCAGCCCTCTGCGCGCAGGTGTTTATTCCCGCAGGTGCCCAGTCCCGTCCTGCGGTGACCGATTCCAAGGTAGAAGATGTGGTGAAAGCTATGACCCTCCACGAGAAGGCGACCCTTCTGGTGGGCGTCTATTCGTATGGCAGGAATCCCGACGGGACCACCCGCAAGGCGGTGCCCGGCGCAGCCGGCGGCTCGGCCGAAATCTCCCGCCTGGGCATTCCCTACGCATATTATACCGACGGGCCCCAGGGCGTGCGCATCAACCCGACCAGGAAGGGGACGGACAAGACTTTCTACTGCACAGCATTCCCTATCGCGACGATGATGGCCAGCACCTGGAATACCGACATTGTCCGCGAGGTGGGCGAGGCGATGGGCAACGAGGTGCTCGAATATGGCAACGACATACTTCTGGCCCCGGCTATCAATATCCACCGCAACCCGCTCTGCGGCCGCAACTTCGAGTATTACTCCGAGGATCCTTTCCTGGCCGGGAAGGTCGCCGCGGCCGCCATCCAGGGCGTCCAGTCGCAGGGAGTCGGCACCTCGCTCAAGCATTTCGCCGTCAACAGCCAGGAGACTTTCCGCAGGGAGAACGACGCCAGGGTGAGCCAGAGGGCTGTCCGCGAGATATATCTCAAAGGCTTCGAGATCGCCGTCAAGGAGGCCAGGCCCTGGACTATAATGTCGGCATATAATCAGATCAACGGGGTGACGGCGTCCGAGCATCACGCCCTGCTGACTGAAGTGCTCCGCGACGAGTGGGGCTTCGACGGCTTCGTGATGACCGACTGGACCGATTTTCCGAGGAATACCGCGGCTCAGATAAAGGCCGGAAACGAGCAGCTGATGCCCGGCCTCGAGGTCCAGGTGGAGCAGATCGAGGAAGCCGTGAAAAACGGCACCCTCACGATGGCCGATGTCGATCTTGCGGTCACCCGCATGCTCCGCATCCTTTTCAGGACCCCTACCTTCAAGGGATATAAATACTCCAACGCCCCCGACCTGGCAGCCCACGCCAAACTCGTGAGGCGTGCCGCCGACGAGGGAGCGGTGCTCCTCAAGAACGAGGGCGGCGTACTCCCCCTGCGCGACAAAAATGCCAAGGTGGCGCTCTTCGGATTCGGCTCCTATAAGATTTATCAGGGCGGCACCGGTTCCGGAAACGTCCATACCACCGGAATCGTCAATGTCTACGACGCCCTGGTCGAAGAGGGCTTCAGGGTCCACGAAGACCTTGCAGCCGTCTATGACGGAGTCAAGATCGACTTCAAGATAGGAGAGAAGCTCGCCAAACTGCGGGCAGCGGACTGCGATATAGCGATATTCACCATCCGCCGCAGCGCCGGCGAGTTCGTTGACCGCCGCGAGATCAAGGGCGACTTCTACCTCACAGACAATGAGCGTGCGTCGCTGACCAACGTCTCCGAGGCCTTCCACAAGGCCGGCAAGAAGGTCATAGTGCTCCTCAATACCGGCGGCGTCATCGAGACCGTATCCTGGAAGGATATGGCAGACGCAATCCTGCTTCCCTGGCAGCCGGGCGTCGAGGCCGGACATACCGTCGTGGATATCCTCACCGGACGCTGCAACCCTTCGGGCCGTCTTCCGATGACCTGGCCGGTGGCATACAATGATATTCCCTCCTCAAAGAACTTCCCTTCCAATTTCGAGGGCAACAGCTGGAAGAAGGGACCCGTCCGCGACTCTTTCGATCCCAACAAACGCAATGAGGGCTTCACCGAGTACGAAGAGGGCATCTGGGTGGGTTACCGCCACTTTGCGACCTTCGGGGTTCCGGTCTCCTTCCCCTTCGGATACGGCCTCTCATATACCACCTTCAGCTATTCGGATCCTGTGGTCAAGGCAGGGAAGAAGGGCGCTTTCACGGCATCCGTTACCGTAACCAATACCGGTTCGGTTCCCGGAAAGGAGGTGGTGCAGCTCTACGTCTCCGCTCCCAAGGGAACAATGGAGAAGCCCCTGCGCGAGCTGAAGGGCTTCGCCAAGACCCGCGAGCTCGCTCCGGGCGAATCGCAGACTGTCACCATCAGCTTCGATACATACGGCCTGGCTTCCTTCGACGAGGCTCTCAATGCCTGGGTGACCGATGCGGGCCAATATACCGCGCAGTTCGCCGCTTCGGTGGAGGATATCCGCCAGAGCGCGTCCTTCAAGGTCAGGAAGGCATCCGTGGTCAAACTCTCCGCTAAACTCTGACGATGCTGAAGTTTCTAAGGCAACCCGAATATAAGCCCGCCCAGAGGGGACCGGAGGCCGATGCGCGCTACAGGCGCCTCCGCCTGCAGGTCTTCCTCGGGGCCTTTATAGGATATGCGGGATTCTATCTGGTCCGCAAGAATCTCTCGATGGCCATTCCGGCGATGGAGCCGCTCGGCTTCGAGAAGACGGAACTCGGCTTCGTGCTCGGTCTCAACGCCGCAGCATACGCTATCTCCAAATTCCTGATGGGCAGCGTCAGCGACCGCTCCAACGCCAGGGTCTTCCTGCCGCTGGGGCTCGTGCTGACCGCGGTATCGATGTGCTTTATGATCGTGCCCATCCGGTGGATAGGGGCGGAGCGCAAGGCATTGGCGATTCTGGTAATGGGTATCCTGAACTTCCTGGTCGGATGGTTCAACGGAATGGGATGGCCTCCCTGCGGAAGGGTGATGACCCACTGGTTCTCGGTCAGCGAGAGGGGGACTATGATGAGCATCTGGAACTGCGCCCACAATGTGGGAGGTGCCCTTGTCGGCCCGATGGCCACCTATGGCGCAGTGTGGTTCGGGAGCTGGTTTTACGGCCAGCGCGCCGATCTTTATTTCCTGATAGGTACCTTCGCATTCCCCGCTGCGGTGGCCCTCTTCATCGCCCTGCTGGCGTGGATCCTGCTGCGCGACACCCCGCAGTCCTGCGGCCTGCCCTCCATCGAGGAGTGGCGCGACGACTACCCCAAGAACTATTCCGAGAAGCACGAGCAGACCCTCACCACAAGGGAGATTTTCTTCAAGTATGTGCTCAACAACAAGTTCCTGTGGTATATCGCCCTGGCCAACGCATTCGTCTATATGGTGCGTTACGGCTGCCTCGACTGGGCCCCGACTATCCTTACCGAGAAGGGAATCGACCTCAAGAGCGCCGGTTGGGCATACTTCGCCTATGAGTTCGCCGCCATTACGGGAACCCTGCTCTGCGGCTGGCTCTCAGACAAACTCTTCCACGGCAAACGCGCCCTTCCGACTATGATATTCATGGCGCTGGTGCTTGTGTTCGTAGTGCTCTACTGGCTGTTTATCGACAATCTCACGATGGTCATCATAAGCCTCATAGGCATCGGTTTCTTTATCTACGGGCCGGTGATGCTCATCGGCGTCCAGGCGCTCGACCTGGCTCCCAAGAATGCCTCCGGCACCGCGGCGGGGCTTACCGGTTTCTTCGGCTACTTCCTCGGTACCTTTATCCTCGCCAATACCGTCATAGGCTTCGTAGCCCAGCGCGCAGGCTGGAACTGGACATTCCTGATGCTGATCGCCGCCTGCCTGCTGGCCATCTTCTTTATGGGTCTGACGCTCAAGGAGGAGAACAATGGATAACCTTTATTTCGTTTTGGTATAAAAAAAGAATATCTTTGCAGCCTCAAACGAGGGATAGGTTCGGTAGCTCAGCTGGATAGAGCAACAGCCTTCTAAGCTGTGGGTCAAGGGTTCGAATCCCTTCCGAATCACAAAAAAGGGAGCAATTCGCTCCCTTTTTTGTGATATTGTGAGGGGGCCCGGCCCCCTAGATCCCCCGCGGCTCCCGCAGAACCTTCGTTCTGCTCCGCCGGTCCGCTGAAGCGGACTTATTATTTCCCAACCGTCATTCCCGCTCCTTGTTGTCATTCCCGCAAAGGCACGAAACCGTCATTCCCGCGAAGGCGGGAATCCGATTATTTGATCAGTGACATATCCGTGATCTCGGGCTCTCCGGCCAGGGGCTTGAATATCCTGATGCGGCACTCTCCGTTGGAGCGGCGGCTTGCGTCCTCGATTTTGCAGACGAAGTCGTAGTTGAGGCCGGCTACCACCTGCGTTGCGACAGAGACGGGGGTGAGGATGAGACCCGAGTTCTTGGTGAGTTTGCGGAACATCTCCAGCTCTTCGGGCGAGACGTCGCGGTGCTGCGACCATCCGCCGGGCAGCTGGATGTACTCATCATCCGGGGGAGTCCTGAATTCCGGAATCGTTTCGGTGACCTTTACGGGGTCCTTGCCCGTCGTTATCTTCTTGTCGCCGGTGTCGCCTGTAAGGCCTGTGGCTGTGTCAGCTGCTTTCTTTGGCATAATCTTGACTGTAGTAGTATCTGCTGTCGCCTTGGTGTTCTCCCCGGGTGCTGGGACATACGCCTTGGCGATGGGTTTGACAGGCGCTCCGCTGAAAACCGGCCTGGTTGCGTTGCCCGAGGGCTCACCCATCTCGAAAAAGGGCCATCCGTTGTAATTCCACTTGATGCGGTCGAGGTGGAGCTGGCGGGAGGCATAGCCGTCTGCGGCATTGTAACTGTGGTAGAATATCCAGTCGTTGCCCTCATCGTCGGTGATGATTTCGGAGTTGTGCCCCGGGCCGATGAATACTTTGTCGCGGCTCGATGCGAGGATGGTGTTCCTGTAGTTGAGCTTGAGCATTGACTGCCCGTCGGGTCCGGTGTAGGGACCCAGGGGATGCTTCGCGCGGCCCACGATTATGTGGTAGGTGCTGCCCTGTCCGCGGCAGCAGGAACCCGCTGAAGCGAAGAGATAGTACCAGCCGTCCCTCTCATAGAGGAAGGCTCCCTCGGTGTTGAGGGCGGTGAGCAGTTTCTTCTTGGCTCCGGGCTTTACGAAAAGGCCGTCGTCGGTGAGTTCGATGCCATATATTCCGCCTCCGAGGCTTCCCCAGAGGAGGTAACTGCCGGTTTCGTCGCTGAAGTAATTGGGATCGATGGAATTGAGGGTCCCCATTGTCCTGAAGTCCACCAGGCGGTCATAATCCTCGAAGGGGCCTTCGGGAGAATCCGATACGGCGACTCCGCAGGCGGAACTGAATATGCCGCCCCACTTGCCGAGGGCATAGTAGAGCACATACTTACCGTCGATGTAATTGATGTCGGGTGCCCAAAGGTTGGCATTCTTGACCCAGTCGGGATGGCCGTTTGGGAAGCCGTCGCCGACAAACTCCCAGTTCACCAGGTCGGTGGACCTGTAAATCGGCAGGTTGATTATCCTTGCGCCCCGGACGACGGGGGAGGAGTCTTTCCTGAGGGCCGACTCGAATGAGGTCTGGGTGGTGTAGAGGTAAAAGTAGCCGCTGCGCCCGCGGTCGTCTATGATGGACGGGTCAGGGCAGTTCAATCCGATAACGGGATTGCTGTAGAGCGTCTGGGCCTTCGCCGCCGTGGAGGAGGCGGCCAGGGCCAGGGCCATTATTACGGATAGCAGAGTCCTTGACTTCATCTTATTCAATGTTCTAAAGAGTAAAATCTCCGTTGTTGAAACCGGGGAGGTTTCCGCTGGGATTTCCGTCGCTGGCCGCGATCAGGGATTCCGCAGCGAGCTTCATCGTTTCCGTGACAGGGGTTGAGTAAATCTCTTTCATAACTGTGAAACGTTAAAATCCGGTAATATCCAGTTCTACGAGGTCTCCGACTGGAATGATTATGGAGGTCGCATCGACCGTGCTCACCGTAATCGAATAGGTCGCCGGGGCATTGTAGTAGTGGTAAACATAAGATTCGAGGGCCAGGTTCTCGGTTTCGCCGTCGCCCCAGTTGATCTGGCGGGCGCTGTATGCGTCGCCGGTGAACGAGGGCGCCAGGACTCCGTAGGTAATATCCTCCACGGCGTATTTCATCTTCACTGTCTTGACATCGCCGCTCGAGACGATCTTCTGGCAGCGGAGCGAGAAGCCGCTGGCGTGGGGGCTGACGCTTTCACCTATCGCGAAGCTGGTCGGAGTGCCTGCGAAGGAGCACTTGCCGCTGGCGGATGTGTTCTGGTCATAGAACATATAGAGGTGCGAATTCGAGGTGCTTCCGAGGCTGCCGCTTGCCGATGCCTTCCATCCGGCATAGGGGAACCATATCTCCTGTGATTCGTGGGTGAGCAGCCTGCCGTATTTGCCGCTCTGGTCGACGGTGTTGTCGGCGGTCAGGCCGTCGTATGCCGATTCCGCGGGGACGTGATATCCTGCGGGGCAGGGGTCGTATTTGGTCTTGAGCCGCGCTGACCAGAAGGAGAGGTCGTCGCCTGCCCAGTCGCCCGAGCTCTTGTAGATGAAAGCGTTCGGATGCGCGGTGGCATACTCTACGGTTCCGGTCTCATCGCTGGAACCGATGGAGGTAATGGTCGAGCCGGCGACTCCTGCCGCAGTGGCGGAAGAGTATGATGCCAAACCGGGGAACGGGTCTTTGCGGCCCCACTGGTAGAGCAATCCGTTGGAAAGCACGTTGCCGGGGAGGGCGCTGAGGGCACCGAGGTTACGGTCCATCATCACGGCTCCGCTGGGCCAGGTCTGGTCGGTGACGCCTTCCTTGAGAAGCCAGATATGCCAGCTCCAGAGGATGTTGCCGTATTGGTCGCAGGCCGAAACGAGGAAGTTGCCGTCGGGCGCGTCCTCGGGAATCCTGATGTACATATAGCCGTTGCTGTAGGCGACCTCGGCCGCGAGCGAGAACTTTCCGGGGGCGGAGGTTTTGTTGATAGTCTCCCAGACTACGTCGCCGTAAGCTATGTCTGAGATCTTGCTGCCGCTGTTGCCTTCGACCGCGGGGAAGCGGTAACTTCCGCCTCCGTTGACGATGTAGCAGTTTGCGGTCTCACCTGCGCCCAGGTTGACCGCCGGTTCGTTGTCCATAGTGATGGCATCGTCGATATTGCCCAGGTCGTAGATGTATCCGTTGGAGAGGGCATTCCTCGTCGAGGTGTAGATGTATCCCATCCTGCCGTCGCTGGTGATGAAGGTCAGTTTGGAGTTCTTGGGGAGGTTGCATTCCATAACTCCGAGGTACTTCTCGCCGATTACGCTGCTGCTGATCGGGATGGTAACCTTCCTCAATGAATTGGAGTTGCCGGACTTGGCTCCGGTATCGGCGTTGATCTTGAACTCGCCGCTGAAGTCGAGGCTGATGTTCTGCAGCTGGATCATTGCCAGATCCTCGCGGAAGGTGGAGAACTTGAGGACCGAGGAGGCGTTCCTGAACTCAATGTTGCGGTCGCTTCCGGCCTTGCAGACGCCGACTGCCAGGTGCGCGCCGGAGAATTTGCCGTCCTGAACGGTGGGAATCCTGGCATATATGATGTTGCCTTTGACATAGGCGCTGTCCTGATAGGGATAGAGGGCGTAATAATCGGCGTCAGGGTCGAGTCCTACCGCGGTTACCTTTGCGTAGCTCTTTCCGTCGTACTCCTTGGGTACCACTGCGCTCACTGCATTGATGCCGTCGCTGAGCCATATCTCGTCGCCGGCCTTCCAAACCGGATTCAGGCCGGTGATGTCGGTGCGGGTGGGCTCCGCGTCGTTTGCGGGGCAGTTTACCGTGATCTCGACGGCATCCCTGTTCCCGTTATCGACGATGAAATTCTCTTCAGCTACGGTGCAGGCTCCTGCCGACAGGATTGCGGCCAGCAGGGAAAGGGTGATTCTGTATGCGTTTTTCATAACTGGAAGGGAATTAGAGAATCAGATCGAATGAGAATGACTGCTCGCCGCAGGTGACAGTGACCTTGTATTTCCCGGAGGGGTAACGTTCAGTGTCGGTGAGGTTGATATTGTATGCGGTGTTGCCTATGTTGCCGCTGCGGACGGTGTTGCCGTCCTTGTCGGTTATGGTGAATTTCGAGCCTGTGAAGGTGCAGATGACCAGCTTGCGGCTGCCAAGCGCATACTTGATGGAGGAGAAGTCCTTGATGTGGAGCGGCATCCGGCCGATTATGTCGTCGTCGGGATTGCCGGCATTGTAGAAATGCTGCCATTCGCTCTTGCCCTCCGGCAAGTAGAGCGCCTCGATGTAATCGCCCCTTTCGATCGGCTGGGTTACTGCCAGGGCCCTCGTGGTTGACGACCAGCTGTAGGAACCGCTGCTGAGCGAGGAGAACTTCAATTCGGGAGTGCAATCCATCATAGCCTTGAGGACGCCGTCCTTGCTGTAGTGTCCGAATCCGATCACTCCGGAAAAGGTGGCTCCCGAGATGCTGTAGTTGTAAACGGCGCCGAAGCGGACCGATACGGCGCTGCCCGGGGTCGCTGAACCGCTCATATACTCGATTCCCTTGTAGTTGATGCCGCTCTGGGTGGTGTTGCGGAGTGCGAGATTATAATATTCGGGATTGCCCTCGTTGGGTTTCAGGCCCGTCCAGATGACCTGTCCGATGGTGTAGCTGCCGAATGCGCTGATGTAGTAATAACCGTTGCTGCTGCCGTTCCATCCCCAGTTGACGTGGAACCGGTCGTTTGAGTCGTATCCGTCCACTACGAAGGCGTGGGATCCGCCCGAAGCGGAGCTCGCGGTCATAATGATCGGACGCCTGTTGCCGATCTCTTCCTTCATCAGGGCTTTCCACATCGCGTCGTCGGTATAGTTGCGGGCGTACCTGATCATTCCGGCGTCATAACCGAAATAGGTGCGGAGCCTCGGGGCCGCCGAAGTGGTGGATGTGCTGGTGGCGCTGCTGCCGAAAGAGGCCTGTCCCATCACTGCGACGTCATACATCAGCCGAGCTACGGCATCGGCCTGCTCCTGGGTATATGTGGCGCCCTTGTACTTGTGGATCATCTTGTCCCACTGATATTCGTGGCCGAGTTTGATGCTGGGCGAGGTGATGCCGTTCTTGGTGTAGGAGGGGAGGGTGCCGGTGCCGGCCTTGGGATGCTGGTGATAGTACATCACCTGGCTGATGGCGGTGTTGGTACATCCTGTAATACACTTCTTTCCTGCTGTGTCGAGGGGGCAGAGGCCGTTGTAGGGTGCGCCCTGGCCCCATTCGGCGGTGTTGAGGAAGACCGAAGCGGGGAGGTCGGCCCTTGTCTGGAACGAGGCCTCGTTCCAGCGCGCGAGCTCCTCCGCCGTCGCCGGTCTGCCGCTGCGGCGGCGTTCCGAAATCTGCTGGCGGTAGAGGTCGAGCCACTCCGCGAGATTGGCGGGCATATCGTCTCCCGTGCCGAATTCGTGGTCGAGGGAGTATCCGAGGATGGGGCAGGCGGCGTCGAGCGCCGATACGATCGCGAATCCGCCGCCCTGGCGGTTGAAAATATAGAACGCCACTTCGGATGCGCTTCTGGTCGCCGCGACTTCATCCGCGTTGACAAGGGTGAGCTGTGACGAGGAACGGGTTGAGACTCCGTAACGGTTGAAGAATGTCTCTGCCACCTTGCGGGCCTTGTCAAGAGAGATGTCTTCGGCTTGCGATACTGCCGGAACGGAGAGCAGCAGTATCAGTAAGAGGAGATGGGCTCTTTTTTTCATTATGATTCTTAGAGTTGATTGTTTAAAGAGTAAAGTCGCCGTTGTTGAATCCGGGCAGGTTGCCGCTCGGGTTGCCGTCGCTTGCGGCTATCACGGACCAGGATGCGAGGCTGACCGATTCCGTCGAAGGTGCGTAATATATCTGTTTCATAACTCTGCCTTGTTAAAATCCTGTAACATCTATTTCTGTGAGATCGCCGATGGGCACCGTGATGGATGTCGCATCCATGACGGTCAGAACGAGCGAGTAGGCACCCGGAGCTCCGTAGTAGTGGTAGAATTTGGGCTCAAGGTCGTCGAGCCTTTCGGTGGTTCCGTCGCCCCAGTCGATGAAGCGGTCGCTATAGGACTCTCCGGTGAAGGAGGGAGCCTTTACGCCGTAGGATGCGTCCTCTACGTTATATTTCAGCTTGATAGTATTGGTGATGCCACTTGAGACGATCTTCTGGCAGCGTACCGAGAAACCGCTGGAGTGGCACTTCTGATATGCGTTTCCTCCGAATACGAGGGTCGAGGAGGTGCCGACCCACGAGCAGGAAGCGCTCTCGGAAGAGTTCTGGTCGTAGAAGAGATAGAACATAGGATTGGAACTGTAACCGAGGTTGACTCCGCCGGTTCCTGACTGCTTGCGGCCTGCGAAGGGGAACCAGATCTGCTGGGATTCGTAGGTCATCATACGGCCGTAATTGGTTTCGTCATAAACGACATTGTCGGCGGTCATTCCCTCGAAGACAGACTCGAACGGAATGTGGTATCCGGGAGGGCAGGGGTCGTATTTGGTCTTCTTCGATGCGGACCAGAGTTCGAGGTCGTCGTCGGTCCAGTCTCCCTCGTTCTTGTAGATGAAATGGGTAGGGTGGGTGGTGGCGTATTCCACGCTGCCGTTATCCTCGTTTCGTGCGACATTGGTGATGCCGGTTCCGGCCGCTGTCATCGCTGTCGAGGTCTTGAACTTGCCGATTCCCATAAATGGATCCTTTCGGCCCCACTGGTAGAGGAGGCCGTTGGCAAGTACGTTGCCAGGTGTGGCGTTGAGCGCTCCCAGGTTGCGGTCCATCATTACGGCTCCGCTGGGCCAGGTCTGGTCGGTGAGGCCGTCCTTGAGGATCCAGATATGCCAGCTCCAGAGGATGTTGCCGTATTCGTCGTTGACCGAGACGAGTATGTTGCCGTCGGGGACGTTTTCCGGAATCCTGACATATACATAACCTTCACAGTATGCTACTTCGGAAGCCATCGAGAACTTTGAGGGAGCGGTAGAAGTGTTTACGGTTTCCCATACCACATCCGCATAGGCTACATTTTCGAGCTCTTTCTTGCTGTTGCCCTCCACTGCCGCGAAGCGGTAGCTGCCACCGCCGTTGACTATGTAGCAGTTGGCGGTCCCGGCCTCTCCGAGGTCGGTGGCGGGGGTAGCATCCATAGTTATGGCATCGTCGATGTCCCCCAGGTCGTAGAGATATCCGTTCTCGAGGCTGTTCTTTGCCGAAGTGTAGATGTAGCCCATCCTTCCGTCGCGCGAGATGAAAGTCAGCTTCGCTCCTTTGGGAAGGTTGCTTTCCATCATCGAGACATATTTTTCTCCGGTGTTCCTGCTGCCGTAGGGGAGGCATATCCTCCTGAAGGAGTTGCCGTTGCCTTTCTTTGCACCGGTGGCGGGGTCGATCCTGAATTCGCCGCTGAAATTGGCTGTGGTGTTCTGGATCTGCAGTCCGGCGAGGTCCTCGCGGAAGGTGGTGAACTTCAGGACCGCGCAGGCGTTCTTGAATTCTACGTGGCGGTCGCTTCCGGGCTGGCTTACTCCGACAGCCAGATGAGCCCTGGCGAAGGTTCCGTCCTGGTTGGTCGGAATCCAGGCATAAATGGTCTCGTTATGGACATAGGCGCTGTCCTGATAAGGATACAGTGCGTAGAAGGTGGAGTCGGTCCTGAGGCCCGATACGCTTACCTTGGCGTATGTCAATCCGTCGTACTCCTTGGGGATGGTTGCGCTCACGGCATCCACGCCGTCGCTGATCCAGATTTCGTCGCCGGCCTTCCAGACGGGGTTCAGGCCCTGGATGTCCGTACGGGTGGGATCATCCTGGGATGCCGGGCAGTTTATCGTAATCTCCACGGTATTGTTGCCGGCTTTGTCCATGAGCAATGACTCGTCAACTCTTGTGCAGGCTCCTGCTGCCAGTGAGAGGGCGAGCACTGATATCAATATTCTATTGTCTTTCATGATCAAGAGTGAATTATATGTTAACCGCCATTAATAAGTGAGATAGATAGTGGCCTCCTGGCCGGCGTATGAAAGTTCCAGTTTGTAGGTCCCGTTGGGGAAAGCCGAAAGGTTCAGTTTCGTAGCCGTCGAAGTGGCGTTTGAAGTCCTGATCAGGGTTCCGTCGGGCCTGTAGAGCGACCACTTGACACCGATGAAGGAGTTGATGGTGAAGATGCTCGTGCCTTTCTGGTAGGTTATGGAAGTGGAGGAATGCAAATCGAGAGGCATCTTGTCGGTGATCTCATCGCTTTCGTTGCCCGAATTGCCGAAATGCTTCCATTCGGTCTGTCCGGCATTCCTGTACAGAGGCTCCATATAATCGCCCCTTTCGATAGTGGCGTCCGACGGGACGGTCAGAGTCACGCTGCTCCACCATTTGTAGTTGCCGACAGTGAAATGGCTGGAGAGGGGAGAAGTGCGCAGATAGCATTTGAGTTCGCCTTTCTTGTTGAAAAGGCCGAACTGGATCTGGGCGTCCATTTCGACGTAGCTTACATTGTAAACGGCACCGAAACGGATGTTGAACGAACTGCCGGGAGCCACTGTTCCGCCCGTGTAAACCATTCCATTGTAATTGACTCCGCTGGGAGAGTGTTTCCTCAGGTACATGAGATATTCCCAGTCTCCGCCCTGGTCCGGCCTTATGCGGGTGTAGCCGATCTGGCCGATGTTATATGAGTTGTAGAAGGCTCCCACGTGGTAGTAGCCGTTGGAACCGGCGTTCCAGCCCCAGTTGACGAGGAAGCGGCCCTCGGCGTCGTATCCGTCGATGACGAAGTTGTGGCCCGCACCGCCTGCGGGAATGTTGGCGTAGCAGACAACTGGCCTTCCGCTTCCGATCTCCTCGCGGAGGGCGTCGCGCCATACATCGTCGGTCAGATAGTTGTGCTGGAACAGGGTCATGTTCTTGTCATAGTAGAAATATGTGGCAAGGCGGGGGATACCCGTCTTGGAGCCCGCGCTGGTCGAACTCTTGCCGTATTTGGCCTGGCACATTATGCCGACATCGGACATCAGCCTCGCGACGGCGTCGGCCTGCTCGTCGGTATATTCCACATTCTTGTATTTGGGAAGCATCTTGTCCCACTGGTATTCGTGTCCGAGGGGAGTGTCAGGAATAGTGATGCCGTTGGTCTTGGAATACCCGGGAAGGGTGCCGTGACCCGCCTTGGGCCACTTGTGGAAGTACATCACCTCGCTGATCGCGGTGGCCGTACATCCGGTGATGGTCCTGTTGCCCGCGGTGTCCAGGGGGCAGAAACGGTTGAACGGAGCGCCCTGTCCCCAGTCGGGAGACTGCAGGTCGATGGCATCCGGAATCCCGGCGCGGGTCGAATTGTTGACCGCACTCCAGCGGGAGAGTTCCTCCAATGTGGCGGGGACTCCGCTCTTTCGGCGCTCCTTTATCTGGTAACGATAGAGTTCCAACATCTCCGCGAGGTTCTCCGGCAAATCTTCGTAATCGACAAAGGAGTGCTCGAGCGAGTATCCCAGCACCGGCATTGCCGCATCCAAAGCGGAGATAATCACGAATCCTCCTCCGTCGCGGTTGAAGATGTAATAATAAGCCTCCGATGCGCTCCTGGTCTGGGCAATCTCCTTGGCGTTGACAAGCGTCAGGCCGGAACCGGCCCTGGTTGCGACGCCGCAGTTGCTGAAGAAGCGTTCGGCGGTGGAACGTGCCTTCTGAAGAGTGATATCCTCAGCCGTTGCTGCAATAGGGACAAGCAGCACGAATACGGCGATAATCAATCGTTCGATAAATCTGCGCATAGTATCTTTAAATTATTTAATCCCACAAATATATAAAAAATCCGGCACCGATAGGTACCGGACTAAAAAATGAGGGTATAGTCCCGCCTCTATTTTAAATCAACTTGAGCTTGCCGTTCTCGTATGTGGCCGTGATGACGCTGTCCTTAGAGAGCGAACCGTCGAGCAGATGCTTTGCCAGCTCGTCGATAAGCTCCTTCTGGAGCACCCTCTTGACCGGGCGCGCGCCGTAGGCCGGATCGTAACCCTTGTTGCTCATATAGTCGATGAACTCCTCGCTGAAACGCAGCGTGACGCCCATTCCCTTGAGTTTCTCCTGGAGCTGGCCGGTCTGCAGCAGCAAGATCTGGCGTATGTTCTCGGGAGTAAGGGTGTGGAATACTATGGTCTCGTCGATACGGTTGAGGAACTCCGGACGGAAAGTCTCCTTGACAAGCTCCGGCTTCAGGTTGGAAGTCATGATCAGGATGGTATTCTTGAAATCCACCGTACGGCCCTTGTTGTCGGTCAGACGGCCGTCGTCGAGCACCTGCAGCAGCACGTTGAAGACATCCGGATGCGCCTTCTCGATCTCGTCGAGCAGGATGACCGAATAGGGTTTGCGCCGTACCGCCTCGGTGAGCTGACCGCCCTCATCGTATCCGACATATCCCGGAGGCGCACCCACCAGACGCGAGACGGTGTGCCGCTCCTGATACTCCGACATATCGATTCGGGTAATCATATTCTCGTCGTTGAACAGATACTCCGCGAGAGCCTTGGCCAGTTCGGTCTTTCCCACGCCGGTGGTGCCCAGGAAGAGGAAACTGCCGATAGGCCGCTTCTCGTTCTGAAGCCCCGCACGGCTCCTTCGCACAGCGTTCGAAACCGCCTCGATGGCCTCATCCTGCCCGATGACCCTCTTGTGCAGGACCTCCTCGATGTGGAGCAGCTTCTCCTTCTCGCTCTGGAGCATCTTGCCCACGGGGATGCCTGTCCACTTGGCCACAACCTCAGCGATATCGGTATCGGTGACAGCCTCGTTCATTATAGGATTGGGATTCTCAGCCTTCTTGGCTGTGAGTTCCTCGATCTGCTTGCGGGCGTCGGCCATCTTGCCGTAGCGCAGCTCGGCCACTTTGCCGTAATCGCCGCGCCTTTCGGCCTCGTCGGCCTCTATACGGTACTCCTCGATGGCCTGCCGGTTCTCCTGGATGGCCTTGAGGATGCCTTTCTCGCTGTCCCACTGCTTCATCAGCTTGTCGCGCTCGGCGGAGACCTTCTCGAGCTCCTCCTTCATTGCCTGGAGTTTCGGGGATTCGCCCTCGCGCTTGACAGCCTCCTTCTCGATTTCGAGTTGCTTGATCTTGCGGTTCAGCTCATCGATGCACTCCGGCACTGAGTTCATCTCCAGACGCAGCTTCGAAGCCGCCTCGTCGATAAGGTCGATGGCCTTGTCGGGGAGGAACCGATTGGTGATGTACCGGTGCGAGAGTTCCGCCGCCGCGATGATTGCGTCATCCTCGATACGGACCTTGTGGTGATTCTCGTACTTCTCCTTCAAACCTCGCAGGATCGAAATCGACTCGGCCACGCTCGGCTCGTCCACCATCACCATCTGGAATCGCCTTTCGAGCGCCTTGTCCTGCTCGAAATACTTCTGATACTCCTCGAGGGTAGTGGAACCGATGGCCCTCAGTTCGCCGCGGGCCAGGGCAGGCTTCAGGATATTCGCGGCATCCATCGCGCCGGAAGTCCTTCCCGCGCCCACGAGGGTGTGGATCTCATCTATGAAGAGGATGATCTGTCCGTCGCTCTCGGTCACGGCCTTGACGACGCCTTTCAGCCTCTCCTCGAACTCGCCCTGATATTTTGCGCCGGCGATGAGCGCACCCATATCCAAAGAGTAAACCTCCTTGTCCTTCAGATTCTCCGGGACATCGCCGTTAATGATTCTCTGTGCGATGCCTTCGGAGATAGCAGTTTTGCCCACGCCGGGCTCTCCGACCAGGATAGGATTGTTCTTCGTCCTCCTGCTCAGGATCTGCAGCACACGGCGGATCTCGTCATCACGTCCGATGACGGGGTCGAGCTTTCCGCTCCGGGCCCTTTCATTCAGATTGATGGCATATTTGCCAAGCATTTCCAAATTCTCCTTGTTCATCTTTCATTCTCCTTTTTGCCCGTTATTCAATCGGGCACAGATGAACAACCAAGATGCTTGCCAGCAGCAAATAACTGACAATATGGCAGAACCTGTGGGAGGGCGTTGTGGAGCGGCGGGTTCTTCCGGACACGGCGCATCAGGCGCCGGGGCTGGAAAGGTTCCGCCGCGCGTGGGGGGACCGAAGAATGGCAGGACTAATACTTTATCTCGCGGGCTTCTTTGACGAAATCCTTGAAAATCGACAGGAACTTCTTGACGCCCATCCGGCCATAGAGGTACTCTGGATGGAATTGAAGGCCCATAATGTGGTGGGAAGGATCCTCGATGGCCTCTACCACACCGTCATCGGCCGTAGCCGTAACCGTAAGGCCCTCACCGATACGGTAAGCGCTGTAAAAGTGGCTGGTATTAACCATTATCCAATCCTTTTTCAGACTCTTGTAAAGCCTCGAGGACCTGTCGATATTGATAGGGTGGGCGAGAGTCTTGACACCGATATTCTCGCCGTCTTTGACAACCTTGTGGATCTGATGGGTCTCCGGGAAATTCTTCGAAAGCCTTTCCGTCGTACCGCCATAGTACTTGTTGATCTCCTGATGCCCCTCGCAGATACCCAGGATAGGCTTTCCCTGCCTGATAGCGGCCTCGATGAGACGGAAATCACACTCGCGGCGCTTGACGGTATCCTTGCCTCCCTGCCCGGGGATGAGCAGCGCATCGACCGCGGCCATATAGGCTTCGGCATCCTCCTCGTACAATGCATAGTAGGGCAGGAATACCACCGCGGCGCCGGCATCCCTGAGGCTCTTTTCGATATAGCCCAAAGTCGACTTCGAACAGCCGGTTTTGCTGACTCCTACGATAACTGGATTGCCGGCGGTCCTGGATACGCCGCACGATGCCACTGCCAGTGCGAGGCAGAGGATAAGAAACAACTTCTTCATAGCCGTCGTTTACTTTGTTGCAGGCTGGACTGCCTTGACTTCGCGGGCTTCCTTGACGAGATTTTCGAAAATGGAGAGGAACTTCTTGATGCGGAGCTTGCCGTAGAGGAACTCGGGATGGAACTGGACGCCCATAACGTTGCGCTCGTTGTCCTCGATGCCTTCTATCACACCGTCATCGGCGACAGCTACCACCTTGAGGCCATTGCCCAGCTTCTTGATGCTGAAATTGTGGCTGGTATTGACCATTATCCGCTCCTGGCCAAGAATCCTGTAAAGGCGCGAGGTGGTGTCGATGGTAATGGGGTGCGCTTCGGAATTGAGACCGACATTGTAGCCGTCAACCTTGTCCATGTGCTTGATTTCCGACTCGGGGAAAAGATCGACGTTCTTTCCGATATTGCCCTTGTAGATACTGTTGATCTCCTGGTGACCGAGGCAGATGCCGAGAATCGGCTTGCCCTGAGCGAGCGCCGCGCGGATGACCTTGTAGTCGTATTTGCCGCGTCCGGTGGTGTCGCCGCCTGCCTTGCCGGGGATGATCACGGCGTCAACCTTCGCCATATACTCCGATGCCATCTCGTCGGTGGTGGCATAATAGGGGAAGAAGTAGGGCTTCGCGCCGGCGTGACGCACGCATCTCTTGAAGTACCTGATGGTTTCTTTTCTGGAACCGTTCTTACAGATTCCGACCGTTACTTTCCGGCTGCCGCCCGCGGTCTGGTTCGAAACGCCGCAGGAGGTTGCCAGCGCGACGATGAAGATCAAAAAGAGAAATCTTTTCATAGTATCTTGAATGTTTTATTCCACTTTGTACTTGTAGGAGAGAGTGGCTCCGGTAATCGGATTGACCTTCACCACGGGAGTGATGCTCTTGATAGACTTGCCGGCGCCATAGGTGACGTTCTCGCCTGTAGGGCGCTGTGACGGTTCCTTGTCGAGGTAGCATCCGTTGAGAGTTATGTTGGGCATATAGACGCCTCCGGCGCTCACTGTGCGGGCACCCGCACTGTAGAGGTAACCACCGTTGACTGTCGAATATGCGCCGGAGCCGCCGTGGTGCAGGGCGCTGGGGGCCGTTCCCGAAGTGATCGACTTGGTGTAGATGCTTCCGGAGTTCATCGTGAAGTGTCCGGCGATGTTGACTATGCAGTAGAAGCCTTCCTCGCCTTGGGTGCCGCTTGCCAGCTCGGAATCACCGCTGACATTGACGTAGGCGCTGCTGTTGTTCATTCTGATGATGGAGAGCTTGCCGGTAGCATAGACCCACGAATCGATGATGTTGATGGTGGCGCTGCCGACGCAGGTCATCATCGCATCCTGGTTCCAGGACTCTCCGAGAGGCTTGGTGCTCTCGATGCGGCAGTCCCTGAGATTGAGGATACCGGAGCCTCCGGCGTAGAATACGAAGGATTCGCTGTTGGTAATCTTTCCCTTCGAAGCGCCGCTGTCGGTGACGGTAAGTTCGCCGAGGTTGGCCGTTATGAAGTTCTTGACCGAAGTCGAAAGGGTATGTCCGTTCAGGTCGAGAGTTACGGGTATGCCGTTCTCGTTGCCCATATTGACCTCCTTGTCGTAGGAGAAATCGGCCTGCAGCCTGATGACGGGCTCCGCTTTCTGGTCGAAGGTCTTGACCTGGGCGACCGCAGCTTCGAATTCGCTTGCGGATTTGACGTCGATATAGGTCTTGGGAGCATCCTCGACACCGATAACCTTGACGGTATTGGTCATCGAACCGACCGGCTGGTCGAACTGGGCGTACTCGCCGTTTTCGATGTTTTTCCAGACCATTAACCTGTCGTTGGTATGCTTGAGCGCCTGGGTCGAGGTCCGGAGCGACTTCTGTACGAACTCGAGAGGGCAGGTGATCACAAGCGGATCATCGACCGTGGCGAGCAGGTAGCCGATTCCCTGATAGAAGAGTTCCGGCATCGATGCGTAATTCTGGAGCAGGAAGTTCTTTCCGAAACGCATCTCCGTGATCCTGTTGGAGGCATTGACGAAGTGGGTGGCGTCGGTAACTGACTCGGTGTTGCACTTGTCTCCGCCAAGGTCGAGCTTCTTGAGGTTGACGCAGTACTGGAAGCACCTGTTCATATTGTTGACCTTCGAGAGATCCCAGTTGTGCAGGTCGAGTTCGGTGAGGGATTCGCAATAGCGGAACATACGGTACATACTCTCGCACTGCGAGGTCTCGAAGTGGCTCAGGTCGATGCTCTCCAGCGCCTTGCAATGATTGAACATCGAAGCGAAGGACTTGCACCTGGCAGTGTTGAAATTCGAGAGATTGACGCTCTTGAGGTTGACCAGCGAGTCAAACATAGAGGTCATGCTGACCACGTTCCTGGTGTCGAACGAGCTCAGGTCCACAGTGGTGAGGGCGGGATTGGCAACTGCGTCCGCACGGAACAGGGCGCTCATGTACTCGGTTTCCGAGGTGTTGAGGTGCTCGAGTCCTTCGATTTCGGTAAGGGCGTGGAGACGGGAGAACATGAATCCCATATTGCGGTTGGCGTAAATCTCGTCCGCCCTGGTTGTGAAAGTAAGGATTCCCTGGTCCAGGGTGATCCAAACGGGCTCAGCGCCAGCCTCGCTGACGAGGGTGGTGCCCTTGCCGGACTGGTTGACCTTGAGGACTATCTTCTTGATGGTGGTGTTCCCGCTGCTTGACTTCGCCGATGCGTCCGAGAGCTGCTTCATCAATTCGTTCACGTCACTTCCACTGCGAAGAACCGCCTTCCTGGCGGAGGTGGGAGCGGCGAATACCGCGGAGTTTACATTGACGGTATTCACCTGTCCGCGGAGCACCTTGAATGCGGTGGCGTCGCTGAGGGTGACCACAGCCTCCTTGCCGTCGGTGGCGACAAGGGTGATCTGCAGACCGGTATATGAGCCGGCAGGGATATGGATGAGGAAGGGCTTGGCCTGTGCACCAATGGCCACTCCTTCACCGCAGTCGAGGGTGACTCCGGAGCCCTCGGTGACTCCGAGGATGCCGTTGGAAAGCACTGCGGAGCCGCTCATGGGCTGGTCGGCGGAGAG
>JAFSXX010000052.1 GCA_017443845.1 Bacteroidales bacterium | reverse complement strand
TTGGTTCCGTCCTCCGGGGCACTGTCGCGCCCCTCCTATTGTTTGTTCCAATGGCTACGTCTGCTCCGTAGCCACGATCCTTTTGTGGACAACAAGATGCAAACAAATAACAGAACGATGTTTGCCAAATGTTTGCCAAGTTATAAAAAATACGCCTTCTAGATACCTAAAAAGCGTATTTCTGTGCCCCGGGCGGGAATCGAACAATAATCCGATGGAATCATCCTTAGAAAACCATATCTATTTAATTATCATATGGTTAACCACTACGCGTCAGTTGGTCGATACGGTGAGAGCGAGAGGCCAATGCCAACCCGATAATCGCAAAGCATGCTGGCCTCTGTTCGGAGTGCCTCCGTGGCATCACGCTACGCTCCGTGCGGCAATTTGGGCGGGCAAGGCGCACCGGTACCCCTTCTAGCCACCTCCTTGGCACTTCATCACGCTCCGCGTTTTTCGGGTTGCCGGCAGAAAGGCCAGCGGTGGGAGTCGCTCCGACATCAATCGAAGCGGCGCGAGCCACTCTGGCTTCAAACGAAGTTGCGGGAGCCTCTCTGGCATAAAGCGAAGCGGCAGGGTGCTTTCGGGAGCAGATTGGGGCGTTTTTGCTCCCAAAATGCATAAATAACGCCGATCGGGAGCGAAAAGGGCCTGTTTTGCTCCCGAATTTCTTATTTGGCGATGCTCCTGACACGAAAAGCATCAGTTTTGAGCTCAAAGGGCTGGGAAACAGGGACTCCGGGCACAAAAAGCCACGGTTTTGTGCCCGGGGTTTGGAGTTGCAGCGGAATGTCGCTATCTTCACACCGATCAATCGGAATCTGGCTCTGAAGATGGATTATACGTGGCACTATGAATCACCTCTCGGTGGGATTACCCTCGGAAGCGACGGCACATCCCTTATCGGCCTCTGGTTCGATGGACAGATGCATTTTGCCGATGTGCTTTCCCCGGATTATCAAGAAAAACTGATCCCCGTTTTCGAAGAGACCTGCCGCTGGCTGGACATCTATTTCAGCGGTAGCGAGCCGGGCTTCACGCCTTCCCTCGTTATGCGTGCCAACCCGTTCCGCAAGGCCGTCTGGGAAATAATGCTGACGATTCCTTACGGCAAGACAATGACTTATGGAGAGATTGCCAAGCGGATCGCTGAACGCAGGGGCATTGCCCGGATGTCAGCCCAGGCGGTCGGAGGGGCAGTGGGGCGCAACGCGATATCCCTCATCATCCCCTGTCACAGGGTTGTGGGTGCTGACGGTTTGCTTACCGGATATGCCGGAGGCATTGACAAGAAGGTCCATCTGCTTCGGATGGAAGGGGCGATGACGGATTGAAAACAGTCGATAGGCTTGCCAGCGCGAAGATCGGCGACGGACAGCGCCACCACTATCTGCCTGCCAGCCCAACAGACCCTTTGCGGGTCAGAGGCGGCTTGTGATCGCGCTTGGGCCGCAACTATTTGTTCCTGGCGGCCTTGGGCGGCGGGCAGTAGTTCTTGGGAGCCTCGCGGAGCAGCGGCTTTTTGGCCTTATAGCTCCAGATTACACTGATGATACCGGCTATGATGAAGGGGATGCTGAGCAGCTGTCCCATGTTGAGCTTCATTCCGACTTCGAAATCCACCTGCGGCATCTTGATGAATTCGATGAGGAAACGCATTCCGAAGCAGCCGATGAAAAAGGCGCCGAAAAGCCATCCGCGGTGCACTTTGGAGCTCTTGCGCCAATAGACCCAGAGCAGGATGAGGCCGAGGATGAGGTACGACAGGGCTTCGTAGATCTGTGTCGGATGCTTGGGCACCACCTCGCCGCGACGCTGGAAGATGAAGCCCCAGGGCAGAGAGGTCTCATTGCCGTAGATCTCCGAATTGAAGAGGTTTCCCAGACGGATCAGGCATCCTGCGAAGCAGACGGCTATGACAAGTCGGTCGAGCACCCACATCATATCGAAATTGTTCTTTTTGCCATACCTGGCGCTGTACCACCAGACTGCAAGTAGCACGCCGATGGCGCCGCCGTGCGATGCCAGGCCGCCTTTCCAGGGCTGGAATATCTCCAGCCAATGGGCCTTCGTCAGAAAGTAATCGGGCTGATAGAAGAGGCAGTGTCCAAGGCGCGCGCCCACTATAGTGCCTATCAGCAAGGCATAGAGAAGCGGCTCGAGAAGATCGGTATTCACCTCCTCCCTCTTATAGAACTTTATGAAAAGCCAGTAGCCTATCGGAAATCCAAGTACAAACAGTATGGAATAATAGCGCAGGGCCAGCGGGCCGATGCGGCAGATGATAGGGTCAACATTCCAGACGACCGAGAGAAAATCCATATTCCTTTATCTTTTTAATCTTGCAAAAACACTCAGGGGCAGGGCCTTGCCGAATTTGTCTCGGAGCACCGACTCGCCGCACTCCAACTGCCCCGCAGGGCCGAAGGCACAACGTACCAGAGTCTCGGCCAGCACCGCGGAATATCCGTTGGAGTACAAATTGAGTACCAGGAAACTGTCCTTCGGAGCCAGGATGGAGGCACAGCACTGAAGGATGTCGAAGAGGCTCTCCTCGAGGGTCCATCGCTCGCCGTCGGGACCGCGTCCGTATGCCGGAGGATCGAGTATTATACCGTTGTAGAGGGTGCCGCGTCGCTGGGCGCGCTTTGCGAACTTCAGGGCGTCCTCAACCATCCAGCGGATGCCGTCCAGGCCGCTGAGCTCCATATTGCCGCGGGCCCAGGTTACGACCTGCTTCACACTGTCGAGATGCGTCACCTCCGCCCCCGCCCTGCAGGCCGCGAGCGAAGCTCCGCCGGTATAGGCGAAGAGATTGAGCACCTTGGGCCTGGCACCGGTCTGCTGCGCTATTTCGCGGGTATTGGCATAGATATAGTCCCAGTTCGTAGCCTGCTCCGGAAAAACGCCCACGTGCTTGAACGCCGTAAGCCCGAGACGAAGTTTGATACCCACCTGCGGATAGCTTATGACCCACTGGTCGGGAGCTTTCCTGAGATTCACCCAGGAGCCGCTGTCCTCCTTGCCCGCTTTGGCGAATCCCGCACCGGGCTTGAACTCGAAATGGGCCGCCGAGCGCCACTGGGCATCGCTCATAGACTTATGCCACAAAGCTTTTGGCTCTGGGCGCATCATTACATACTGCCCGAAACGCTCAAGTTTCGAGCCGTCTCCCGAATCCAGGAGCTCATAGTCTTTCCAATCCTGCGGAGGGCACTCGATTTTCATATCAAGTGCAAAGATACCAAAAATTAAACTATCTCTGCCTTCCGCCAAAATGAGGATCCTCCCACGAAGGAAAAAAGGATTATTCTATGATATCATCAGACTTTCCTTAAATTTGCATATCAGAAAATTAAACAAGATGAAAAATATCGACACTTACGATTTCACTGGCAAAAAGGCCATTGTCAGGGTGGATTTCAATGTTCCCCTCGACGCTGATTTCAACATAACCGACGATACCCGCATCAGGGCGGCGGTTCCCACTCTCAAGAAGATCCTCGCAGGAGGCGGCGCTCTCATTGTGATGTCGCACCTGGGCAAGCCCAAGGGTCCTGCGGAGAAATTCTCGCTCAAGCATATCGTAAAGCGGGTGGAAGAGCTTCTGGGCGTTCCGGTACAATTCGCTCCGGACTGCCAGAAGGCCGATGCACAGGCTGCCGCGCTGAAGCCCGGCGAGGTGCTCCTGCTCGAAAACCTCCGCTTCTACGCAGAGGAGGAGGGCAAGCCCCGCGGACTGGCCGAGGATGCTTCCGAAGAGGAGAAGAAGGCTGCAAAGGCTGCCGTCAAGGAGAGTCAGAAGGCATTCACGGCCAAACTGGCTTCCTACGCCGACTGCTATGTCAACGACGCTTTCGGAACGGCTCACCGCGCACACGCATCGACTTCGCTCATAGCAAAGCACTTCCCCGAGGACAAGATGTTCGGCTACCTGATGGAGGCCGAGATCACCGCCATCGACAAGGTGGTCAAGAATCCGGTCCATCCCGTAACCGCTGTTCTCGGCGGCGCGAAGGTCTCTTCAAAGATCGGCATCATCGAGAATCTCATCGACAAGGTGGACAACATCATCATCGGCGGCGGAATGGTCTATACCTTCGTTAAGGCCTGCGGCGGCAAGGTCGGCAAATCGCTCTGCGAGGACGACCAGATCGAGACCGCGAAGAACATTCTCGCCAAGGCCCAGGCCAAGGGCGTGAAGATGATTTTCGGCGACGAAGTCGTGGTTGCAGACGCTTTCGACAACGAGGCCAAATCGCAGGTCGTCAACAAGATGGAGATTCCTGAAGGCTGGATGGGAATGGACGCCGCGCCCTCTTCGGTCAAACTTTGGAAAGAGGTTATCGACGCATCCAAGACCGTCCTCTGGAACGGCCCGATGGGAGTTTTCGAGATGAGCAACTTCGCAGCCGGCACCAAGGCGATGGCAACCATCCTCGCCGAGGCAACCGCCAAAGGCACCTTCACCCTCGTGGGCGGCGGCGACTCGGTGGCGGCCATCAATCAGATGGGCTTCGCCGACAAGGTAAGCTACGTCTCCACCGGCGGCGGCGCGATGCTCGAATATCTCGAAGGCATCGAACTGCCCGGCATCAAGGCAATCCGCGAATAACTTTTTATACCTATGAAACACCTCTGCATCTGCCTGCTTTCGGCGGCGGCCCTGCTGTGCGGAACATCCCTCGCGGCGCAGGAAATCCCTGTCACGATTCGAACCGACGTGCCCAACAAGGCCTTCTACAAGGACCTCCTGATGGATACCGGCGTCGAGATGTCGGATTACAAGACTATGCCTGTCACCGACTATCTCAACCTGAGCACGGAGACCTTCTTCTGCCCGGAAACCACCGCGGAGAATATGGAGATACAGAGGCGGTTCATCTGCGGCACGTCTGAAGACCTCAACGGCATCCTGCTCTACCCCGACGGGGCTCCGCGCTACAGGATAATCTATGTCAACGGAGGGCTCGCCTCCTATCACGGCAGGAGCCTGACGGCGACCGGCCGCGACCGTTACCGCCAGTTCGTGGCCGAAGGCGGCAGCTACATAGGTTCCTGCGCCGGTGCCTTTATGGCATCCGACGGAATGGTGGACAAGGGCGGATACACCAACTACGGCTATCTCGGCCTCTGGCCCGGCCTGACCAACGATACCAATGTTTACGACATCTATCCCACTTACATAATCCCCGAGGACAGCCCGCTGCTGCGCTACTACGATTTCGGCGGCGACAACCGGGTGGACAGTATGAAGCACTGGAACGGTCCCTACTTCGAGCATTACGATATGGTGCCCGGCACCGAAGTGCTGGCCCGCAATGACTATCCGGCATACAAATACCACGGCCTGCCATCGGTAATAGCCTACAAGGCATCTGCCGCCACCGGCCGCGTAATCCCCTGCGGAGGCCATCCAGAGCAGTACAAGGACGGCGAGAGGCGCGACTTTATGGCAGCCCTCGTGAAATATGCGCTCGACGGATTGGGTTACGCCAGGGTCAAGGGCGTCCTGCACAACGGCGAGACCCGCCTTATGGACAAGTATTCCAACGAGGATGACCCCGCCCACGCCCGGATAGGCGACCTCCAGTGCCACCACTTTGTATTCGGCCTCCCCGAAGGGGCGCGCGACATTGTCGTCCGCCTCGAGGCCAAGGAGGATTTCAACTTGAGCCTGAGGCTGGCAAACGGAACCTTCGCCTTCAGGGAGGATGCGCAGTATGCGGTGGAGAACGGCAAGCGCGTCAAGGAGCTCCGCTTTGAGACCCTCGAGGCCGGCACCTGGTATATCGGTGTGCAGTGCGAGGAGACTGTCACCAACTTCTTCGGCAACCACGGCATCAACTATGTGGGCAGGACCGCAGTCCTCAACGGCGCCCCCTACACCATCAGCGTGAGCTGGAAAGGCGGCCCCGGAGAGGCTTCCGGAAAGGCGATCCTGCGCACCGGCAGCGACTTCAACGAGATAATCAAGTCGCTCGCATCGCCCGGCTTCGTCCCCGGAGTCAGGCCCATTTCGCGGGATTCGCTCATCCGCAGGATCGTCTTCCGCACCTCCGACCCCGCTGCGAAGGGCACCCTTGTCAGCGAGAGGGGCAGCGCACCGGTTTACGCCACCTGGGACGCCTCGACAGGCACTATCACAGTCGCCACGCCGGCAGCCGAGATATATGCCAACCGTACCGCATCGCATATGTTCAGCTATCTCAACGCGCTCGAGGAGATAGAGGGTCTCTCCTGCCTCAACACCTCTCAGACCCAGTATTTCGACAGTATGTTCGCTGCCGACTCCTCCGCGGTGAAGATGCTCCATAAACCCGATACGGGCCTCTTCGACAAGCGAAGGGCCCGTACCTCGAACGATATGTTCCTGGGACGCTAGACGGTCATTATCTCTTTCTCCTTTGCGGAGAGGAGTTCATCGACCTTCTTGCTGAATTTGTCGGTCTCTTTCTGGACTTCGTCCTCGCAGTCCTTCTCGACATCCTCGGGAAGACCTTCCTTGATCATCTTCTTGAGGGCCTCGATGGCATCGCGGCGGGCGTTGCGGATGCTTACCTTGGTGTTCTCGCCTTCGCCCTTTGATTTCTTGACCAGTTCGCGGCGGCGCTCCTCGGTGAGGGCGGGCACGTTGATGCGGATCATCTCGCCGTTATTCTGCGGCGTGAAGCCCAGATTGGCGTCCATTATGGCCTTTTCAATAACCTTGATGAGAGTCTTGTCCCACGGCTGGATGAGGATCGTCTTGGCATCAGGAGCCGTAATGCTGGCAGTCTGCGGCAGCGGAGTCATAGTGCCGTAGTAAGATACCATAACAGGGTTGAAAACCGCAGGATTCGCCTTGCCTGCGCGGTAATTCTGGAGGGATTCGTCCAGATGCGTCACCGCGTCGGTCATTTTTTCCTTGGCAGCGGCAACGACTTGTTTGGCTTTATCTATCATAACTGCTTCAATAATTATTTGCTTACTACTGTGCCGACATTCTCGCCCTCGACCACCCTGCGGAGTTCGCCGTCCTTATTGATGTTGAACACCACGATGGGAACGTCGTTCTCCTTGCAGAGAGTGAAAGCCGTCATATCCATGACTCCGAGGCCGTCGGCTATGGCCTTGTCGAATGTAAGTGTCTGATACTTCTTTGCCTGAGGGTTCTTTTTGGGATCGCTGTCGTACACCCCGTCAACTTTCGTGCCTTTCAGCAAAGCGTCCACCTTAAGCTCGCAGGCACGCAGCGCAGCGCCGCTGTCGGTGGTGAAGAAGGGATTGCCCGTTCCGCCGGCTATGATGGCCACTCCGCCCTTTTCCATATAGTCGAGGGCCTCGTCGCGCATATAATATTTTGCCATCGGGCGCATCGGGGTCGAGGTGAAGACCTCCGCGGGCACCCCCTGCCCCTTGATGAAGAGCGAGAGGCCGATGCTGTTGATGACCGTGGCGAGCATACCCATCTGGTCGCCGCGCACGCGGTCGAATCCGCGCTTACTGCCCTGCAGGCCGCGGAATATGTTGCCGCCGCCGATGACAATGCCGATCTGCACGCCCGCCTTGGCGATATCGGCAATCTGGGCCGCGAACTTCTCAAGTATATCTTCGTCGAGGCCCTGTCCGTCCGGACCGCCGATAGCCTCGCCGCTGAGTTTAAGTAATATCCTGTTGTATTTCATAGACTTTTCGGTTTATCCTGCCAAAATTACAGAATCTCGGCGATTATTGCAAAATCGGAGATAAAAAAGCGCAGACCGCTTTGTATAGCTGGTAATTATATGCTAATTTTGTTAGTAGTTAATCTCTTGCGTATGAATAATAAACCTTACTATTTTCTTAGCGTCCTTTTGGCGGCTTTATTTTATCATATCAGTTCCGCGCAGGACACCGACCCTTTCAGCTATAATGCGAACATCCGTCCATCGGCGCAGGCCTATGAGATGACGAAATATGGAAGTCTTACACCTTCTCTTTACACTGGAACCTTTCAGTATTCGCTGCCTATTTACACCTACAAAGATGAAGATTTCGAAATTCCGGTTTCTTTGGATTATTCTTTCGATGGTTATCGGCCTAATCAAGGCTCCGGCCCTGTCGGGCTCGGATGGACTCTGAATTGCGGCGGAGTGATAACACGAGAAGTTGTGGGATTACCGGATGAGTACATTAATAGCAATATGAGAGGTTTTTACTACCTTGCCCTTACCAATACTTTTCCTTTAGCGAAGTCAATGTTGGCAGATAGTTCTTATACCGCTGTCAACATTATTTGCCAGACTGCTGCAGCACTTCCTGAAGACACACCGCTTGGCTATTTTATGGGAGCCACGCCGATGTTTTCAGACCGCCCTGTGATATATGATAATTACGGCAGTATTAGTTGTGATGGTTATTTCTTTGATACAGCGTCTGATATATACCATTTTATATTACCAAACGGAAACTCCGGCCGTTTTGTAATATTACCTAACGGCCAAATTGCAGTATTTGCCTCAACAGATCCGGGGTCTGAATACTCTGTCAGCATCGATTATTCCGATGCCATAAACGGTGCTCAGAGAATTACAATAACGACGTCGGATGGTTTTATTTTTCAGTTTGGAAAAGACCATACCTATCGAGACGTTTCTTATGATGCAAGATGGACTTCCAGTAATTCACCGCTCAGTGAAAATAATTATTACTTCTCAGCTTTGCATTTATATAGAATAACGGCGCCTAATGGAAGAACAATCATTTTTGATTATCGGGCACCCAGACCATATTTGGACATTAGCTATTCTGATGGTGTGCGCTACGGTTATTCAAAAGTATATTCTACTGGGAATGCTCCGGATAGTTTTTTTTATTCACTGGACAATTCTTCCCGTGAGAAGTTTCTCAGCACCATTACTCGGTTGCTCCAATCTGTTTCAGTTAGCGGACACCAGATTATCCGCTTCAATTACTCTGATAAGGACTCTTTTGAATATGGATCAGGCGCTTTTTCTGAATCCATTACTGATTATGACAACATATTTCCGGACATTGACGGAAATGTCGGGACACTTAACGAAAAATTCAACAGTGCAAACAGGCTCTCCTCGATTGCCATATTAGACTATTCAGGAAACCAGATCGACAGCATAGTGTGTTCCCAGTCTTATACCTCTTCATCTTCGCATCACTCGCCCAAGATGTTTCTCAATTCCGTAACAGGTTCTTTCGGAGTATTTGAGTTCACATATAACCATTCCTCATCTACAGACGAGTACCCGCCTATTGATTGTGTTGCCACCGATCACTGGGGGTTCTGGCGTGGAAGCGGAGGTTCATATTCTTTCAACAGCAGCAATATCGGTTTTCAAGATGACAGTCTGTATCATTTCGTATCCAATGCACGTGATCCCGACAGCACATATACGTCCTATGGAGCTATGCGTTCTATCTCATATCCGACGGGGGGATGTACGCTGATAGACTATGAGTGCAACAGGGTAGACAAAAGGATTGATATTAGTCTGTTGCATCCTAATACTGCAGAATACGAATTAAAGCCCTGTCATAACTATTTAGCAGGGGGACTTAGGGTAAAAAAAATAATTAACACCAGCAATCAATATGCTTCTTTTTCAGACTCTACTATATTTGATTACGGAACCAGTGGCATTCTGCACAGTATGCCCCGGTATTCAATGAGACTGAAAGCTGATTTCTTCCAACGGAACACAGAGTATTATTATCACTTTGGAGCAGGTGTATATGCCTCTAATTATAAAACTGGATATATCTTGATGAATAGCCAGGGTAATATTCCCTCAACAGATTATTCAGGAGAGAGCCATCTCGGTTATTCTAGTGTTATCATTATCCATTCTGACGGTTCCAAGACAGAGAATAAATACTATGATTATTTACAATACCCTGATAATTATGCTCCTGACGACTATATGAAAGACACGGAAGATATTTACGTTAAATCATTCTATACTACTCAGGATATAAGTAGTGGGCTAACAGACTTGAATTCATACTATTTTGGCTGTTCTTCCGGGTCGAACCTTTATCGAAATATTATATTGACAAAGACTAAGCTTAATGACAAGTCCATTCTACGAGGACAGATCGAAAAAATAACAGAGTACAATAATTCAAATCTTATTCTTTCTGAAACAAGATACTTTTATTCCCTCCCAATAGTTGCCTCCAGAAAATATCTTATTAACGGCTACAGCCATCTGATAACTGCCAGAAATTTATTTTATCAGCCACAACTTAATTCTGTTACCACCACCGACTACCGCTCCGGCTCCCCGATAACCACGACTACGACCTACACCTATAACGCCAAGGGCCAGAGGGTAAGCGAGCAGACGACCTCCAACACCCTTGCCGACGGCTATGGCAGGCGGTACCGATACTGGCACGAGATTGACTCAACAGCACCGGCTGGCAATATATGTGATGTTGCAAGCAGCAGATTGCGGGGCAATGTCGAGTATATTACGTCCCTTGACCATTTCGCATATAATGACACCTTGCGGACCTTACCCGTCCGAAAGGCTTCGTACAATATTCTGACGCCGTATCCGACTCAGACGCCATTCTCGCCACAGACAGGAGATTCTACTGTGGTAACTATGTCATACGATTCAGCCAATCACTGGCGACCATTCACAGTCTCCTTCCCCGGTGACGCTTATATCCAATTCGCCTGGGACACATCCGGACGCTATATCCTTAGCCGCGAGGAGAACGGCTCCGCCAACAGGACATATTACCAGTGGCAGGATATGGTGGGACTCTCACATATCACATATCCTACCGGTCAGGGAGAGTATTACGGCTACGATTCAAAGAACCGTCTTTGCTCCGTTGACAACACCTGGCAGGAACCCCTTGCGAGATACGATTATCACCTCGTTAACGGTGGAGATACTCTCACGGGCGGGACCAACTTCATCCGCAGGACCTCGTATCTGCGTCCTGCTATCTCATATAAGGACATCAGCTATTACGACGGTCTGGGCTACCCCGCGCAGGACGTGGCCCTCGATGCCGGTTCCGCAGGCCACGTCGTGACTCCGAAGTGGCTGGACCCGATGCGCAGGGAGGACGCAAGGATATATCTTCCTTATCCCTCCTCATCGTCCGCCTTTGACCCTCAAGCCATCACTGCCCAGCAGAACTGGTATCAGAACCGCTTCGGCAGCGGCGAGGTATACAATTATCAGGAAAACACCTATGGCACATCTCCTGCCGGCAGGAAGGAGTCGTCGCGCCTTCCCGGATCCGCATACCGCAGCCACCCCGACACGACAGTCTATCGGGTAAACTCGGCACTTGACAGCGTATTGGCGCTCTCATACAACGCAGGCTCCTCGTCAACTATATCCGTCGGCGCTGCCTACGCTCCCGCCGGCACCCTTGCCTGCACCGTCAGGACCGACGCAGACGGCCATATCACCGAGGAATACGCCGACGCCTTCGGCCACGTGCTGCTCTCGCGCAGCCGCGGCGACGGCACAAGGGCCGACACATACTATCTCCGCGACATGAAGGACAGCCTGGTGTGCGTCATCCAGCCCGAGGGCAGCGCGTTGCTATCACGGGGTACGACGCTCTCGCTGTCCCCCTCCACAATGCCCGAAGCCCTGAGCGGCTACGCCTTCATCTATACCTACGACGCCCGTGGAAGGCTCACAGCCAGGAAAGGTCCCAGCCTAGAGGCGGAAGAGTACACCTATGACGATCGCGACCGCCTTGTAACCAGCACTGACGGTAACCTGCGGGACTATGGCTGGAAGATAAAGTACGAGTACGACATCTATGACTGCCTTACCCGCAAGAGCATCGTCAACGCAACTACAGGTGCCACCGTAGCCGTCCTTGCCGAATACGCTTATGACCGGACAGGCTATCAGTGCACGGGCGCCAATGCCCCTCCGGTGCCATCTGCCCTGGCTTTCGAGGTGGTGGATCCTGGAATAACCGGAGTATATGCTCCTGCCACCACCGACAGGACCGGGACATCGCTCGGGCAGAAGTACTACGAGAAGCAGCTCATACTCGAAGGAGGCCGTTACAGCTACAGCAATCCGAAGTATGTGGAGAGGGCCTTCTACTACGACAACCTCGGCCGCCTTCTGCAGAGCGTGGAGAGCAACGCCCAGGGAGGTATCACGCGTGAGAGTTTTAATTACGACTTTGTCGGCAATCCGGTCTCGCGGCATATCTCGGCCACGGCAGGGAATACTACCGTGACAAAGCTCACTGCATTCGACAATGACACTCGCGGAAGGGTTACGGCAGAGTATACCTACCTCAACGGAGCGACCACTCCGACCACTTCGGTCATCTTTACTTATGACGTTCTTGGCCGCCAGAATGCCATCAACGACGGCGGTCTCGTTCAGGCTGACCACTATGCGCTGCAGGGCTGGGTAAGCCAGAGGGGCAGCGAGCTGACCGTTGGCGGCGTGACAAGCGACATCTTCTCAGAATATCTCCGTCGCGAGGGTGCCGTATATACCACGCCCTCATATACCGGCCGGATAGCCGAGACCTTCTGGATGCACGGAGGGCAGCCCTCGGGGACATACGTCCTGAACTACGACGGCTTCGGGCGCCTGAGGGACGGATGGCACTATCTGTACGGCAACCCGGTCAACGAATGGAGCGAGAGGAACATCACTTACGACCGCAATGGCAACGTCCTCTCACTGCTTAGATACGGCAGCTCAGGGACAACGCCGACGAACAACTACACCATCTCGTACGAAGGCAACAGGGCCTCGATGCTGAACAACACTGATTACTTTGAGTATGACTTCAACGGCAACGTCACCGGCGATGCGGCAAGGGGAATGGCCATAGGATACAACGTCCTCAATCTGCCTTCGTGGTTAAACGACGGCCAGAGCGATCTGTGTGTCTTCTACGACTATCTCGCTGATGGAGCGAAGGTTGCCCTGCACAGAGAAGAGACCGGTCTTGGGTTGGCTTGGCTAGGAGATATAGTCTTCAATCTGGAAGAAGACGCTCGTGCTCCGGAAGATCCCGGGGACGGAAGCAGAGGAGCAAGAAGCCAAAGGGATACAACCGGCAAGTATATGAAAATCCCGAAGGGCGCCAATCTCCGCAACGAAGGGCCTGACGAGGAAGAAGAGGGCACCAGCTACTCCTTCGAGAGCACGCCATACGCAGGAGGACGAATTGAAGCAGATGGCACTGGGCTGACAGTCCGAAAGTTCGTTACAGACCATCTGGGAAGCGTGCGTGCCATAGTAACAAACAACACTGTCGTCGAGAGGAGCGACTACTATCCATTTGGAGGCCGTCACGACAACACAACTCTCCCGACCTTGACGACCAACCGCTACGGCTTCATCGGTAAGGAGCGGCAGAATATCTCGTCCTCGCTCGACCCTTACATCGACTTCGGAGCCCGCTTCTATGACCCGCTGACCGCCCGCTGGCTCTCGCCAGACCCGCTGGCCGACAAATACACCAGCCTTACGCAGTACAACTACTGCGGCGGGGATCCGGTGAACAGGATTGATCTCAACGGAAAAGACTGGATTGACAAAATAGTAGGCGGTATTATGGGAGTTTACACAAATGTCGTCCCGTTAAGTGGAAATATGCGAGATGCATATTCGCCTACAGATTCGGAGGATTATAACGAAGCATTGCGTAAAGTTGATAATGCGGCTGGATATATTGGGGAAATAGCTATTATTGCTGGATCGGCAGCAATAATAGCAGGAGAATCATCTGTTGCTGCAGGTAGTTTGGTCTTCTCAACGGTTGCGGGAGCGCCCGAAGGTGCTTTTGCCGTCGTTGGCGGAGCCGCATTATCGGCAACGGGTAAAGTTTCTGCAGCTACCGGATCAATGCTGATGATTAATTCTGCTGATAATAAATCACAGGGATATAACAGAGGTAAAGTAAGCGGTAAGAATGAAAAGCATGGGGATAGCGGCAGAGCATTGGAAAAAGCGAATAAACAAATAGAAGCATTAGAAAAGCAAAAACAGGGCGCAACAAAAAAAGATCAAGCTATTATTAATAATAAAATAAGGAGAATCCGTGAAACAGCACAAAAAAAGTATTCGGGAGAAGAGCATAGCAGACCCAATAAACACTGAATCTATAGAGCATTATATTCTTAGGCCAAATGAATCTTTTGGTATATTTAAATTTGGAGATAAGATTTCAAATTATTTGAATCTTAAACATACAATTGAAGATATAGACGGTTATTTTGAGGATTACATTTTTTATGAACTAGGTATTCGCATCTGGTTGGCGGAAGATTCAAAAGAAAAAATAATTGAATCTGTTGTATCGTCATCCTTCTGTATTATTAATAATTATAATATCATAGGAATGTCATACGGCCAATTTGTAAAACTGTATGATTTTATATGTGAAGGAGAAGATACAATATATTTAAATGAAAGGAATCGTCATTTACACCATGTTTACGAGTTTCCGTCTATTGGTTTACAATTATGGACATGGCGTAATAGAATAATTGAAATAGTCGCATACAAAGCATCATTAGATGATTAGCGTTATTCTGTTCATCCGTCATTCATTGGTTCTCTGCAGGCAGACCACTACAGCGCAGGGCTGGGTGTCCCACAGGGCGAGTGAACTGACCGTTGGCGGGGTGACGAGCGATATCTTCTCAGAATATCTCCGTCGCGAGGGTGCCGTATATACCACGCCGTCCTATACCGGAAGGATAGCCGAGACCTTCTGGATGCACGGCGGACAGCCCTCGGGGACATACGTCCTGAACTACGACGGCTTCGGCCGCCTGAGGGACGGATGGCATTATCTGTACGGCAACCCGGTCAACGCCTGGAGCGAGAGGAACATCACCTACGACCGCAACGACAACGTCCTCTCTTTGCTTAGATACGGCAGTTCAGGGACAATGCCGACGAACAACTATACCATCTCCTATGAAGGCAACAGGGCATTGTTGATCAACGGTACGGCATGGTACGAGTATGACTTCAACGGCAACGTCACCGGCGATGCGGCAAGGGAATATGCCATAGGATACAACGTCCTGAACCTTCCTTCCTGGTTCAACGACGGAGAGAGCGATCTGATGGTCTTCTACGACTATTTGGCCGACGGTACGAAGGTGGCGCTGCATCGCGAGGATACCGGAATGGGACGGGCCTGGCTGGGCGACCTGGTCTTTAATCTTCAAGAGGATGCAAGGGATCCGGAGGACCCCGGAGACGGAAGCCGTGGGGCAAGGACCTCAACGCTGAGCAAGAGGGATACGACGGGCAAATACCTGAAGGTTGTCAAGAATGTCAACCTCCGTGGACCTGAGGAAGATGAAGAAGAAGGCGCATATTATTCCTTCGAGAGTACACCATACGCAGGAGGTAGGATAGAATCCATCGGCAATGGAATAAAAGTTCGTAAATACGTTACGGATCATCTGGGAAGCATAAGGGCAATAGTGACCGACAACGCCGTGGTTGAGAGGAATGATTACTATCCATTTGGCGGCCGTCACGACAACCCCTCGCTGACAACCTTGACGAGCAACCGCTACGGCTTCAGCGGCAAGGAACAGCAGAACATATCTACAGGCCTCGCGCCCTATCTCGACTTTGGCGCAAGGTTCTACGACCCTGTGATCGGCCGCTGGCTGCAGCAGGACCCGATGGCAGGCAAGTACCACTCACTCACACAGTACAACTACTGTGGGAATAATCCAGAAAACTTTGTTGATGAAGAGGGTAAAAAGATTGTATTTGCAGAAAATGCTTCACCAGAATTCAAAAAGGCATTTGCTCAAACTGTCAAGTATATGAATAGTCGTGGCACTGCGGGGAATCTTGCTGTTTTAGAAGCTTCCCCCATTATATATACTATCGCAGAAGCTTCTGATGGCAAATCTCGTTTCCAACGATCAACTAAAACTATTTATTGGGATTATCTACATATTGCAGAAACATCTTCTTCAATGTGGATTTCTCCAGCTACGGCATTGGACCACGAAACCGAACATGCTAAGAGATATGATTCTGCAGTGCGATCTTCTAGCAAACAGGAGAAAAGGGATTATGCTAATAAAAATCAAAAAAATAGCGATGTAATTTTTGATACTATCGAAGAAAAAGAGATTATTACTGACCGCGAACAGAAAACCGCAAGGAAACACCACGAAATCAATAATAACCAAGTCACAAGAACTGATCATGGCATACGGATTCTTAATGGATCAACGAGAGGTCTAAATCCAAACCAAATTGAAAAAATAGTAAAAAAGCATAATGAATTACTTTAAATCTTTATTAGTTTGTATAGCGACAATTGTTGTTGGATTATTATCTAATTGCGAGAATAAAAAAACAACTTTTCACGATAAGTATATACATGCACATCTTTATTATAATGATGAGATTCCGTGGGATATTTGCAGGTTGGGATGTATCTCTCCTATAGATTTCATAAAGATATCAAAGCATCATATCTTTCTTCCAAGCAATGATACTCTTCGTTTTCTAGAGACTCGATTAGACTCGTTATATGATTTGAGTGTTTATGACTCTCAGCCGCTACAGCAAAGGGAGTCGTTGATAGACACTTATTTTGCTATTGTTTTCCAGGGGAATAATATAACAGATACATTAGCAATTGGTGCTACTCATTATTCAAGAATGGCATTTCGCAATGTTGTTTTTAGGGATTCTGTATTATACTTCACCATAGTCGACATAATTAAGCACTACGATAAAAAGTGGGAGAATCAATTTGATAGTCTATATTATCCGTGTTGGTTAGATGACTCTACTTTAATAATGTATAATATTTTCAATAAAGCGGAGAATCCATTTATCAATAGGTGATACTAGAGGATTATTGTCCATTAGTGTATTATTGAGTCCTATAATATATAGAAACTTAGATAATTACACGTGTGGCTAGAATTGGGCCGATAAAAGCTTTATCTTTTGCCTAACTAATATGAAATGGCGCTATTGTCGCTCCCAAAAAATGTGATGGAGAATTAGTGTATGTGTAGCCTCCCCCATTTGTCGTGCAGTTTATAAGTTTACTTCTTACTAAAGTCTCTGAAGAACCCTTTCCAGAGAAGCATCTTTGAGTATTACTCTCTAATCGACATCCAATAGGTAGAGTGAGGGGATGGCGCGGAGGTAGTAGATGGTGTTGCGGTTGAGGACGCCTTCGGCATCGAAGCCGGTTATCCACTCTTCGGGATAGTTCGAGAGGTAGTTGTACCACTCGGTGAGGTCGGCATCGGGATAGATGTTGACCACCTTGAGCTTGCCGGCTTCAATCATCATCTGAACCTCCCTGGAGCCTGACAGCGCATCGATTATCTCCTTGCAGTTGCGTTCACGCGGCATCACGGCCGATGAGGCCCGTCTGCTTCAGCAGATGGCTTTCGCCTACGAAGTCCTGGAGCGCATCACCAGCGACGATTTTTATGATTGTGATGAAAATGTATTTAAGTATAACATTTCCTGGCTGTTTGACAACGGTATCCTATATCTAAACAGCTTAAATCCAGATTCTCTTATTATTAAGAGCATAGATAATAATAGAGCTATACACTAACGACCCGTTCAAGCATACTTAAATCAATATTTCCTCAGTTATTGCAAAATCGGAGATAAAAAAGCGGTCGGAGGGGATGCGGAGACGGCCGGAGGGGGTGCGGACTAGGTTGCCGGAGGCAATGGCGGCATCGAATGCGGGGCGGGCTTCGGCCAAAAGCGTAGGATCCAGTTCCGCAAGGTCCAGGCCGCGGGCGGTGCGCAGGGAGAGCATCACTGTTTCGTTGAAGACATCCTTGTCAGAGAGGATCTCAAAGGACCCCGCGCGCCGGCTCTCCGAGGCAGGATTCCAGGCGGCAAGCCAGGCCTCCAGGTCGGGATCGTTCCAGCTGCGGTGACGGGCGCCGTCGAAGGAGTGGGCGGCCGGACCCAAACCCAGATAGGGCTCCCGGCGCCAATATGCCGAATTGTGCCGCGATTCGAATCCGGGAAGGGCGAAGTTGGAAATCTCATACTGAACGTATCCGGCTTCCGAAAGTCGTTGCTGAAGAAGCGAATACTGCGCCGCACACTCCTCCTGCGGAGGCTCGATATACTTTCCCGCCTCTGCCAGAAGAGTCAGCGGAGTCCCCTCCTCGAGCATCATCTGGTAACAGGAGATGTGCTCCGGGCCCAGCGACAGCGCCTTTTCGACCGACGCCTCCCACTCCCGCATCGAGAGTCCTGCATAGCCGAAAATCAGATCCAGGGAGATATTGCGGAAGCCTGCCTCGCGCGCCATCCGGAAAGCCCTGGCAGCTGCCGCAGAATCGTGTCGGCGGCGCATCCATTTGAGATGTGCGTCGCAGAAGGACTGCACCCCGATGCTCAGGCGGTTTACGCCGCAGGAGCGCCAGAGGGCCAGCTTTTCGGGCGTTATATCGTCGGGGTTGGCCTCGACTGTAAACTCCTCCACAGCCTGAAGGTCGAAGTTTTTCCGCAGGATTTCGGACAATCTGGAGAACTGCCGCTCCGACAATAAAGAAGGCGTCCCTCCTCCAACATAGAGAGTCGTAGGGGGGACGCTCAATTCGCTTTTGCGGGATGCCGCCTCGCGGGAAAGGGCCTCCAGATACGCATCCACCCTCTCAGGAGCCACCTCCGAATAAAAATCGCAGTAGATGCAGAAGGAGGTGCAGAAAGGGATATGGACGTAGAGGCCGGCCATCCTGCGTCGGGGCTACTTCAGCAGTACGTCGGCCGAACCAAGGCGGGTCTCGTTGGAGAAGACCTCCACGTTATAGACACCCTTGACGAACGGATCGGGATTGGTGTAGTAGATGCAGACCTCGACTTCTTCGCCCTGGTAGTCCACTTCGCGCGAAGCCGTGCACATCTTCTGCTCTCCGCCCACGCTGAAGGGACGTGACTGGTCGCCCGTCATCAGGGTGCCGTCGGGAGAGGTCACCACTATATAGACGATCCTCGGGCCCTTCTCGGCGATGGAGTTCTCGATGAGGCTCAGGCAGGCCTTGAGTTTGACTACGCGGCTGCTGCGGTCGGTGACCTTGTTGGAGGAGTTGATGGCCACCAGGGAGACTCCGCGGCCCTTTACAACGGCGCCTACGGATGCCTTGGCGGCATATTCTTCGGTCTTGGTTACGAGTTTGTCATATTTCTCACGGCTCTCTGCGGCATCCTTCTTGGCCGCTGCGGCGTCGTGGCGCAGGGAGATGTTGAGGGTATTGAGGGAGTCGATCTGAGCGATGTATCCCTTCATGATGCTCCTCAGCGTGCCTATCTCCTTCTCGTACTGACGGATCTTGGCGCGGTTGGTGGCCTCTGTCTTCTGGAGTCGCTCTATAAGCTGGCCCACCTTCTCCTTCTCCACTGCCAGGGAGTCGTTGATGGCGGCGTTGTTGGTGCTGATGGAGTCGTAGTCGTTCCGGAGGGCGACGAGTTCCGAGGTGAGGTCGGCCTTCTCGCTGTTGAGGGCGCGGACCAGTTTCGCCTTGTTTATCAGAACACCCGCAAGGACGGCCAGAAGCAGTCCGGCTACCACCGCGAGGGCGATTGTCAAGCTGCGCATCGCGCCGGCATCTTTCTTCTTTCCGTCTTCCTTTCCATATTTGCGCTCGAACTCGAGCATCTCTTCATCAAGTTCTTCGTCTTTCATACTCTTTTTCGTTATAATACTTGCAAAAATAACTAAATTTGCCGTAGCGAAAACCCAAACAGCAAAAATTATGCAGTACCTCAGACGCGCCGTCAAGTTCCTGATCGAGTTTATGATCATTTTCTTTGTCATAACCGGTCTGGTATGGTTCCTGACCATCCGCAAGGGAGGAGAAGTCCCTTATTCACAGATCTTCGCGGAGGGGGCTGTCCCCAAGCTCGTGATCTTCTTCGTAGCTGCGGCCGCAATCTATCCCTACCTGAGCTTCATCAAGCGCAGAATCCACCTCAACGGCACTTTTGCGGATTATCGCAGCATTATCGTAGAGGCCTTCCGCGAACTGGGATACATCATCGAGGAGGAAAACGACAGGAAAATCGATTTCCGGATGGAGCGTTCCGCCGACAGGGTGACCCGCTTCTTCGAGGACCGCATCACAGTCACGAAGACCGAGAATCCCATCGTCCTGTCGGGCTACCGCCGCGATTTGGAACGCCTGGTGCGCAACATCAACTACAAGATCGCCCAGCAGGAAGAGAGCGGCGAGTAAGATTCCTTTTTACTGTTCAAGATGCTCCAGAAGACGCTCCAACGGGGCGTCTTTGAGTATTACGCGCTTGTCGGCGTCGAGCAGGTAGAGCGACGGGATGGCGCGCAGGTAATAGATCGTATTGGCATTGAGCACCCCTTCGGCATCGAAGCCGGTAATCCACTCTTCGGGGTAATGCGACAGATATTTATACCACTCGGTAAGGTCGGCGTCGGGATAGATATTGACCACTTTCAGTGTGCCGTCGGCAATCATTGAGCCGATCCTGGGAGAGTTTGAGAGGGCGTCGATGATCTCCTTGCAGTTGGCGCAGCCCGGGTTGCTAAAGAAGAGCAGGGTGCGCTCCGCCTTCACTTTGTGGAGGGTCCCGCGGCGGCCGGTAGCGGTGGTATAGGTGAAATCATTCGCCACCGTTCCGGGGCGGTTGAGGGAGATGAGCGGCTTGAGATATGCGGCGCGGGCCTTCGAAGCCTCGTCGGGAAGGTCCGAGGAGAGGATCCATTCCACCACCGGAAGATAGCACTCCTCGTCGCGGTAAGGGGAGTTAGGATCGTCAAAGTAGTGCCCGCAGAACTCCAGCATAAGGGAGAGCATATCCCCTTCGGGCCACTCTTTGAGGGATTTTTCGGCCAGGGCGAGGAGATGCTCCTGCGCCTTTCGGGAGACCTCCGGAGAGACGCTATTCAAGATTGTGGCATATCCGGCGAAGGCCCCCTCTATGAGGTCGCGGTCCTGATAATCTTTCGGGGATGCGAAAAACCGGTCCCAGAAGTGCCCGGCGGCATAGTCGCGGGCAGCAGACGCCTCTCCTATATAAGAGGGTACCTCGGGATATGGGAACTTTTTGGGGGCTGCGGCGGTCTGCTCCACGTTTCCCTGCTTGCTGGCTGTTTTGCTGCCATTGTTGCCGCCGCAGGCAGTGAGGCAGGCGGCTATGGCCACGCATATCAAGAATCTCTTCATCTGTTCCGTGTCATTTTGTCAGTTTTGCGGCAGTGGCATTTAATTTGCCCTGTTTCCTGCGCCGCCCGGAAAGGTGCGGGCTGCAAAACCTGATACAAAAATATTAAAATAATAAGGATTATGACAATCAAACCATTAGCAGACAGGGTTCTTATCGAGGCCAAGGAAGCCGAGACAAAGACCGCAAGCGGACTGTACATTCCTGATACAGCCAAGGAAAAACCCCAGCAGGGCACCGTCATCGCAGTTGGCGGCGGCAAGAAGGATGAGCCTATGGAGCTCAAGGCCGGAGATGTGGTTCTCTATGGCAAATATGCGGGCACGGAGGTCACCGTGGACGGCAAGAATTATCTGATCATGCGTCAGAGCGACGTCGTCGCAGTTCTCAAATAATCTAAGGAGGAAACAATTATGGCAAAAGAGATAAAATTCAATACCGAAGCCCGCAACCTGATGAAGGAAGGTGCGGACGCACTTGCTAACGCTGTCAAGGTCACCCTCGGTCCTAAAGGCCGCAATGTCGTGATCGACAAGAAATTCGGCGCTCCCCAGGTCACCAAGGACGGTGTCACCGTAGCCAAGGAGATCGAACTCGAGGACCGCTTCCAGAATATGGGTGCGCAGATGGTCCGCGAGGTCGCTTCCAAGACCAACGACCAGGCCGGTGACGGTACCACCACCGCTACCGTCCTCGCACAGGCTATCATCAACGTGGGCCTCAAGAACGTGGCCGCAGGTGCCAACCCGATGGACCTCAAGAGGGGTATCGACAAGGCTGTCGCCGTTGTAGTCGAAGACCTCAAGAAGCAGAGCAAGGCCGTAGGCGACGACTACTCCAAGATCGAGCAGGTCGGCACAATCTCGGCCAACAATGACAGCACCATCGGCAAGCTTATCGCCGATGCTATGGAGAAGGTCAAGAAGGACGGCGTCATCACCGTCGAAGAGGCCAAGGGCACCGAGACCGAAGTCAAGGTGGTCGAAGGTATGCAGTTCGACCGCGGTTACATCTCCGCTTACTTTATGACCAACCCCGACAAGATGGAGGCTGTTCTCGACCAGCCGAGCATCCTTATCACCGACAAGAAGATCTCCACGATGAAGGACCTTATGCCTATCCTCGAGCCCATCGCAAGGGAAGGCCGCTCGCTCCTCATCATCGCAGAGGACGTGGACGGAGAGGCTCTCACCACGCTTGTCGTCAATAAGCTGCGTGGTACACTGAAGATCGCAGCCGTCAAGGCTCCGGGCTTCGGCGACCGCCGCAAGGAGATGCTCCAGGATATCGCTACCCTGACCGGTGCAATCGTGGTATCGGAAGAGAGGGGCTTCACCCTCGAGAACGCTACTCCCGATATGCTCGGACGCGCCGAGAAGGTTGTCGTGGACAAGGAGAACACCACCATCGTCAACGGTGCGGGCGACAAGCAGGCCATCGCGGAGCGTGCAGCCCAGATCCGCCAGCAGATCGCAGCCACCAAGAGCGACTATGACCGCGAGAAACTCCAGGAGCGTCTCGGCAAACTGGCCGGCGGCGTGGCTGTCCTCTATGTCGGCGCAGCTTCGGAAGTTGAGATGAAGGAGAAGAAAGACCGCGTGGAGGATGCCCTCAACGCGACCCGCGCAGCTGTCGAAGAGGGTATCATCCCGGGCGGCGGAGTGGCATTCATCCGCGCTACCAAGGCCCTCGCGAAACTCAAGGGTGACAACGAGGACGAGACCACCGGTATCAACATCGTGGCCCGCGCAATCGAAGAGCCTATCCGCACCATCGCAGCAAATGCCGGCAAGGAAGGCAGCGTCATCGTCCAGAAGGTCAAGGAAGGCAAGGGCGACTTCGGCTACAACGCACGCCTCGACACCTATGAGAACCTGCTTTCGACAGGTGTCATCGACCCTACGAAGGTGGTCCGCGTAGCTCTGCAGAATGCGGCTTCCGTAGCCGGAATGTTCCTCACCACCGAGTGCGCCCTGGCCGACATCAAGGAGGAGACTCCCGCAATGCCCGCCATGAACCCCGGAATGGGTGGAATGATGTAATCGGCACCTTTTCGGTCAAAGACGACCCGGATACGCTTAGTGCGTGTCCGGGTTTTCTTGTTTAGGCTTCATTTTTGCTAACTTTGCAGGTTACAATGAAAAAGGCTCTATCGACAGTTCTGGTGGCGCTTGCGGCGCTGCTGCTTGCGGCAATGCCGGAGGCGGCGGCCCAGTATTTTACCGCGGGAAGCGATCCTGCGGGAATAAAGTGGCGACAGATGGATTATGAGAACTACAGCGTCATCTATCCGCAGGGAATGGATTCGCTGGCGAGGCGGTATATCTATCTCTTCGAAAAGAGCCGCGGCCACGCCCAGGACGGAATGAGGATAACCGTCCCGAAAGTTCCCATTGTTTTGCACCCCTATGCCATAACCGGCAACTCGACAGCCGCCTGGGGCCCGAAGAGGCTCGAGGTATTCACCACGCCGAAGCCGTACGGAGGTCTCCCACTCAATTATGAGGAGCAGACGGCCCTGCATACCAACCGCCTGCTCGCATATATGTCGCAGTACGACACCTATATCTTCAGGTTTATGCAGCACGGTCCCTTCGGACAGCAGGCCGTGGCCCTCGGAGTGGGATTCTACCCTTCGGTTTGGCAGGCCATAGGCAACGCGGCCCTCTTCGTAGGGCAGGAAACGCCTTCAGGCTTCGGCCGCAACGGCGAGTCGATGATGTTCTACAGGGCGGCTTTCGTGGAGGGCGACGTCCGCAGCTACGACCGCTGGCGCTACGGCTCATACCGCGACCATACCCCCTCGAAAGAGGCCTTCGGATATATCATCAACAGCAACCTGCAGTTCTACTCCGGCAACTGGTACGCCCTGGGTGATGTGCTCACAATCCAGATGCGGGACTGGTGGGACCTGTTCGGATACTGGAACAAGAGCTTCCTCGCGGGGTCGGGCAAAACCGTCCGCAAGCACTGGAGATTCATCAGCGCCTTTTATCCCACTATCTGGACCGACGATTACCTGCGCAGGGGCCACTACACGGGCACCGAGCCGCTCCTCAACAAGGAGGAACGCCTCTATACGGAGTTCCGCGACATTATACCCGACGGAGAGGGCGGAGCGTGGGCCACAAGGCAGGGAATGCAGTACACCAAGCAACTGGTCCACATCGGCAAAGACGGCAGGGCGGTGCGTCTGAGGGCCTTTTCCGACAAGACAAGCCGCATAACCCGCGGCGCGGACGGCAAACTCTACTGGTCGGAGGAGATTCCCGACCCGCGGTGGGAACTCCGCAGCAGCTCCATCATCCGCAGCTACGACCCGCAGACGGGCCGCACTAGGAATGTTTCACGTGGAACCCGTTGGTTCAACCCTTCGGTATCCGGGAGTGCGGACACCCTTTTCGTCGCCGATTACAAAATCGAGGGAGGTTCCGCCTGCGTAGTGACCGATCCGGCAACCGGAGAGATCCTGAGGGAGATTCCCGCTCCCGCACACGGGCAGATTACGGAGACCGTCGTGACAGGAGGCAGAATATATGCCCTGGTGATCACGGAGAATGGCCAGGGGCTCTACAGCACATCGGCAGACGGGGTCAAGGAGCCGCTTTGGCGTTGCGAGATAAAGGACCAGTATAGCTACATACAGCACATGAGCGCCACGGGAGGCGATATCAATTTCGTATGCGACCGCGACGGAGTCTGCCAGATATACCGCTTCAGTCCCGCCGACGGCTCCCTGAAAAAAGCGGCGAATGCCCGTTTCGGACAGTTCTACCCCACATTCACGCCAGAGGGCGACCTTATCTGCGGAGATTATGACAGCCGCGGAATGCACCCGGTCCGCATAAAGGCCGATTCGCTCGAATGGAAGCCGGCTGTGATGGAGCGCGACCTCCGTGCCGCTTATCCGATGGCGGAGCATCTGAGCGATATCGCAAGTTATGCGGTCGATGAGCCAGAGGATGGTGAGATGGCAAGGCTCAAGGCCGAAACCGACACCCTTCAGGGCCGTCCGTACAGCAAGGGAGGGCATCTTTTCAATATCCACTCCTGGGCCCCCTTCTATGCCAGCGTCAACCGCATAACGACGATGAGCTACGAAGAGTTTTACCAACTCATCGGCCTGGGGGCCACCGTTATCTCCCAGAACACACTCGGCACGGCCGTCACCCAGCTCGGATACGAGTATCACGACAAAAGGCACACCGGACACTTCTATTTCAACTATACGGGGTGGTATCCGGCGATAGAGCTTACCGCCGATATCAACGACCACGAACTCCTCGGCAAAGGCAAGGGACAGCCCTTCTCGATAGATGCCTCGGCCAGGGTCTATATCCCCTGGAACTTCAGCCGCGGCGGCTGGAACCGGGGTCTGATACCTTACATAAAGGGAGACTGGTGCAACGACGGCATCTTCAATCTCACATACGGAGCCCGCTGGTACAGCGTCCTGGATCGCTCGAAGCGACAGCTCTCGCCCAGGCTTGGATTCGGACTCGAACTGGACGGACGCAGGGTTTATGACGATCTCGGGACCAGGGACCTCTCATATCTCTATGCGTACGGTTATCTGCCCGGCATCACAAAGGACCAGAGCCTGAAACTTACGGCGGGTTTCCAGAAGCAGTGGCAGTCGGATGAGGGCTCCGCTCCCACATACGCCCTTTCAAATCTGGCTAAGATGCCCCGCGGATACTCGCAGATGCCGCTTACCGACTATATGAAATTCACTGCGGACTACGGCATATTCATCTATCTGGGCGATGTCACCTGGCCCTGGCTCTACTACCTGAGCCGGATGCAGATTGTGCCGTTCGCCGATTTAGCCGTCAACCGCAGTCCGGTTTACGGTATCAGGGAGACAGAGCGGAAATCCTGGATCGAAAAGTTGCTCGGCGGAAGCGATAAAGAATTCGACGCCATCGTTCCCGGAGCCCGCAATCCGGAGATCCTCTACTCCTACGGTGCGGACATCCTGGTCAGCGGACACTTCTTCCGCATCGGCAGCGAGATAACGGTCGGCGTGCGCTACGCCCGCACGGGGGAGGGCCGCAACACCTGGCAGGTGGTATTCGGACACAATATGAAGTAGTCAACTTGCCACAGAGTGCCGCCTTTCGCCCCAAAAAAGCCCCATTTCCAAAAATATCGCTACATTTGCCCCCCTAAACCTGACCAAAAAAATGAAAATCATAGGAACCGGAAGTTCAATACCTCACAGGGTTATTGACAACAATATGCTCTCTACTTTTCTTGACACATCCGAGGAGTGGATCTATCCCCGCACCGGAATCAGGTCGAGGCACGTCATCTCGGACGAGAGACTCGAAGACCTGGGCCGTGACGCCTGCCTCAAGGCTCTGGAGAATTCCGGACTCAAGCCCGGAGACCTCGATCTGCTGATCTGCTCGAATGTCGTCAACGAATATGCCACCCCGAGCCTCAGCAGCGTTATCGCCCAGGGCATAGGAGTCACCTGCCCCTGCATCGACATCAACTGCGCCTGCCCTGGCTTCATCTATGCGATGGATATCGCCGACAGCTACTACAAGGCCGGAAAGGTCAAGAACGTGATGATCGTCTGCGCCGAGGAGCCTACCAGGATGGTCGCCTGGAACGACCGTTCGACCTGCGTGCTTTTCGGCGACGGCGCAGGAGCAGCCGTATTCACCGAAGGCGACAACTTCAAGGAATCCAAGCTCTATTCCCAGCCCGATGTGGAAAAGATATGGGAATACCGCCTGCTGGAGCCCTCCCCGTTCGTGACCAGGAAGAAAGAGGTGAACGTCCCGATGCAGATGAAGGGAAGGGAGGTTTTCAAGTTCGCCGTCACCACTTCCGTGCGCGACATCAACGATATCCTCAGCCGTCGCGGGCTCAAACCCGAAGACATCGATTATTTCCTCATTCACCAGGCCAATATGCGCATCATAGAAGGTATCCGCCAGAGCCTCGGCGTCCCCATCGAAAAGTTCCCCACCAATATCGAGGACCACGGCAACTCCTCTTCGGCTTCCTGCCCTATCCTCCTCGACGAGTGCAACCGCAAGGGAATGTTCAAGAAGGGCGACAAGATTGTCTTCAGCGCCTTCGGAGCCGGCCTTATGTCGGCCGTAGCCCTCATTGAATGGTAGTATTATTTTGAAACAAACATCTTTATATATGGATTCTTGCAAACGAGTAGTCGTCACGGGAATGGGTATTATTTCCTCCGTGGGAAACGACCTCAACACTTATTGGAAAAACCTTTCAGACGGCGTCTGCGGCATTGATTTCGTCGAAGAACTCAAGGATATGCCGGTCAAGTTCGCCGGACGCGTCAAGGATTTCGACCCCGAGGCTTTCGGAATCGACAAGCCTTTCGCCCGCAAGCAGGACAACTTCACCCTCTACGCCGTAGCGGCAGCCAACCAGGCTATGGCAGCCTCCGGCCTCGTTACCGAAGGTAAGGGACAGAACATCGATCCCTTCCGCCTGGGCGTCTATATCGGCTCCGGCATCGGAGGATTCCAGACAATGTACCGCGAAACCGAAAAGATGGTGCAGGATCCCACCGGAAGGTGGATTTCGCCTAACTTCATCCCCACGATGATCTCCAACATCGCGGCCGGTCACGTGGCTATCCGCCATCAGGCCAAAGGCCCCTGCCTCGATATCGTCACCGCCTGCGCGACCTCTTCGCACAGCCTCGGTGAGGCGTTCCGCGCGATCCGTCACGGATATGCCGACGCCATCATCGCCGGAGGTACCGAATTCGCATCGATTCCCATCGGTATCGCCGGATTCAACAATGCCAGGGCGCTTTCCCGCGCGGAGGACCCGAAGCACGCTTCCCTGCCCTTCAATCTCAACCGCCAGGGTTTCGTCATGGGCGACGGCGCAGCCATCCTGATTCTCGAGTCGCTCGACCACGCCCTTGAGCGCGGAGCCACCATCTACGGTGAGATGGTCGGATACGGCAACACTTGCGACGCGCATCACTCCACCGCCCCCAGGCCGGACGGCAGCACGCAGTCCCGCGCCCTGACCCTTGCCCTCGAGGAGGCCGGTTTCGACAGCAGCAAGGATACGCTCTATATCAACGCCCACGGTACCGGTACCCATCTCAACGATGCGGCTGAGACCTTGGCATACAAGCTCGCCCTCGGCGATTTCGCATACAAGGCGCACATCAGTTCCACCAAGTCGATGACCGGACATATGCTCGGCGCTGCCGGTGCGGCAGAGGCTATCGCTACGGTTATGGCCCTCAAGGAAGGCATTATCCCTCCTACCATCAATCTCGACTGCCCCGATCCTGAGTGCGATCTCGATTATACCCCCAACAAGGCCCTCAAGTGCGATATCACCCTTGGTCTTTCAGATTCTCTGGGATTCGGCGGACACAACGCTTGCCTGGCTTTCCGCAAATACAGGCAGTAAACTTTTGTGAAACTTTTTTAAGATGACAAGAGAAGAAATTCAGGAACATATCCCGCACAGGGAGCCCATGTTGCTCGTCGATGAGGTCACGATGGATCCCGACGGCACAGGACACGGTAAATACAGGATCCGCGACGATGAGTTTTTCTGCCGCGGCCACTTCCCCGGCAATCCTATGGTTCCGGGTGTAATCCTCTGCGAGATTATGGCGCAGAGCTGTACCATCACGATGCTCGACGCCCTGGTGGAGAATCTGGCCGTTTATCGCGGCATCGATGATGTCAAGTTCAAGAATACCGTCCGTCCGGGAGACCTTTGCGAGATTACCTGCCGTGTCGAGGAGAAGAAGGCCAACCTCATCAGGTGTACTGCCAAGCTCGAGGTTGGCGGCAAGCTCTGTTGCCGCGGAACTTTGACTTTCGCTTTGATTCCCAATAAGGATCTGTAATCTGAACAGACAGCAAAACCATTCAGAAGACCGCCGACCGTGGAGGATGTGCGGCGGCATCGTCAAAGATAGAGCGTGGAGACTAAAACACTAATTATCAGCGAGATGCTGAAAACAACCCTGGCGAAAACGCTAGGGTTGTTTTTATAATCTCATTAAGCCTCAGAGACTTCGCCTCCACAGCCTTCTAAGCATTCTCCCTTTTGCGGAGCACACTGCGTCCCGGGAGGATGTAGCGTTTCGCATCCTGCGTCATCCGCTGCGCGGATAACTTGTCTGCTGCAAAGCGAATCCTCCCTTGTCCGCAATGTGCTCCTTATAAAAGGGAGAATGCTATTCGTTTTCAACAACTATCGAAATAATCCCGAAAGTTTGTATCTTTGCAAGTTGGAGTTAACTCCCTAAGGATGGGCTTTGTCGCAACAATGCGCCTGCAGGCGCTAGCGAAGGCCGGGCAGGGAGAGGTTGTGCGATAGCAAGGCCGGAGCTCGTGAGCGGAGTAGCAATGCTCCGGTGGAGCATTGCAGCGAACGAGGGTTTGGGGCAGCGCCCCAGTAATACTGAGATATGGTGTAATGGCAGCACTAGAGATTTTGGTTCTCCCAGTCCAGGTTCGAATCCTGGTATCTCAACAAGATAACCAATAAACGCACTGTTTTGGAACCTCCGAGTCACAATTTCATACGTCAGCAAGGGAGCAGCGATGATCCTTTGCCGTCACGGTGCGCTTCATCCCATACGACAGAATTCAGCTTCTGCGCAGCCTCACCGAAGGCCGCGCGGAAAGGCTTTATTTAATATTTTATGGCACTATACCTTAAAAAAGAACTTGACAACGACGCCACGATTTATGTGTGGCACATCACGGAATCCGAACAGGAACTGCGGGAAAACAACCAGATTCCCGATGACGAGCTCGAGGAACTCACATTCATCCCCAGCGAGTCGCGCCGCAAGGAGCGCCTGGCTACCCGCGCCCTGCTGAATACCATCTTCGACGACGAGAAGGTCTATCTCGGCCACCACGACAACGGCCGTCCCTACCTCCAGAACCTCGCCACGGAGATAAGCATCTCGCACACAAAGGAGTTCGTGGCCATCATCCTGCATCCCGACGAGGACCAGGGAATCGACATCGAATCGCTCGACCGCGACTTCTCCGCAGTGGAGAAGAAAGCGCTTTCGGAGGATGAGATCGAGGACCTCTCCGACAAGAACCGCACCCTCCAGCTGGCAATCTACTGGTGCGCCAAGGAGGCAATCTACAAGAGGATGTCGCTCAGCGGTGTGGATTTTGCTGAGCAGATCGAGATTGAGCGCTTCAATCCCCACGACGAGGGCGAACTGGAGGCCACCTTCTTCCACAAGGACGGAAGCGAAGTCGAGTTCGAGCTCGAATATATGGTATTCGACAACCACGCCATGGTGTGGGTCGTGAATGCCGACTGAAAACCATAGAACAACCATTGTAAAGTAAAAAAGAACATATATACCGATGAAGAATTTTGTAGAAGAACTCAGGTGGAGAGGAATGATCCAGGACATTATGCCCGGAACCGAAGAGAAACTTATGGAAGGCCCCAAGGCCGCCTATGTAGGCATCGACCCTACGGCCGACTCGCTGCATATCGGACACCTGGTGAGCGTGATGATACTTAAACATTTCCAGAATTGCGGACACAAACCCATCGCCCTCGTGGGAGGCGCTACGGGAATGATCGGCGACCCTTCTATGAAGTCGGCCGAACGCAACCTGCTCGACGAGGAGACCCTTAACCACAACGTGGCCTGCATCAAGGCGCAGCTGGGCCGCTTCCTCGACTTCGACTCGGACGCCCCCAACAAGGCAGAGCTCGTGAACAACTACGACTGGATGAAGGATTACAGTTTCATCAACTTCATACGCGACATCGGAAAGCATATCACCGTCAACTATATGATGGCCAAGGATTCGGTCAAGAAGCGCCTCAGCCGCGACTCCAGCGAGGGTATGTCCTTCACCGAATTCAGCTACCAGCTGATGCAGGGCTACGACTTCTACTGGCTCTGGAAGAACAAGGGATGCGTCCTGCAGCTGGGCGGAAGCGACCAGTGGGGCAATATCACCACCGGCAGCGAGCTTATCCGCCGAATGGACGGCGGCGAGGCCTTCGCCCTCACCTGCCCCCTCATCCGCAAGGCCGACGGCACCAAGTTCGGCAAGACCGAAAAGGGCAATATCTGGCTCGACGCGGAGCGCACCTCGCCCTATGAATTCTACCAGTTCTGGCTCAATGTCAGCGACGAGGATGCGGAGCGCTACATCAAGATCTTCACGATGCTCGACCGCGACACCATCGAGACGGCCATCGCAGCGCACCGCGAGGATCCCGGCCGCCGCGAGCTGCAGAAGCTTCTGGCCAAGGAGATTACCATAATGGTACACGGCCAGGATGAGTATGACAAGGCGCTCAAGGCTTCCCAGATCCTCTTCGGCAAGGCTACGGCGGACGATCTGAAGAGCCTCGACGAGAGGACTTTCCTCTCCGTATTCGACGGCGTGCCCCAGTACAGGCTCTCCAAGGAACTCTTCCCCTGCGACATCATCGAGACCCTGGCGGTGACCACCGACGTTTTCCCCTCCAAGGGTGAATGCCGCAAGATGATCCAGGGCGGCGGAGTCTCCATCAACAAGGAGAAGGTCTCCGACGCGGCCCTGAAGCTCTCAGGCGAAATGCTGCTCGACGGCAAATATATCCTTATCCAGAAGGGCAAAAAGAATTATTACATCCTCAACTTCGAATAGTTATGGCAGAGAGTACCGAAAATACGCGCCAGCTCAAGGTGGCGCGTGAGATCCAGAGGGATCTGGCCGAGATTATCCGCGGCCGCGGAATGGCCGCCTTCGACGGCGCGATGGTCACTGTGAGCGGCGTCAAGATGAGCCCGGACCTCTCCCTCGCCAAGGTTTATGTCAGCATTTTCCCCTCTTCCAAGACTGAAAAGGTTATGGAAATCCTTGAGGAAAACAACCGCAAGCTGCGCGGCGAACTCGGCCATCAGGTGGGCAAACAGCTGCGCATCGTGCCGGAACTCGCTTTCTATCTCGACGACTCGCTCGACTACGTGGAGCATATTGACGAACTGCTCAAGAAGTAGCGATGGACCTCTCGGGATTCATAGCCGGACGCTACCTTTTCGCCAAGAAGTCCCATAATGTCATCAACATCATTTCGGGAATCTCGGCGGCGGGAATAGCCATAGGCTGTGCGGCCCTGGTCATAATACTCTCCATCTACAACGGATTCGACGGCATCGTCCGTTCGTTCAACAACAGTTATACTCCAGACCTTCTCGTGGCTCCTGCCGCCGGGAAGGTCTTTTCTCCTTCCCAAGAGTTCCTCGGGGAACTTCGCGCTGAGGAGGGAGTGCGCACCGTCTGCGGAGTCATCGAGGAGAATGTCTATCTCAAATACGGCGACCGCAACGCCGTGGCGACGGCAAAAGGGGTGGACTCCCAATACCCCGAAGTGACGGGTCTGAAGGAGTTCCTGGTCGAAGGGGAGTTCGAGCTGGAATACAATAATCTCAGGGAGGCCGTCATCGGCCGTACCCTTGCCCTGGAACTCGGGCTGCGGACCTCTTTCCTGACTCCCCTGGAGGTCTATTTCCCCTCCCGCAGCGAGGAGGTGTCGCTGCTCGATCCGATGGCCTCGCTGCATATGGTGAAGCTCCACCCGTCGGGTGTGCTCTCGCTGGAGCAGGGCTTCGACAAGAAATATGTATTCGTCCCGCTAGAATCGCTCCGCACCCTGCTGGAGTACGATGATCAGGTCTCGGCCCTGGAGATTTATGCCGACAGTACCCATATCGGAGAGAACGGCGTGGTCTCGCAGGCATTGCAGAAACGCATAGCGGGCATTGCCGGCGACGGCTTTACGGTAAAGAACCGGCGCCAGCAGAACGAGATGCTCTACAAGATGCTCTCATACGAGAAGATCGCCATCTATCTGATCCTGCTCTTTGTGATGATCATCATCTCGTTCAATATCCTCGGTTCACTCTCGATGCTGCGTATCGAAAAGCAGGACGATATGGCCATCCTTGAGGCGATGGGAGCCGAAAAGAGTTTCATAAACCGGATTTTCCTCAAAGAGAGTCTGATGATTTCGTTCCTGGGTATCATCATCGGACTCGCAGTCGGCCTGCTGGTCTGCTTCCTCCAGCAGCGCTTCGGCTTCGTCAAGATGCCGGGCAATTTCGTTGTTGACGCATATCCCGTTGTTGTCAAATTCCTCGACATCCTGCTCATCGTCGCAGGCGTCGGCCTCATCGGCTACCTCACCGCCCTCCTTGCCGGAAAGACGGCGAAGAACTAGCGAAGAAACCATAATAATTAATCCTCTTCTATGAAACGACTGTATTATCTTATTTTTTTATTGGTTGCTTTGGGAACTTCTGTCGGCTGCGGACAGAAAGGCATAATAAAGAGCGATTCGATGGACGAAAGGATTGCGGCTCATTCAAACATAGAGTTTGGGATCAATCTTCTCAAAGACGTTGCGACGATTGAAATGCACAGTAAGGAGGATATTATTATATCACCTTTAAGCGCATCGATGGCCCTTGGCATGCTCGCCGTAGGTGCGCAGGGCGAAACCCGGGAGCAGATTCTGAACACATTGGGGTTGCCAGGTTTTAACGATCAAGAAGTTATATCTTATTATCAATACCTTTACAACTCTTTCTTTCTGGAATCCGACATTGCCCGATTATCTATTGCCAATGCTATCTGGACTTTACTTCCTCTTAAAACCGGCTTTATCAAAACAACAGAACGTGGTTTCAATGCGGAAATAGAACATCTTGATTTTTCAAATCCAAAAAAAGCGGCCGCGTACATCAATCAATGGACTTCAAAAAAAACGAACAATTTGATATCCGAAATAGTGGATGAGAAAGATTTGAACGGGACTTATGTGGTTTTAGAAAATGCCCTGTATTTTAATTCACCTTGGGATTCTTATAATCAGTATCGATTATGTAATAAAACATTCACTACGATTGATGGAGATAAGATATCAAGATCTTTTTTCACCAACAATAGAGAACCTAACTTGTTTTATTCTGACGACTCGGTTTCCGTTGTCAGGATTCCATATAACAGGCATTTTTCTTTTACTGTTGCGCTACCAAAAATAGCTTTTGATGATTTTATCCGAACGATTAATTCCGATAAGTGGAATTACTGGCGCAGTCACAGTAATAGTATATCAATCGAGCTAGCCATCCCTTGTTTTAAAAAAGATTATAAAATGGATGAAACATTTAAAAATGTTTTAAAAAAACAAGGTATGGTTCTTCCTTTCGGTCCCATGGCAGAGTTTTCAAAAATGCTGGATCTCAAGATCTATATTACAAAAATCATCCAGAAATGCGCAATAGGCGTCAATGAGAAAGGTACGGAAGCTGCTGCTGCCACGGCAGCAATCGCCAATATAGGACTTGACCTGTCTCCTGTTCCTGTTTTCATCGCCGACCATCCTTTCATATTTGCCGTTGAAAACAGACAAACCGGTGATCTTCTGATGATTGGCACGCATTGTTATTAGCAGACATTATAAACCCAAGAACTATTATATCTATGAAACGTTGTTCCCTTCTTTTTGCTTTTTTATTATTGTTTTGTGTTTCATGTTCCAACTCTGATCTATTCTCAGATTCTCGACAAACCAGTTCAAACAATTGTTGCTTTACTAAAAGCGGTATTTCTTCATTCAAAGTAAATGAAGAAGATATCAATGCTTATCTACGCTTTAAATCTCTCCTGAATAAAGACGATAGCTTTGAAGTAAAATCCGTTTTTCCTTTTCCGTCTGAAGATAAGCCGTTCTTATACGCCATCAATTATTCCGATTGTTGGGAATTGGTCTCTAGCGACAAGCGGACAGCGGTTGTCATTTCCCAAGGAGAAGGTGAGTTCGATCCAAACACGGAAAATGAAAGTATGTTGGCGTGGGTTACTTATCTGGGCGAAACGGTTGATGTGTTGAGTAAAACGAACTATATGCCTAAAAACGGCGAGGATTATTGTAGGTTTTGGGAGTTACTCTCTTCCACTAACTTGAAACCTATTACCAGGTCGGGCCCCGACACACTATATCATCCCGTTCCTGGACATTATGAACTTTTTCAAGTTGATTCTGCTATTATTACAACAGAAGATATTGATCACCTTATAAGTACAAATTGGGGACAGGATTTTCCTTTTAATCAGTATTGTCCTATTGACAGCAGTGTTATAAACTATCCTCGTTGTCTTGCTGGATGTATTCCCGTCGCTGCTGGTCAAATTGTTTACTATTACCACTATAGTGGAGATGCTTGCCCTGAAGTATATGATTCTGCGTATTGCAATACAAGAGAGTACAATCGCACCGACTGGACCAAAATGATTCAATTGAATAAAACAGACAGTAATTGGGCAAAGTTCGAAACTTCAGATTCATTGAGAATGGCGGCTGTTATGTTGGCGAACTTTGGTAAAGGCATCCAACTACATTATCGCTCTTCCGGGTCCGGTTTATACTCAATCGAATCACTACAAGATGTCATAATGGATGAATACTATTTTGGGTCATTTTATGCTACCTTCGAGTTTGCCTCTTTTAATCCTTATGACTACTTATTTGAACTTCTTCAGGATGGTTACCCTTCTATTTTATCTATCATTAGTAACTATAACAACCCGCCTGGTGGTCATGCCCTTGTTTTAGACAGATACAAAAAAGCAAGAACATCTTATGTGTTTCATTATATGTATATTCCAGATGACCCTAACATAATACCATTACCAGAATGGGATGTCGATTATGTTTATCAATCTCCGGAAGTTCTATATTTCGGAATGAAATGGGGAAATTGTGGGTTATATGACAATAGCTGGCATATCTGCACTTCAGATTGGAGATTTTCTTCGAACATATATGATGAAAAATTTGAGCTTATGACATTCCGGAACGACGGAGGCTACCCCGGAGAAGAAGAAGAGGGCCAATCAATATTAAATCCTGTCTTATGAAAGTTTGTGTTTTAGATTCTTCAATAGCCGCAGTAATTCTTTTGTTATTAATCAGTTGTGGTTCACGACCCGTCAATAAAGAGAGCCTTGCTACTGATAATATAGAGATGAGTACCCTTACCTCATTCGGAATAGATCTCTTTAAACACATCTTGCAAATAGAAGGCAATACTGGAGAAATACTTATTTCTCCGTTGAGCGCATCAGCCGCCCTTGGCATGCTCGCCGTAGGTGCGCAGGGCGAAACCCGGGAGCAGATTGTCAAGACTTTGGGGTTAAACGCAGATATCAGCGATAAGGATCTTTTGATGTACTATCAGCATCTATTTACCATTTTTCCGTTTACCGATACTACGACACTTTCTCTTGCCAATGCTGTCTGGTGGTCTTATCCGCTTAAAAATAATTATGTAAAGACTACTGAATCCGTGTTCAAGGCACACCTCGAAGAAGTTGACTTTGCAAACGCCAAATCAGCAGCATTAATCATAAATAATTGGACAGCAGATAAAACCAGGAATAGAATTCTTGAGATCGTAACCGAGACGGACGTTCATAATGCCGGCTTAGTCTTGGAAAATGCTCTCTTTTTCAATTCGCCCTGGAAAGATCGGGAGCCTTTACAAACACGCAATTTACATTATAACGCAATTAACGGAAAAAGGGACAAGAGACCGTTTGTCTATGCTTCCCTAAAAAACATCTCCTACTTCTCAGATGACACCGTTTCCGTAGTCAGAATCCCTTATCAAGATAATAAATACTGCCTTGTAGTCGCTTTACCCAAATGCAATTATATTGATTTCATTACCTCTTTAAACAATGACAACTGGACAGAGTGGCGTAAAAGATCTACTGCAGAAGATATAGAACTTCGTATTCCTTGTTTTCAGAAAGAGTATAAAATGGACAATACTTTTCAAACCGCTTTGAAAAATAAGGGAATGATCCTGCCGTTCACCCCTTTTGCTGATTTTTCAAACATGCTGTCTTCCAACGTCTACAACATTTCCAGAATCATTCAGAAATGCAATATCAAGGTTGACGAACAGGGAACAGAAGCTGCGGCAGCGACTGTTACAGTCATTGAGATAACCAGTCCGATGAACGTTAAAGATACCAAAACTTATTTCATTGCCGACCATCCTTTCATATTTGCCGTTGAAAACAGACAAACCGGTGATCTTCTGATGATTGGCACACATTGTTATTAGCGGGATCCTTACCTTTTTTCCTTGAAGAATTCCTTCATCAGGGCGGAGCATTCGTCGGAGAGGATGCCGGCTGTGACCTGCGTACGGGGATGGAGGAGCGGCGGGGTAAAGAGGGAGTAGCCGCGGCGGGGGTCGGCGGCGCCATAGACGATGCGGCCCACCTGGGCCCAGTTCAGGGAGGCGGCGCACATCGGGCAGGGTTCGACGGTCACATACAGGGTACAGTCATTCAGGTATTTTCCTCCCAGCCAGGAAGCGGCGGCGGTCACGGCCTGCATCTCGGCGTGGGCCGTCACGTCGTTGAGGGTTTCGGTGAGATTATGACCGCGCGCTATGATGCGTCCCTTGCACACCACTACCGCGCCGATGGGAACTTCGCCCTCTTCGAGGGCCGCCTGCGCCTCCCGGAGCGCATCCCGCATATATCTTATATCCTCTTCCATCATTGCTGGGAATCCGTTGCGGCAAACTTTGGTTTGCTGAGGTTTAGCCATATCCTGAGGCCGTTGAGGGCGTTGACCAGATAGAACGCGTACTTGACGATATAGATGCTTGCCAGCGAGGCGCTCTGACCTGCCGCCACATCGCGCGAAGCCGTGAGGCTCCACATTATGACAGAGGATATATTGACCACTATCCAGAAGAACCACTGCTCCATATAGGCCGTCGAGAGCAGATACTGGCCTATTATGTTGCAGACCGTCGCAAGGGCGTCCACGAGGATTATCCACCTCAGGGTCTTCAGGCCTCCGTCGGAGGAAACGAGCCTTTCGGCGAAGGTGGCGCCGTTCTCGGTATGTACGGCGCAGAGAATGACGTAGGCCACGATCAGACCGGCGAGGAACAGCCCGGAAAAGAGCATACGGCCCTTTTTAGAGAGGCGGCGGGCATGAACCTGCTCCTTCGAGGTGCCGCCCCTTCTGCGCCAGGCTGCCAGCCCGACGAACTGCATCGGAAGGAAGTAGAGCAGATTGATGGCCGCGCTGCCGTAATTGCTCTTGAGGACGCAGACGGTGCCGTAAACCAGCACGTTTATGATTCCGAAAAAGAAATTGGCGATCCGGGCGTTGGCCGAAAGAATCGTGGATGCAACGCCGCAAAGCGAGGCTCCGGCTGCGGCGAGCAGCAGCAGACGGTCCTTGAGATCGCCCGCGGTGCCGTAATTTCTGGCAGTTATGAAGATGATGACAGCTGCCATCAGCAGCATCAGTGTGACGCTGAAGATGCGGTTGAATTTCTTGTCGTCGTATGCCATATCTATCCGTTTATAAACGTTTATAAATGCTTGAACACGGTTTCATTCAAGCCTCCCCGGCATTGAGCGCGTCGTGCACCTTGCGGGCCATTGAAGGCCCCACCTCGGCGGCCAGTTCCTCGATGGAGGCTTCCCTGATTCTCTTGACGCTGCGGAAGCGGCGCAGCAATTTTGTCTCGGTGGAGGGACCCACGCCCGGGATTTCCCGCAGGGCGGAATCCACTTCGTGCTTCGTACGCTTCGCCCTGTGATGGGTGATGCCGAAGCGGTGCGCCTCGTCGCGGATATGCATCAGGATGCGCAGGGAGTCGGAATTCTTGTCCAAAAAGAGCGGATGCGGATCGCCCGGGATTATAACCTCCTCGAGCCTCTCAGCCAATCCCACGACAAAGATCTCATCCCTGATACCCAGCTCCATAAGAGCCTCCAGGGCACATCCTACCTGGCCCTTGCCGCCGTCGATGACCACCAGCTGCGGCAACGGCTCCCCCTCCGAGAGGAGGCGCGAGTAGCGGCGGTTGACGATCTCCTTCATCGAGGCATAGTCGTTGGCCCCTACGACCGTCTTGATATTGAAATGGCGGTAGTCCTTCTTGCTCGGGATACCGTCCTTGAATACCACACAGGCCGCAACGGGATGGGTTCCCATTATATTGGAGTTATCGAAACACTCTATATGCACGGGTTTCTGCGCCATTCCGAGATCCTTGCGGAGCGACTCGAGCGCCTTCTGGCTGCGGACAACCCGGCGCGGAAGTTTCTTCTCCTGCAGCAGTTCGTAGGTCTCCATATCGAGAATCCCGTGGCCTACGACCTTCTGGCGCTTGTGGTGTATGTCGAGCAGGCGGAGCCTCTCCTTCCACATGGCGGCATCCTCGAACCTCAACTCCGAGGCGGCCTGCTCCATCTCGCGGCGGAACTCCTGCATCAGGGCACTGACCCGCCCGCTCAACAGGGAACGGATGCTCTCTATCTGGGCGTTGTACTCCTCTTCGCCCTGCAGACCGGCACACGGGGCGGCACAGCGGCCGAGGTGGTAATTGAGGCAGGGGCGTATCTTGCCGGCGGCCACCGTCTCGGGAGAGAGGTTGTGGCGGCAGATGCGGATCTTGTAGAGGCTGCCGATAAGGTCCATCATCCTGTGGGCGTGTTGTACCGAGGCATAGGGTCCGAAATAGAGCGAGCCGTCCTTCTCATAACGCCGCGTCAGTCCCACGCGGGGAAAACGCTCCTTATGGATGCAGATCCAGGGATAGGTCTTGTCATCCTTGAGCATTATGTTGTACTTGGGCTGGAGCTGCTTGATGAGATTGTTCTCCAGCAGGAGGGCGTCCTCCTCGGTCTCCACCACGGTATAGCTGAGGTCGGCGATGTTCGAGACCAGGGCCCGCGTCTTGCGGTCGAGCTGATCCTCGGGCCGGAAATACTGCGACACGCGCCGCTTGAGGTTCTTCGCCTTGCCTACGTAGATTATCGTCCCTTCGGCGTCGAAGTACCTGTAAACTCCCGGAGTGTCGGGAAGCATCCTTACCTTATCTCTAACTTTGTCCAAAAACAACTATATTTGCATTACCAACCTAAACCATATTTCCATTTCTATGGAGAAGCCGACAAAAATAATCAATAAATCCCAATTACAGAACGGTCTCGGTCTCAAGGGCCCCATCGGAAGCCTGGCCGCGTCGCTGCTGATGAGCATCCTGGAGATAAACAAGCTCAACAGGGATTACGAAAAAGTCTGCCAGTACGAAGGCCCTGAGTTCTCAAAGAAAGTCCTGGAGCTCTACGGCATTACCGTCGTCGTGCCGGAAGAGGACCTGAAGAACCTTCCGGAAGGCCAGATAGTCACCATATCGAACCACGCCTTCGGAGGCGCCGACGGCCTGATAATAAGCTCGATTGTCGGAGCCCTGAAGCCCGATTACAAGATACTTACCAACTTCATCCTCTCGCTCATTCCCGCCCTCAAGAGCAGTTTTATGCCTGTCAACCCCTTCAAGGGAGGAGATGTCAACAAGAGCAGTTTCGCGGGTATAAAAGTGGCCCTGCAGCATATCAAGGATGGAGGCAGCCTCGGCCTTTTCCCGGCCGGAGCCGTCTCGACCTGGCAGAAAAAGAAAGACCGCACCGCCATCCGGAAAGGCTGCAGGCCCATTCCGGAGGACTGCCCCTGGTCGCCCAATATGGCGAAACTCATAATGACGGCCAACGCCCCTGTAGTGCCCATCTATTTCGACGGCGGCAACTCCTTCTCGATGCACGTGCTGGGCAGGATTTACCACTTCCTGAGGACCGGAAGGCTCATCCACGAACTGCGCAACAAGAGGGGCAAAACCCTCCGCCTGCGCATCGGAAAGCCCATTATGCCCGAAGAGATGGCGAAATTCCCCGACGGAAAGAGCCTGATAAACTATCTCCGCAACAGGGTTTACTGCCTGGAGGCCACCCTGAAGCCGAAAGAGGAGCCGAAATGCCCCCTCACGGCGCGCAGGGAAAAGCCGCTCGTCCAGAGCGTCCCCAAGGAGAAGGTCGAAGCCGAAATCGCCACCCTCGAAGGGAAGAAGCTATTCGAGAACCGGAAGTATATCTGCTTTGTGGCCGATTCGGCCGACATCCCGGTATGCATGCAGGAGATAGGAAGGCTTCGCGAGGAGACTTTCCGCGCGATAGGCGAAGGTACGGGAAAGGCATCGGACATAGATAAATACGACGCCTGGTACAAGCAGATGTTCCTCTGGGACAAGGAGAACTCCGCGATAGCCGGCGCGTACAGGATCGGCGTAGGCCCGGAGATATACCACACCCGCGGCGGAATCAAGGCGTTCTACTCCCCCTCGCTGGTCAAGGTCGGCCCGATGGCCGGCGAAATCCTGCCCGTAAGTATCGAGATGGGCCGTTCCTTCGTCTCGAAGGAGTACCAGAAGGACAGCACCACCCTCTCCATGCTGCTCAAGGGGCTGCTTCTCTTCTCGGCAAAGCAGGAGAAAGCCCGATTCTGCATAGGTCCGGCCAGCATCAGCGGCGACTATCCCCTGTTCTACAGGAGCCTGATATACAGCTATCTCACAAAGTATTGCAGCCTTCCGAAAGACGAAAGGCTGATGAAGCCCGTCCATCCGTTCAAACCCGACTGGCTCAGGGTGAATCCCGACCAGCTCCTGGGAGGGCGCGAATTGACTCTCGAGGAGTTCAATACCCTGCTGGATGAGATCTCAGACGGACAATACACACTGCCCGCGCTGATCAGATTCTATTTTGCAAACAACGCGAAGGTGGCCGATTTCAATGTCGATCCAGATTTCAACGATTCGATGGACGCAATGATCGTCACCGACCTCAACAACCTCTCTCCGAGGGTATTGGCCCTGCTGATGCGGAATATGAAGGAGGAGGACGTGCAGCTGATCAAGAGCCGCTTCGCCAAATCTTTCTCCGAGGAAAACTGACAGGGATTACGGCACAGGATCGTATCCCGATCCCCCGAAAGGGTGACAGCGCAGGATGCGGCGCACGGCGAGATACGTGCCCTTGAATGGGCCGTACTTTTTCAATGCCTGGAGGGCGTACTCCGAACAGGTGGGAGTAAACCGGCAGCATTGCGGCTTATATGGCGAGATGCATACCTGATAGAACCTAACAAGCACTATCAGGGGCCAGCTCGCCACCTTTTTCACGGTCGGCCAGAACCTGCCTGAAGATTTCCCGGATGCTTGATTCGACTGTTGCATAGTCTTTTATTTCCTTCCCCAAATATACGAACAGAAAATCATATTCGGCACCGCCGAGCATATTTCTGTTGAGGCGGAAGGCCTCGCGGACAAGGCGTTTGAGGCGGTTGCGCCATACGGCGCGCTTGAAATGACGCTTGGGCACCGAGACCATCATCCTCGGTCCGCCGGAGGCGTTGAGCGGCCGGTAATAGGCTTTGAGGGGATAATGGAAAACGGTAGCCCCCTCCCCGAGAAGGAGGTCGATATCCTTTTTTGAACGGATAATGTCTTTTCGCGGAAGGGTGAAATCCATTATTTGGCCAGGTAGTGATTGAGCGCCTCGGCAATCGAAGGATTGGCCGGAGTGGGTGCTTCAATCTCCACCTTGAGGTTCTCCGCCTTCATAGCCTTGGCTGTGGAAGGGCCGTAGATGGCGAAGAGGAGCTCTTTCTGCTCGAATTCGGGGAAGTTCTCCTTGAGCGAACGCACGTCGGAGGGGCTGTAGAAGACCACCATCTGATATTTGTGCAGGTCGATGGAAGAGAGGTCGCTGAAGACCGTCTTGGCCAGGACAACGCTGCCGTGGTTGAGCTTTTCCTTGACAAAGAGCTTGTTCATCTCCGGCTTGAGGGCGTCGGTGCAGGTTATCAGGAACTTTTCGTTCTTGTGCTTGGTGCCGATCGACTCCAGGATGGAGGGAACTGTTCCGGTGCCGAAAAATATCTTGCGCTTGCGATAAACTATATATTTCTGGAGATAGAGGGCGATGGCCTCGCTCTGGCAGAAGTATTTCATGGTCTCCGGAATGGTTATCCTGAGCTCTTCACTGAGTTTGAAGAACGAATCTATCGCCAGTTTGGAGGTGAAAACTATCGCCGAATAATCCAGGAAATTGACTTTCTGGCTTCGAAACTCCTTGAGGGAAACGGGCTGGACCTTGAAGAAGGGGCGGAAATCTATGTTGAGTCCGTATTTTGATATGAGGGAGGTATAAGGAGAGCTCTGAGCCTGGGGTTCAGGCTGAGATATCAAAATGTCTTTAATTCCCATACTTTCTTGCTGCTTCTTAGGAAACTATTAATTTAACAACCACCGCTATGGGCAAAATTTCGAGGACGCAAAGGTACAAAAAGCAGAAAAAACGAGAAAATTTTATTGAAAGGATTTTTCTGGTGGCTATCGCCAAATAGGGTATCAGACAAAGACTTGCAACCACTGCAAGGTAGATTCCCGCAACCTTCGGGTCCATCCCTGGAAACAGATACGATATGATGAATACCGGAAGGGAGAGCGACATCAGCAGGATGAAGGTGCTGGCGGAGAATTTGCGTATCTCGTCTATCTGCTCGGCGCCGTTTATCCATTGCAGGAGGGAGAACATCGCCGCGCGGTAGATAAACAGGGCTGCGACCGCTGCGAGGATTATCCAGTATGTCTGCGAACCCAGGCGGCAGTAGAAGAGCACGAAGGCATACATCGGGATCAGCAGCAGCGTGGTCATCGCCGCGAGGGAGTTGTAGGATGCGTCATTGAAGAAGGCCTCGCGACGGTTCTCGGAGAACATCGCGACGAAAGAGCCGGCTACCGACATCGCTATCTGGCGGAAGAAGACTATTATCATCGCCGCTACGGCCAGAAGGAGGATGATGACTGCGTTGTTGTGGCCGAAAAGGGTCACGGGGGCAAGGTCCGCAGCCTCCGAAAGGGCCAGCGAGCTGCCTCGCAAGAGTTCCTCGACGGGAGTTATGATATCCTGCTGAACCATCAGTTGCTCCTTTTTGCCTTGATATATCCGAGGGATTTTAGGATCTCCACAACGCGGTCGCGGAAATCGCCCTGGATGAGGATCTCGCCATCCTTGGCCGTGCCGCCCACGCCGCAGCGCGTCTTGAGGATCTTGCCGAGGGCGGCCAGGTCCTCCTCTTTGCCGACGAAGCCCGAAACCAGCGTAACCTGCTTGCCCCCGCGGTTGCGGCGGTCTATGCCGACCAGAAGCTTCTGCCTGGACTTGTCGAGGGTTTCGGCCTCCTCCTCTTCGGGTTCCGATTCGTACCGGAAGTCCGGATTGGTGGAGAATACCACTCCCTGCCTGCTTTTCCAGTCGTTGTCAGCCATCTCTCCTGTCGGTTTTAGTTTCCGCAAAGTTAGCTAAAAAGCAGGAATCCTCTCATTTTTGTCTATCTTTGTTGTTTATTGAAACATAGATTACCCTCAAGATATGGAGAAAAAGAGATTCAAGCTGATAAACAACATCGTCGCTGCAGTGGTTTTCGTGATTTCGGCGTTTGTTTATCTGTCCACCATCGAGCCTACCGCAAGTTTCTGGGACTGCGGAGAATTCATAGCATCGTCATATAAACTCGAAGTCGGACACGCTCCGGGCAACCCCGTGTTCAACCTTTTCGCAAGGTTCTTCACGATGTTCACCGACAATATGCACGCGGCGGCGGCGGTCAACGCGATGAGCGCCCTCTGCTCGGCCCTCACGATATTCTTCCTCTACCTGACAATAGTCCATTTCGGACGCCGCATCCTCGAGAAAAACGGGCGCCAGATGACCCGCGGCTCGGCAATCGGACTTTTCTGCGCCGGAGTGGTGGGTTCCCTGGCATACTGCTTCTCCGACACATTCTGGTTCTCGGCCGTCGAGGGTGAGGTCTATGCCATGTCGTCCCTCTTCACGGCAATCGTATTCTGGGCCATCCTCAAGTGGGAGGAGCAGGCCGACGAACCCTACGCCGACCGCTGGATAGTCCTCATCTCCTTCCTGATGGGACTCTCGATCGGAGTGCACCTGCTCAACCTGCTTACCATACCGGCCATCGTCTTCATCGTCTATTTCAAGAAGAAAGAGGGCAAGGTCACATTCTGGCAGGGACTGGGAGTGCTGCTGCTCTCCGGCGTCATACTGGCCGCCATCCTCTTCGGAATCATCCCCTATCTGCCCAAGGTCGCCGCGTTCGTGGACCGCATATTCGTCAACGGATTGGGGGCGAAGTTCAATGTGGGTGCCGCAATTTTCATGGTCCTGCTGCTGGCGGGATGCTTCCTGGGCCTGAGTATCCTCCGGAAGAAGGAGAAGCCCGTATGGCACACCGGACTGCTCTGCTTCACCACCATAGTCATCGGATACTCGGTTTTCGCTGTCACGGTCATCCGTTCGAGCGCCAACACCCCTACCAACGAGTATCAGCCCGACAACCCCTATACCCTGGTGCGCTATCTCGCCCGCGAGCAGTACGGCAGCGCCCCGCTGATTTACGGAGAGGCCTATACCTCGCCTTATGAGATAAAGGTCAAGGAGTATTATACTCCCCTCGACGAGCGCTATTACAAGGCCGAGAACATCGTCCCCAAATATCCCGCAGGCACCAAGATGTTCTTCCCCAGGATGTGGAACTCCTTCGACGAGCGCCACAAGAGTTTCTACTCAACGTATTCCCATGGAATGAACCGCCATACGGTGAATCTCTACGGCGAGAGACGCGTGGTGATGATGCCCCGCTTCATCGACAATCTGACCTTCTTCTTCGACTATCAGGTCAATTATATGTATTTCCGCTACTTCTTCTGGAACTTCGTGGGACGCCAGAACGACTTCCACGGCCAGACCCCCGGCGACAAGGTCTCCGGAAACTGGGAGAGCGGAATACCCTTCATCGACAAGGCCCGCCTCGGCGACCAGTCCAAGGCTCCCGATATCCTGGCCCACAACAAGGCTAAGAACCACTACTTCTTCCTGCCCCTGATCCTGGGCCTCATAGGCCTCTTCTACCAGCTCCGCAAGGACGGGCGCAACAGCTGGGTCACTATAATGCTCTTCATCCTCACGGGACTTGCAATCGTGGTGTACCTCAACCAGCCGCCCTATCAGGTCAGGGAGCGTGATTACGCCTATGCGGGGTCGTTCTACGTCTTCGCGATCTGGATCGGACTCGGCGCCATGAAGGTCCAGGAGTGGCTCGAAAAGCCCCTCAAGAAGGATTCAGTGGCCGCTGCCGCCATCGCCGGTGCGCTCTGCCTCTGCGTCCCCGTCATAATGGGATGCCAGAACTGGGACGACCACGACCGCAGCCACCGCACCACGGCCCGCGATATGGCATACAACCACCTGGCCGCCCTCGGCAAGGATGCCATCATCATCACCCACGGAGATAACGATACATTCCCCCTGTGGTACATACAGGAGGTCGAGAACGTGCGTCCCGACGTGCGTATCGTCAACACCTCGCTCCTCGGCACAGACTGGTATATCGACCAGATGAAGCGCAAGCAGTACGATTCCGACCCGCTTCCGATAACCATCGACCGCATCCAGTATCTCTACGGTACCAATGACTTCCCGCGTGTGGAAGAGCGTCTCAACAGGCCCATCCTGGCTTCGGAGGCCATCGATATCTTCCGGAATCCCAATATCAAGGCTTCCGACGGTAAGACCGATTATATTCCTGCCAAGAAGCTCCTGGTGCCGGTCAACAAAGAGAATGTCCTGCGATATGGCATCGTGCCCGAGAAGGATATGGACAAGGTTGCCGACTATTTGGAGCTCAACATCGATGCCGACCGCATCGGCAAGTGCGACCTCATTATCCTCGACATACTGGCACATTATAATTGGGACAGGCCAATCTATTTCGTGACCCAGAATGCCGATGTCCATCTCGGTCTCGAGAACTGGAGCGAGCATTGCGCCTTCTGCTACAAACTGGTGCCTATCTACAGCGAGAATCCGCGCGAGAAGCTCTATACGGACCCCGACAAGCTGTATGACAATCTGATGAATACCTACAGGTTCGAGTCCCTCAAGCAGGATAATGTTTATTACGATTATCAGAATATCTACACCTTCGAGGCTGTCGTGCCTATCAGGGATATGTTCGCAAGCACCGCAAGGATATTCATCGACAGGGGCGATACCGCCAAGGCCGAGGAGCTGCTCGACAAGTGCATCGATATCATGCCCAGGAAGAATTTCCCCTATAATATATCCTGGCTCAGGAGCCTCAACGAGATCAGCATCGTCCGCATAATGGAGGCTTATTTCAATTGCGGAGCGCCCGACAAGGCCATCACGGTGGCACAGGATCTCGCTGACGAGCTTACCAAGGGTATCGTCTATTTCTCGAATCCCGGCGGCGAGGTCATCAACCAGAAGTTCGTCGACGACCAGGTTTCGCTCTTCTACTATCTGATAGATATCCTCGAGAAAAACGACCAGAAGGAGGTCGCAGAACTGCTGCACAAGAAGCTCTACGTAGCTATGCAGCAAGGCTAAACAATCCACGGGGCGCTGCCCCGAACCCTCGTTCGCTGCAATGCTCCACCGGAGCATTGCTACTCCGCTCACGAGCTCCGGCCTTGCTATCGCACAAATCCAACCCTGCTCGGCCTCCGCTAGCGCCTGATGGCGCTTAGGGACGGAGCGAAGCGGAGGGTTTCAGATAGCATCCCCTGCCGCAATGACCGCATTTCATAACGTTATTAAACATAAAAATGGCCGATCCATTAGGACCGGCCATTTCTTAAATATCGTTCAGAACTACTTTGCAGAAGCCTTCTTTGCCTCCTTGTTGCCCTTCTTGGTAATGAGGTCGTACATGACCGGAGTACCGATGAAGATGGAAGCGTAGGTACCGACGATGACACCGAGGGTCAGAGCCACTGCGAATCCGCGGATGCTCTCACCGCCGAAGATTGCGATTGCCAGCAGCACGACCAGAGTGGTAACCGAAGTATTGATGGTACGCGACAGGGTGCTGTTGAGAGCGTCGTTGATATTCTGCTTGAGGTCACGCTTCGGGTAGAGAGCCTTGTACTCACGGATACGGTCGAAGATGACCACGTTATCGTTGATGGAGTAACCGATGATCGTCAGCACTGCTGCGATGAAGGTCTGGTCCACATCGAGGGTGAAAGGCAGGATTCCCGTGAAGAGGGAGAAGAAGCCGATCACGATGATGGCATTGTGAGCCAGGGAGGTGACACCGCCGAGACCGTATGTCCAGTTGCGGAAACGGATTGCGATGTAACCGAAGATCACTATCAGGGCGATGATCACCGCGATGACTGCGTCACGCTTGACCTCGCTCGCGATGGATGCGTCCACGCGGTCCGAACTGATGATACCGTTGGGGTTGTCGATGGTGGAGGTGAACTGCTCGAGAGTGGGGTTCGAGACGAAGAATCCCTTCAATGCGTCGTAGAGTTTAGCCTCGATCATCTTGTCGGTCTCGCTCGACTCGTCGTTGATCATATACTTGGTAGTGATACGCATCTGGCTGGCACCACCGAACTGCTTGACCTCGGCTGCCTCGCCGAATGCGTCGAATGTAGCCGCACGCACCTGCTCAGGGGTAACCGGCTGGTCGAAACGGACGACATAGGTACGGCCGCCGCTGAAGTCGACACCATAGGAGAAGCCCTTGGTAAGGCAGGAGATGATGGCGATAAGGCAGAGGGCTCCGGATACGATGTAGGAGATCCTGCGCTTATCGAGGAAGTTGATGTGGGTATTCTTCAGGAAGTTCTTCGAGAAGCTGGTGTAGAAGGAGATGTCCTTGTTGCGCTTCAGGCGTGCCTCGAAGATCAGACGGGTGATGAAGATCGAAGTCAGCACGGAAGTGATGATACCGATGACCAGGACGATTGCGAAGCTCTTGACAGCGCCCGAACCGAAGATTGCCAGGATGATACCGGTAAGGAGGGTAGTGATCTGACCGTCGAGGATTGCGGAGTACGCATTCTTGTAACCGTCGGAGATAGCGAGCCTGAGGGCCTTGCCGGCGTTGAGTTCCTCCTTGATGCGCTCGTAGATGATGACGTTGGCGTCAACCGCCATACCGAGGGTCAGGACGAGACCTGCGATACCGGGGAGGGTCAGCACTGCGCCGAACGAAACGAGGGCTCCGAAGAGGAAGACGACGTTGCACAGGAGGGCGATATCGGCTGCGACACCCGCGCGGCGGTAGAAGATCACCATATAGATGAGCACCAGCAGGAAGGCGATGATGAAGGAGATCAGACCCGCACGGATGGATGCGCTACCGAGGGAAGGACCAACGACCTGCTCCTGCACGATGCGCGCGGGAGTCGAAAGCTTACCGGACTTGAGCACGGTAGCAAGGTCGTCTGCCTCTTCCTGGGTAAAGTTACCGGTGATCTGGGAACTTCCGCCGGAGATCTTGTTCTGGACATTAGGATAGGAATAGACCTGTCCGTCCATCACGATTGCGATCTGGTGGCCGATGTTCTGCTCGGTAATGACTTCCCACTTTGCGGCACCGGTGCTGTTCATGGTCATGCTGACCTCGGCTGCACCGTTGATTTGGTTATAGTTGACACGTGCGGAGGTGATAACGCCGCCATCGAGGACAGCACCCTTGCCGGCTGCGCCCTTGAGGGCTACGAGTTCGAAATAGGTATCGGGCTGGAGACCCTGGAGGCTCGATGCCTTGAAGCTCCATGCGGGAACGAAGTCGCCGGGGAAGGCAACCTTGGAGCTGTTGAGCCATGCGTTGATGGCTGCTGTGTCGCGGTAGTGGGCAACTCCGAGGCAAGCCGAATTGCCGCCCATGGGCATAAGCTTGGAGAAGAGGGGATTGGCCTTCTCTGCAAGCTCTGCGGATGCGTCGCTGACCTCCTGGTTGGAAGCGGCTGCGAGCTCATCCTCGATGGATGCGGGCTTTGCGGGCTCTGCTGCGGTTTCTGCTGCAGTTGCGGGCTCTGCCGCATCGAGGGCTGCGAATTCGTCGCGGAGTTCATCGTTGAGTTCCTGGAGGAACGGTGCGATTTCCTGATAGGTGTAGGTCTGCCAGAATTCGAGGGATGCGGTTCCCTGGAGCAGCTTCCTCACACGCTCAGGCTCCTTGACGCCCGGAAGCTCCACGAGGATGCGGCCCGTACGGGCGATCTTCTGGATGTTGGGCTGGGAGACACCGAACTGGTTGACACGGCGCTCGACGACATTGTACGAGTTATTGATGACCGACTCGGCTTCCTTCTGGAGGAGATTGATGATCTCGGCGTTGGTAGCCTTGGTCTTGTTCTTGACATCGCCGCTGAGCTTGTCGAGGTCGATGTCGAAGGACATTCTCTGGTTGGGGTTGATTTCGTCCCAAGCGGCTGCGAAGAGGGAGATGAAGTCGTCGTGGGTTTCGACGGAACGCTCCTTTGCCAGAGCCATTGCCTTCTCGAACTGCTCGGTGGTCTTCTCACGCGCGCAGGAGCGGACGAGCTCCGCGAGGTCGAGCTGAAGCATGACGTTCATACCGCCCTTCAGGTCCAGACCGAGGTTGAGTTCCTTCTCCTTCACATCCTTGTAGGTATATCCGAAATACACCTTCTCGGCTGCTATGGAATCGAGATAAATTTTGTTTGCGGTGGTCTTGACCGAGTCAAGCCAGAAGGCCTTGTCGAGGTCGGAGACAGCCGCGAAAGCGGGAGTCTGCTTGACATTCTCGACCACCTTGTCCGCATACTTCGAAGCCTTGCCTTCCTGGATGGCGGTCACAGCGGTAAACGAGAGCTGGAACGCGCAGGCAAGGGCAATGAGAATCGCCACAAACGTGATGGCACCTTTACTTTGCATATTTTAAAATAGTTTAATAATATTTTTCGTGTCCGAAATAGCTTGCAAATTTACTATTTTTTCGAGATTTATAAAGTATTTCCTATTTTTGTTTCTGCTTAAACCCCATTTTGGCGATGAAAACCGGCCGCATATTCGCACTTTTTATGCTTGTGGCGCAAACATTTGGCGCCGCGGCGCAGGGACTCCCGCCGCGCGAGGCCGAGGCTGGGAAACTGTACCGGGGCTACGATTTCGACGGGGCGGCGGCCATCTATTCCGAACTTCTGAAGGGCACGGCCGACTCCCTGGCAAGGGCTTCCCTGATGGAAAAGGCGCTCCTGTGCGAGAACGGCAAGAGTCTCCTGCAGTTCGCCAACGAGCCGCAGGTGGTGACCAGCAAGACCTTCGCCGCTTCAGATTTCTTCCTTTATTATTCGCATCTGGCCGACGGAGGATGGATTCCCTCGCCAAATGCCTTCTCCTCCGGAAAGGATCCTCTCTATTTTGAACAGGGGACCCGCTCGCTCGTCTTTTCCGCACCCGACAGCGCGGGGCATAAGAAACTATATTCCACCACTTTGGGCCAGGACGGCATCTGGAGCGCACCGGAAGTAGTTGAGCGCTGCGCCTCCTCCGGAAACGAGATATTCCCCCTTGTGAGCGCCTCCGGCGAGGAGCTCTATTTCTCCTCCGACGCCCTGGCCGGGATGGGCGGATACGACCTTTTCGTGAGTCGCTGGAACGAACGGCGCAAGAGGTGGGAGGCACCGCAGAATCTGGGGTTCCCCTATTCGTCGGTCGGCGACGATTTCCTCTTTTCCAACACTCCTGACGGAGAATTCACCCTGCTGGCCTCCAATCGAGACTGCGGAGTTGACAGCGTAACGATATATGTACTGAAGTTCGAGAACGCGCCCCTTTCGAAGCCGGTAAGTGCGGCCGAGGCCAGGCGCATAGCGTCCCTTATCCCGCAAAAGAGGGGCGCGGAGGTTTCCACCGCCTCGCAGACCGGCCCGCGGGAAGAGAATTCCCTTGCCCCGGCTACGCTCCGCAACCGCTGGAAAGCCGCATACGGAAGGCTCGGGGAGTGCCGGGAGGCGATCCGGGAGGCACAGTCCCGCCGCGATGCCGCATCTTCCGACCAGGAGGTTCTGGAAGCCGAGAATCAGATAATGGAACTTCAGGGAAGGTACACCGCAATCACCGATTCGGTCAAGGCGCTGGAGATCGAACTGATAGCGGATGGCGGAAGGCCCGATTACGGCACCCTGGATAGCGCCGAGACCCCTTCCTCCACCGCAGCCGTCGCACCGCGCACAGGCACCTATAAGTTCATACGCCACTCTTTCGGCAAACTCCCGGAAATAGAGATAGAGCAGCCCGAAGTGGAAGAGGATCCCTATGTGTTCTCGATAGGCTCCGTGGGAGAGGTGGTCAACGAATTCCCCACCGGGACCGTCTTCCAGATACAGCTTGCGGTCGTCTCCAACAAGATGAGCGTCAAACAGCTGCGCGGACTGCGTCCCGTCTTCGCAAAGCGCCAGTCTTCCGGAAAGTATCTCTACACGGTGGGGGCCTTCAGGCACTATTCAGAGGCCGTCGCGGCGCTTCCGCTGGTCAAGGGAGCGGGCTTTTCCTCGGCTTACATAGTGGCCTTCAAGAACGGCAGGAGCATTGCCGTAAGCAAGGCCCGCGCAGAAACGGAATAATAATCAAACCTATTGGATATGAAACGAATCTTGGCTCTTGCAGCGCTGCTGCTTTCCGTCAGCTCAGTATCCTTCGCGGAGGATGAGTACAATTGCTTCGGCATCATCGCCGGCAAGAATGTCACCAAAGACGGATATGTGATTCTCGCCCACAACGAGGATGACGGAGGGGACCTGATGGTCAATTTTTATGCAGGCGATAAATACCTCTGGCAGGAAATTCCGGGACTGGAGGCCGCCGACGCCTTCCTCAACCGGCACGGAGTGGCCATTGTCTCCGACAGCTGCCCCTCAAGGGAGGATGCCGGCGAACTGACCGACGGCGGCATATTCTATAATCTGCGCGTACAGGTGGCCGAGCGCGCACGCACGGCGCGCGAGGCGGTGCACATCATTGGAGAGCTCGTTGAGAAATACGGCTACAAGGGCAGCGGCCGCACCTATCTGGTCGCCGATTCCGAGGAGGGATGGGCGGTTTCGGTCGTTATGGGAAAGCACTGGGTGGCCCAGAGGGTCCCGGACGACAAGGTTTTCCTGATTCCCAACTATTATGTCATCGACAAGGTGGATCTGGCCGATTCCGAGAACTTCGCCGGATGCGCCGACCTGGTCGAATATGCCATCACCCGCGGCTGGTACAATCCTGCCAAGGACGGGGAGTTCTCCTTCCGCAAGGCCTATGCCAAGCCCTCGACCCGCAAGGGAGCGCGCAACTGCGTTCGTCACAAGGTGGCAATAGATTTCGTCTGCGGCGGATATGCCTCCGAGAATCCGGACGACCATCCGTTTGCCGTGAAGCCGGCCAAGAAGCTCTCGGCGCAGGATATGATGGAGCTTCTGTCGAAGCATATCGACGCAAAACTCTCGCCCGGAAGCATCTGCTGCCCCACCACGGTCGTTTCAAATGTCCTCCAGCTCCGCGGCAATATGCCCAAGGAGATCGGATGCGTGATGTGGACCGCATTGAGCCATCCCTGCATCGAGGCCTATATTCCCTGGTATCTAGGACTCCGCAAGGCACCCCGCGGATGGGGCCGCTTCACTTCGGCAGAAGATGCTATGGCAGCGCATCTTTCCGACTTCAAGGATATCCGCAGGAACTATCCCAACGGCAACTGGTGGAAGTACGCCGACCGCTGGGAGAACGCAAAGGACAACCTCTCCGAGGTCGAGAAATCGCGCCAGAGGCTCATCCGTCCCTTCCAGAAGCTGATGTTCAAGGAGCAGAAAGCGTTCGAGAGGAATATGCTCCGCAAGTACTGCGACGGCGTCCTGGTCAACAATCCCGACGCGCTGGCCGACGACATCCTCAAGCATCTCGAGAACTGCTACAAGCAGTATGATTTGATTGATTAAACCTGCTACCCCCTCACCGGGGATTTGCCCGGCTTTCTGCCGGACACATCCCCGCCCGCCTGCGGCGGGCTATGCAAAGAAGAGAACAAAATAGCGTGATCGAGCAAGCTCGTCACGCTATTTTGTTCTCTTCTTTGCGGTGAGGGGGGGATTCGAACCCCCGGTACGGTAATCCCGTACGTCAGTTTAGCAAACTGGTGGTTTAAGCCACTCACCCACCTCACCGGACACCGTTCTGGACGGGAGTGCAAAGATATATTATTTTCACGAGATTCTCAAAAAAGAAGTGCGGACCGTTTTTGCCTTTCTCAAAAAACAGCCGTACCTTTGCCGCCGTCAAAACATTACGGGATGTGGCGCAGTTGGCTAGCGCACCTGCTTTGGGAGCAGGGGGTCCCCGGTTCGAGTCCGGGTATCCCGACCGGATACGGAAAATGCCGCTTCACGCGGCATTTTCCGTATCCGGGATTCAGGAGCGTTTACTCCCAGTCCACCTTGATGGAGTAGGCTATGCCGTCCAGCAGGGTAACATCTCCCGTATATTTGTAATACTTGCCGCTGGTTCCGAAGGTGGTCGTGGCCGCCGTTACGGTATTCGGGGCGTAAACCGAAACATTCCAGGTCCCTGCTTCCAGGTTCTTTATCCTGAGCGTCTTTTCGGTGCCGCTGCCGGTCAGGGTATATTCGGCCTCCGAGAACCACGCGGGGCCTCCCTTGTGCATCGAAAGATAGAGATCGTCCTCCTTTACCTCGCCCAGGAGTTCCACGGTTATCTCCTTCGCCCCTTCGGGAATATCGACCGTAAAGTGATGATACTGCTTGTCGCCGATGCGGGCGTGGGCGGGTTTGCCTGCCGAAGACATTTCGCTGCAGTCATACACCTCACCCTTCTTGAGAGCGGCCTTGACCGGAACGTCCCCGTGTCCGTCGGCGGCATACATAAGCATCGCCGCGAAGAGATCGCGCCTCTCGCCGCTCGTAACGCCCTCAGGATGCGAGCCGAGCAGCACCATCCTGCCGGCCTTCTCGTTAGGCTTGTAAGCCCATCCGCTGACACGTCCGTTTATGGTGCTCCGGGCGGGCGGGCAATTGCTATAACGCAGCAGTATCTCGGTGCCGGGTACATAGAACTCTTCCGCCTCCGACATATATCCGCCTCCGTTGTGATAGATACGGTTCACTGTTTCGCCGAACTTGAAATATTTGCGCAGCGGGCAGTCGGCGGGCATCGTCATATCCGTGGTATCCTTGGAGATACTGGTATGATACATATGGCCCGGGAATATCTTGGTATAGTAAGAATAATTCTTGTTGCTGTCATACCCCTTGCAGGCCAGGAATGCACCCGCGCAGGTGCCCACATATCCGCCGCCGTTATAGACGAAGTCATATATGGTCTTGCGTCCGGCCGCGGCCAGCGACTTGCCGTGCTCCCTGGAATTGCCTCCGTTGCAGTAGAATACCCTGAACCTGGGACTGCGGTCCGGATAAAGCAGATATCCGTTTTCATCATCTTCGGCCTTGGAGAAGAAGGCTTTCTGCAGCAAAGTATCCTCATCCGTCGCGGTGCTGGCAGAAGCGAAATACTCATAATCCCAGCCGATATAGGGGCAGGCCGGCAGCACGGTGCGGGATGTCAGCGAAAGGCCTCCGTTCATGAACAGATCCTTGTAATAACCGCGCTTGACGGGATCGGAAGACTCGGTCTTGTACTCCGTCAACTGGATCGGCGTCATATTGGAGATCATCGAACGCTCGATTTCCGCCGCGGGATTCTGGGTCTGGAACACATTGTAAACCTCTCCCGCATTGTCATAAAGCGTCACCGAGAAACCGCGGTCGAACGATCCGGCCGGCACCGCTATGTAAAACTTCCTGGGAGTGGCGGGAAGGAGTCCGAGCGGCGATGTCAGGTTGAGTATCACTTCGTTGGTTCCGCCGCTGAGGGTCAGGGTCTGCTCCGCGGTGCCCTGCTTGCCGTCGAGGGCCAGGGTGCAGTCGCCCCAGAGCATATTGCCGGCGAGGTCCTTGATTGCGACTTTTGAAATCTTGACGCTTCCCCTGGCCGCGACCTTGATGCATACCAGGCCGCAGATATTCTTGAACTGGAGACCCGATGAAAGGTCATCGAGCGTAGCCACCATCGGGGATGCCCCTATGCCGAAGGAATTTGTCACGAATATCTGGTTCTGCGGAAGCTTGAACGACAGAACGCCATCCACCACCGAAGCCTCTTCGGAGTAGGGATAAACCGCCGTAAAGGGTCCTGAACCCTCGATGTTTCCAGCAAAGGATGCCGACTTTTCGCCGATACCTTCGATCAGGGTGAACTTGCTGTTTTGCCCTGCCGAAGATATGAGCGAAACAGCGTCACCCTTGCTCCATACCACCGTGGAGGAATCGGACTCGAGCGCCGTCCTGGTAGAGGGGGAAGGTATCTCCACGCTTGCGCGGATAATGTCGTTGCCGTAAAAAACCTGCTCTTCGACGGGAAGAGTTTCGGGAGAGAGCTCCTCCTGCGCGCAGGAGAACGCCATCAGCGCCGCGAAGGCGAGAATAACCGGTTTGAGAAGAATCTTTTTCATTGTTCTATTCTTTCCAGGATGCTGTCAGGTAATATGGTATGCCGTTGAGGGCCTCTGTAGCGCCGGAACATTCGAACTTGTCGACCGCGCAGGAGGTCTCGACCTTCTCAGCGCAATAGACTCCGATGTACCAGGTTCCGGCGGGCAGGGTTTTAAGTTCGAGAATCTTGTCGGATCCGCCCTGCGCTAGCAGGAAATCGGCATCCGTGAGCCAGGCGAAGTTGCCGTTGCGCAGAGTCAGGTAGAGATTCGCGTCGTTGGGGCTCTGTAGTTCCAGCTTGAAATCCGATGCGTTTGCGGGAATATTGACGGTGAAATGGTGATATTGTCCGTCTCCGATGCAGGCGTAATCATACATAGCCTCTTTCCATCCGTGGTCCATCTCGCGCATCTGCCCGTTGGTCAGCTCGCCCTTTGTTTCCGGAAGCCCGTTGCCGTCGGTGGCATAACGCATCATCGCCGCCATCAGGTCGCGCTTCTCACCGGAGGTGACTCCCTCGGGATGCGAACCCGTAGTGACCACGCGGCCCTTTTCGGCATCGGCCTTATAGGCCCATATACTGCCGTTTTTGTGCATTTTCTTGTCCGGGCGGTCGAAGGTGGCCAGGATTTCGCCGCCTGCGGGAAGGGTGGCCTCGGTGACATATCCGCCGCCGTTGTGGCGCACGCTGTCCACATAGAAGTCGTTGCCGTATTTGTAATAATCCAGCAGCGGGGAGTCTTCCGGTATGAACATTCCGGTATAGGCGTCCGTCAGGCCGGAACTGAACATAGGTCCGGGATAGATTGCCAGGTAGTTCGAATTGTAGCTGTTGACGGCCGTGCCGTAAGATGCCAGGAAGGCACCCGCGCAGCTGCCGACATAGGCACCGCCGTTATTGACGAAGGTCTTGTATCTGCTTCGGCCCGTGGATGTCAGGGAGCGGCCGTGCTGCGTGGCCTTGCCGCCGTTGCAGTAAATCATCCTGTAGCGGGGCCTGTTGTCGGGATAGAGCAGGTATCCGTTGTCGTCTTCTTCGTTCTTGATGACGATGCTCCTCTGGAAGACGGAGTCGTCGGTGGCCATGAAGTCCATCTCCCATCCGAGATATGGCGCTGCCGGAAGGGTGGTGCGGGAGGTTACATACGCACCTCCGTCCATAAAGACCTCCTTGTGGTATCCGCGTCCGAGGGTATCGAGAGGTTCGCCGTTGTCGGGAATCTTGATTTTGTCCATCATCGTGATATTCGAACGAGTCACGGTCACCTCCGCCTTCTGCGCCGTCAGGAAGCTCACGGCTTTGCCCGTGGCATCGAAAACCCTCACCGAAAAGCCCTTGGAGAAAGAACCGGCGGGGACCACGAAGTTGAGCACCCTGGGCGTGGAGAGTAGCAGGGTGATATCCTTTTCGAGGTCCATAGTGAGTATGTTGCTG
>JAFSXX010000051.1 GCA_017443845.1 Bacteroidales bacterium | reverse complement strand
TCCATTACGGCGTGGAAATAATTCTCCGCAATCAGTTCGGCCCTGCAATAGGCAAAGATCGCGGGATGCGACTGACGTTGTTCAAGTTTGTTATGCAGCCCTTTGACCCTTAACTCTACATCCTGAAGCCGACTGGCTTTCTCCTTAAGTGCAACAGCCTTTCCTGTTTCGTCTATCTCGATGCCCTCGAAAGCCAGTTGGTTATTAACCGCTTGGCGTCGGGAGTCAAACAATTCACTTCTGCCTACATAACGAGCTGGATCTAACACAAGTCGCAGGAAAACGATGATATTATTTGAGCAATGATGTGTATTTATCTCATTGGTCAAAGCATTGTATAGTTTCTTGCGCTTTGCCAAGAAAGTGTCGTTGTAAGACACATCTTCCATTTGCGCTTGAAGGATTAGCCTATGAAGTTCAGTCCCAGTTAGCCCATCATTGGTATCCCCTATTATTTCGCATAGGGTTTCAAGTGTCGAAGGCTTGAATGGAGGTATTGTCGCCATTATCGTTATTGTTTTATTTTGCCCCGCTCCGCGGGTCATCAGGTTCTTCTCGCCCTGTCGGGCTCGTGCTCGCGGCTACCGCCGCTTCGCGGTGGGCTCGCCTTTCGGCTCGCCGGATCAAGGGGTCAGACCCTCTGACCCGCTGGTTGGTGAGCCGGTCGAACCGGAAGGACATCCAAGGAGGATCTAAGGAATAATCCTGCATCTTCTGCGCTTGGATTAATCGTTATTGTTTATTACGTTTATAGATTATGTATAATATTGTTAGTTGAAATGGATGAAAGTTCCAGGATACAAATTCTGTTTTCCGCCACAGGCATAGTGTAAGCATACTGTTGGCATACTCAGGCATACTGTTTCAGTATGGCAGCAGTATGGGAAGAAGGGTGCTGCAGCGAGGCTGCATATTGTAAATGCCCCGTTAATCAGCCATTAATGGGTAGTATTTAGGGGATTATTACTACCACTCATTCATCAGCCATTCGTTTGTCTTGGCATCAGGGGTATAGTTGGCGACAACGGACTTCTGGCATCCAGCTTCTTTCAGACGTCTGATTACCGTCTTCCTCAGCTTCTTGCACTTGTCCCAATTCTGCAAAAAGAACAGGTGCTCTGTATAAGGCTCAATTTTATACCAGAAGCTATATTCCAGTTTGTCTTGAGCTAATAGCTCGTGGATTGGATAGAAAGCTTTACGTAAAAAAGTCAACGCCTCTTTATCCTGCCAATTGAAAGAAAGCCTATACAAATATATGTAGAACTGAATCGGGTCTTTTTCTGTAAGAACATTATGGAATGGCATCCATATTCGACTGCCTCTATTCTTTGTTACAACACCAAACTCATCTATAGAGTTAACCAGAACGTATGCCACATCGGAATTAATACTTGTTACATTGGACAACCAATCCAGAACTGTCTCCGGATAATGTTCAAGTTCTATGGAAACATAACGTTGCGGGTAGTGATTACCTAAATTGAGATAATTAAGGTATTCATCAACACAGCCTTTATCATGCGAAAAGGCCATACCTGCCAACTCGGATGCTACGGGCACATTCAACTCCAGCAAGGTTTTCAACAGCTCTCTCCAATGCTTGAATGCAGTTACCATCTTTTTGTCTGAGAATACAGACAATGTTGACTGGAGTTCCTCTTTTGTAAAGTCTGACCAAACAATCTGGTTAAATAGTTCTGGACTACTACAGATGATGGTCTGGAAGAAAGCCTTATCCGTCTGCCTTAACCCCGCAATCTCAACATAACTAATATATTGAGCAACTTCACAAACCGTCTGTAATCCCCATTCATTCAACTTCTCTGCTGAATATAACTGTTTCAGCAACTGCAAAAACTGGTCAGTTGACAAGTCATGTAAGCGTTTACTATAATCCACCTGTTCCTCAGTGAACGAATCGACGTTCACAGTAGAGATGGTATATAAGAATGACTCTTCTCCTCCAAAGTCGCTTGCCACTGATGGCTGAAAGACAGCAGACTTGAACACTTTGCCATCTTCCTGATTAGGGAAGGTCTGCGACAAGGTGCTGATTATCTCCAGTAGAACTTGTTGCTTCTCCTCATTGTCCGTACAGGTTCGGTTTATCAGTACCACCACATTCAAAAAGCCGACAAGTTTCTCCACACTATCACCCAGTTCGTCTTGATAGTGACGTATCAAGGTGGCCAACTGCGGTTTGTTGTTTACTGCATTATTGCCAACGAGTTGTGACCATGGAGCAGTTGCCTTATTAGCGAGACACTTAACACCATTGCCATCGTGTGTCACAAACTGGAGCGACAGATACTGACCATCGTAGGCTCGTGGGGTTGCCGTTCCAGAGCAAAAAGACTTGTTCAGCAATATCTCAGACGGCACATAGTTTAGTAGGGTCAGAAACATTACCTGACTTTGATATGATGTTAACTCTGACAAGATAAACGAAGGTATATCTGACAGCAGGCACTCATACACCTCTGCTGCTCTGTTCTCACCAATCTCAGGAATATGTATATCTGCCTCCTTAGCATCTTCTACAAATGCACGTGTCGTTGAATAGCTCTCGTAGTTTTCTGTAAGTGGTACCTCAAAAAGGTAAAGTAGGTTGCAGAAATCTGTTATCTTGGATATATCATCTTTATGTATGAGCAAACTATGTGTCCAAACACAGCCCGGGCGACGCATTCCATCAGCATACCAAGTCTTCGCCACAACATAGTATGGACTTTCATCCAGTGGGTATGCTGTGATGTATTCGCGCTCGTTGTCAACACCCACATACTCAGACCAGTCGCTTAGTGTAGCAATCTTGTCCATATCGTGAGTGGACGGCAACACTATACTTCCTTGGATATAGTTATGTCCAAGTTTGTATCCGTGAAGCATCTGGTGTAGCGTTATCATAGTTTTTAATCTTCAAGCAACCACGCCAATGGCAATGTAATATCGTAATTGTGATCTTTACCAGTAGAGATGAACGCCCGTCGTTTTTGGTCTGTCAGTTCACTGACTTTTTCTTCTGTCAGATCACCACGGTGGTCATAGTCAAGCCCTTGAGCACTTACACCAAAAAACCTAACATTGTCGAAGTGATTCTTTACAAAAGTATAAAAGAACAAGTGCTCCTGCTTTATCCAGACTTCTACATCAATCTGCTTGCCCATTAAAACATCCCATTTTGATATACAAAATGCAATTTTTAAGTCTCCACGGGTTTCACTGATATATTTAAGCAGTTCTATATTTTGAATCCACTCATCAATGGCATCAACGGTGAAATCAGCCAACGGCTGATAACTCTCCTTCTCCTCAGGTATCACCCCGTAATATTCCTCATTAAACTTCTTCTCTGGATTGGGAGAGAGGAAGAACAATAAACAATCGGCTTGTTTCAGCCAATTATCCACTTCTTCAATCGTCTCATTTTGGAGAATGAGTTTAAACCTTTCACCCTTGAAATCAGGTATAGCAATCTGAAATCTATTGCCAGTCTCAGCATGTATTAAGTCAAAAGCAAGATTAGTAATATTGATTTGGCTGCGCTGTACTATAGTTTGATCAAGCCACAAGGATGCCATAGAATCCAAATAACTAGTATCAGATGGATACCTTTCGAATGTCAGCTGGTGACCTGTATTTCCATCTTTTTCAATAGCCCAGAATGCAGTAATGTAGGAAGTCTTCCCTGTATCCTGTAAACCTACTGCAAGACATTTTATATTGTTGCTCATATTATTTCTCCTTGACTAACTTTTGAATCCAATTGTACTCCGTCGATAATGAAGAAGGCATCTTCTCGGTAATTAGACGATTAAAGAGAGCTATCAAACCGGGATCTTCATTGTCGTATTCTATACCCTTGGAGCAGATTTCGTAAATATTATCCTGAGGAATGTTGATCAGAGGAGACACAATATCTAATACAGATTGTTTGCGCTGTTTCCAAAGGTTAGCCACCTCTTCACGTTTTCTTTGAATGTCACACTCATCTTCAATTCCCTCTACAGCTTTCTTGGTTTCATTTTCTATCAGATCCACCTTGTTAAACACCAAGAAATACTCCGTGTTACTCGCAAACATACCATTTCCCTCAAATCGGGTGAGTAAGGATTGTAAAGATGCTTTGTATGCATTGTTCTTGGCTGGCAACAACTTCTCAGCATCTACAAAAATCACCAGCTTGTCGGCATATTTAACGGCAGTCTGCTGAATGACTATTTCATCTTTTGAGGCAGCATCATTATATAATTCACCTGATAGGTCAGAGAATATTACCATACGCTGATCGTCGCCTCGCTCATTCCCTACCACAACATTCAATATACTTCCTGCCCTGCGCTGGGTGCGAGGTTGATCGGAAATACCTTTTTCTGACAAATACCGGGTATGAACTCGACGTTGAAAACCTGTCAGGGTGTCAGAATCAATGAATGTTGACTTCAGAAGTTGTGGATGACGACAAAGGATAGCGAACAAACTTCCCACAAATGTGGTCTTACCACACTCACTAATGCCAAACAGCGTCACAAGTGTAGGCCGCCGGGAGGATGAGAAACCATTTACGTCCGCATCGCGTAGCGCATCATAGCGATATGTGGACTCCACCATTGCATCCCCTTCTTTCTGCTGAGCAGACGGAGGTGCAGATATTCCTGTATCTAACTTTATATTAACTGGTTCACTCATAATTCTCAGACTTTAAGAATTCGTAAAGTAACTCATAGAATACCGCAATGCCAAAATACAATGGGCTGACACGATTCTGACAGACTTCCTGATAGTCGTTAGAATAGATAAATCGGCGATATACTGAGATCCTATCTATATTGGTTTCTATGATGTCATTATCTCCTCGCAATCGCGACTTGATAGTCGACAGAGTGGCGGCACCTCCACCCGTTTTGAATTTTTTAAATACTTTCACCGGATCTTCTGCCACATATAACCAGTCGCGCGATGTTAAATCAGACGCCACATCATTCATAAATACGTAAGCATCTTGATCCGCCTGGATTGTCTTTACTGAATAGTCTCTCTCAAACTGTGTACGACAATAGTATTTTGCCAATGATTTTATATCTTCAAACTGCTCTTCTATTTCAAGCGAGGACTCCGCCCAAGAATCCTTATCATATAATTCAGTAAGTAAAGCAGATGGTTCTATTGCTGGTATTTCAGCACTTTTACGCCAATAATCTTCAATGATATCGAAAGAAGATGAATCAATGCATTTATTGATAATGCCCGCAGAACCTGGTTGATGACATTTCAGCACATTGCGCATGGCTAGAGGATATAGAATTTTATCCACACCCTCTTGATCCGCAGAAAGAGCTAACCCAACAACGTGACCAGCAAGAGCGCGATACACCTGCGCTGGATAAGTTCGTCCTGTTACTTGGTTGACAGCCTGTATAAAAGATGCATCTGGGATACCAAGGCAAAGATGGAGAACGCATGCTTCATACTGCGCCAAGCTTATCTCCTCTGCGTATGTTTTGCAGACCTCGGTGAGATTTCCTATGGCCGATTCATCGTATGGGAACACCAATACTTCGGTAAGGATGTCTGTCAGATTATTATTCATAGACTAATCTGTATAAGCGTTTAACTTTTCTTGAAGTCTTGCCACCTCATCCACTTTAGCCGATATACTACGGAAGAAAGAAATAGCATTGGCATGTTCGGGCTTACTCTCGTCGTATGCTTTCGGGTTCATGGCAAGAATGATTTCTTTAATATGGCGAGATGTGAAAAAACGGTATCTGATATCATACATTTCCTTGGCATTCATTTCATTTGACTTGGTTTGACTCACTTCCCTTCGCTGATGAGCTGTACGTTTCTTCTTCTTCGGTAGAACCATCTCCCTTGTATAGCAGAAACGTTCGTTTTTCATAAATCTTTCGCCATCCCAACTATAACATATCACTTTCAAGCGCAGTATCCCTTTTGATACTCTGATTTCCAAAATATTATAGACTGGCGGATAAAGATCCGGATTGCCATATTTACCGGGATGCAGCGATCCACACTGCAACCTGATAGCGGACTTTCCTTCTCGTTCTTGCTCTATGGACTGCGTATGCACATGACCATAGATTTGCACTTTGAACTTGCGATCGAATTCGTCTTGCATAGCCTTGCTATTCTCAAACCATGCAAGAGGATGATGCATCATAGAAATATTGATGTTTGTTATAGGTGTATCCGCATTGTAGGCATATTTGGGGAGGTACAGTTTATGTTCATTGGCAGCTATGGCATTGGGGTCGTTTACCTCTGTTTCATCACAAACTAACGTAGAATTGAGACAGTGAAGCATAATAACATAGTTATCAAGTGTTCCAAGCTTTACCTCTTTGCGAAACCCTTTATCGTTGAAGTTAGGGGCACCCTCAAGAATACCCACGGCAATGGCATCAGCCGAAGAGTGTATATTGGCAAACTTATGATAGGCTTCCAACGGTGAATATAGAATACGAAGAGCATTAAGCTCTTTGTGTTTGGCATTGTAGATAAAATCATCCCCCTTGTCTGGATCAAGTAACACAGGACGGAACGACAAGCGTGACGATTTATTTATCTCGCGGTCAATATCATGATTGCCCGGCACAACGTAAAGTTGGGTTTGTTTTTCGTCACATCCCAAATGTTGGAAAACATCTTGGATAAACTCCTCGGCTTTATCAAATTCTTCCGCCTTACCTTTATTAGCGATGTCACCACATATCAATATCTGGTTAACTCCACCAGACTCACGAATGTCGTCCATAGCCTCTTTAAAGGCCGTCTCCAGCGATCGATACTCATCTTCATCGTCCTCACAATGAATAAAATGAATATCAGACAGTAACAGTATTCTCAACATAACTACTTCTTTTGGTTTTATTGCGAATCTCTACTAGCCCTCCATAAATCTCACCATTGCTTCCCATTGAGGGTACATTGTTCCAATACCGCTATGCTGGACTAAGCTATATGCGACGCTTTCATCCACCGATTCCGAAATACCCAAAGCCGAAAATGCATTATTCACAACATCAACCAAATCCTCTTTGTTAGAAAGATTGACTGCAGGCTGAGATGAATAATAAGCTTGCAACTCTCTCTCAAGGTTAATGTCGCTGGCAGTATCTTTACGACCAAACACGTCTTCAAACTTCTTCAAATACATCCCTTTGTATTGCTTTATAAACTTGTCATCCACATTTGTGGCGCCAAAACGAGCTCGGATGACAGGCTCCTGGGCAATCAGAGCCCCCTGAAGGGCAGCCTCAACCTCGGTCAAGGGCTTCTTGGCGACAGACTCGTAACTAACAGATAGAAGAACGGCCAATAGATGGATATCTGTCAAGAACACTGATTCTTGTGTGTACTCCCTATGCGCATAGTTTAGCAGCTGCTTCTTGTTTAACAGAGAATCCTGCAAGAATGCCAGATGTGTGTCCGTCAAACAATCTCGATCAAACACCAGTTTGGACTTCTCCCAAAGAGTTTTCGTATTCTTGATATCGCTAAAGAACGCTTTATACATATCGACCTTGTCCAGGACTTTACTTATTCCTCCCAACACCCAGAACATTAACTTTACGTTTTTGTTCGAAATGTTATTGTTGAACAAACGGTAAAGAAAACGCGCATCGTCATCGCCTTCCACGAAGATTATCTTGTCAGCTTCGATGGCGGAAATAAAGTCCAGTCCATTGGAAGTACTGTTGATACTACGAATAACAGGGGTGGCCAAAGCTGGATAGGGGCCTGTAAAATGAGGGCTGTTGAGTTTAGGCAGCTCCTTCTTATAGAGGCAAGTCACCACACCATTTCCGGTACCGTCCACGTGGAAAAGATTTGATGTCTGTGCAGAGCGAATAAGGGTTTCGTTGTGCGTAGTAATCACCACTTGGTTACTTGCCCCTGAGCGGGTCAACATCTGAATCAACCGCTCCTGAATGTCACGATGTATGTGACTGTCAGGCTCATCAAGAAGCACAAGGTTCAGGTCACGCCGCTCATCACTCTGATGGTATAAATCCAGTAAAATCTCAATCACTTGCAATGTACCGCTGCCCAATAAGGCAAGATCTTTCTCTACAATCTCACGCCCTATATTGTATGTGATAACCACACGTTTGTCTTTGTTGATATCGCTTTGGCTTCTTAACACAATACGGGCTGCTGAGGCTGTGCCGTACAGCACAAACGAAAGGTCATCCTGGAACTGTTTAAAAACCGGAGAATGATAGAGTTTATAAATGCGATTCCTTATGTATTGATAAGAATGCCGTTGACGAATAGCATCAGCCAAAATAGGCTCTGTCACAAAGTCTTCTCGCTGCTCGATACTGGCAACTGGCGAGGCGAAGTAGGCGGAGACGCCACCGTTGGCCAATTGAGAAAAAATAACATTGAATAGACGATAGTCAAACGTCCTTTCTCCCAACAAGGAAATCACATACCGGGTATTAGTCGAATTGCTGATGGAAAAACTAATAACCTGTTCTTTATTCTTCTCTTCGTTTACGACTGTAGCTTCTATCACCACCGGTCGTTTCACATCACGGTCGCGAAAAATGTCCTCAAAATCGGGACAGCGCACACTGTTTATCTCGTCAAAATTGAAGTACTTATTATTAGTTGGCCCAAGGATATAATCGCCCTTGTAATACTTTCCTGCGACAGAACGTTGAGCTATGTTCAATAGCTTTTCGAAACATTCTACCCATAGCGACAAAGCCTCTAATATGGTGGTTTTGCCACTATTATTTACACCAGTCAGAATACTAAACTGCCTGTCCAGATGCACTTCTAAATTCTTGATAGACTTAAAGTCTCGTATTCTTAAAAGCTTTATATACATGGTCAAATACTTTAAATTATCATTTTACAAAATTACGACTTTTCTCTCAATCCGACAGGCTTTTAACGATTTTTAAAGTAGCAGAATGGTGTAAATCTCAATTTACATTCTTAAGACTCTTGTTACTCTGCGTATAAATATCGCCAATGGTGTATTCCGGAGTATCCAACTCATCGGCTATATTGCTCGTGGCAAAGATCAGTTGGTACTCCTGATTCGGCATCTCTTTCAGTCGTCGGACAATCATCCGCTGGAAGTTCTTGGCTCGGGCCTCTTCCATTCCCTTGTCTTTCATATTGTCGGAGAACATCAGACGGGGATACTTCATCGAGTTCACCTGCAAGGAGGCAAAGAGCAGCGCAAAACGGGCAGCCATCTTGAGGTAGAAAGTCGAGTTGGCGGAGAGTTTGATTTGCTCGTCTTTGGAGGTGACGACTTACTGGTTCTGGCGAAGTGTCTGTACCTGCTTCCGTTCAATCGATGAAGCGGTTTTCGATAATGAGAAGCCGCGCGAGCCCTTATCTAGCTATCAAATACTATTATGACTCTTTCTATTATTTTAACTCGATACTAATACTCAGCATTTTCAATCTCGCCTCTGCAGCCTTCTTCTCCTGATCAATGCGAAGATATGCCACTTGCCGCCATAACTCTTTTACAATAGCATTGGTCTGAATATGATCGATAATGGTATTTACAAAATCTTTATCTATCTTTTCAATCTTTTGTATTAGCTCTTTTGATACAACACCTTTTGCAAGACTGTCCTCTACATCCTTGGCATCTTTACTTTCAAGGATGCTTTTGCACAATGTCAACCCACGTTTATCATTATCAGTAGCCAGAGGTGAAACCATAAGGCTGCCGATAATACTTTTCATACCTGAGATGTAGGCCACAAAACTATCATGCCAATTAGCTAGATATTGTTGTTGAGTCATCTGGTTTTTCTTTGTAACAATTACTAAACAAACAACTCACACCGCCTTCAGCGTAAACGCCTCAAAAAATGGAATAGTTTCGCTTTGATGCAGGTGGTTCTTCCAGGCAGGTTCGGAGTGGCTCAGTTCTGAGATGTCGTGGGCAGATAGGGTTTTCATCTTTGCACATACAGCATCTATCACCTCCAATTCCTGCTCATTAAAACTACTCATATCAGCTTCGGCAGCTGCAGTGAGTTCTATACTCTCTTGTTCATATACAAGTTTGGGCTGAGGTATCACCTCATCAAATGCACTATAGACACGATCCCAACGTTGTGGAACAGGCCCAAAATCTATAGCATTATATGACAGACCGGAAATGGCCATTCCTCGCTCTCGGTATGACAGAAAATCGATATAGAACAGTACTTTGTTCATTTTGGTTTGGAAGGTGTCGCCCATCTTGCCGAGAATATATAGGAGCAGGTTTTTCAGTCGCTCAGAGGATTGGGGTGCAAAGCCGTTTTCGATGCCACGACCGGTCGTGAACAGCCTGGCGGACAGCCATTGTTCATCGTGCCATTTATAGGCGTCTGCTATAACTTCATTGACACGTGCAACAATCTTGGCATACTCTCTCTCTGAAAGCTGGTGTCGCGAACTGAATACAAGATCCAGAAACACTCGCGGGTTCATTGCTCCGCGAATCATTTTGCCATTGCTTTCGCTGGGCACTTCGCCTTCTTCATAGAGCCGGTATTGATTTGCCCCGAAGCCGAGAATGACCGACATCTTGGCCGCACTAAGTCCATAGCGCTTGCGAAGAGCGATTATTTCGTCTGTATATGGAATTCCATACCTCTCACGATACTGGTTTGTCATCTGGTTATACCAAACGGCATCACTCTCAGTTGTGGTATAGTTCTCACCTTCAGCATCGTCACGGAATGATATGTATGTAAAATGATACTTATCTCCACGATACGTCTCTGTAGCAGGTTCGTATACCACCTTCATAGGCTTACCCGTAACATGACTGATTGGCACTTTCATATACTATTGTTTGAAAGGATAATCCATAGGATGTTCGGCAATATGGAACGAGATGCAAATCGTCTGGCCGTTCTCATATCCCAATGTAATCTTGATATATACCTCCCTACCCTTAACATCTTTGCCAAAGACCCACATCTCACCGGTTTTATTCAATTCGTCGACGACCGGGCCTTCGACATAATCCTGTACAAGCAGGTTCTTAACAATCACTTCTCGTTGAACTGGAGTAATATCCAACTGCAGCAAAGTCTCTCTGTTCTTTCCTCTGTCATCCCTAAAGCGTATCCCAAAGATCTGTGTTTTTACATTAAATTGCTCCAAAAACGCTTTTACTTCTTCTTTCGTCACCATATCTCCATATTAAGCAACAGCGAAGGTACAACAATTATTTAATTATTAGGCAAAAATTCAACGATAAAGTTGTATAATTGATAAAAATTTGATTAGTATCGTCCCTCTACCACCTTCCAATCCACTATATCCCAGAGGGCTTTGAGATGCGCGGCTCTGCGGTTCTGGTAGTCGAGGTAGTAGGCGTGTTCCCAGACGTCGAATGTCAGCAGCGGCCGGAGACCGTGGGCTATGGGGTTGTCCGCGCCGGGGCACTGGAGAATCGAGAGGGTGCCGTCTCCGTCGGCGGCAAGCCATACCCAGCCGGAGCCGAAGAGGGAGACGCCTTTGGATTCGAAGTCGGTTTGGAAGGCCTCAATACTCCCCCACTGCTTTTCGATCTGAGTCAGCAGGGGACCGGTGGGAGATGAGATGCCCGCCTCCGCGGGCATGACGTCCTTAGCCGGCTTGAACTGAGTGAAATAGAGATTGTGGTTCAGAATCTGGCCTGCGTTGTTGAAGATGGGGCCGGCGGGGGCCTTTCGGACGATTTCTTCGAGGGTCATCGACTCATACTCGGTGCCGAGGATGAGTTTGTTGAGGTTGTCGACGTACGCTTTCAAATGCTTTCCGTGGTGGAAAGCCAGTGTCTGCGCGCTGATGACCGGTTCCAGTGCGTCGGGCGCATAAGGCAAATCAATAAGAGTAAACATATCTCAGTTCTTTGCGTCCGGGACGTAGGTCTCGTCGATTTCTCCGCTGAAGCCGATGCCTTCGCGGTTGCGGGAGCGGATGTCGATGTCGGCTTTGCCGTTGTCGAAGACGGTTATGGTGTAGATGAGGAAGTCCTCGCCGTTGTCGGTGGAGAGGACTATGGTGCGGCGGTCGGAGCGGGAGAAGTCCTCACGGTATTCGACTATGTCGGAGTCGAAGTTGAGGGCCTTGCCGCCGCCGTAGGGCACGCTATAGGCCACGCCGGCATAGGGCAGGTATGAGTGGAGTTTGTTGCCCTCAACCTTGACGCTATAGGGCGTGGAGAGGGATTTGGAGGTGCCGCGGCGCGGGAACATGCGGTTGACCGAGATGCAGTATTTGCGGGAGTCGAGGCTGTTCTTGACGAATGCCGCGGTGCGGGCTGCCTGCTCTGCCTTCTCCTGGGAGGTCAGGCTCAGGGGGCCGCATCCTGCCGCAAGAATGAGGGTTGAAATCAGAACGAAAATGGAAATGCGTTTCATTTGTCAGTCTCTTTTGAAAATATCTCTTGTATAAACTTTGGCGGCGACGTCGTCGAGGGCGGGGTCGTAGCGGTTGGCGATTATGGCCTGGCTGCGGGCCTTGAAGGTGGCGAGGTCGTTGACCACTTCGGAGCCGAAGAAGGTGGTGCCGTCTTCGAGGGTGGGCTCGTAGATGATGACCTTGGCGCCCTTGGCCTTGATGCGTTTCATAATTCCCTGGATGGCGCTCTGGCGGAAGTTGTCGCTGCCGGTCTTCATCGTGAGGCGGTACACGCCGATGACCACTTCCTTCTCGCGGGCCGAGTCGTATGTGCTGTTGGCGCCGTAATATCCGGATTTTTCCAGCACGCGGTCGGCGATATAATCCTTGCGCGTGCGGTTGCTTTCCACGATGGCCTTGATGAGGTTCTCCGGCACGTCGTTGAAATTGGCCAGCAGTTGCTTGGTGTCCTTGGGCAGGCAGTATCCGCCGTATCCGAACGACGGGTTGTTGTAGTGGGTCCCGATACGCGGATCGAGGCAGACGCCCTCGATTATCGACTGGGTGTCGAGCCCCTTCATCTCGGCGTAGGTGTCCAGTTCGTTGAAATAGCTCACCCTCAGCGCCAGATATGTATTGGCGAAGAGTTTCACCGCCTCCGCCTCGGTGGAGCCCATAAAGAGCACCGGGACGTCTTCTTTCAGCGCGCCTTCCTTTATGAGGACTGCGAAGGTATGGGCGGCTTCTGACAGGGAGATGCCCGCCTTCGCGGGCATGACGTTCTCAGACGCGGGCATGACGTTCTCAGATGTGGGCATGACGGACGGAGAGGCAGGCATCTCGTCGAAGCCGACGATAATCCTCGACGGATAAAGATTGTCATACAAAGCCTTGCTCTCCCGAAGGAACTCAGGGGCGAAAATGATGCGCGGCACCACCACCCGGAAAGAGCCGTCCGCCATCCTCTCGCGATAAGAGAACTTCTCCCGGACATGCTTGGTATATCCTACCGGCACGGTGGATTTGATGACCATCACGGCATCCGGATTGACCTCCAGCACCAGCGAAATCACCTCCTCTACGTGGGAGGTATCGAAGAAATTCTTCTTCGGATCGTAATTGGTCGGCGCAGCGATCACGACATAATCCGCATCGCGGTAAGCCGCCCGACCGTCAAGGGTAGCCACCAGGTCGAGGGCTTTCTCGGCAAAGTATTTCTCGATATACTCGTCCTGGATGGGCGACTCCCTGCGGTTGATCTTCTCCACCTTCTCGGGAACCACATCCACCGCTACCACGGTATTCTTCTGCGCCAGCAAGGTAGCTATACTCAAGCCCACATAACCGGTGCCTGCTACTGCAATTTTCATCTCTTTACTTTCATTTAATTCTCCCATCCATAAAAAGCGTCTGAATTATGGACGGGAAGCTAAAAAACAGGCTGCCATCCATAAAAAAGCACAAATTCATGGACGGGACGAACGCCTTAACTCTATTTTACAGGCAGCGCCTTGCCCGAGCGCCAGGGGGTGGCGAACCCGGAAGTACCCAGGATGGCCTGTGTCATAGGCCCGTGCACGTTGTAATTCTCCGAGGTGCCGTTGAAGAAATAGACGAAGGTACGCCTCTGCTCGGGGAAACATCCCATCATACCGCGGAAGCTCCTGTTGCTGGCTCCGTGATAGATAAAATGTCCGAGTTCGGCATCCTCGCAGACGACCCATCCGAGTCCGCGGTAAGCCTTGCCTACCTCGCCCCCATCTATCGCGAGCACATACTTCTCGGTCATAGCCTTGTACATCTCCGGCGAGAGATCGGCCCCGTCCATCCAGAAATAGAGGAACTTCGTGAACTCCTCGGCTGTGGTGCGCATCGAATAGGCGGCATTGGCGCGGGGTTTCCCGTCGCGTCCCCATTTGTTGAAGGTTACCGTGTCGGTCAGAAAACCGTAGGGCGAGAGGGTGTCGTTGTAGCTCTGCCAGGTGTAGTTGGTGTGGTGCATTCCCAGGGGGTCGAAGAGCTCGCGCTTTGAGTAATCATAAAGCGGCTCGCCCCAGATATGCTCCAGGGTGCGCTGCAGCAGGAAGATGCCCGGGCCGGAGTAGTGGTACTCCCCTTCCGGGAACTTGAACTCCATCTGCTTCTCCTTGTAAGTCTTGTTGTCGAGACCGGTGCGATGGGTCATGCAGATGCGGGGAGTCAGCCTCTTGACGCGCTCAAGATCCTGTCCGTCGGCAAAGTAACCGAGGATCTGGGGGAAGTAGTCGTACAGCGGCTTGTCGAGATCGATCTTGCCCTCATCGGCCATCTTGCAGGCCAGGTAACTGAGCGGCACCTTGCTGATGGAGCAGGCCTCGTACTGGGTCTGGTTGTCGAGGGGGCGGAAGAGATACTTTGCGTGCTCCGGAACGGCATAGAACTCCTCATTGGTAACGGTGAAGGCGATAGTCTTGCCGGGCTCGGTGTAACAAACCTGCATCGAGGGCAGGTTGGCGCGGCGGCAGATATCCAGAACTTTGGCCTTGAGAGCCTCAACCTCCGCCTTGGGGGCGGCTGCGGCGGGTGAATCCCAAGCCGGGACCTTCTTTGTTGCGGACGAAGTGGCATCCGTAGCCTTGGGAGCTCCGCAGGCAGAGAGCATCAGCACTGCCGCGAGCAAAACGCTAATTTTCCTTGTCATAGATCTCATATTTTGAATTTTTACTCTTGTATTCAGGAACAGTACGCTTCATCAGGCGGACCATCTCGGGAATCTCCACATTGCGGGCCAGAGTCTTCAGGCGGGAGATGGCACCGCAAGCCTCATTATAGGAATACTCCCTCACCTTGGCCACGCGGATGCGGCTGTGGGGCGTAGGAAGGGTATTCTCCTGATCGGAGAGCACCTCCTCGTAGAGCTTCTCGCCGGGACGCAGTCCGGTATATTCGATCTTGATATCCTCATCAGGCCTTAGCCCGGCGAGCTGTATCATGCGGCGCGCAAGGTAATCGATCTTGACCGGCTCGCCCATATCGAAAACGAAAATCTCGTTGCCGTCGCCCATCGTGGCAGCCTCCAGCACCAGCCGGCAGGCCTCCGGAATGGTCATGAAGAAGCGGTTGATGTCGGGATGAGTCACCGTCACGGGGCCGCCCTTGGCGATCTGTTCCCGGAAACGCAGGATAACGCTGCCGTTGGAACCCAGGACATTGCCGAAGCGGGTCGTGACGAAGCGGGTGACAGGCTGCTTGCCTTCGGCGGCAGCCGCAGCGTTGAGCGACGCTCCGAGGCTCTGCACATAAATCTCCGCCAGACGCTTGGAACAGCCCATGATATTGGTTGGATTCACCGCCTTGTCGGTGGAGATCAGCACCATCTTGCGGGTGCCGTACTCCACGCACTTGTCAGCCACGTTGCGCGTTCCCTGTACATTGACCAGCACAGCCTCGCAGGGATTCTCCTCCATAAGGGGCACGTGCTTGTAGGCCGCGGCGTGAAAGACCACGTCGGGGTGCTCGCTGCGGAAGGCAAAGTCGAGCCGTTCCTCGTGACGAACATCTCCGATAATCGGGGCGAACCGGAGATTCGGGAAGCGGTCCTCCAGCTCGAGCCTCAAATTGTGCATCGGCGTCTCAGCATTGTCGTAGAGCACTATTTTTTTGACATCGAAGGCTGCCAACTGGCGCACGAGCTCGCTGCCGATGCTGCCGGCTGCGCCGGTCACCATCACCACGGCCCCCTTGAGACGGGCCGATATGGCATCCATCGAGAGATTGATCTCCTCGCGGAAAAGGATATCCTCCATCTTGAGCTCGCGCAGCAGCGTATTGTCGCCGAACCCCTCGCTCACCTTGGGGATAATCATAGTCTTGATGCCGTGCGAGTTGCAGTAGGCCACGAGCCCGTCGCGCTCCGAGGTGGCGTCGCCGTCGGTGGCAAATAGGACGCCGTCGACGTGATAGTCGTCCATGATGCGGTCCAGGTCGGCATCATCGCGGAAGCTTATGACAGGCTTGCCGTTGAGAAACTTATGCTCGCGCTCGCCGCCCCTCTTGACAAGGCCCACGACCTTGTAGTGGGTCGAACTTGTAAGGCGGACAATAGCGGCGACGCTCTTGTCGGAAATGCCGAATACCAGCAGTCTCCGGTGCTTGCGGTTATCGTTGTAACGGCGTTTGAACTCGCTGTAAACGAAAATCATCAGCAGCCTTACTACGATCAGGGTAAAGAGAGTGGCCGCGAAATCGAACAGCATCGCCAGTATCAGCCCCTTGTCCGCGTGGCCGCAAATCAGGAGCGATATCCAGATAATCAGGGATTTTCCAAAGGCGGAGATCAGGAACGGATAGATATCCATCGCGGAGAGGTGACGGATCACTATCCTGTATGTCCTGGTGGACAGGAAAAGGATCACTGAAGCGATGAGGGATATGGCGAGATAGTTCCATACCGCGAATTGCGGCACCGCCGCGGGGCCCAGGAAGGCGCGCGAGAATGCCAGCGAGATTATCGAGGCTGCCAGCGAGAGCACAAGGTCCATCGCGAAGATGGTGCGCCCGCGCAGGTAATTGTTTCGGATTTTCTGAATTATGGAGTTTAGATTCATAGCAAATCGTTAAGGTTCTTCACAGTCTTGGTGTCGAGGACTTTCTGCCTCACCGCCCCCTGGAAATGGGTGAGGCGGTGCAGGTCCGATCCGCACCGGTCATAAAAGCCTTCCGACAGAAGTCTGCGGGCCTTGTCGAAGGCCTCGCGGCCGTAGGCGCCGCAAAGTGATGGGATGTTCATCTGGAGGAGGATACCCTCGTCTGCCAGGCGTCGGTAGTCGTCGGTGTCCATATAGACATAACGCTCGGGATGGGCCAGGAGCGGTTCGAAGCCTGCTTCGCGGATCTTCTCGAAGATGCCGTAAAGATCGACCGGAGGATTGAAGTAGGAGGTCTCCACCAGCAGGAGCTTCCCCTCCTCCCCGAGCGGCAGGAGGTCGCGCGAGGCGAGCCGCTCGAGAAAGAGGTTGTCCATCATGTTCTCGGAGGCGAGGTGGAGCCTTATGGGGCCCCGGTAAGCCTCGCATAGCTGAGCGAAACGCTCGCGAAGCGACTCCGTGGAGTTGGGGATATCCTCCATTATGTGGGGCGTGAGCCATACCTGGCTGACGCCGGATGAGCCATACCAGTCGAGGACCCCGAGGGCCTCATCCATCGTGCGTATGCCGTCATCCACTCCCGGCAGGATGTGGCAGTGCCAGTCGGTAAAACCCTGAAGCACTCCGGCCCCTTCAACCGTCAATCTTCTTCCCAGATGAAACATTTACTCGTCATTATCGTTACCATACCCCTTCCCGTACGAGTACCCGTACTTGTATCCGTAGCGATACCCGTACTTGTAGCCATACTTGCCGCCGGTGGCCTCGGTGCCGTTGAGTATGAGGGCCATGTTCTTGAAGCGGCGGTTGGAGTAGTACTTGTCGATCTGCGGCAGCATAGCCTTCTCGAGCAGTCCTGCGCGGACAATGAAGATGCTCATATCTGCATTCTGCGCTATAATGTCGGCATCGGTGACCACCTCCACGGGAGGGCAGTCGAGGAAGATATAGTCGTACTCTTTCCTGAGGCACTCAAGCATCTCCGGGAAGGACGACTCCGAAAGGAGTTCGGCGGGATTCGGAGGCAGGGTGCCGACGGGCAGCATGTCGAGAGAAAGATCCGACACATTGCGGACTATGAGCTTATGCAGATCGGTCTCGTTGCCGTTGAGATAGTCCGACACTCCCTTCTCGGGATCGCCGGCCAACTGGCTGAGGGACTTCTTGCGAAGGTCGCAGTCGATGACCATTACCTTCTTGTCCTTGACGGCCAGGATGGCCGACAGGTTGGAGCTGACGAAGGTCTTTCCGCTGCCGGGGTTCATCGAGGTAATCATTATCACGGGACAGCCGGCCTCCTTGCCGCGCATAAACTCGAGGTTTGTGCGCACCACGCGGAAGGCCTCGTTGATCATATTGCGGCTGTGGGGCTTGACGAGTATCTTGCGGGTCTCGTCCTCCCCCTCTCTGGCCTTTTCCGCGGCAAGGCGGCGAAGGATGTTCTTTTTCTGCCTGACCGTCGAGGGGATCTCACCGATGAAGGGCACGGCCATATTCTCGAGGTCCTTGCGGCCACGGATGGTGGTGTCGGTAATCTCCATCAGGTAGATGATGCCGAAGGGGATCGCCAGGCCCAGGAGAAATGCGATCAGATAGATTATCTTCTTGCGGGGCTGGATGGGGCTCGAGCTGCCGCCCGGAGTGGCGATGACCCTGGTGTTGTATGCCGTGAAGGCCTGCGAGATCTCATTCTCCTCGCGCTTCTGGAGCAGGAAGAGGTAGAGGGCCTCCTTGACCTTCTGCTGGCGTTCGTCACTCAGGAGCTGGCCTGCCTGGCGCGGGTTGCTGCTGATTCGGGCGTCGGCCTGCGACTGCGCGGAGCGGTACGAACGCAACTGCATGTTGAGGGCGACGATATAGTTGTCGATGGAGGTCATTATGGCCGAGCGGAGAGCTTCGAGCTGCGCGTCGAGGTCCTTGACTATGTAGTTCTCCTCGGAACTGCTCTCCACAAGGCGGTTGCGCTGGAGCAGCACCGTATTGAATTCATTGATCTGGCTCTGGATGCGAGCCTCCTCCAGTCCGGCGTTGGCCGGCAGGAGCTTGTTTTTCGACTCGTTGATGTAACTCTGGATATAGCGCGCTATGTTGAGCTGGTTGTTGAGCGCCAGGATCTGACGGTTGGCCTCGGCCGAGAGCTGCATATCCATTCCGGCCGATGCCACAATGTCGGGCAGGCGGTGCTCGCTCTTGAAGGAGGAGATGCTCTTGTCCACGCTTCCCAGCTCATTCTCGATGACCGAGAGACGCTCGGCTATGAACTCGTTGGTACTCGTCGATATCTGGTTCTTGTCCTTGATCCAGTTCTCGTTATAGACATTGATGAGCATATCGAGGATCTCGAGGGCGCGCTGGGTGTTGACGTCGTTGACGGCGAGGCTCAGGACTGTGGCCTCCTTGTTGGCCAGGCCCACGGTGAGGTGGCTCATATAGCGGCGCGCGGTGCCGTAGAGGCCGGAGCGGCGGACGTTGAGGGTATAATCGAATTTCTGCGCCGCATCGAAGCTGGTGGGAGTCACCACCACGGGGCCGATGGGGGTCTCGACTGTGTCGCCAGGCGCGGCCTTGACAGTCGTATGGCGGCCCACCTTATCGCCCTTGTACACGAAATTGGAGAGCTGGTATGTGCTGTCCTTCATCTGCCTTACCACCAGGGAGGCCGACTCGTTGCTGCCGAAGGCGGGAAAATCCACCGTCACGGGAAGCTGGCTGCCGTAGAGAGTGCGGTCGTAGAAGCGCGCCTCGCGCTTGTACTCGGTGCTGAGGTTGAGCCTGCGCACCACCTCCATCATCAGATCGGGCGACTGGAGGTTGAGGATCTCGTTGTTGACATTGACCCGGCCGCGCACAAGGCCCAGGTCGGAGAATGTCGATGAGATATCGCCCGAGATGCTTCGTCCCTTGGCGTCCTCCTTGATGAGCAGCTGGGCGCTGCGCGTATAGACCGGAGGTGTCTTGAGAATGTAGATCGTCGCTGCAAGCAGGCAGAGCACCAGCGAGATGAGGAACCAGCGCCACTTGGAGAGGCATATGGAGATCCAGTCCTTGATGGTGAGACCTGCGAGGTTGTCGTTGTTTTCGATATTCTGTTCCATCGTATATCGGGATTAATTAATTTGCGGAGTGCGGAGAAGGAGTACTACGAACGAGGCAAGGGAGATAAGGCCGGAGGTGAGCGAGAACCAGAAGGAGGTCGAACGCACGTTGTTGCCGTTGACCGTCGACTCGCGGCTGCGCTTGTCGTTGGGCAGCACATATACCACGTCGCCCTGCTGCATATAGTAGGCCGGAGAGCTGAAGAGGTCGCCGGCGCGGGTAAGGTCCACCGTATAGACCACCTCGGTCGCCTTGCCAGCATCGCGGACCACCATAACGTGCTCGCGCTCGCCGTTGATGGTCAGGTCGCCTGCCAGGCTGATGGCGTCGATAAGCGTGAACTCGTCGCGGTCGATGCGGTAGCGGCCGGGACGGGCCACCTCACCCACCACCGAGAGGCCGAGGTTCATGAATTCGACCGTAACCACCGGATCCTTGAGCTGCTTGCTCTCGATGATCTGCTCCTTAATGTACTCGGCCGCCTCGGAACGGGTCATGCCCTGCAGGCGGATCTGCCCGATTACAGGAAAGTCGATATAACCGCGGGAGTCAATCGTGTATCCGGAGATCTGCGAGTTGCCGCCGGTGTTGATATTGCCGCTGGTAGTGGATAGGGACTGCGAGTCGCCGATGCGGCGGGTGTAGTAAGGGAGGTTGAACATCGCCGAGATCAGGGGGTCGCGGCTCGTCACCACCACGGAAATCTGGTCCATCGGCTTGAGCCGGATGGGCGTGGGCGTCACAGTCAGATATTCGGAGCCGTTTGAGGCATCCTGCAGATAAGTGATGTTCTTAGGAGTGCCGCAGCCGTTGACAAATAGCGTAAGCGCCGCGGCGCACAAAAGAGGAATCAGTGAATGTGTTTTCATTATAGCAGTTATTGTTTGTTTATTCGATTGCTTCGAGGAATTCGGGACGGATATACGAGACTGCCACGACAGCCACGCCGGTTATCGCCACCAGGAAGCGGCGGTTGCGGCGCACCCGCTTTATGTAGCCTTCGGCGCCCTCATAGAGGCCACCCGTGACGCGGACTTTCTGGCCTCGCTTCAAATCGGTGATCGTCGAGCCCAGATACTCTACGGGACGGCCGCCCGAGGTGAGGATCACGAAGCTCCTCATCTCGCGGTCGTCAATCGGGGCGGGATACCGGGAATCGCCGGGGAGACCGTACCACAGGAAACTGGAGGCGTGGTCCTGCTTGAAACGCATAAGCCACTCCCTGGGGCAGTGGACGAAGAGCAGCGAGTTCACAAGCTGCTTCTCGACATACCTCAGGCCCTCCTCGCCGGGCTCCTCCACGACGCACACAGGCACAAAGGTGTCGAAATCGGCAATTCCGTTTTCGGCGGAATCGGATTTCATCGCCTCCCGGATGGGGGTGATTTTGTTGTAAAAAACTTTTAAAGCGTACCAGCGTGATTCCATTCGGTTTTTTGGGCGCATTTCCGAGTGCAACGGGCGCATAGTTTTAACTCCCCGACGCCAAGACACCTCTCCCGACTGAAAGGGAGAAGAAGCTGGATTTCAGGCAATTGTCAGACCAGTCAGATTTATTGATCCTGCACTCGGCGAACTCTGCGCCCCAAAGTTCATTCCGTAGGTCCCCTCGGTACGGAGTATATTATATATACTCCGACCTATGTGCAAAGGTACTCAATTAATTTTTAAAACAAGAATAATACCAGGATATTATAACGACTTTGCGCGACTGCTCCGAAATCAAAGCGAGAAGAACCCCAGAGTGCGTTCTGCGACTATCAGGGCCATGATCACGATGCTGAAGATGGTGACCAGGCTCTTGCGGGAATCGCCGAAAAGGCCGAAGATAACAAGGGATGCCGGAGCGAAGGCCATCACCTCGAAAGGAAGGGCGAAATCGGCCGTGTAAAGGGCTGTGGCGACGAAAAGGACCAAGGTGCAGACAGTGACGTCGGAGAGCATCCTGGATTCTGCGATCTTGTATTTGCCCTGGTTGCGGACATTGCGTAGGGCGGCGACCACCACCAGTACGACCAGGAGCCCCTCGCGGGTAATCTGCAGAATGGAGAAGCCGGGCCAGCGGGTGGCGATGGCGGTGATGCCCTCGAGCCAGCGTCCGGGCAGTACGGTCACGGCGTCGAATCCCAGCACGAGATAATTGAGGCCGACGATGAACGCCGCTCCGGTTAAGAGGCCTAGAAACACCGTGAGAAGGTATCTGAGCTTGTTCTCCATATACGAGAAGCCTCTGAACAGAAGAAGCGGGACAAGCCATATCAGGGGCAGATAGCAGCACGAGGTGAGCACCAGCAGGAAGAAGGCGGTGAACAGATCGGTCGGGTGCCCCGTCTCGGCCTTGAACTTGACGAAATAGCGCAGGCTCCAGACCAGGCCCAGGGCGGCGATATGGAACGGAGAGAACCAGATCGCGCACGGGTTGGCCACCGCCAGGATCAGATAGAGCAGCGGAAGGATGTAATTCAGGCCGCTCGAAAAGCGGTTGTTGAAGGTATGGAGGGTCAGTGCCGTGAGCACCAGGAATACTGCTGAAAGGATGGCGGAAAGGGTGTTGCGGCCGAAAAGGACATCGGGGTCATACATCCCCTCGAGTCCAAAGAGGGATGGTATCCCGACTTCGGGCAGATGCATAAAGAAACTGCTGATATACAATGCTATCAGGAACAGTATCCAGAGAATCGGATTCGCGTCTTCGTTGTCTTTCCGGGCCATAGCGGATACAAAGATAATAATTTCGGGGTTATTGCGGTATCTTTTCCCGGTCACTCCGGGATTAAGGGTTCGCGGGAACAGACTCTTTTTCACGATTGCTCCGGGATTATGCGTTCGCGGGAGCGAACGCTTTTTCCCGATCTCTCCGGGATTAAGAGTTCGCGGGAACGAACGCTTTTCCCGGTCTCTCCGGGATTAAGAGTTCGCGATGCGAACTCTTCTTCCCGCCCGCCTGCGGCGGGCTTTGCCAAACGGAAGACAAGCAGCGGAACCAAGTGAATTTGGTTCCGCTGCTTGTCTTCTGTTTGGCGGAGAGATCGGGATTCGAACCCGAGATACGCTTTTGGCGTATACACGCTTTCCAGGCGTGCCTCTTAAGCCACTCGAGCATCTCTCCTTGAATCAGGGTTGCAAAGATAGATAAAATTATCAAATCTTAAAATTTTAATAAAAAATGGGGAATGATATATGCGTTTACACTCAAAACCTTTTGTGGGAATACCGATTTGCCCCTTCTGTCCCATCGTCTATGGCTCTGGAGGGTAAATATCTAATAATGAATAGATTAGCATTGTATGGGTGCGAAATAATTGGCATCCTTACTTGCTTTAAATGCTAATTATTAGATAGTTATCCTCCTGCTTAAATTGGGCCCGGATGTGGTGAATGATTGCTTTTGGCTATGCTCGTCCCGCTAAATGGCCGGTCAGGGCGTTGGCCGCCAAATAGCCGCACGCGAGATTGCCTCGGAAGCGATTCCGGCAGGGGTGGTTGTGTCTGGAAGGTCGATATCGAAGCTGCGAGCACAAGGATGTGCCTCAGATGCCACTCTGTGGAATATCCTCGTGCGGCTGTTTGGCGATACTGGGCCTGTTGCAATTCTTGATGTGAATTCTTGTAAGAAGTGCAGCAAAGAATGTACGGAATTATCCCTTTCAGCGTTGTTGAAACATGTGTATTGCTCCAGCGACAATTGCAACTTCACGATAGGCAGACATAGCCTGGCACTCATAGCTCTCTCGAGGCTACGATTTCCGGGCAGCGCTCCAAAAGTATAGATAATTGTTACGGGGGCTGATCTTAACAAGCTGAAAATCAGATATATGCCAACAATAGCTGTGACAAGTCCGTCTCTGGAGAGCAGACCTGTCACAACACTGATTGCTAATCTTCTGGCCTTCAGCGCTTTATCAAAAACAGCCGTAACAGTTATCTAGAGAACTGCCGCAACCACTATTAGGAAAGAAGGAAAGTTGGCTGTACGTCTGCAAAGCCGGATGGCAAGCAACGCCATCGCTAGCCGGATAAGTCGCAACAGCCAAAGGGATAATTCCGAAAATGTAAACAGGTATGTCATTCCAAAAAAAAGAGGGATGCCCTGATGGACATCCCTATGAATCATATACTGCAAAAAAACTTAGATCTTTGCGCGGAGGCCGAGGTTCAAGACACCCTGCTCGCCGAAGCCGAGCTCACCGAATACGCAGAAACGGGTTCCGAACTCAATGCCGACGGGAGAGAGCTGGAAGTTCATCATAACCGAATTCTTGTTCTCGCGGTCCTTGTTGAAGGAAGCGCCGATGCAAGCCTTCGAATACATATTGAATCCGTCGGTACGGAGCCAGTGAAGCTTTACACCGGGCATTGCGGTGATGTGGCGGCCACGGATATGGTAAGAGGTCTTGTTGTTGTCGACGACATCACCCTCGATAGAAGAGTAAACACCGGTAAGGCCGAGGGAGAACCAGGAACTGATCCTGTTGTAATACTCGACGGAAACGGGGCCGACCAGAGAACCTACCGCATCAAGTTTATCGAACTTTGAATTCTCGGGGAGAACACTCGCCATATCATAGATATTCGAGAACGAAAGAAGGCCGTAAGATACGGAGATCTCGTGCCTGTAATCCTGCGCGTTGAGTGCGAAAGGCATCAGAAGCGCCAAAAGAACAAAAAACTTTTTCATTTTATCGTGTTTAAATGTTTATAGTCGTTTAAAAACGGCTGCAAAGGTAATCAAAAAAGTCCCTTAATCAAGAACCAAACGACCGGAACCAGCAGCGCGGGAAGATAATTTAGTGTCTTGCAGTCCTTTATCTCGAGGATGCTGAGGCCGGAGGAGATGATAAGCACGCCTCCCACCACGGCCAGCTCGTTGACCAGTGTCCCCTGGAGAAGAGGGCTCTGCGAGAAGAGCGTCGCGATGAGATAGATAGCACCCTGCCAGCAGAAGAGCACCGGCGCGGCCAGGATCATCCCGATGCCGAATGTCGAGGCGAATACAGTGGAGGTTACAAGATCGAGAGTAGAGTTTGTGTAGAGGAAAGTATTGTCTCCATTGAGGGCGCTCAGGACGGGGCCCACGATCGAGAACGTGCCGATGCAGTAGAGCAGGCAGGCCGAAATGAGGCCGTTGGCAAGGCTCTCGCCGGCATGTTTCGAGGCCAGGCGCTTGACGCGGCCGTCGATGTCGAGCGCCGTGCCTATGACTCCGCCGATGGCCAGGCTCAGGATGAAGAGCACCGGAAACTCCGATTTGGAGATATTGCTTGTAAATGACGAGGCGCCCAGGGCGAGCGAGGCCAGACCCATCGCATTGAAGAGGGTTTTGGTGTACTTCTCCCCCAGCCCTTTCTTGAGCAGCGAGCCGACTACGCTGCCGACCGCGATGCAAACCGTATTGACAATTGTTCCGAGCATTGTAAGGAAGGGATGTGCCCGCGAAGCGTATGGTTTATTTTAATAGATAGTGTGCTGCTGTTCGAGATACTCCTTGAAGAGTTTCTGGCACATGCGGCGTCCGTAAGGCTCGAGGAAATCCCCCAGCAGCTCGCGGCCTCCGAATATGCCGTCGAATTTGTCGTCGCGGAAGCCTATCGCGCCGTTGTCCTTGATAGTGCAGCCGTAATATATCTTCTCGATATTGGCCCACATCGAGGCGCAGAGGCACATGTGGCAGGGCTCGCCCGTGGTGAAGAGGACACAGCCGCTCAGGTCGTAGGTACCCAGGTTGCAGCAGGCGTCGCGGATAGCCATCATCTCGCCGTGGCAGGTGGGATCGTTGTCGCGCAGGACGCAGTTGTGGCCGTAGCCCACTATCTCGCCGTCCTTGACTATCACGCTGCCGAAGGGGCCGCCGTGCTTGTGGCGGATGCCGAAGCGGGCCTCTTCGATGGCCATCTTCATATATTTCATCTTATCTTTTGTCTCCATAGCTGTCTTGTTTTGAAAATGTAAAGATAGCACTTTTCCGCCACAATCCACCGCGTGGAGCACAAATAACTGTCTCTTAGCGCTTTACTGGAAACAACCCCCTTAAAAACGAGGGGTTGTTTTCATCATCTTGCTATCTATCAGGGGGTTAGTCTCCACGCCCCAAAGAGCCCCCGGAAGGCCACGTCTCCCAAAGTCCCCGGAAGGCCACGTCTCCAAAAGCCCCCGGAAGGCCACGTCTCCCAAAGCCCCCGGAAGGCCACGTCTTCAAAAGCCCCCAGAATACCCGCTCCCAAGAAATCCCCCACCCCCGCACCCCAAGAGAATCTTTTTTGTAGCTTTGTGGAGACAATGAAACGCAGGGAGCCCATAGAGTATGGAGTCATCAGCGCCGAGGAGGCTGCCGAGAGGTTTTCGCCCATCTTCAAGGGAGGGGCGGGGCGGTTGCTCTTCAACGCAGCGGCGGCCTTAACGGGCATCGACAACATCAACCGCACCCACGACCGTCTCTGCAAGGCCGGCGTCCCATTCGGCCCCGACTTCGCTGAGGCCATTCTCAAGGATATAGACGTGGAGTTCCTCATTGGAGGAGCGGAGCACCTCGCAGAAATGGTCTCCGGCCCCTTCATCACCGTCTCCAACCACATCTACGGCCACCTGGACGGCATCTGCCTGCTCGATCTGATAGGGCACGTCCGCCCCGGCGCTAAGGTGATGGTCAACGACCTGCTGACCTGGATCAAGGGACTGGCCCCCAACTTCATAGCCGTCAACCCCACACTCAAGGACAAGAATGTGACCGCCGCCAATGTCAACGGCGTCAGGCAATGTCTCGCCCAGCTTCGGAGCGGCGAGCCCCTCTGCCTCTTCCCTTCCGGCGCTGTGGCCGACCTCAGGCCGCGTGAGCACTGGACTATCACCGAACGCGACTGGCAGGATGAGGCGGTAAAGATCATCAGGAAGGCCAAGGTGCCTGTTTTCCCAATAAGGTTTTTCGACCGAAACTCGGATTTCTACTACGGGCTCGGCCTGATAGATTACAGGGTGAGGTTCGTGAGGCTATTCCACGAGATGTACAACAAGCGGGGCGCTACGCCGCGGATGGCGATAGGCGCTCCCATAAGCGTGGAAGAGCAGGAAAAGTTCGGGGATCTGCAGTCGTTCAAGGAGTTCCTCCGCAACTCCGTTTACGGAATGACGCTCCCGGAGACGCTGACAAGGCGCACGGAACTCGCGCTCCCCTCGCCCGCCCCTCTGGCAGCGCAGGACTAACGCATCCAGAAGCGGTCCGAACAGGACTAACGCATCCAGAAACGGTCCGAACAGGACTAACGCATCCAGAAACGGTCCGAACAGGACTAACGACTCCAGAACCTGTCCGAAGCGGGATCCGATTCCTTGATCTTGCGGTAGGTAGCCTCCCCCACCTTCTCCTTCAGGAGCGGGAAGAATTCCATTCCGAGACGGGATTCAAGTTCGGCCAGGGAAACGGCCCAAGAGGGGTCGTATCCGCCCTCGCCGTAGGGACGGTTCTCCATAGTGAATCCGCAGCCGTAGTAGCGGCCGTTGTAGAGACGCAGCAGCGCCTTGTAGTAGCCTGTGGGCACTGCCACGCGCTTGCCGTCGTTGTCGAGGACGTATGTGCCGTCATATCCGTCGTAGGTACAACCGGTCACCACATAGAGGGTGTCGCAGCGGCGGGCCCACTGGCGCACCTGGCTCTCGAGCGATTCCCAGACACCGGCGTTGAGATCCTCGTCCTGGGGAGTCATATTGGTGCCGTAGAAGGTCTGGACGTTGGCCGAATAAGAGGTCAGGCGGTCGCCGGAAGGGATCTGGTGGCCGCGGGAGTACCATCCTCCGTTGCCACGGCGGTATGCCTGCTCGAGGACTGGCTGCTCATATTCGGTGAAAGCCGGATTGAGGCCGAAGGAGTTGGAGCGGGTCCCCTGCCCTATGTTGCCGCGGCAGAGCGGATATGCCACCCAGTCGGCCGTGAGGTGGGACGGATTCCAGAGGAAGGAGTAACTGCGGGCCTCGGCGCCGCCGAGTTCCATATAGACGGCGTAGAGATTGGCGGCATCGGAACTTTTGACGGAAGGGATCTCCATCCAGGCGCCGGGGCGCGAGGCTGTCGATTCTTCCTGCACGGCGGTATCATCCCCGTCAGGAGCGCCGCCGGAGGGCACTTTATCCAACAGGAAGGTTACCAGCCAATATACCAGCAGGGCCAGCAGCGCCATGATCAGCGCCGAGCGGGTCTTTTTGCTGAGGAAGGGCTTACGGCTCATCGGGCTCCGAATATGGTGGTCCCTATCCTCACTATGGTAGCCCCCTCCTCGATCGCGATCTTGTAGTCGTGCGACATTCCCATCGAGATCTCATCGAACGAGGCGACCCAGAAGCGGCCGGCGGAACGGCCGTAGTCCACGATGGCGTCGAAGGCCGCCTTGAGCGAGGCGAATTCGGAGCGCACCCTGGCCATATCGTCGGTGAAGGAGGCCATTCCCATCACGCCGCGGAAGCGGATGTAGGGATATTTGTTGAAATCCGCAGCCAAGGCCAGCGCCTCTTCGGCGGTGAAGCCCTGCTTGGTCTGCTCGTCGGTGGCAATATGAAGTTCGAGAAGGCAGTCCATCACCTTGCCCATCGAGGCGGCGTAGTTGTTGACGGCCTCCAGCAGTTTGCGGGAGTGGATGGACTCGATCATCGAGGCGTAGGGCACGACCATCTTGACCTTGTTGGTCTGGAGATGCCCTATGAAGTGCCACTCAATGTCGGAAGGGGTCACCACAGCCTTGGCCGCAAGTTCCTGCGGACGGTTCTCGCCGAAGCGCCTCTGCCCCGCCCCGTAGGCCTCCATTACGGCCTCGACGGGTTTGAATTTTGAAACTGCCACCAACTTTACAGTGGATGGCAGTTCATTGTTGATGCTCGTGATTTGCGAAGCTATACTCATTTTCTATCTCTTTTTGTTCTGCTCGCGCAGCTGTTGCTGCTGCATCTTCTGCATCTCCTCGAGCCTCTGCTGGAACTTCGACTTCTTGGCGGGAGCTGCGCTCTTGGCCTTGATGTCGGCGAGAATCTTCTCCTCGTTGATGAAGAACTTGCGGATGACCCAGTTCTGGATGATGGTGATGATGTTGGAGAGCATATAGTAGTAACTCAGACCGGCGGAGAAGTTATTGCAGAGGAATACCATCATTATAGGCATCATCCACACGTTCATGAACTTCATTCCTGGCATCTGGCTGTCGTCCATATTGCCCATCGTCATCCTCGAATAGAGCCACATGGAAACTCCCATCAGGAGGGCGAAAAGGGAGATATGGTCGCCGTACAGGGGAACGTTGAATCCGAAGTCGAGGATCGAGTCATACGCGCTGAGGTCATGGCACCAGAGGAAACCCTGCTGGCGAAGCTCGATGGAAGCCGGGAAGAAGCGGAACATCGCCCAGAGTATAGGGAACTGGAAAAGGATCGGGAGGCAGCCTCCGAAGGTGCTGATTCCAGCCTTGCGGTAGAGATCCATAGTGGCCTGCTGCTTCTTCATCGCATCCTCCTGCTTGGGATATCGGGCGTTTATCTTGTCCACTTCCGGCTTGATGACCCTCATCTTGGCCGAAGAGGTGTAGGACTTCAAGGTAAAAGGCGAGAGCACCAGCTTGATCATCAGGGTGAGGATCAGGATGATGAGGCCGTAGTTGGATATGAACTTGCTGAGCCAGTTGAAGGTCGGGATTATGACATAACGCGAGATGAATCCGACCAGTTTTCCGCCCAGCGGGATGATCTTCTCGAAGCCCTTATCGTAGCTCTTGAGGGTCGGGAAGTGGTTGGGCGCGAAGAGGAAGTGCATCGGGAGGGTGAAGTCCTTGCTGCGGGAGTCAACTTCGAGGGTGAGGTCGGCCCCGCTCTGCATCAGCAGATGGTCGGGGTTGGTCTCGGGATAGAACTTGTTGACCAGTGTTCCACCGGCGAAGTCGTTGTCAGCCACGAGTATGGCCGAGAAGAACTGCTGCTGGAAGCCCACCCACTGGAGGCGGGTCGAGAAACTCTCGTTGATGGATTCCTTGCGCTGGCCGATTGTCTTGACGGCGCCGTTCTCACCTGCGTTGCGGAAGGCCACGGCCGAGTAGTTGCGCTCGTTCTTGTAGCCCTTCTCGAGGCGCGGCATATCGACCACCCACTTGAGGTCCATGCTGGTGGTGCGGCGGTCGAGATACTGGTCCATTCCCACGAAGCGGAGGTTGTAGTCCACCATATAGGTGTCTGCGGGAAGGTCGTAGAGGGCCTCTATGTAGGAGTCCTCGTCGAAGTTGAGCCGCATGGCCAGATGGCTGGGGGTGGATTCGGTGACGCTGAAGGCCAGCTCAGAGGTATTGATCCACTGGTTGGCGTTGAACTCCAGCTCCATCGAACTGCGGTCCTTGCCAATCAGGAAAAGAGCGGAGCTGTCATAGGTAAAGTAGTCCTTGATGAGTACCTCGTAGGGCTGGGCGCCTTTGGTGGATACCTGGAGGCGGATCTTGTCGTTCTCGAGGGTGCAGTACTGCGCCTCGCCGCGGAAAGCCGCCTCGAGGGTGGAGTCCTGGTAGAAGGGAGCCTCCTCCGCGGGGACGAGGGCCGCGCCGGTGCTGTCGACCTGGGCCGCGCGCATGGCAGCGGAATCCACCACCGGCGGGTTGACCAGGGCGATGGAATCCTGGATGCGCTGATATTCTATTGACTGCTTCTCGTACTGGGTGGTATTGTACCAGCTGAAGAGGACGAGGATTATACCGATGAGGGCAAATCCGATAACGCTGCTCTTATTGTTCATTGTCCTCCTCGTGTTGACGGTCAAACTCCTTGATCTGGTTTTCGAGGTCGGAAAGTTCCTGGCGGGCGATATCTATCTTCTTGTTGAGCTCTTCGAGGAGGGCTTCGGCGTTCTTGGTCTTGGAGAAGAAGCCCATATTGTTGCTCCAGGTAGCTATCTCCTGCTCTTTCTTCTTGAATGCGTCAACGAGTTTGTCGCGCTCCGAAAGGATACGGCGGCCGGCCCTGGATGCGGCATCGGAGAAGCGTCCGCGGTAACCGCGGCCGTCGCCGCCATTGGCGCGGGCCTCGTCGAACTTGGCGTCGAGAGCCTTCTTGAATGCGGCCTGGACCTTCGCCTTCTCCTTGAAGGGAACGAATCCGACGGCATTCCAGCGGCTCTGGAACTCCTTGAGGGCGGTGAAATTCTCCTCGCGGCTGTCGCTGAGCTCGAAGGCGTTGAGTTCGTCTATGATGGCACGCTTCGCAGCGAGGTTGGCGGCATACTGGTTGCTCTGCTCGCCGGCATTCTTGTCGCGGTTGTTGAAGAATTCGTCGCAGGCCGCGCGGAAACGCTTCCAGATCTGGTCGCTCTTCTTGCGCGAGACGGGGCCGATCTCCTTCCACTGCTTCTGCAGCTCGACGAGCTTGTCGGCGGTAGCCTTCCAGTCGGTGCTGTCCTTGAGGGCCTCGGCCTGCTCGCAGAGGGCGATCTTCTTCTCCATGTTCTCCTGCATCTGGTCCTTGAACTCGTTGTAGAAGAGTCTCTTCTTGGTGAAGAAGTTGTCGCATGCGGCGCGGAAGCGGTCGTAAATCTTCTGGTTCTCCTTCTTGGATGCGAAACCGATGGTGCGCCACTCCTTCTGGATATCTTCGATCTCCTTGGTGAGCTTGTTCCACTGGTTGGAGTCCTTGATGTCGAGATTGAGCATCGCCTCGACCTTCTCGCAGAGCGCGGTCTTGGCCTCGAGGTTGGCCTGCTGGTCACCCTTGAGGGACTCGTAGTATGCCTGGTGCTTCTTGTTGACGGCCGATGTAGCGGCGCGGAAGCGGTCCCAGATCTCCTCGCGGTACTCCTTGCTCACGGGGCCGAGTTCCTTCCACTCCTCGTGGAGCTTCTGCAGCTCGCGGAATGCCTCTACGACATTCTCCTGCTCGGCGAGGGCTTCAGCCTTCTCGCAGAGCTCGGTCTTGGCCTCGAGGTTCTTGCGGAAGTCGAGGTCGCGGAACTCGTTGTTGAGATTCACGTAGTCGTAGAACATCTCGACCTGGTGCTGATAGTTCTCGTAGAGGCTCTTGGCCTTGTTCTGGACCACGGGGCCGATGGCGCGCCACCTGGCCTGGATGTCACGGAATGCGGGGAAGGTATCCTTCAGGTCCTCTTTCTTGTCGAGAAGGGCCTTGAGTTCGTCGAGGAGGCCCTGCTTCTTCTCGAAGTTCTCCTCCTTCTGCTTCTCCATCTCGGCCGTGTGCTCGGCGCGGATGGTGCGGTATTTTGCATAAAGATCCTTGAAACCGCGCTCTATCTCGGCGAAGGGATTGACGGAGACTGTCTCTGCGGCGGGCTCTGCTGCGGCGGGCTCTGCTGCGGCGGGCTCTGCTGCGGCATCAGCTGCGGGCTCGGCTGCGTTCTCCGCAGCCTCGGGAGCCTCGGCGGGAGCGCTGTCGGCAGCGGGAGCGGCGGGCGCCTGGAAGCCTGCGGCAATCTTTTCCTTGCGCAGGGTCTTGTAGAAGGCCGCCTTGATGCTCTCGGCATACTTGTGCAGCTTCTGGACATCCTCGCCCTCGAGGAGTTCCTGGAAGAGGTCCACAAGTTCCTTGAGGCCCATATTGTTCAAATCGACATTTTCTTCTCCGACCGGCTGTTGAGCCGTAACTTCGCTAACATTAGCAGATTGCATCTCGACGGGTTCGGTATTTTCGGATGCAACAGGTTTAAGATCTTCACTCATTGTATTAAGACATAATTTGTAAGTTTGCAAATATAGTCTTTTTTAGTGAATAATCCACTATTATCCCCAAAAACAGCCCGATATGGGATCACTCCTTCTCCCTGAGCAGATGGGGGCGGAGCCGTGCGGTGCGCTCGAGGGCCTGGGCGTCCTGCCAGGCCTTGATTTTTTTGGGGTCGCCGCTCAGCAGCACGTCGGGCACCTTCCAGCCGTTGAATTCGGCCGGGCGGGTATAGACCGGCGGGGCCAGAAGGCCGTCCTGGAATGAGTCCGAGAGGGCTGAGGTCTCGTCGCCCAGGGCGCCCGGGATCAGCCTGACAATGGCGTCGCAGATTATTGCGGCAGGGATCTCTCCGCCGCTCAGGACATAATCCCCCACCGAGATCTCACGGGTGATGAGATGCTCCCTGATGCGGTGGTCTATACCTTTGTAATGGCCGCAGAGTATGATGATATTCCCCTTGCACGAGAGTTCGTTGGCGATGCCCTGGTCGAGGATCTCCCCGTCGGGCGAGGTATAGATCACCTCGTCGTAATCGCGCTCGGCCTTGAGGTCGTTGATGCAGCGCCACACGGGCTCGACCATCATCACCATCCCGGCGTCGCCGCCGTAACTGTAATCGTCCACCTGGCGGTAGAAGCCCTTTCCATATTCCCGGAGGTTGTGGACCACAATCTCCACCAACCCCTTGTCGCGGGCCCTTTTGACAATCGAATAACCGAGCGGGCTCTCGAGCAGCTCGGGTACAACGGTAAGTATATCTATGCGCATCATAATCTTGTTCAAATCTTTTCGAGCCGCGAGAGCACCTCGTCGCCCAGCGCGCTCTTGGCATCCATGTGCTCGCGGATCTGGAGGACGAATTTGTTGTTCTCGAAACGGGCTCCCCTCGACTCCTCGAAATCCTTGAGTTTGTCCTCCTTGTCGCCGTCGGCGCCGAATCCGGTCATCGAGCTGAGGGAGAACTCCTTGCTGGCATCGTCGTAATACATCCTGTCCATAGTCAGGACCGACTCCCGCCAGCGGAGGATCAGTCCTGTCAGCTGTTCTTTGGTGACATTGGCCATATCGATGCCGTAGTAGTCGCCCAGAACCCCGTATGCCCAGGTCCACTCGTAATCGTAATAATTGGCGTGCATCGCGCGGAAACGGGCGTTGATGCCCTCCACGTCCCGCACCGCACCCGACTCGATGTCGTCCAGCAGGGCGAAGACCTCGCTCTTGGGGGCCAGCATCCCGCCCACATCGACCCAGCGGCCGCCGCCTGCCGGGCAATCGGGCCGGAGCGCCTCGCGGAGCGATCCGATATCGTCGAACTGCGACTTCTGTATCCTGGAGATCAGGGAATTGCCCAGGAATTTATCGATGGCCAGGCCATAGTAGCGCAGCCCCTTCACAAGCGATGTATTGCGGATCTTGCCGCTCTGGAAACTGTAAACCACCGAGGTATAGCCGGAGAGCTGCTGCATCCGCTTGAGGGTATCCACCGCATTGAGCATCTTCTGGATGGTATAGGGGCTCAGCAGGTTGAAATTGATGCAGTCGAGCAGGTTCTCGGTGTCGGTCCTCCCGTCGCGTCCGGGCCACTTGCGGGCATCGCGGATGGTGCCCACGCTGTGGAGGTTGGCGCCCGGCATTATATAGGTGGTTCCCTTCTCCTCTATGAGGTATGAGAAGGGAAAGTCGGAAGTATCCTGATGATTGACGTGGCGGCCCATTACGAGCGAGAAGGCGCCCACGCGGGCGGGCCACAGCACATACGAATCCGATGCGGTCTTGGCGCCGCGCTCCATTATGCCCTGGTGCAGGGGGCCGAGCTTGTAGAGATGGTTGCTCTGGTTCGAGCCCGAGCCAGCATTCATAAAGGAGAACATTCCGGCAATCAGGAGCGTCGATTTGTGGTGTGTCACAGTATAAGGCCCGGCGAAGATGGCGCAGGCCTCGCCGTTCTCCCCGAAACAGTTGGCGAAGAAAACCGAGTCCGAAGCCGAATAGGTACGTCCCAGATGGCACGCCTGGCCGATGAAGCATCGCGAGATCGTCGCCCCGTCGCTCACCGTGGAGCCGCTGCAGATGATGAAATCGTCGGCTATGACCCCGACTCCGATATGCGAGGGAGCGGAGGCGTTGCAGTTGATGGATCCGTTCTTGAGCCTGAGCGCGCCCTCTATCTCGCAGTGGTCGCCGATACGCACGTTCTTGATGTATCCGGCATCGACTATGGTGACGTTGTCGCCAATCGTGCCGACATCCGACCGGACTGAAGCGGAATAGGCCTCCACCATCCTGCGCATCGCGGCCACCGCCTCGGGGCGGTAGCGGTAAAGCGCCATCACGTAGGCCTGCTGGGCCGAAAGGCAATCGTATATGGGAATCTCGCGGCCGCCGGTCTCATTGAGCACGGTGGCCTCCACGCCGTTGCCGAAGGTCGATTCGCAGTCGGTAAGGATGACGTCCACATTCTCTATGAAGCACCCGCTGCCGATACGGTAGTTGGCGATGTAGTTGCCGATATTCTCTATCATCGTATCGTCACCTACCTCAACGTTGTGAAGGGCCGCCTTGTAGATTCCGCTGCGCTTTTTGATGCCTCCGGCCAGGGTGAAGAGTTTGCTGAAACATCCGAGTTTCACCGTGCCGGTAAAGCGCACGTTGCGGACGTATTTGGGGATGAAGCCCTCCTTGACCAGGACATTGTCCCAGTTCTCGGCCACACAGCCCTGACGTTCGAGGGCTTGCCGCTCAACATCTGTAAGATTCCTGTACTGTACCATATTCTTCTGTCATACCCCGGAATTGATTTCGGGGCCATAATTTTTATTCCGTGGAAGAAGATATTCTCTGCTGCCACCTCCACGCCGAAGCCAGCACCTCCTCCACAGGAGTATCGGCCCTCCAGCCCAGCACCTCGTTGGCCTTAGCCGGATTGGCCCAAACCTGCTCGATATCGCCTTCGCGGCGGGGACCGATGCGGTAATTCAGCTTGACTCCAGTAGCCCTCTCGAAAGCGTGGACCAACTCGAGCACCGAAAGCCCGCGCCCCGTACCGAGATTGAAAATCTCGAACCTCTCGCTCGAAGGATCCCCCGCCGAAAGCATCCTGTCGATAGCCTTGACGTGAGCCTTGGCCAGATCCACCACATAGATATAATCGCGGATGCACGACCCGTCGGGCGTATTGTAATCATCGCCGAAAACCGTCAGGCACTCGCGGATCCCGGCCGCAGTCTGGGTGATATAGGGCACCAGATTCTGCGGAACCCCGTTGGGCAACTCGCCGATAAAGGCGCTGGGATGCGCCCCTATGGGATTGAAATAACGCAGCGCCGTAACCGAAAGCCCCGGATAAGCCTTGACGCAATCGGTAAGGATATCCTCGCACATCTGCTTAGTGCGCCCGTATGGCGAAGTGGCCGGCTGCAGCGGAGCCTTCTCGGTAATGGGCAGATTCTCCTTCGTCGGCTGCCCGTAAACCGTACAGGACGAAGAAAAAACGATATTGGCAGCCTTGCCCCGCTCGACCATAAGACGGGTCAGATTCACCAGCCCGCGGATATTATTGTCGTAATACATCAACGGCTTCTGCACGCTCTCCCCCACAGCCTTGCTGGCCGCGAAATGAATCGCCGCCTCAATATCCGGGAACCTATCGAAAACCTTGGCGAAAGCCTCATAATCACGGCAATCGACCTCCACGAAATCGATCGGCCTGCCCGTAATCCCGGCAATCCCCTCCAATACCTTGGGATTGGAATTCGAGAAATTATCCACTCCCACCACATCATACCCCGCATTGACCAGCTCCACCGCCGTATGCGACCCGATATACCCGGCCGCCCCTGTAAGTAACACTCTTGCCATAAAAATAAAATAATTCTATCTGTCGTCTTGAATACATCTTGGAATCGTAGTCGATGTCCCGTCCTGAAAAGTGTGCGCCCCCGGCACACGGGGAGGGGCCCGCAGCACCAGCAGGTGCTAGCGAAGGCCGAGCGGGTCGGCCTGCGTAATAGCCGGCCGTAGCGGCGGGGTTTGGGGCAGAGCCCCAGTGAAGTCCGGAGGGCCTTTTCAGGATGGGACATCGCGGAGATGGAAAGATGTATTCAAAAAAAACTATTATCAATCATATTTCTTGATTTTTCTCCAGCAAAACTGCCAGAGCCTGTACCCGGGAAACCACAGCACCTCCGAAGGATACTGCGCCACAAACCGCATCTGGCGCCACATCTTCCGCATAAAGCGCTTCATACGCCCCTCCCCGGCCCTCTTGGCATACCTCGGATCGAACTGCCCGAAATTCCCGGCAGTCATAATCTCATCCAGGAGGAACCTGCCGGCCTTCGCATCGGGAGCGCAAACCATAAGCCCCTCATCGAGCGCGAAAACCTCCTTCTCCACATACATCAGCGCCCCGGCGAAACGCCGCATCCTGAGCGAACACAAAACCTTGTAAGCCGCACGCCGCGCATCATCATTCAACTGATGCAGGATATAATAATAATCCATCACCTGCCTCAACCCCACACCCTCCTCGAGCAGGTGCCGGTAAATATGCACCATCGAGAAAACGGCATCGAAAGCCGAAGTGGGAGCCGCGAAACCCAGGCCCGGAATCTCATTCGTAAACTGCGAAGCCTTATTGGCCCTGAACCACTCCTGGAGCCTGCGGTTGATGACGGGATTATACATCCAGCTGGGAGTAAAATGCACCTCTACCTCGGTCTTCTCGAACATCTTCACCTCCGCGTGATGATACACCACATTCTCGACCGGCCAGCGCTCCCGCAGGAAAGAGAGGATGGCATCGCGGTCGCCGTCCACCCAGATATCGATATCGCCGCTGTTGCGCTCCTCGGGCTTGGGATAAAAACGGGCCACGGCCTGCCCCTTGAGGATACAGCAACTGAAACCGGCCTCGCTGAAAATCCGGTAAACCTCGGCGGAACGCTCATTGAGGATACCATTGTCGAGCGCGACCTGCTTCTGCATACACATCCAGGCCATGAACACCTGGTGCGAAGGGAACTGTTCAGTCGGAAGCCTGTCGAAGAAAGCCTCCGCCATGACGCCTCCAAGCGACTGCTTGAAAGCAGTCAGGGTAACCTCCTTCCACTGCTCCTCGGAGAGCGGGGAGGAAAACCCCTGAAGGCGTCCCTGCGCTATGGCGATAAGTTCAAAAAACGGATTCATTGTCAAAACTTGGCGATTTTGGAAACATAACCGACATACCGCTGCGTCACGCGGTCCCACGTATATCTGTCGGCGACCTTGCGGTAATTATACTCCCTGAAAGACTCCAGCAGCGAGGGAGAAGCTATCGCCCTCTCCACCGAATCCTTGATGTCCATGACATTCTCCGGCCTGACCCAGAGCGCCTTATCCTTCTCGAGCACCTCCCGGTTGGCCTCGATATCCGAAGCCAGCACAGGCAGGCGGTAACTCATAGCCTCGAGCAGCACTATGGAGAGCCCCTCTATGGTGGAGGGAAGGCAGAACATATACGCCCCCCGCAGGAGAGCCTCCTTGTCGGCGCCATATACCGCGCCGGTGAAGACAATATCCTCCTCCCCTGCCGCGAGGTCGTGGAGGAACGAGACATACTGCGGCATAGCGTCGTTCGAGCCGGCTATAACAAGCCTGTAACCCTGGTGCGAGGCCGCCTTGAAGCCCCTGATCAGCTTGTCGGGATTCTTGTCCTGCACAAGCCGGCCCATATAGAGGAAATATTTCCCGTTCTCGAGGCCGTAGCGCTGCAAAATGTCAGACTGCGAAGCGGGCTCCGCAGCGGGCAGATCGACCGCCGTGGGCATCGTGTAGGCCTCAACCTTGTAATGCTCGGCGAAATAACGGGTCTGCGCGTCGCTGCACATCAGCAGGTGCCTGTTGGAATGGGCCGTATAGCGCTCCATCACCTTGAGGATCTTCTGCTGCCTGGGGGAATACTTGCTGCGCTGCCACTCGTGGCCGTGCCCCATCATCAGCGAGGGAATGCCGGCGATGGTCGCGATCCAGCTCCAGAGCGAGGCGGGCCAGGCGTTGTAATGGATAAGGCTCACCCCCTTCTCCCGGAAAACGGTGCGCAGGGTGGCCTTGAGGCCGACCACCGGCTTGCAGAGGAGGTTGCTTCTGGGTCCTTTCATATAGATCACCTTCACCCCCTCGACGTTTTCGGTGGCGTTGTGGTCGCTCTCGCAATATACCACAGCCTCGTGGCCCATCCTGACAAGGCGGGTGGAGAGGTTGTACATATAATTCTCTATGCCGCCAAGCAGATGGATGTCGCGCGAGCCTATGAAGACTATCTTCATTCGGAGGCCTCCTCCCCGAGACTCTCAGCGGGGCGCAGGCCCTGCAGGTCGTTGTTGCCAACGTGGTAGAAAGGGATGCAGGAGGTATCCACGCGGCCGCCGCGCATCACCTTGAGTTTGTTCTTGACTATCCAGGGGGCTATTTCCCTGAGGTATTTTTTCATCACCGGCGAGACGCTGCCTATCATCCAGCAACTCTTGGGACAGTGGGCCACCTTGTCGCGGATCGCGGCGGCCTGGGGGCTGTTCCAGATCGCCTCGAAGCTCTCGGCTTCGTTCAGGTTGCCCATCGTGCCGTACCAGCATTTCTCCTCCATTCCGTTGCAGGGCAGGATGTTGCCGAAGGGGTCGAGGAAGAAGTTCTCGCTTCCGGCCTCGCAGGGCAGCATACGGCGCCCGCCGTTGATGTAGTTTATCAGGCCGAGGTTGAAGAAGGCGCGGGCCCAGGATTTGGGGTGGTTCTCCTTCATAAGGCGCTGTATGAGTTCGTCGAAGTTGGCGCAGACCTCCTCTTTGTTGGTGACCTGATTGTCGTATTTGTGGAAGTAGAAGGAGTTGTGGAAGCTGGCCGTAGCGAACTGCATTCCGAGGTTTTTGCTCAGCTCGTAGAGGTCGAGCATATCCCTGGAGTTATTGTTCGAGACGGTGATGCCGAAGCCTATGTCCTTGATGCCCATCCGGCGCAACTCCAGCAGGGTGCCGAGGCCTTTGTCGAAGCCGCCCTGGCGGCCGCGGAGCTCGTCGTTCTTGCAACTGAGGCCTTCGATGCTGATGCGGTAGCCCACCTGGGGATAGCGCTTGGCCATCTCTATGATGCGGTCGCTGAACCAGCCGCTGGTGGAGAAGACTATGCGGTCGGTTTTGGTGAGGAGTATTTCGACGATTTCGGCGATGTCCTCGCGGATGAAGGGTTCTCCGCCGGTGATGTTCACCGAACGCATCCTCGGGAGCTTCCTGAGCAGTTCAGGCTTGAATTCTTCCGAGATTTTAGTCGGGTTGTCCCAGATGTTGCACATCTTGCAACGCATCGGGCACCTGTAGGTTACTATTATCGATCCGTCCATATGGTTTTCGATGACTTTCTATTCATTATAAGACCGGCGAGGCCGGCGTATATTATCATGAAGCTGAAGCTCTTCGGGAGGGCGAGCACGATGGATTCGGCGAAGAGCGTAAGTATTCCCATCCTGATTATGTAGATGTAATAGCGGCGGGTTTTGTCCTCCTCCCCCTCCATCCGTTTGCCAACGCGCATCGCGGGATAGAAGAACAGCAGCAGGTATATCAGGGCGCCGATATAGCCCATCTCACCGAGGATGGAGGCCCAGTGGGCGTCCATCTTGAAGCTGAAGTCGGTGTCGTCGCCAAGACCCCATATCTTGTCGAGCTCGTAGTCGGAATAGACGCGGCTGCCGACGATGTTGACCGGAACCGAGCCGTAGGTGCCCTGGCCGGTGCCGAAGGGGAAGAAGTCGGCGGCCATCTCGAAGGCACGGTAGTAGAGAGCCGGACGGGCAATCTTTGCATAGGCGTCCTCGGCGGTATTGGAATCGAGGTAGTTCTCGAACTTGAGCATAAAGGAGGCCGAGACGGATAGTATGACGATTATGGCCGCAAGGCCCAGCGAAGAGATGGTTATCTTGACCCAGCGCCTGGCATTCGTCAGGTAGAAGACATATCCCGTGAAGATCAGCATCATTCCGAGTATGGCCTTCAGCTGGTTGGTAAGCAGGATGGTGAGGACTATCCAGGCCGCCACTCCCAGATAGGACTTGCGCCTGGTGCGGTAGAATTCGGCCATAGTGAGCACCAGGGCCTGGTTGCAGAGCGACGAGAAGTCGCCGAAGCGCACGATTCCCGAAGCCAGGATTCCCGTCTGGAAGTCGCGGTCGCCGGTTCCCAGGATGAAGGAATCCGCATAGACTATCAGGCTGTAGAAGCAGACCAGCGCTATGAAGAGGTTGATGAACTGATGTATCTCCCCGTCGTCCATCCTGAAGTTGTAGCACATCACAAAGAGGATGAACGGCAGTAAGGTTATAAGGCCGCCGATAAAGGAGTAGAGTGGTTCTGGACTATACTTAGAGACTATGGCATTAAGGACCATCATCACGGCAACAGTCGTAATCAGAAGCAGGTAATGGCCGGGAACCATAAAACGGCAGTAAATGATAGCATAGATGGCTGTCAGGACGGCAATCACCGCATAGATGCCATAATCCACAGGCGGCAGCCCAAGCGTAGATTTATTGAGCAGGTTGACGGCCCCGAGAAGAATCATCAGCCAGATCAGAATTCTATTGTATAAACGGCTCTCCTTCATCGCATTGTCATACAATCAGCTTGCCTAGGATGGGGACACTCTTAAGAAGGCTGCGCTCGTTTGAGTTGAGCACGAAGAAAAACCCTACTGCCAGAACCAGCGCCACCGACACTGCAGACGAGGCCAGGAATCCCTTCCAGTTGGAACCCAATGCGCGAGCAATCCAGAAGGTAAGAGGAACCACGGCAAAGAACAATACAGTTATCCGCAATACCACGCGTGAAAGATATGCCTTCAGGTCGAGATTGATCAAATGTTTCATATAGAGGGTACGGGCTATGGCGCAGACCACATTGAGCCCCGCCCATACGGCCAGCGCCGCCGCTCCGGAGTGACCGGCCTTCAGCACGAAATACATCGCCGGAATGGCGAGGAACTTGATAGAGGCAATCATTATCTGATGTGTACGGAGATTTCCGGTGGCATGCACAGCCTGCCATAGAGGTTCCTGGAAGGAGTCGAACAGATAGTATATGACAATCACCGAGATATAGGAAGGAGCAAGTGCAGGGAAATCACCAAGCCATATCTTCAACACGAAATTGATATTCGCCACGATGGGCACCGCAATCAGCAGATAGAGAATGAAGGAAATCTTGGAGGCTGAGAAAATCAGGCGGTGGAAATAGACCAGATCACCGGAGGCGTAGGACTTGACTATCTGTGGCCTGTATGACTGTGAAAAGTTGGCTATGAACATTCCGATGCCGGCGCTGACCTGGTTGGCCACACCGATTGCAGCAGATGCCAGCTTGCCAATGAAGTTGAAGAGGAATATAGTAATGCACTGCTGTGTAGTGACGGCGGCTGCATTGACTAGCAAGCTCCATCCCGAATAGGAGGCGAACTGACCGACAAGTTTGCCGTCCCATGATAACCTGTATCGTGTATCCTTCAGTCTAACGGCATTGTAAACCATATAGCAGATGAGCATCACGAGGGCAACGGCAAAGAGCAACAGCCCGTAGCTGACCAGCCTGTCAATCGGACTCAACGCTATCAGATAGGCGGCAGAAAGTTTGAGCAACGAATCCAACACACTAAGGACGGCATATCCGTCCATCTTCTCGTGGGCGATGATATTGGCTTGGAAAGGGGTCTGAACTATGCCGATGCAGAAGGTCAGCAACGAGAACTGAAAAACTGCTTCTGCCGCCTGAAGCCTTTCCGGTCCCACATTCAGTTTGTGGCCTATGAACCATCGACCTCCTACCTCGAGCAAGATCCAAAGGGTGACGGCAAGTATCACATGGCAGTTGACAGCCATCGAGAAAGTCTTTTTCAGTTGCTCGGTATCACCGCGTCCCAGTTCGAATGCAAGGTACCTGGAAGTCGCATTGGTCAAAGCGGTATTGAGGAATCCGAAGAAGACGACCACACTGGCCACGGCTGTATAAATGCCGAAGTCATCGAAGCCGAGCGTACGCAACACGACGCGCGAGGAATAAAGCGTAACGACAAGGACGAGCACCATCCTGACGAACAGTGTCACTGTATTTTTGGCCAGCCTCTTAACGTCTTCATTCTCCATATTAATCCTTACTATATGCCTCAAAACAATGGTGTGACACCTGCTTTTCTTCGGGTATGTTTCTCATATAGTTGCCGTAACCGGCCCTGAGATAACTGTCATAATCTGTCATCCGCTTGCAAGGTCGGCCTTCAAAAAGGGTATCCTCAAGAGAGTCGAAAGACTCTGCCGGATAAGGTTTCGTGAGATGGTATCCGTTGACCAGGGAGCAGACCAATCTGCCGGAAGCGACACTGTTCCAGCGTTTAGCCTCCTTTTCCGCCCTCTCACAAAGTAATCTCTTGCTTACAGGGAATAGAAGCAGTTTAGCCGGAATCAGCAAAAGGGTCTTCCACCAGGCGCGGGAAGATGAGAGGCGGCGGTCTTTGAGTTCATAAACTCTGTGCAGCAGCAATCTGCTACGGCGCCATTTATTCAGTTGTGAATGGCCGTCAGGAACTGCATCAGCAGGAAAGATGTCAATATTGACTCCTGTCTCGACCGCATCTATCCGGTTCTCCAGCATAACTGTCCGCTCGTCGCACACCTTGGCGAAGAAGCGGTCCCAGCGGGGATTGCGCTCCAGGGAGAGAAGCCTGTAGCGGCCGTCGAGCAGGTCGGGGAATTCATTTACGAGCCGGTCGTAATCGGCACGGGGCATCGTAATATCTATGTCATCGTCCCAGGGAATGTATCCGCCGTAGATTACCGAGCCGATAAGGGTGCCGTTGGAGATGCTGTAGCGGAGCCCCCGGCCGGTGCAATACGCGCCGAAGGCCTCCAGTATCTCCAACTGGATGGATTTCAACTCACCGGCGGTTATGCTTCTCATACCCTTTCCTTAAAAAACCTTGAACTCGCGCCAGATGCTTTTTCCGTCACGGTACTCTGATGTAACTGTATTGTAGAGGGATACCTCGACGGTTCCCTTTTCTTTCACATAATTCCACAGCATGATCCATCCGCCTCCGCCGTTAGCTTCGTCCTGAAGGTTGAACTGGACCTGGGGGACCATCCTGCCTTCGGCATTCGCAGTTTCGCGATATTGAACGAAGGAACGGACGTGACCGCAGATTACGCAGCGCACATTGCTGTTGGGATATACGACCTTTTCCCATACATCCACGGGCTTTGAATACTTCAGGCCGGTGCCCTGGAAATGCTTCTCCGCGTGG
>JAFSXX010000050.1 GCA_017443845.1 Bacteroidales bacterium | reverse complement strand
GAATGCGCAGCTGAAAGACTTCCTCAAGAGCCTCGCATAGCAAAAGAAAATCACAAGTAAAAAAAATAAGAACGGCCTCTAACATACTTGAGAGGCCGATATTGCAGCGGTACTTGTGATATCCTTTTTCTTGTGATAAATGGGAAAATCAAAAGCTTGTGATTTTCCCATCATTTTTATATAACTTTGCTTTGATATACCTATTTTAATATGAAAAGGTTTTTCATCAAACTCACACTCCTGGCCGCCGTGGCAAACCTGCTGGCGGGATGCACGGAGAAGTATCCCTCCCCGGACCATTTCGTGGGAGTCATAACCAACGGCTTCACCAGGGCATCGTACACCCAGGAAGGGATCGTGCTCAAGGGTAAATGGAATGCCGGCGACCGCATCGCGGTCAAGGGAGCGTCCGGCGCCACCGCATATCTCACCGCGCAGAGCGGCGCCGCACAAAGCGATTTCGCACCTGAAGGATCCGCCGACCTGCCGCAGGGCCCTTACCAGGCCTTTTACCCGGCCGAGATCGCATCCGGAATCCTTCCCGAGGTGCAGAAACACAGTTCCGAAGGTCCGGTTTACGCCCCCCTCTTTGCCTTAAGCGAGACAAAACACCTGGAATTCAGTCCCTTATGTGGTCTTCTCGAAGTCAAAATGAGTTCCGACATCGGCGACCTCACCCTTTCGGGCATCAAGTTGACTGCCGACAGGCCCATCAGCGGCTCGTTCACCGTTGATGAGAATTACCGCGTCAAGGCGACGGGCAGCAACTCCATAAGTCTGGATTTCTGCGGCACCTGCCCCCTTGCCAACACCTCTTTCTGGTTCTCAATCCCCGAAGGCAGATACTCCGGACTGAAGATCGAGATCGAAACCGAAGACGGAGGCACTGGCACCTTCACCCTTTCCGAAGGCGTCGAAATAAATATCATCCGCGAAGAGATCACGGCCTGCAACATGAAAGTGACAAACCTTTCGTACGATGTGACATACGGAGAGGCATACCTGCCCAACGGACTAAATTTCAACCGCTTCATCAAGTGCGCAGCTCGCCCCGAGGGTGAGTGGACCACCATCATAGCAGCCAATGCCGATTCGCTCATCACGTCGGTAACCTTCGCCACCGAAGACTCCCGCACCTCGAACCTGAGGATCGACGACGGCGGAGAGGCGCCGGTCTACGTCCTCTATGACGAAGCCACCGGAGCCGTCACCGTCACGACTCCCGCACAGAAATACATCATGCACGAATACTGCGCCTACATGTTCCGCAACCTCTACAGCCTCGAGAAGATAGACTTCGGAAACATGGAAGCCCCGGAGATCGTCAACATGATCTATATGTTCTACAACTGCGAGAAACTCAAATCACTCGACCTCTCCTTCATGAACACTGAGGAGACCCTCAGGATGGAATACGTCTTCGCCAACTGCAAGGCACTCGAAACCCTCGACGTCTCCTCGTTCAAAACCGGAAAGGTGACCAATCTCGGCTATACATTCTTCCACTGCGAGAGCCTCAAGGAACTTGACCTCAGCAGTTTCGTCACCCCAAGCCTCACTTCGGCGACCTATTTCGCAGCATACTGCAACAGCCTGGAGAAACTCGACATGAGCAACTTCAGCCTCGAAAACGTGCGGGCAGCCTCGTTCAACTACGGTCTCCACGCCCTCGCATCGCTCCGCGAGCTGCGTGTGGGCGGGAAGTTCATCGCCAGCGACGGGGAACGCCCTTCGAGCATGTTCGTCAATTCCACCACCGTCCAGGCCAACAGGCCTGGAAGCAAGGGCGGACTGACAATCTACACCGTCCAGAAGACAGCCGACTGGCTTGCCAAGACCAACCTCCGCTGGGTCCACAGCGGCAACAAGAACCAGCAGCCCATCGACGTGACATTCAAGGATATGAACAATGGCAACGACCTCACCGTAACCTGGGCGGCCAACTAAATGGAGGAATCGAAAATGAAGAAACACACTTATACAGCAACGCTGCTCGCCGGCCTGGCCATTATCCTTGCAGGATGCGTTGATACTCCGGAAGTGGAACCCGTCAACCTAACCCCGAAGCCCGAACTCCAAGCCGACATCTGGGACGAGGATATCACCGTAGTCCCTCCCACCGACGTCCTTGAGGAAGGCTTCTACAAGGATGCGCTCATGGACGGCGGGACCTACCTCACCTCGCGCAAGCGCCTGCCCGCCTGCGAGGCATACAATATCTCGCTCGAGTATTTCAATGCCGAGGCGGACACTCCGGGCGACTCCCTCTTCCAGATACAGAAATTCGTGGGCGACGAGATGGACCACAACGGATTCCTCCTCTATCCCGACGGCAAGCCCCGCTTCAAGATGTTCTACTCCTGCGGCGGCAAATCGACCTACCACGGCCGCTGCCTCGGGGACGCGGGCCGCAATGCGGTGCGCAACTTCTTCATGGCCGGCGGAAGCTATCAGGGCTCCTGCGCAGGAATGTTCCTCGCCTCACAGGGCAAGGGCGGCGTGGGCAGCACCCTCACCTTCTACGGCATCTGGCCCGGCCTGACGGTCAGTTCCGGACTCAGCAAATCCGCCACCGGAATGTTCATCGAAGAGGGCAGCCCGCTTCTCAACTACTTCGATTTCGGCGGCGACCACTACATCGACAGCGTCCGCCACAACGGCGGCGGTTATGCCGAAGCTATGGTTTACGGCAGCATCCCCATGGCCCGCTACGACAAACCCGGCTACAAGATGCACAACGAGGTATGCGTCTGGGGCTGGAAGAAAAATGCCCGCCAGGGCCGCATAGTGCTCTGCGGCTCGCACCCCGAAGAGGTCGAGGACGGCGAGCGCCGCGAACTGATGGGCGCGATGATGATGTACGCGATGGACGGACGCGGATGCGCCGTGCTCAAGAAGCAGCTCGCCAAAGGCGAGACCTTCACAGCCGACAAGGATTCCCGCGACAATGACCCGCTCCACGCCAAGATCGGCGACGGGCAGTGCCACCACTTCGCTGTTGTAATCCCCAACTCGGCGAAGAACATAGAGTTCCGCCTCGAGTATGAGGGAGACTACGACATCCACCTGCTGGCCAAGAAAGGCACCTTCGCATTCGAGAGCGTGGCGGACCACAAGGAGCTCACCTCCGCAAACCGCAAGGCCCTCTCCTTCGATAAACTCGAAAGCGGAGTGTGGTACATCTGCGTGGACAACGAATCGAGGCCCGTCAACGAGGTGGGCCCCAACGGGAATATACATTACACAGGTAAAACGGAATTGTTAAACGGAATAGCATACAAACTCTCCGTTGTCTGGGAGTAACTACAGAATGAGAATGATCTTTAAAAAGGCGGCCATCGCAGCCGCAGCGCTTCTTGCCCTCACCGGATGCCAGGAAAGGTATCCAAATCCCTCGTATGTGGTGGGCGTTATAGAAGGCGATTTCACACGCACCGAATTCAAAGCATCGGAAAACAAGTTCAAGGGAACCTGGAACGGCGGCGACGTCATCAGCATCATCACGGCGAACTCCAAGGAGGAGGAAGGTTCGGACCACGTGCCGTTCGGTTATTATATGGCATCGGACACCGGGCGCAGCGTCTCCTTCATGCAGATGGACGATTATATGAAAGTCAACGCCCCCTACATCGCATATTACCCCGGCGATTTGATGAACCTCGAACTGCCCTCCGTGCAGAAGTACTGCGGAGCCGACCCCGTGGATGTCCCGATGATGGCCAAATCTCCCACGATGTATCTCGAGTTCAAGCCCATCTGCGGCCTGATGGAGATCAAGCTGGCCACCGAACTCGAGGACGTGAAGGTCGCCTCGCTCAGGATAACAGCCGACCATCCCCTCTCGGGCGGATTCTATGTCGATGACGATTACAATGCCGTCGTGGTCGGCAGCGAGGGAATCACCCTCGACTGCGGAAGCGGGGTGGCTCTCGGCAGCGAGCCCAGGACTTTCTGGGTCAGCGTACCTCCGGGAGTCTATTCCGACGTGAGGATACAGCTTACCGCAACCGACGGACGCACCCAGCTCTTCACTCTTCAGAAGGGCGCTACCGTGGAAATCCTGCGCGGCAGGGTCACCTCCTGCCCCATCGAGCTCGGCACTTTCATCCCGACAGAGGGCGATACCGCATATCTCCCAACAGGACACGAGTTCAACATCGCGATGAAGGCCCTGGCCAATCCCGATGTGCCCGCCAATATGTTCGACAGCGCCGTAACGGATTCCACCATCCTTCGCATCGACTTCGTAACGGGCGACAAGAACGCCTCCGGCAAGCCCCTGGGCGCTTCTGATATTCCGGTTTACGCGTCGTTCAACGCCTCCACAGGCGTGATGACGGTCGCAACTGCGGCTGAGCATCTGCGCGTATCTTCCGACTGCTGCTGCATGTTCAGGTATATGGCAGCCCTGGAGAGCGTCGATCTGACTCCGCTTGAGAGCGAAGGCCTCGCCGATATGGCATATATGTTCAACCACTGCCACAACCTCAAGAGCATCAACTTCGAAGGATGGGATGCTTCCCAGGTCCGCACCCTGGACAACTGCTTCAGCTACTGCCACAAGCTGGAGGGGCTGGATCTCAGCGGCTTCGATACTGGCAGCGTACGCAATATGCGCAGCCTCTTCAACCACTGCGGCTCGATTACTGAACTCGACCTCCGCTCCTTCAAGACAGAGCAGTGCACCATAATGACCTATATGTTCTACTACTGCTCTTCTCTCGAGGAGCTGGACATCTCCACATTCGATCTGAGCAAGGTTCCCGGAGCGAACCTGACTTATCATTTCTACTACACCCCGTCCCTGACTACCATCAGGACCGGCGACAAGTATATCCCCAGCGACAAGGCTGCTCCTTCGAGCTACTGCACCGGCTCTTCGCAGGTCCAGGCCAACAGGATGGGCAACAATGCAGGCAAGGTTACTTTCTACACCACCAAGGAGGTTGCCGACTGGCTGGCAATCACCAACCTCAGATGGGTGAACAGCGGATACAGCGGCAGGAAGGCGATTCCGGTCAGCTTCATCGACAATGTCACCGGGGACAAGATTTCCGTAACCTGGGCAGCTAACTAATGGAGGATACGATTATGAAATACAGCAAGATAATAATAGCAGCACTGTTTGCCACCCTTCTCTTCTCCTGCCAGAAGCCCGAGGAAGAGGAACCCATTCCGCCGATGAAGGGAGTGGACGCGGAACTCTGGAACGAAGTAGTCAAGGCGGCGGCACGCACCGACGTGCTCAACGATGCATTCTACAAGGAAGTTTTCCTGGACGGCGGCACCGACCTGACCTCGCGTCAGATACTCCCCTCCTGCGATTCATTCCACATCTCCCAGGAGTATTTCAACGCCGGTTCCAACGCCACCGACTCGCTTATGCAGCTTGAAGTCTTCACCGGCAGCGAGATGGACCACAACGGCATCCTTCTCTTCCCCGACGGGGAGCCCCGCTATAAGTTGTTCTACTCCTGCGGCGGCAGTTCCAAGGATCACGGCAAGTATCTGGCGGTTCACGGACGCAATGCGGTCCGCGACTTCAATCACGCAGGCGGCTCCTATCTGGGTTCCTGCGCCGGAGCATTCCTGGCTGCGGCAAAGCGCGACGGCTCTTATATGCCACAGTATTACGGCATCTGGCCCGGAACCACGACCGTTTCCGGCCTCACCAAGTCGGCTACCGGAATGTTCATCGACGAGGGCAGCCCGCTGCTCAAGTATTTCGATTTCGGAGGCGACCATTACGTGGACAGCGTACGTCACAATGGCGGTTGCTACAATACCGACATGTATCCCGGCACCGAGGTTCTGGCACGTTACGACAAGCCGGACAAGTCGATGCATGGGAATGCTTCGGTCTGGGCCTGGAAGGGTTCGCCCTATTACGGACGTGTCATCTGCTGCGGTTCGCATCCCGAGGAGGTGATCAGCGGCGAGAGGATGCATTTCTTCGCGGCTATGCTGTTCTACGGTTTCGAGGGACGCGGAATCGCCAAGGCGAAAGGCATCCTTTCCAATGGTGAGGTTTATGTGGCGGACAAGGATTCCCGCGACAACGATCCCGCTCATGCGAAGATCGGTGACGGGCAGTGCCATCACTATCTGACTGCCATCCCCAAGGATGCGAAGAATATCCGTTTCCATCTGGAGTACAGCGGCGACTACGATATCCGCCTGCTCGTTAAGAAGGATTCGTTCGCGTTCGAGGATGTGGCCGATTACAAGGATGTTTCTTCGTCGGGAGTCAAGGAGATCAAGTTCGATTCCCTTCAGTCGGGCACCTGGTATATCGGCGTTTACAATACCTCCCGACCCGAGGTTTACTCGAACAAGTATGGCCTCTGCAACTATCGCGGCCAGACCGAATTGCTGAACGGCATCGCCTATAAAGTATCGGTTACCTGGGATTAGTCACATCCCCCGGGCTTACGCTTACCCTGCACGTGGGTTTCCGCTGCCGTCGTCCCACTTTTTGGGACGACGGCGACACTTTCGGGCGATTTCCGTCCCCGTCGTCCCACTTTTTGGGACGACGGCGACACTTCAGGGCGATTTCCGCTGCCGTCGTCCCACTTTTTGGGACGACAGCGACACTTCAGGGCGGTTTCCGCTGCCGTCGTCCCATTTTTTGGGACGACGGCGACACTTTCGGGCGATTTCCGTCCCCGTCGTCCCACTTTTTGGGACGACGGCGACACTTCGGGCGCTATATCATCCGCCTGCGGCGGAAACTTCGCTGCTGCGAATAGAGTCCTCCCCAGGCAGGGCAAGGCTCCAGTCCCAGTGGATGTGGCTTAACCAAGATATTTATTTGTGACATTTTATTTCAGTATTTGTTAAAATTGAATATCTTTGCAGTCCAATATTCAGGGGCGTAGCTCAGCTGGTTTAGAGCGCTTCAGTCACATTGAAGAGGTCATCGGTTCGAACCCGATCGTCCCTACCCAAACGGAGAAGGTTGCAAGCAGCCTTCTCTTTTATTTTCTGCCATTGTGTCAGTCATTCGGGAGTGGCACAATCTTCGTTTAGGTTATGGCGTCCTGCGGAATTATGGCCGCGGGCGGATTAACCGAAAAACAAGAAAAAATAAAAATAGGAGATTAACACAATGGGAAAAATTATCGGAATCGACCTCGGTACCACTAACAGCTGCGTAGCTGTAATGGAAGGTAAGGAACCGGCAGTTATCATCAACAGCGAAGGCAAGCGTACCACCCCTTCCGTGGTCGCATTCGCAGAGGGCGGAGAGCGTAAGATCGGCGACTCCGCAAAGCGTCAGGCAATCACCAATCCTTTGAAGACCATCTTCTCCATAAAGAGGTTTATGGGCGAGACCTATGACCGCGTAGAGAAGGAAATTAACCGCGTATCCTACAAAGTGGTCCGCGGCGACAACAATACCCCGCGCGTCGACATCGACGGCCGTCTTTATTCACCCCAGGAGATTTCCGCAATGGTGCTCCAGAAGATGAAGAAGACCGCTGAGGATTACCTCGGCACGACCGTCGACGAGGCTGTCATCACGGTGCCTGCATACTTCAGCGACTCGCAGCGTCAGGCTACCAAGGAGGCAGGTGAGATCGCAGGCCTCAAGGTCAAGCGTATCATCAATGAGCCTACCGCAGCAGCGCTGGCATACGGCCTTGACAAGAAGAACAAGGATATGAAGGTGGCTGTCTTCGACCTCGGTGGCGGTACATTCGATATCTCCATCCTGGAGCTCGGCGACGGTGTCTTCGAAGTGAAATCCACCAACGGTGACACCCACCTGGGCGGCGACGATTTCGACCACGCCATCATCGATTACCTGGCACAGGAATTCGCAGCCGAGAACGAGGGCGTCGACTTGCGTAAGGACCCTATGGCCCTCCAGCGTCTGAAAGAGGCTGCCGAGAAGGCGAAAATCGAACTTTCGAGTCAGACCTCGACCGAGATCAACCTGCCTTACATCATGCCTGTGGGCGGCATCCCCAAACACCTCGTCAAGACCCTCACCCGTGCGAAGTTCGAGCAGCTCTGCGACAACCTGATCCAGGCTACCATCGAACCTTGCCGCAAGGCCCTGAGCGACGCAGGTCTGCAGACCTCCGACATCGACGAAGTGCTGCTCGTGGGCGGTTCGACCCGTATCCCCGCTGTCCAGCAGATCGTGGAGAAGTTCTTCGGCAAGACTCCCAACAAGGGTGTCAACCCCGATGAGGTCGTGGCAGTCGGCGCTGCTATCCAGGGCGGTGTCCTGGCAGGCGACGTGAAGGATGTCCTTCTGCTCGATGTCACCCCTCTGAGCCTCGGTATCGAGACCCTCGGCGGCGTGATGACCAAACTGATCGACGCCAACACCACCATCCCTACCCGCAAGAGCCAGGTCTTCAGCACCGCTGTCGATAACCAGCCTTCGGTCGAGATCCACGTGCTGCAGGGCGAGCGTTCGATGGCCCGCGACAACAAGACGATCGGCAACTTCCACCTCGACGGCATCACCCCCGCCCCGCGTGGCATCCCTCAGATCGAGGTCACATTCGATATCGATGCCAACGGTATCCTGAATGTCTCGGCTCTCGACAAGGCTACCGGCAAGGAGCAGAAGATCCGTATCGAGGCTTCCTCCGGCCTGAGCGACGACGAGATCAAGCGTATGCGCGACGAGGCCAAGGCCAACGAAGAGGCCGACAAGCGCGAGCGTGAGCGTATCGACAAGATCAACGCCGCCGACGCAATGATCTTCCAGACCGAGAAGAACCTCAAGGAGTACGGCGACAAGATTCCCGCCGACAAGAAGGGCGCCATCGAGAATGCCCTCGGACAGCTCAAGGAGGCCCACAAAGCTCAGAATATCGCCGACATCGACCGCGCATCCGACGCACTGAACAACGCTTGGCACGCAGCCAGCGAGGATATGGCCCGCGCGGCACAGGGCGGCGCACAGGGTGGCAACCCGGGTGCGGGCTTCAACGGCGGAGCAGGATTCAATGGCGGCGCAGGATTCAGCGGCGGCCAGAGCGGCAACTCCGGCAGCTCCGACAACGGCGCTCCCCAGGATGTGGACTACGAAGAGGTCAAGTAACAACTTCGCAAGTATATGAAAAAAGGCTTCGGCAGATTTTTGCCGGAGCCTTTTTGTTTTCTGCGGAAGAAGGATTATTTCTTCTTGAAGATGCCGCCCAGAAGGCCGCCGAGAAGTCCGCCGCCTGCAGCGGTCTTGCCTGCGCCCTTGAGGGTAAGGAGAACATCCTGAAGATCCACGTCGCCGTCACCGTCCTGATCCTTGATAAAGCCCTGGAGGGAGCCGAGAACCTTGGGAATGATGCCGGTAAGGGTACCTGCGAGGGCGCCGAGGCCGAGCTTGCTGATATTCTTGCCGAAGAGGTTCGAAGCGAGGTTGGTGATCGGGCTGGAGGCAGCCTGGGTCTTTCCGGTGAGGAGCTGGGTGATCTGATCGAGTCCGCCGGGCTTTACGGCAGTCTGAGCAAGGCTGCCGAAAATTGAATCTGAAAGGCCGCCGAGGACCTGGTCCTTGACGTTGGAGGGAATCTCCACGCCGCCCGCGAGGTTCTTGACCTGCTGGGCGATGATGTCTTGAATTGATGCCATGGTATTAATGGGTTAAACTGTTGTCTCTTTGGGATTTCAAATTTAACCAATAATAATCAGACAAAGAAATTTATTTTATTTATAAAAATAGGTAACTTTGTGGGTTAGACTATAATCACCTATAAATATCAAACAATGAAAATGCACGTGAATTTCGGTCAGGATGCCGCCTACAAGGCACCTGAAATTGAGGTTACGAGCCTTGAGGCCGGCCAGGTATTGGCAGCTTCGGGCACTTTCAACACCGATCCCTGGGGGAACGGTAACACAGACTGGTGCAAGTAACTTATGGAGGAAAAGAGATGAAAAAGTATTTTGCTCTTATGAGTTTGGTGCTTGGCGCCATCGCCTTCACCGGTTGCACCAACAGCAACATCGAGGAAAGCCCCGTCAAAGAGGGCAACTTCAGCTTCACAGTCACTATGGACGCGATGACCCGCGCGACTGTTGAAAAGAACAATGTAGTCTTCACTCCCGGCGACAAGGTCGCTTTCGGTGCTGCGGAGCACGCTACCAACGACACCGTCACCAAGGCGATGATCGCAGAGTACAGCGCTAATGACGGCAAGTTCTATTGCGACACCGTACTGGACGAGACCAAGTCCTTCGACTTCTACGCTCTGTGGCCTTATCAGGCTGGTTCCAAGGGCGCAAGCTTCAATCTGCCCGCAAAGCTGAAGAACCCCAACCAGTATTCCACCTACGTCTATGTGGGTAAGAATGCTTTCGGCCAGATAGCCCAGAACGTCGACAGCGCTACGCAGTACGCTCCTATGATCGGCGTCAGCACCGTAGGCAGCCCTGCCGCAGGTGCGAGCGTCAATCTCCATCACCTCGCTTCAATGCTCGAATTCGAGGTCAAGAATGCCACCAGCGCTCCCGTCAAGTTCAGCAGCCTGAAGATGACCGTCGGCGACGGCACCAAGTTCTGCGGAACCTACTTTGTGGATATGACCACCGGAGCCCTCTCCCCTTCCGGAGACAACTATGTCTATGACAACTGCACCGTCAGCATCGTAGACGACAGCGACGAAGTGGCTGCAGGTTCCACCTGGAAGTTCTTTATGCCTATCGCTCCCGTCACCCTTGCTGCAGGCACCGAAATCACCTTCGACATCACCGCAAGCGACGGAACCCTCTGCCGCGTTGTCAAGCACATTCCCGCTACCGCAAGCGTTACCTTCGAGGCAGGTAAGTGGAACACCCAGAATCTCGATTATACCGGAGCAAGCACGATCACTCACCAGACCCTCGCAGAGGTTCTCGATGCTTGCAGCAGTCTCGTCAACACAGGATCCAACTCCGGTACTTCCGCCGATTCTTATGATGTAGTCAACGCAGTCGTCGTTGCTCAAAACGGAAAGAATGTAATCATCAGCGATGGTACCGCATATATGCTGGTCTACACTACCACGACCGTATCGAATGGTGATGTCATTAGCCTTACCGGTAATATTCAGAACTATTACGGCATTCTTGAATGGGCCAGCCCTACAATCACAAAGACCGGCACCGCCGATGTAACCTTCCCCACGCCTGTCACCTACACCGACGAACTCTTCACTTCCTATACAAGCGCACCCAGCGTACAGTATGTCAAAGTAAGCGGTCCCTGCACGGTTGACGGCAAGAAGATTGACATAGCCGGCTCTACCGTACAGCTGTACTACACTTACGCCAACACTAATGTTTCTTTCGAAGGATACAACGGCAAGGACGTGGTCTGCGAAGGATTCCTCTTCGGATATAACAACTCCAGCCATAAGGCAAGCTTCCTCGCAACTTCCGTTGCGGAAGATTCATCCGCTCCATCCCTCACCCTCGACCCCGAGACCCTCACTTTCGGTGCGAATGATGGAGTAGACGACTTTAAGCGGGTTACTGCAACAGTACTCAATACCACCATTACCGATATTACCTCCGATGCGACATGGTGCCTTGGAGAAATGGTAGGACCAACTGTCGTGGTCACTGTCCTTGAAGCGAACACCACCGGTTCTGCCCGTACCGCCACCCTTACAGTCAACACCGCGGCCGGCATCAGCAAGACCATCACGGTGACCCAGGAGGCCGCTGCTGTCACCGGCGCGACAATCGCCCAGATTTACCAGAACGGACCTGGCAAATACTCGCTTACCGGTGCAATGGTCTATGCGGTCAATTCCAACAATTCCGGTGTTCCTATGAATGTGATTATCGGCGACGCCACCGGCTTCATGCTGGTTTACTATCCTACATTCACAGGTGCTGAAACGCTTACTGCAGGCCAGATTGTCGATATCACCGGTCCTGTGATAGAGTACAAGGGCAACAACGCCATTGTATATGAGTTCAGCAAGGAGACTGTCGGCGAAATCACTACTCCTGTAGAGATGACCGTTACCGGCACTGCACCCGCAATCGACTATCCCAATCCTGTCACCCTGACATCTGCCCAGTATAATGCCCTGATCGATAAGGACAAAGTCCTGCAGGTTCAGTATATCGCAGTTACAGGTGTTAATTCGAGCGCAGGCGTTACAACTGCTGACGGCGATGTTTACAACACCACCAATGGCGAGAACGTAAGCTTCAGCGGTATGACTGACAAGAAAGTCAACCTCACCGGATTCACCTTCGGAGTCACCCAGAGCGAAACCGCACCCAAGGTTAAAGTTCTCGTTACCAATGTTGAAGTCGATGCAACCGCACCGTCACTGACCGTCTCCCCCACCAGTCTGAGCTTCGCTGCTGAGGATGCCGACGCATCTGCTGCAAAGGAAATCACCTGTACGGTAGAGAACACCACACTCACCACCGCTGTCGCAAGCGAAAGCTGGCTTACCGCTACTGTCAACGGAACGACTGTCAGCGTATACCCTTCGGCCAACACCAGCACTTCCGCCCGCACTGCAACCGTTACCATCAATACGGCTGCAGGCCTTAGCAAGTCCGTAACGGTAACACAGCAGGGAAAGAGCAGTGGAGACGGCAAGGCTTATACTATCACATGGAACGCAACTAATAACTCGGCAAGTATTGCTTCTTATACCGATTCTTGGTCCGTTACCGCAGACGGTCTGACCTGCAACATGGCTAACTTTAACAATAATAAAAACGAATGGAATTATGTTAAATGCGGCCGCAAGAATAACGCATCGGTAGCAACAATTATTACTGCCACAGCTATTCCTGAAGCCATTAAGACAGTCAAGATTACCATCGATGCAGTTACGGCGTCTAAAATTAATTCTGTAAAGCTGTACACAGGCAACACAGATTCATCTTGGACAGATGCTGGTTCGTTCACTGTTGCTACTGGTGAACAGTCTGTGTCCATCACAAGCCCTGCAACAGGTAAGTACTATAAGTTGGAATTTGACTGCGCAAGTGGCTCCAGCAATGGTCTGCTAACTCTATCAAAACTTGTTTTTACCACTGATTAACTGCCATCCGGCGGCGCATATCTTAGTCAGGTATTACAAGAAGACCAACTAAGACTTCAGAGTGAGAGCGATCTCACCCTCCATATCACACGAAAGGCGGCCCTTCGGGACCGCCTTTCTTTTTGCCGCAGCACCGGAGAGAGCCGCCTCGGGCAGAGTGGAGCAGGGTCACCGGCCCTAGAGTGAGTTCTGAGGGGCATCGCCCTGCTCCACGGGCCTATTTCAGGCCCTGGAGCAGACGCACCCCCGCCAGAGTACCTTCCACGGCCTATCCCCCTGCTCCACTCTGCCCAACTCCGCCCGACTCCGCCCAACTCCGCCCAACTCCGCCCAACTCTGCCCAACTCTGCCCGACTCCGCCCGACTCCGCGTGAATGACGACTTATTCAGATTCCCGCCTACACAGGAATGACATCCAAAAATGTCATGCCTGCGGAGGCAGGCATCTGACGCAGGAATGACGAAGCGGTGAGACAAAGACACAAAAAAGGGACCCGCGAACGGGTCCCTTAATTCAAGATGCCGATCGATACTATTCGAGGGTGAAGACGACGCGGCGGCACTCGGGAGCCTTGGTCATGCCGTTGTCACCGACAGCGGAGACATCGTCGAGCTGAGCGGGCGAAACGCCGAGGTTGATCAGGGCGTCCTTGACAGCCTTGACGCGGTTCTCGGAGAGCCACTGGTTGTGCTTGGCGGTACCGGTCTTGTTGGCAGAGCCGACGAGCGAAACCTGGACGTCGTTGTACTTGTTGAGGAATTCAGCGACGGTGCTGATGGTCTGCTGAGCCTCGTTGCTGAGCTTGTAAGAGTCGTTAGCGAAGTAAACGACAGCCTTAGCGAGCACATCGGCGACTTCCTTGTCGCGCATAGCCTTGTAAGCCTCCTCCAACTGCTTGCGGAGAGCATCGCAGTTGGCCTCGGTCTCGGCGAGTTTCTTGCGGACATCGGTGATCTGCTTCTCGAGGTCGGCATTGTCAGCGGCGAGTTTCGCAGCGCGTGCGTTGCAATCTGCATTGGCAGCGGCGCAAGCTGCGAGTTTGTCGCGGAGCTCATTGATGACCTGAGCCTTGGTGCGGCATCCCTGCTTGAGGCCGACGAGGTTCCAGCGGAGGGTGACACCGCAGTTCTCGACGAGCTTGGGCATATAGGCGTTGTTGCCGATGAGATACCTCACACCTGCCTCGAGGCCGAGAGTCAGACGGGGATTGACGTCGAACTCAAAGCTGAGGTTCGCGGGCACATAGGGAGAGCCGAACTTGACGGGCTCGTTATGTGCCGTAACCCATGCCTCGACCTTATAGTTATCGGTATTGGGAGTGGGATCCACAGTCTCTTTGAATCCCATCTTGATGTCGTACTGGTTACCGTATGCGAACATATATCCGATACCGGTACCAAGATAGATATTGAAGCCCTTGCATGCACGGTCCTTCCATATCTCCATGATATTGAAGTCGGCCGTGAGATCCACACCGTGGTACAGCACTCCGAGACTACGGAATGAGGTACCGTCGGCGTCGATCACTCCAAGGCGCTGCTCGCGCTTGTACAGGGACGCTTCGTATCCCAGACCAACGCGCACCCAGGGCAGGATATTGTAATCAATACCCAGTCCGGCCATCGGCGCGATGTACGTAGGCCATGAAGCGCTGACATTCTTGAAGTCACCGCCGGTAGCCAACGAAACACCCGCCTTGAGATACGGACTCCAGGTATTGGTGCGGAGAGCGTCATAGTTCTCCACCTCAACCTGAGCGAATGCCGTTGCTGCGAGCAAAACTCCTGCTATTAATGTTAAAACTTTTTTCATTAAAAACGATTTAGTTTCAATTGATATTGATTTGAAGAACAAATTACATTGCTGCCTGGATAGCTGAAACCCATGTAGTCAGGTCAGCAATAGCCTGCTTGATATTGTCGAGCTTGGTCTGTGCATTGCTGTCGAGACCTGCTACGTTGCTTGCAATAGCGTTGATTGCAGTATTGAGAGAGCTGATAGCGCTCTGGACACTTGTAGCAGCGGTGCTGATAGCGCTCTGGATATTTGCCAGGTTGCCGTTGGTGGTAGAGAGGGCTGTTCCGATGCCTTCAGTTGCGGTCTGGAGGTTGGTTACAATGCCATTGAGTGCGGTCAAAGCAGATGCTATATCGTCGAGCTTAGCAAGCTTCTCGGTGTTGGTAGCGATATCGCCAAGCTTACTCATGTCGGCAGCCATTGCCTGGACTGCAGTCTGGATAGCCTGCAGAGCGGTAACTTCTGCTACAGCCCAGTTGTTAAGGGTCGTCATCTGAGAAACAGCCCAGTTGTTGAGAACAGTAGCGACGTTATTGATTGCAGTGTTGAGGTCGGTGGTCTGAGCGGTGAGAGCGTCTTCGACTGCCGTCTTGAGGAGTCCAAGAGCTGTTTCCTCGTTTGCAAAGCCGGTAGCGATAGCTTCCTTGATAAGGCTCATCTGCGAAAGCAATGCGCTTGAAGGATCGGTGAGTGCGGTCTCGACGCCCTGAAGTGCAGTCTGGATAGCCTGAAGGGCGGTGATATTGCCGACACCCCAGTTGTTGAGGGTGTTCATCTGAGCGACAGCCCAGTTGGTGAGGATGGTGGTCTGAGCGTCGATAGAAGCCTGAACATCGCTGACACCCTGCTTGATATTGTTGAGAGCGGTATAGAGAAGAACCATCTTAGCCTGCAGGTTGGTATCGACATCCTTGATGGTCTGGTCGATGTTGTTGAGGCAGGTCTCAAGAGCGGTGGTCTGAGCCTCGAGAGCGCCCTTGGTATCAAGGAAGCCGTTCTTGACATTGTAGTTTATGTTGCTCAGAGTAGTGTTGAGCAGGTCAGCCTTAGCCTCGAGAGCAGCGGTCTGGTCGTCGATAGCGGTGTCGATGTTGTTGAGGGCAGCATAGAGAAGAACCATCTTAGCCTGAAGGTTGGTATCCATATCCTTGACGGTCTGGTCGATGTTGTTGAGGCAGGTCTCAAGAGCAGTGGTCTGAGCCTCGATAGCTGTCTTGACATCGAGGAGGCCGTTCTTGACATTGTAGTTGATGTTGCCCAGAGTAGTGTTGAGCAGGTCAGCCTTAGCCTCGAGAGCAGCGGTCTGGTCCTTAACGGTCTGGTCGATATTGTTGAGGCAGGTCTCGAGAGCGGTGGTCTGGTCGTCGATAGCGGTCTTTACATTCTCAAGACCAGTCTTGACGTTGTAGTTGATGTTGGTAAGAGTGGTGTTGAGAGCATCCATCTTAGCCTGCATGTTGGCGTCGAAGTCCTTGACGGTCTGGTCGATATTGTCGAGGCAGGTCTTGAGGAGGTCCATCTTTGCCTCCATTGCAGCGGTGTGGTCCTTGATGGTCTGGTCGATGTTGTCGAGGGAAGCCTTGAGGAGGTCCATCTTAGCCTCCATACGGACGGTCTGGTCCTCGATAGTAGCATCGATATTGTCGAGAGCGGTTTTCAGGAGATCCATCTTAGCCTCCATACGGACGGTCTGGTCCTCGATGGTAGCATCGATATTGTCGAGAGCTGCCTTCAGGAGGTCCATCTTAGCCTCCATACGGACGGTCTGGTCCTCGATGGTAGCGTCGATAGCCTCGAGAGCGGTCTTGACATCGGCGAAGCCGGTGGTGACAGCTGCGGTGAGGAGATCCATCTTGGCGTTCATGTCATCCTTGAACTCCTTGAGGCCTGCGGTGAGAGCATCCATCTTTGCATCCATCGAAGCGTCGAAGTCTGCGATGACACCCTTGATGAGGTCAAGCTTCGCAGCCTGAGCGTCCATCTTGTCCTTGAAGTCGGTGTCGAACTTTGCAATAGCGTCCTTGACATCGAGGAGACCGGTAGCAACAGCGGTCTTGAGGAGCTCCATCTCGGCGTGCATATCATCCTGGAATGCCTTTACACCTGCGGTGAGGGCATCCATCTTGGTATCCATCGAAGCGTCGAAGTCTGCGATGACTCCCTTGATGAGGTCGAGCTTCGCAGCCTGAGCATCCATCTTGTCCTTGACAGTAGTGTCGAGCAGGTTGAGGGCGGTCTTGACGTCCGTCATTCCATCGGTAACTGCCTTGGTGAGGAGTTTCTGCTGAGCGACGATATCGTCACCGAGAAGTTTCATGGCGCCCTGAAGAGTGGTGACGCCGTTATTGACAGCAGTGGTGAGAGCCTCTACCTTCTGGCTCGTGGTGAGAGTGTTGTCATCGATGGCCTTCTTGAGGAGGTCCATCTTTTCTTCCAGTTTTGTAGTCTGGCTGTTCAGAGCCGAAATAATACCCGAGAAATCACTATTGTGGGTGTACTCCACCTTGTAGTTGATTTCCGGTGCCTCGTTCACGCACGATGCGAAAAACGCAGGGGCGATTACGCTTAGCAGCGCAATCAGTTTTAATGATTTTTTCATGTCGCGAATTTTGATTGTATGGTTAAAATGTTTGTAAATTAATTGACGATATGGCGCTGCAGGCGCTCAAAACGTATTATTACCGAAAAAAGATTGGATTTTTTTCTCATGGCAGATATAGCAATAATAGTTTAAACACCTTAAAGATAGGCATTAAAACAATAATAACCAAAAATAATAACTGATTTTTTAAATATGTTTATTGTTGAGGCGCCAATAACTATTCTTTGAGATAGTTTTTTTCCAGCCTGGACATTATTCTACCCCTATTACGGGCAGCGCCGGGCCCTCGCCGCCATGCCTGCGGAGCCCCCGGGGTCATTCCCGCGAAGGCGGGCATCTAACCCACCGTCATGCCTGCGAAGCCCCCACCGTCATGCCCGCGAAGGCGGGCATCTCCAGGTGCCTGGCTGCGATGAACATACCGATCCGGCCAAACAGGCGCACAGGAAATGGGCTTGCAGAGGGATTTGAATGGCATTGACGTGCGCCGAGGGCCGATATCGAGGGTTGAGACACGCGCCCACCCCTAAGAAGTACTTGTGAGGGGTTTTGACGTGCGGCTATTTGGCGAGCGCGCTCCCTGCGCCTGCCGAATGGCAGCCATGCCCGCCGAAGCCCCCAGTGTCATGCCTGCGAAGCCCCCACCGTCATGCCCGCCAAAGTCCCCACCATCATTCCCGCCGAAGCCCCCAGTGTCATTCCCGCGAAGCCCCCAGTGTCATTCCCGCGAAGGCGGGAATCTCTTCTGCCATATTCCCCAAAAATCGGTTTCCAATCCGTTTTTACAACAAAACTCCACTCCTAAAGAAATTGTTTTTTCAGCAGCCGTTTCGGGTGGGTGTGGTGCTATATTGCCGGCGATTTATTGAAAACAATCATCATCCCACCCGCATTGTTCCGCGAGTGAATTATTAATAATCATTTACTACAAGCCTGATTGTGAAAAATTAGCTTGTATGTTAATTATTCTTTTAGTATCTTTACAATGAAAAAGAAAACGACAGTTGAACTCCTAAACGAATCAGAGAAGGCTTCTCTGTATTCGATTAGCTTTGAGATGGATGGCACCACGGAGTTTGAAAAGTTTGTAGCGGAATTCGAGATGAATGCAACGTACAACAGGGACTATCAGCGCATCATCGCCGCACTTCAGGCAATTCTCCGAGTTGGAGCCCTGGAACGGTTCTTCCGCCCGGAAGGAAGCATTAACGACAATGTTAAGGCTTAGCCCATAGAGAGTGGCAAACTTCGCCTTTATTGCCTGAGACTTTCAGACCAGATAGTCATTCTCGGCAATGGCGGTGTAAAAAAAACGCGCACATATGAGGAGGATCCAAAGCTGTACGGTTATGTCCTGGACCTCCGGAAGTTTGAGAAGATAATAAATGACAATGTCGCCAGGGGTAATATGAGCATCGAAGAGAAAGATCTATCCGGAATAGAAGATATTACATTTGAATTATAGATATCACAATGAGAAACAAGCAGGAATGGTTCAATAAAAAGATGGCAGCCATATCGCCGGAGATTATTTCCGAGGTACAGCTGTCTGCCGACATTATTGCCCGCATCGACTCCCTTCTCAAACAGAAGGGCATGACACAGAAAGACCTCGCCCGCAAGATGGGACGATCTGAAGCAGTCATATCGCGCTGGACATCGGGGTTCCCCAACCTCACGCTCAAATCAATAGCCGAGATTTCTACAGCACTTGGCGAGCCTCTGGTCAGGGTCACAGAATAGACGCAAAGGCACCACCGTCAAGCCTGTGAAGGCAGGCATCTATATCACAGCCATGAAAGGATACAAATACTTCATCACCAACCCCACCAACAAAGTCTTATACATAGGTGTAACAAACAGCCTGATCCGCAGAATAGACGAGCATAAATCAGGCGGCGCAGTCTTTACCGCCAAGTATAACTGTAAGAAACTCGTCTATTATGAGGTGTATCCGGATATTGAACAAGCGATTGAGAGGGAGACTCGACTCAAGCGGTATAAACGGGAATGGAAGGATAACCTGGTTAATAAGGTTAACCCTAATTGGGAAGATTTGTATCGCAATCTTGCCTCGGACCCTGACGTAATATAGATGCCTGCCTTCGCAGGCATGACTGTACAGATACAAGGCATGACGGTTGTTTTGGCCATTCCTGCAAAAGCCATACGTCATTCCTGCGAAGGCAGGAATCCAACCCACCGTCATTCCCAGCGAAGCTCCCCGTCATTCCTGCGAAGGCAGGAATCTCTCCCTCAAAGCGCCCTGGAGGCTAAAGTCCTATGAATGAGATAATTAGTCAAACAAAGGTGCTAGATAGCCACTCTTTTATCAAGCAAAGTACTGAGTATCAAGCAGTAAGCCGCCACGCAAATATTATTATTTAGTGAGCAGCATATCGGGTCCATTGTTTAGGGCAAAGTGGAGCACGACAATCGGCCTTAGAATGAGTTCTGAGAATCATAGCCCTGCTCCATAAGCCGATTTCGAGCCATGGAGCAGACGTCCCCTTGCCAGACGGCCTTCCAAGGACTGTCATCCTGCTCCACTTTGCCCGTTGTGTACAGCATTCGCAAAAACCAGCCAATATAAACCTCTCGCCCCCGAGCCGATCTCTGACAACCGTTGTTTTTTGTTGAAGGCGGTGAAACCGAATTCAGGTAATACTTTAAGGTGACGCTTTAAGACGGAAAAGACAAAAAGAAAACAACAAAAACAATAAAAAAACAAAACAGCAATGATCAACAAAAATGATTATGGGAGCTATGAGGCTCCGGAGGCTATACTCTTCAGTGTAAGGTTAAAAAACGACCTTCTTACTAGCAGTCCTCAGTGGTCTTCAAATGCAAACCAAGCTGGGGAAATTGATGACGAAGACGAGTCAAGAACTTATGGTTTTTAAATCATTGGCCTTATGAAAAAGACAGTAAAGTATCTTGCTGCGGCCGTATTGGCTGTCATGGCAATCGTTTCTTGTCAGAAGACTGAAACAGAGACTCCCGTTTCCCGCCAAACACACTTTGTCCTTAATGCTACATCCCCTGAAACCAGAACGGGTATTATGTATGATGAAGGGAGTTATATTCCTTTCTTTCAGAATGGAGATGAAATCGGTCTTTTCGTAAATGCTTTGCCTACTAAAACTGGCGACATGACGACTGATGCAGTCTTCGCCAATTCCGCTTCTGATGGAGCTGATGCGCAGTTTGAAGGCACTCTGGAAGTTGATCCAGGTTCGGTCACTTTCTATTCTTTCTATCCCGCATCTGCTGGTAAGAAGGTGTATGTTAATAACGAAACCGTTACTCTTGGTTTGGATGTCCCTTCAACGCAGCATCCGGCTTATGATGCCGGCATGGGGTCTTATACGTTTGACCCGAAAGCAGATATCCTGATTGCCAAGCCAGCAACGACGACGGTTGACGCTTCTCATAATGCCGAGGCGACTGATATGTATTTCGCTCGCTTAACAGCGGTCCTCAGGGTTGCCGTCAAAGCCGAAAGCAATAGCAGCGATGTTTATGGTGAAAGGATTAAAAGCATAAAGATTGAGACGTCGGCAGGTCATATCGCTGGCCGCATCGTTGTCAATCCTCTTACAGGTGAATGCACGGGAGTAAATGAAGTGGGAGGCAGTAAAGCTATTGAGGCCGTCATTGATGATCCTGATGATTGCTCCGTGTATGTTGGCTACGAAGGGTCCAATATCGTTTTTATGGGCGTGGCGCCTGTCTCCATCCCCTCCGGTTCTGACCTTACCTTTACGATCAATACTATTGATGCGACAGGTAAAGCTTCACATAAGATTGTAAAGACCGTGCAAGATATTGAGAATGCGATTGCTTTTGAAAGTTCAAAACCCACGGTTATCAATCTGACTGTCTACAATTCTGAGATTGGAGATCCAGATGAGGAAGACACGACCGATTACACAGGAGAGTGGGTTATTGCCGGTACGCAGACGAATGATTATATCTTGTCGCAATTTGTCTCCGGAAACGTTTATCCTGCAGTTGAAGCAACATCTATCGATGCTGAGAATGAAATAGTTACCGTTGTAGGAAGCAAGACTCCTTACAAACTGACCATTGCTAAAGAGGCGGAAGGAACTTACGCCGGACTCTATACGATTAAAGATGCTGCTAATAAGTATCTGACTGCTAGCGCTACCAGTGCTTCCAGCCAGAATTATTTGACTGGTGTAGATACTCCTGTTGCTGGTTCCTACTGGAGCATCTCTAAGACTGAAGGAGTGCTCGATATCATCGCCACCAAGGTTGACGAGTCATACGCACGCGAAATAAGGGTTAACCACAACAGTGGCAATAATCCTAGATTCTCTTGCTACAAAGCATCCTCAACTCAACCCAAGGTTGGCCTCTATCCTTACTCTAAGGTTGTCGAGGCCCTTGAGCCTGCTGCAACTCCTGTCATTTCCTGCGATAATAATACCATCACGATTGCGTGTGCGACATCAGGCGCCAGTATTTACTATACCCTTGGAACAACAGCGGAGAACACCGCGGATCCGACCGCCGAAAGTACTTTGTACGATGCCGACAACAAGCCGACCATCACGGCCGATGCATACATCAAAGCTATCGCTATCGCAGAAGGGTTTGAAAACAGCGAAATAGCCGCCCAGGCCCTGACCTACGTAGATGCAAGCACCATTTACTATGTTAAAGTAACGGCGGCTCCTACTGATTGGAGTGGTGACTATCTGATTGTTTATGATAATGGTACTTCATCTAAGGTCCTGACCGGTGTTTCCAACAATGTTGGACAGCAGGCTGATGTTGTAATCACTAATTCCAAGATAGTGGCAAGTGACTATTCAGATTACAACATCGTTATTGCTGCGGGCTCAACATCCGGGAAGTATACGATGAAATTGGGAAATTCATATCTCGCATATACCTCAACCGCCACATCTGGTAGCAATAACCTCTACACCGTTAGCTCCGCCACTGCCAATGGCAGTCAGTGGACATTGTCTGTAAATGACGCTCAGAATGTTTATAATAGTAATCGTTATCTGAGATATAACAGCGGAAGCCCTCGTTTCTGTTGTTATACATCTGGCCAGCAGAATATTTCCTTCTATAAACTTGAAGACAACCGCACCGAAGCTCCTATTTCCTGGCCTAACGCAACTGAAAAGGTTACAAAGACTGGTTCAGCCATCACATGGGATAATGGCAGCGCTCCTGTGCTGACCAACACGGAGGGTCTTGATGTGACCTATTCAGCGGTTCCTGAAACTGTTGCAACAATAACATCTGCTGGTGTAATCAGCATTGTCGGTGCAGGAGAGGCAACTATCAAAGCTTCTTACACCGGTACTACATACAAATACACAGAAGCAACATTTACGCTAACTGTAACAGATGCTACGCCATACACAATTACTTGCAACAGCAACGACAATAGTTACGGAACTGTTACACCTAGTTCAACGACGGCCACTGTCGGTTCTACTGTTACTCTGACAATAGCTGCAAATCATTGCTGTCCACTAAAAGTTGTGGACGTAGTTAAAAGTTAAAAATCAAACAACGTGGGTTCATAGAACCCGTCAAGTTCTTTGTCAATATTGAGGTTAGATTTGTTGAAGAGGTCTTCAAGAGGCGTTGTGTCTGTAAGCGAGATTCCCAATACTTGGAGCGTGTTGTAAACTGACATCTTGAGTTTCATCTTGTGGTGAACAATGGCAACCAGGCAGTATGAGATGATCGCGGTGTAGATCTGGAT
>JAFSXX010000049.1 GCA_017443845.1 Bacteroidales bacterium | reverse complement strand
GGTAGCCGTACCGGAAGGTGTGGCTGGAACACCTCCTTTTTGGAGCAAGATTCCCAAGAGAACTTCTCTTGCTTGCTTGTACTGATCTTCCTTTTTTATATACAGTCTCTTAGCTCAGTTGGTTAGAGCGCTACACTGATAATGTAGAGGTCCGCGGTTCAACTCCGCGAGGGACTACATTACAGCGCAAGACTGCAATAAATAACCCTGTCGAAGCAATTCGGCAGGGTTTTTTGTTTTATAATCAAACGGTATTCTCAGAACGAGTATCCGAACTGCATATAGAATCCGACCTTTTTGTCGAAAGAAGACCAGTTGAGCCAGACTCCCAGCGGTCCCACCGGGGTACTGTACTGGTATCCGGCCTTGGCGCCTATGATGCCGGCATCTTCGAAGATATCGTCGATTCCGTCGCCGTCAATCGCGTAGGCCGCAGTGGCGGTAGCATAGTGTTTGCCGGTAATGTGCACCCGCATCTCCAACTCCGCCGTGGTGAGGATCTTCTTGAACAGATAAACGTTGTTGAATCCCGCGAAAGGCATCTGCTGGTCGAGATAACGTCCTGCGATGGAACCGCCCATCGCATTCATGAACGCGAACGGGATATTGCTTCCCAGGAGGGTCCTGTTGCGCAGCGAGGGAGTGACGGCCAGATGCCTGCCGATACCCAGGACACGCGTGTAATTGAGATTTACCACCGCGAAGTTGGGTTGTCCCGGCATCAGGTCCACGAAGTAGTCGAAGGATGCTCCGGCATAGAGGCCCCTGGTTGCGAAGTAATTGTCGTTAAGCGAATTGATATTGGCATTGACATAGGCTCCCGCAAAGTTGCTTCGATTCAGATTCCAGTCGTAGGAGAGCAGTGTGGCGGGATCGGCGGAATGCCTGTCGTACCAGTAGTTGACCAGCTCCAGGCCCGTCTCGAAGTAGAACTTGCGGAGTCTCTGCGTCGAAGCGTTGACCGTGGCCTTGTTGCCGATATACGAATAGACGCTGTTGACGTCGTGGATTATCCTCGGATTGGCGATCCTGAACCGGTCCGTTGCGTTGAGCCTCCACTTGGAGCGGCTCGAATAGGTGTATTTGATGTCGGCAATGGGGTTGACCGACATCTTGCCCGCGAAGGTGAGGGAAGAGCCGTAGAGGGCGTATTTGTTGATGCTCAACCCTACCAGCACCGCAGCGGCCTCTTCAGTATCGACGCGGAAGCCCAGCCCCATCTCGGAATTCGGTCCCTGGACGAAATCGATCTCCATATCGTAAGGCTCCTGCTGCCCCTTGAGGGAGTAGGTCACCGACTTGAAGGCGGAAGTGTTGTAGAATCCCCGTATCTCCTTCTCGATGTCGGTGCCGGCGATCCTGACGCCGTCGTGGAGCTTGCTCTTCTTGAGCAGCATACGCGATGCGGAGCCTTCTATGCCGGTATATGATACCCTTCCGAGGGTGATGGTGTCGCGGTCGAGATGAACCGCCTTGCGCTTTTCGGAGCGCACGTACCGCGGCCCTATGAGCCTGTCGTCCATATCCTCCTTGCACTCGTCGAGATATTTCTTGAGCTTTATCAGCTCGCCCGAGAGCTCCATCGCGGCGTCGCGCCCGTTCTGCTCCAGCTGGGAGATGCTCTCCTTGTCGAAACTCATCACGCCGTAGCCTTTGGTGCTGGGACGGATCAGGATGTCGGTATCGGCGATGGCGGCGTCATACTTCTCGTGGGCATACATATCGTATATGCTGTTGAACATATCGCCGAGGTTGTTGACATCGCGTCCCTTATTCTCCTCCTCCGGCTTGCCGAGTTTGACTCCGATGATGATGTCGGCGCCCATCTCGCGGGCCACATCGACCGGATAGTTGTTCTTGGCACCGCCGTCGATGAGCACCATATCGCCCATCCTCACCGGCGCGAAGACACCGGGAATGGCCATCGAGGAACGGATGGCATCGGCGAAATAGCCGTTGCGCATCACTATCTCCTGCCCGCTCACCAGATCCACGGCCACGCAGGCGAAGGGGATAGGCATCCGGTTGAAGTCGATGGAGTCCTGATATCCCACCGAGAGGCTCTTGAAGAGGTTGTAGATGTTCTGTCCGTTGATGACGGCTATTGGCATATTGTCGAGTACCGAGCGCTCCTGGGGTTTCTGCAGCGGCAGGGGGCCTATGAGGTCTTTGTCGGGCTTCTTCTGGGGGCCGTAAACCCCTGTCGAGAAGGGGATTTTGAGTACGAACCGGGCATCGTCCTCCTTCTCCTCGAAGTAGCTGGCATCACGCGGAACCTTGTCGCTCATCACGAAATTCCAGTCCTGGTTGGATATCAGCGAGTCGATTTCCGATGCGCTGTAGCCTATGGCGTAGAGGCCTCCGATTATGGCGCCCATACTTGTTCCGACTATGCAGTCCACAGGGATGCCATACTTTTCGATGGTCTGAAGCACTCCGATATGGGCGGCTCCGAGGGCTCCGCCGCCGCAGAGAACCACGCCTACTTTGGGTCGTATAGGCTGCTCTTGCGCCGAAGTCCGTGGAGCGGCAAACAGTGTAATCGAAATCAATATGACGAGAGAGAGGATTCTGTATTTCATTTTGTCTCTTTTTTTAGTCCTTTTCCGGCCAGCAGTCCGCAGGCGGCCATCACATCCTCCCCGCGGGAAGCGCGGAGCGTTGTGGTGATGCCGGCGGCGCCCAGCCTGGCCTTGAATGTCTCGATTGTCTGTGCGGGTGAAGGCTTGAGCGGAAAATCCGGAATTGCGTGGAAGCGGATAAGGTTGATGCGGCATTCAAGCCCGTGCAGCAGCCGCGCGAGGGCGTTGCTGTGGCGACGGGTGTCGTTCCATCCGTCGAACATAATGTATTCGAAGCTGACGCGCCGCTGGCCGCTGAAATCGTACTGACGGAGCAGGTTTACGACCTCCTCGAGGGGGTAGCCCTTCTGGACGGGCATCATCTCCAGACGCTCCTGCGGGAAGGGATTGTGAAGGCTCACCGCCAGATGGCAGCGGCTTTCGTCGAGGAACTCTTTCAGTCTGGGAACCACACCCACCGTGGAAAGCGTCACACGCTTGGGACTCCATCCGAATCCCCAGTCGGAGGTTATGACTTCCAGCGCCCTGCGCACATTCGCCCAGTTGTCGAGCGGCTCGCCCATTCCCATAAAGACAGCATTGGTCAGCTGCGGCCCCTCGTCGATCATAATGAACTGGGAGAGGATCTGAGCGGCGTCAAGCTGGCCGTGGAAGCCGCCGCGGCCGGTCATGCAGAAGCGGCAGCCCATCTTGCAGCCCACCTGCGAGGAGACGCAGACCGTGGCGCGGTCTATTTCGCCGGCCTCCTCATATTCGGGGATCATCACTGTCTCGATGTATTTGTCGCTGCCCTCGTCATCGGGAAAGGCGGGGAAGAGGTATTTCCGGGTGCCGTCCTTCGATGTGACGCTGCCCGCGTACGGGGTGAGCCCCACTTCATAGCGTTCCGCCAGGGCGGCGCGGGCCGCTTTGGAGAGATTGGTCATCTCTTCAAAACTGTTTACCCTTTTCTCATAGAGCCACTGTGCCAGCTGTTTCGCCGTAAAGGAGGGCAGTCCCAATTCCGCTGCCACCTGCCGCAGCTCATCCGGATTCTTACCGAGGAGTTTTTCTTTCATAACCGTCAACTTCACTGCAAAAATAATATAAACAGGATTTTTTACCTCAAAAAAAGGTATATTTGCAGTATGTAGTTATTCTGTAAAGCCCGGCCGGGCTTTGCCGGAAATGCATAGCGATTATATTAACTTTTAAACACAAACAAACAGATTATGGCAAAAGAAGAAAATGTTGAACAGAAGGGTGCCGAAAAGAATCTGGAGAAGCTGAAAGCTCTGCAGGCAACGATTGCCAAGATCGAGAAAGATTTTGGGAAGGGTACAATTATGAAGATGGGAGACCAACCGACCTGGGAAGTTTCTACGATCGCTACGGGCTCCATTGCCCTCGACCATGCCCTTGGAATCGGTGGATATCCGCGTGGCAGGGTCATCGAAATCTACGGACCTGAATCCAGCGGTAAGACCACTCTGGCCATCCACGCGATAGCCGAAGCCCAGAAACAAGGCGGCATCGCGGCGATAATCGACGCTGAGCACGCGTTCGACCGCACATACGCCCGCAACCTTGGCGTGGACTGCGACACGCTGCTCATCTCGCAGCCCGACAACGGCGAACAGGCCCTCGAAATCGCCGACAACCTCATCCGCAGCGGTGCCGTTGACATCGTGGTCATCGACTCCGTGGCGGCCCTCACCCCGAAGGCCGAGATCGAAGGCGAGATGGGCGACAATAAGGTCGGCCTCCAGGCGCGCCTTATGAGCCAGGCCCTCCGCAAACTCACGGCCAACATCGCCAAGACAAACACCTGCTGCATCTTCATCAACCAGCTGCGCGAGAAGATCGGCATAATGTTCGGCAATCCCGAGACCACCACGGGCGGCAACGCGCTCAAATTCTATGCATCGGTGCGTATCGACGTGCGCCGCGTCACCCAGCTCAAGGACGGTGAGGAGGCCACCGGCAACCGCACCCGCGCCAAGATCGTCAAGAACAAGATGGCTCCGCCCTTCAAGAAGGCAGAGTTCGATATCGTCTTCGGTGAGGGCATCTCGCATATCGGTGAGATAGTCGATCTGGGAGTCGATCTCGACATCATCCACAAGAGCGGCTCGTGGTTCAGCTACGGCGAGACCAAGCTCGCGCAGGGCCGCGATGCGGTCAAGGTGCTGCTCAAGGACAATCCCCAGCTGGCCGACGAAATCGAAGCCAAGATCCGCGAAAAACTCAAAGAAGTCAAAGACTGATGGGAAAGAAGATTATCCTGACAGGCGACCGGCCCACCGGTCGCCTTCATATTGGCCACTATGTAGGCTCCCTGCGCCGCAGGGTCGAACTCCAGAACAGCGGAGAGTATGACGAAATCTATATAATGATCGCCGACGCCCAGGCGCTCACCGACAATGCCGACAATCCCGAGAAGGTGCGTCAGAACATCATCGAAGTGGCGCTGGACTACCTTTCCGCCGGCCTGGATCCCGGGAAATGCCACCTTTTCATCCAGTCGCAGGTGAGCGAACTTACCGAGCTGACCTTCTTCTACAACAACCTCGTCACGGTGCAGCGCCTCCAGCGCAACCCCACCGTGAAGCAGGAGATCAAGATGCGCGGCTTCTCGGAGAGCGATGACGGCAGCGACAACAAGGCCGGCACACCGGTAGGTTTCTTCTGCTACCCCATAAGCCAGGCTGCGGATATCACTGCCTTCAAGGCCACGACCGTGCCGGTGGGGGAGGACCAGGCCCCGATGATCGAGCAGACCCGCGAGATCGTGCACAAGTTCAACACTACATACGGCGAAGCGCTTGTGATGCCTGACATCCTCCTGCCCGACAATGCGGCCTGCCTGCGCCTTCCCGGCACCGACGGCAAGGCCAAGATGAGCAAATCGCTTGGCAACTGTATCTATCTCTCCGATCCGGCAGAGGTGGTGTGGGAGAAGGTGCGCGGAATGTTCACCGACCCCGGACACCTGCAGGTTTCCGATCCCGGAAAGGTGGAGGGCAACCCCGTCTTCACCTATCTTGACGCTTTCTGCAAGCCGGAGCATTTCGAGAAGTTCGGGGAGTGCTTCGTCGGCAAGAAGGTGAGCTTCGAATTCCATAGCCTCGACGAGGTCAAGGCGCAGTACCGTGCGGGAGGGCTCGGCGACATGATGGTCAAGAAGTTCCTCTACGAGGTGCTGAATGACACCCTGGCGCCCATCCGTGAGCGGCGTCACGCACTGGAGCAGGATATCCCTTATGTTTATGAGGTGCTCCGCAAAGGCACCGAGGCGGCTCAGGCCAAGGCGGCTGAGACCCTGGCGGGAGTCAAGCGGGCGATGCGCATCAATTATTTCGATCCGGGAGTATTGGACGAACTGATCCGCGAGCAGCAGGAGAAGTACAATAATCAATAGCATATCCCCAGTTAAGAGAGCTATACGGCTTCCTCGAACTGGGAGCCGGCTTCCAGGGCTTCGCCCAGGTTGGCGTCAAAGCCCGACTGTAGATAATTCGCGCCCCAGGGCGTTAATCTCATCGATTATACGCTGCTGCTGTTTGACGGAAGGATGCTTCGTTCCGTTGATGTAAGCGGCCAGCAGGCTTTGTTTCATTCCGAGCCTTCTGGCGAAAGCTGAGGCATTGATTTCCGGATGCGACAGAAAGATGCGGGCGATACCTTCCGGCTCCGGCTCCGGATACTCGAAGCTCTCGAAAGAGACATCTTCGTCAAGTTCGTCCCAGTGGATTCCAAATGCATTGAGCGCGTAACACTCCCTCTGTTCATCTTTGGCAAATCTCAATCGGGGATAATAAAGCAGTGACTGCCACAGCGTCCTGCCGTCGTCAGTCATAGCGTACAACCGTTCTCCCTCGAACCAGATCTTTTTGATAATCATCAGTTATGATAGTTTTCCCACTCTTTTAATATCAGTTCCTTGTTTTCGTAAATGACAGAAAGCGACAGGCTGATGTCTTTCTGACGCATTCCCTTATTTTCCCTCATTTCAACCCCGTCTTCCGATACGGTGAAAATAGCCTCTCCTTCTTGAGAGATGACGTGAACGTGCGGAGGACGATGGTCCCTTGTGTAGATGCGGAATATCAGTCCGAACAGTTTAAATAGTGTTGGCATTGCAAATATAGGTTATTAATTTATAACTTGCAAGATAAGGTGAAAACACAGGCTAAGGAATACTCTAAACGTTTATAAACGGATATAAATGTTTATCAACGCCTCTTGTCTGGCGAGGTTTGACAATGTGTTATGAAAAAGGCTAACTTTGCATAAATGGAACGTACCAAAGCCATAGAGCGGATGAGGGGGATATGCAGCAGGAAGGAGTGCTGCAGGCAGGAGATTTCGGCCAAGCTGGAGAAACTGGAGGTTGAGGATGTGGCGGGGGCGGTGGAACTGCTCTGCAAGGAGGGTTTCATCGACGAAAGACGCTATGCCAGGGCCTTCGCGCGCGACAAAAGCTCGCTCCAGGGTTGGGGGTCTCTTAAAATTAAGTTAGCTTTGCAGCGCAAAGGGATTGATTCCGACGTGATTTCTGCGGCGCTCGGCGAGATTGACACCGAGGCGGCCTCGGTTAAGTTGGAATCCCTTCTGCGGGCCAAACTGCGGACTCTCCGAAAGGAAGAGGACGCCTCTGCCCGACGGGCAAAGGTGCTCCGCTACGCCTTGGGACGCGGATACGGATACGAACAAATCAACAAGGTTTATAATGATATCGTCAGAACAGATTAAAGAATTGAAACAGCGGTTAGAGACGTTGGGGAGGTTTCTTTGACATCCCTGCAAAAAGGGAAGAACTGGCTGTAAAACAGGAAAAAACCACTGCTCCCGATTTCTGGGACGATCCGAAGGCCGCCGAGGCCTTTCTCAAGGGGGTGGCTCCACTCAAGTATTGGGTAGAGGGTTTCGACCGTCTCAAATCGCTTGAAGCGGATCTCGACACGCTGGTGGATTTCGGCGAGGATGCCGCGGAGGATATAGACAAGGCCTACGCCGACCTCGAAAAGGGGGTCGAGGAGATGGAACTCCGCAATATGCTGGGTGAGGAGGGCGATAATCTGGGCGCCATACTCAAGATCAATTCCGGCGCCGGCGGCACAGAGGCCAACGACTGGTCGTCGATGCTGATGCGTATGTACATCCGCTGGGGTGAGCGCAATGGCTACAAAATCCATATTTCGGATGTGCTCGACGGCGACGAGGCCGGCATAAAATCCTGTACCATAGAGTTTGAGGGCGATTATGCATACGGCTACCTGAAGGCCGAGAACGGCGTCCACCGCCTGGTGCGCATCTCGCCTTTCAACGCCCAGGGTAAGCGCCAGACCACCTTCTCATCGGTCTTTGTCTATCCCCTCGTGGACGATACCATCGAGATCGAAATCAACCCTTCCGACCTGGAGTGGGATACATACCGCTCGAGCGGCGCAGGCGGACAGAATGTCAATAAAGTTGAGACAGGCGTGCGCGTGCGCCATATTCCCACCGGAATCGTGGTCGAGAACACCGAAACCCGCTCGCAGCTCGACAACCGCCAGAACGCCCTCCGCATCCTCAAGTCGCATCTCTACGACCTGGAGCTCAAGAAGCGCCAGGAGAAGCAGGCGGAGCTCGAGGGACAGAAAAAGAAGATCGAGTGGGGCTCGCAGATACGCTCTTATGTGCTCCACCCCTACAAGATGGTAAAGGACCTTCGCACCGGATATGAGACTGCCGACACGCAGGCAGTTCTCGACGGCGATCTGAATGCCTTTATGAAAGAGTATCTTATGAGTAACTCCAAGTAATATGGAAAAGACTCTCTTCGACCTGGTTCCCGGCTCCGGGAGTTTAGTGAGGGTTTCCGAATTCGAAGGCACTCCCGTGCTGAAGGTGGACCCCGAGGCCCTTGCGCTGCTCGCCGAGAAGGCTTTCGGAGAGGTGGAGTTCAAACTCCGGGTGGCTCATAACGAGCAGGTGGCTTCCATACTTCACGACCCGGAGGCCTCGGCCAATGACCGTTTCGTGGCCCGTTCGCTGCTGCGCAATGCAGCCGTGGCCGCAAAAGGGATCCTTCCGCTGTGTCAGGATACCGGTACGGCCACCATTTACGGATGGAAGGGCCAGCAGGTCTGGACCGGTGGAGGCGACGGAGCTGCGCTGTCGGAAGGCGTCCGCCGCACCTGGCTGAGCCGCAACCTGCGCTACAGCCAGAACGCTCCCAAATCGATGTACGAAGAGGTCAATACGGGCGACAACCTGCCTGCACAGATAGAGATAGAGGCCACAGACGGAATGGAGTATCGCTTTCTCTGTGTGGCCAAGGGAGGCGGCAGCGCCAACAAAACGCAGCTTTTCCAGGAGACCAAGGCAATCCTTACTCCCGAACGGCTGGTTCCGTTCCTCTCCGAAAAAATCAAGGCCCTGGGCACGGCCGCCTGCCCTCCGTATCATATAGCGATAGTTATCGGCGGTACCTCCGCCGAGATGGCCCTCAAGAGCGCCAAACTGGCTTCCTGTCGTTATGATGTGCAGGGGTTGAGGGATGCGGAACTGGAGGCAACCCTTCTTGAAGAAGCTCGCCGCAGCGGCATCGGAGCGCAGTTCGGGGGCGTTGCGCTGGCGCACGACATCCGCATGATCCGTCTTCCCCGCCACGGTGCTTCCTGCCCCATCGCTCTGGCAGTCAGCTGCTCCGCCGACAGGAACATCGAATGCCGGATTGATTCGGAAGGTATCTGGATTGAGCGTCTCGACAGCAATCCCGGAAGACTTATTCCTGAGGCGGCCGAGGTACAAGATGCAGTGGAAGTGGATCTGGACAAGCCTATGGATGAAATCCGCGCCCTACTTTCGAAGTACCCTGCAGGCACCAGGCTGAGCCTTACCGGAACCATCACGGTGGCCCGAGACATCGCACACGCCCGTATTTTTGAGCGTGTAAGCCGCGGCGAAGCGATGCCACGGTATATGACGGATCATCCCGTGATGTATGCAGGCCCGGCCAAATGCCCCGCAGGCCTTCCCTGCGGCTCGATCGGCCCTACCACGGCAGGCCGTATGGATACTTATGTGGAGTTCCTCCAGAGCCGCGGCGCGTCACTGGTAATGATAGCCAAGGGGCAACGCTCGGCCGCCGTTGCGGATTCCTGCAAGCGTTACGGAGGCTTCTACCTTGGCACTATGGGCGGCACTGCTGCACTCTTTGCCGATGAGAATGTCGAATCCATCGAATGCATCGACTATCCCGAACTCGGGATGGAGGCGGTCTGGAAACTGAGGGTGAAAAACCTTCCGGCCTTTATTCTCCTATAAGAATCACCTCCACACCGGGGAGCGTATCGGCGGCGGCGCGGGCAGCGTCGCCGCCGATTACCATCATCCAGGTGGCGTAGGCGTCGGCATAGGAAGCGAGGGGGGAGGCGGGAGATGCCCGGTCTGGGCCGGGCATGACGGAAGGGTCTGGGCCGGGTATGACGGAGGAGGGAGCGTTTGAAAGTATTACCGTGGCGCTCAGGAGGTTATGTGTTACGGGGCGGCCGGTGTGAGGGTCGATGGTATGGGCGTATTTCTTGCCGTCTTTCTCGTAGAATTTGCGATAATTGCCGGAGGTGACTATGCCGCAGTCGGTCAGTTCGAGGGTCTCCTGTATCTGTCCGTTGCCCTCCTCGGCCCCATCGACAGGCTTTTCCAGTGCGATGCGCCACTTCCCTCCGCGGGAGCTGAGGCCTTTGCAGACTATCTCGCGGCCGACTTCGACCAGGTAGTCCCGGCATCCGAGTCCTTCCAGGGCGGAGGCGATGCAGTCGCAGCTGTAACCCTGGGCGATGGCGTTGAAATTGAGCTTGCAACGGGGGTCGTCGCGCAGCAGGAATGTCTTCCCGTCGCGCTGCTCCAGCGAGAAATGGTCCATCCCGACAAAGGCCATAATGCTGTCCACAGCCCTCTCTGAGACCGTCTCTTCGCCTGTGAATCCGAATCCCCACAAGTCGAACAGGGGGGCTGCCGAAGGGTCGAACGCCCCGCCGCTGATTTCCCAGACTTTTCTGGACATCTCGAAGTTGGCTATGAAGTGCCTGTCGAGCGGAAGAACCTCGCCTGCGTTGAGGCGGGAGAGGAGCGAGCCCCGGTTGTAGCCCGAGACAGAGCGGTCAATTTCGAGCAGGAGGCTGTCCGCCGTGGCCTTGACCTGCTGGGGCCTTACGCCCTGCGGCAGGCGGCATATAAGGTGCCAGGTGCCTCCCTGGGCGAAACCTTCGACTGTTATGTAGCGCCCCGCGTCTGAGCAGGCGGCGGTAAGCAGGATGACTGCTGCAAGGAGTCCGAATCGGGTGAGTTTCATATCGCTGGCACGGTTTTGGTGCGACCGGATGCAAATTTACGGATATTCCGAAAAAATTATGCATATTTGCAGTTTGTAAAACGATGTCGATGAAGAAATCATTCAGACTGATACTTCTCGCCGCATTTGCGGTGTTGTTTGTAGCCGTCTCCTGCAAGAAGGAGGAGGAGACAGAGACGAAACCCTCGCTTGAAGGCAGCGTCACCTTTGACCTGCCCGAATTTGTCCTCAAGGGCGATATCGTAACCCTCGAGGCCGGCGGCATCACATATCCTGATGACATCGTTTACAAGTGGTATTCATCCTCCCTTCTGGCCGATTCCGTGGCTACCCAAAGGGTTACGGTCCGGATTCCCGACAGTATCGGCACCTTCTCCATCACCGCGGTGGCGCAGAGCGAAGGATACTACTCAACCTCCAAGACTGTAACTTTCACCACCGTCGATACCGCCCGAGACGCCTCATTCAAAGGCATCAAATATTCGGGGAAATCGATCGTTGACCAAAGGGACGGAAACAGTTATCAGTACGTAACCATCGGCAACCTGGACTGGTTTGCGCAGAACCTGGCCTGGGACGGTGCGGGAGTGGCATTCCGGAATGCTCCGGTGACCCATCCCTTCTTCGGGCGTCTCTACAGTTGGGACGAGGCTACCGGCGGAGTTGAGGCTTCGGGTCTGGCAAACGGCCCCCGCGGCGCCTGCCCTGAAGGCTGGAGCGTGCCTACCAACGAGGACTGGGTGGATCTGGCATCCGCCATGAGCGGCGGCAAGGTGTCTTCATTCAGCGACAAGTGGGTAGGCCTTGGTGAAAAAGCGTCCGCACAGGTCTTTCTCAATGACGTCAAGCTCTGGGTCTATTCGCCCGATAACGAACATACCAACGACTTCGGCTGGAACGGAGTGCCTGTGGGAAGCACGATGCGCGACAATCTCTCCTTCAACGACTACACCAAGTATGGCTTCTGGTGGAGTTCAACCGCCAAGAGCGGCACCCAGGCTTATTTCAGGTATATCTACGAGGATCTCTCGTCATTCCCGATGAGCGCCTCCTACCGCGACGGTTTCGGCGCTTCGGTGCGATGCGTCAGGCTTCACAGGTAAATCTTATTCCACAGTTCCCCGCGCTGCGGCGTCTTTCTCGAATGCATCCACGATCTTGGTGACAAGGGGATGGCGTACTATGTCCTCCTTGCCGAATTCGACCACCGAGATGCCGCGGATATTGCGTACCAGTTCCATTCCCCTTACCAGGCCTGAATCCTTTTTGTTGGGGAGGTCTATCTGGGTTGCGTCGCCGGTGACTATGAACTTGGCGTCGGCGCCCATACGGGTAAGGAACATCTTGAGCTGTCCGAGAGAGGTGTTCTGGGCCTCGTCGAGGATTACGAAGGCACGGTCGAGGGTGCGGCCGCGCATATAGGCCAGAGGCGCTATCTGGATGGTGCCATCCTCCATGAACGACTGGAGCCTTTTGGAGGGAATCATATCCTGGAGGGCGTCGTAGAGGGGCTGGAGGTAGGGGTCGAGCTTCTCCTTGAGGTCGCCCGGCAGGAATCCGAGCCTCTCGCCGGCCTCCACGGCGGGACGGGTGAGGATCAGGCGCTTGACCTCCCGGTTCTTGAGCGCGCGCACCGCCAGTGCAATGGCAGTATATGTCTTTCCTGTACCTGCAGGGCCGACAGCGAAAAGCAAGTCGTTTTTGTAGTACTCCTTCACCAGCTTCTTCTGGTTTTTGGTGCGGGCGCGGACGGGTTTGCCGTCGTTGCCATAAACTATGATGTTCTCCCCGTCGGCCAGGTCCACCATTCCCATTTCGGGGTTGTGGGCCGGAGTCACGCCGTCGAAGAGTTCGTCCACGTCGTATTCGGTGAGGTTGTTCTTGCGGGCGCGCTTGGCCATAAGGGCGTTGAATTTGGCTTCGAAGGCCGCTATGTCGTCATCCGTGCCGACCAGCGTGATACCGTCCCCGCGGGCGATTGCCTTGAGCTTTGGGAAGCGGCTGGCAAGCAGGTTGAAGAGGCGGTTATTGACTCCGTATATCTCTACGGGATTGATTTCGTCTATCGTTATCTTTTTCTCCATTTCGAATTTTTCTTTTCTGCGTAAAGTTACATTTTTATTCTATATCTTTGTGAGGTTATAACCGCATAAAACAGATGAAGTTGCGAATCTTTGCCCTGGGGCTCGTCCCGCTGCTCTTCCTCGCAGGAAGCTGCGACTTTGTCCGCGCCTCCCTCGGCAAGCCCACTTCGGCCGATATCCAGGCCGTAAGGGAACGCCTCGCAGCCGAAGAGCAGGCCCGAATCGATTCGGCCCTCAGGGCGGCCCGGCTCCTCGAGGAGCAGAAGCGCGCGGAGCGCTACAGCGGCATCCCGCAGCACAGGTTCAATGTGCTCGCAGGCACTTTCAAGGATTCCCTCAATGCGATCTCCGTCCTGGATGAACTCGAGGCGGCCGGAGTTGAGGCTCGCCTTCTCAGCATCCGCGGCGGACGCACCTCCGTCACCCTCTTCAGTTCCGACACCAATTCCGTGGCCCTCTCCAGAATGAGAGAGCTCGCATCCGACCCCTCGTTCCGATGGGAGATGTGCATTTACGACGCGCAGCGCGAAATCCAAGCTATCGAACAACAAAAAATATCTTTACAGCAATGAAAAATACCCCTTTTACCGAAAAACACATTGCCCTCGGCGCCAAGATGGCCCCGTTCGCAGGTTACAACATGCCTATCCAGTACACAGGCATCAATGAGGAGCACGCAGTCGTCCGCGAGGGCGTCGGCGTATTCGACGTTTCCCACATGGGCGAAATCTGGGTCACCGGCCCCAAGGCCCTCGCATTCCTCCAGTATGTCTCTTCGAACGACGTTTCCGTTCTTTTCCCCGGCAAGGCACAGTACACCTGCTTCCCCAACGGAAAGGGTGGCATCGTGGACGATTTCATCGTATATTGCTTCAATACCGAGAAGTATCTTCTGGCAGTCAACGCAGCCAATATCGAGAAGGACTGGAACCATCTCTGCAAGTATGCTCCCAAGTTCGGCCTCGAGGTCGGCAAGGATCTGCGCAACCTCTCTGACGAGACCGCGCAGCTCGCTATCCAGGGCCCCAAGGCACTCGAGGTGATGCAGAAGCTCTGCAAGGAGAATGTCACCGATATGGAGTACTACACCTTCAAGCAGATCGAGGTCGCAGGCATTCACGACGCCATCTTCTCCACCACCGGTTATACCGGCAGCGGCGGATGCGAGGTCTATGTGCCCAACAAGTACGCTATGCAGCTCTGGGACGCTGTCTTTGCAGCAGGCGAGCCTTACGGCATCAAGCCTATCGGCCTCGGCGCACGCGACACCCTGCGCCTGGAGATGGGATTCTGCCTCTACGGCAACGATATCGACGACACCACCTCCCCGCTTGAGGCCGGCCTCGGCTGGATCACCAAGTTCAACGATGTAAAGGGCGACTTTGTGGACAAGGAGTATCTCCTCGCCCAGAAGGAAGCCGGCCTGAAGCGCAAGCTCGTCGCTTTCGAACTGGTGGACCGCGGAATCGCACGCCACGAGACCCCCATCTGCGACGCGGAGGGCAACAAGATCGGCCACGTAACTTCCGGAACAATGGGCCCTACCGTCAAGAAGGCGATTGGCATGGGTTATGTTGATGTACCCTTCAACAAGCTCGGAACCGAGATCTATATGGACATCCGCGGCAAACTGCTCAAGGCCGTAGTGGTCAAGGCTCCGTTCTACAAAGCCCAGTAAAATGAAGTTAAGGACAGTTCTTTCTCTCCTGATATTTTGTGCAGCGGGGACCCTCGCTGCACAAAATTTTAATGTCGCGCCCCAGCTGCGCAAACACGTCGAATACCTTGCTTCCGACGCCCTGGAGGGGCGTGCGGCCGGGTCGCAGGGGGAGAGGAAGGCTGCCCGTTATGTATATGACCAGCTCGAGCAGGCCGGAGTGGTGATGCTCACCGGCGTGGAGGGGCAGGATTTCAAGATGGCCCTCGAGAGCGGGGAGATAGCTTCGGCCAATATCGTCGGCATCGTGGACGGCAGCGATCCCGCCCTGCGCGATGAGTATATCGTAGTAGGCGCGCATATCGACGCCCCGGGAGCCAATGTGATGACGGTCAACGGCCGCAAGGTGCTCCAGATATATCCCGGTGCTGACGGCAACGCTTCCGGTACGGCCTGCCTGATCGAGCTCGCCCGTATGGTGGCCGCTCATTCCGCCCTTTTCGCACGGTCTGTGATTTTCGTGGGCTTCGGGGCCGGGGAGCAGGGAAATGCCGGAGCCTGGTATTTTGTGAACCGGGCATTCACCCGCATCGGAGATGTCAAGGCGATGGTCAATCTCGACCTGCTAGGCCGCGGCGGGGAGCAGAATCCCTTCCGGCTCTATTCGACCCTTCCCGCTGGCGATCTGGCCCGCCTCGCGGACATTACGGCTGAGCGCCCCGTTGTGACTCCGCCCATACTCTCCGACGGCTTTTTCCCGCAGTCGGATTATCTGCCCTTCTATGAGAAGGGGATTCCCGCGTTCCATTTTACCACCGGCATAAGCAGGGAGTACCACTCCGCCCGCGACGTGGCCTCACTTGTGCAGTACAAGGACATGGAGCGCTCCTGCAACTATATTTTCTACTTCCTGCAGACCATCGCCAACGGCTCCATAAAGGAGGATAAGGCAGTAGCACAGGCCGCTGAGCCTGTTTATTCGCCTTCCGATCTGGACAAGCGTCCGCAGTTCTTCCGGGGCGACGAGCGCAAGTTCCTCAGGGAATGGGTTTACAAATACCTCAAGTATCCCGCCTCGGCCGTGCGCGACGGGGTAAGCGGCAAGGTTACCGTCGGCTTTGTCATCGAGAAGGACGGCTCGGTATCCGATGTGGAGGTTGTCAAGAGCCTCGACGGACGGCTCGACGAAGAGGCCCTCCGGGTCATCAAGGTCTCTCCCAAATGGACCCCCGGCGAAATCAAGGGCAAGGCGGTACGTACCCGCATAGTGCTCCCTGTCGAATTCCGTCTCAAATAACAATCTAAAGTTTAGTCATGAAGCGAAAACTCTCCCTTATTGTCGGAATCCTGATATCGTTGGGCACCGTTTCCGCCCAAGTCGTGTTCAAACCTGGATATGTGATTGACAACCAGGGTGTCAGGACGGAGTGCCTGATCAAGGATTACGGATGGCTGTATTCTCCTGAGAAGGTCGTTTATAAACTGTCCGAAGATAGTGCCGAGATTACGGCGACCGTGCCTGAAATAAGTGCCTTCGGTGTTCAGGGAGCGGATTTCATCAGGCGTGAGGTGAATGTCGATACCTCGCCTTTATCCGTCGACAACCTTTCTGTAAACAGGATGCCGGAGTATGAGAAGAGGACGGTTTTCCTGAAGGTTCTTCACAATGGGGACATATCCCTTTATGAGTATTACAACGAGCGGCCGCTCTATTTCTATGAGATGGGAGGTGTGACAGTACCGTTGGTCTACAAGAAGTACAGGGATCTCGCGAGCGGCAGTATCCGCATCAATTCCGGTTACAGGGAGCAGGTCAAACAATTCCCGGGAGTGGCAGATATCTCCTCTTCTAAATTGGCAACTATTTCATACACAGCTACCGATCTTCTCAAGCTTTTCGAAGAAGTAAAGCCCAAAGCGAAGGAAAAGGTGGAAATGGCTGTCTTTGCCGGCGGCGGAGTAGCAGATTTCTATTATCAAGCGAAGTACTTCGTTGATATCTTCTATGAAAACAATCCTTGCGCTTATGCGGGTTTTGAGGCGGAGTATTTCTTTCCCTTTGCCGCCAGGCGCTTATCAGCCGCATTTCAACCGTCGCTGCAATACATCAATATGAAGAGCTCGTATGAGAAATACAATGGTTCAGAGGCTTACAATTATGTGCGGCTGTTAAATCTGTGCGTACCGGTGGCAATCCGCTACAATCTCTATCTCAATGGCAACAGCAGGCTTTTCGCGAATGCCATAGTCGGTCTTGAAGTTCCTGTTTATTACAAATATTTCCTGCTCAACAAAGACTACAAGCCTACGGGAGCGCTGCGGGGTGCCTTCGGACTCGGATATAGATACAGGCATATCCGGGCAGAACTAAGGTATTCCATCGGATCGGGCCATCTCAGCTGGCTGCCTTCGATGACCAACGTTATGGACATTGTATCGTTCAATCTTGCATATTGCTTCTGACTTTTTTATAAATTTGCGGGTTATATCAATGTAATATCACCCGCAATGGAATACAATTTCAAGGAAATCGAGAAGAAGTGGCAGGCCTTCTGGGCCGAAAACCACACTTTCAGGACTGAGACAGACCCCTCAAAGCCCAAGTATTATGTACTGGATATGTTCCCCTATCCCTCGGGAGCGGGGCTACACGTGGGACATCCGCTGGGATACATTGCAAGTGATATTTACAGCCGCTACAAGCGCCTGAAGGGCTTCAACGTGCTGCACCCGATGGGGTACGACGCCTTCGGCCTTCCCGCAGAGCAGTATGCCATCCAGACCGGACAGCATCCGGCCGTGACCACCGAGCAGAACATCGCCCGCTACCGCCAGCAGATGGACCGCATCGGTTTCTCCTACGACTGGTCGCGCGAGGTCCGCACCTGCGATCCCAAGTACTACAAGTGGACCCAGTGGGCGTTCCTCAAGATGTTCAACAGCTGGTACAACCCCGAGAAGCAGAAGGCTGAGCCGATAGAGACCCTGATCGGGAAGTTCAAGGCTGAGGGACGTTGGGACGGCCTTACGGAGAAGGAGCAGTCCGACCTGCTGATGCAGTACCGCATCGCATACCAGGGCGAGACTGCTGTGAACTGGTGCCCCAAGCTGGGTACCGTGCTGGCCAACGATGAGGTCAAGGACGGCTATTCGGTCCGCGGAGGATTCCCCGTGGAGCAGAAGAAGATGCTTCAGTGGCAGCTTCGCGTCTCGGCTTATGCCGAGAGGCTGCTCGAAGGTCTCGATACCATCGACTGGACCGACTCCCTCAAGGAGATGCAGCGCAACTGGATCGGCAAGAGCCAGGGCGCCGAGATGGTCTTCAAGGTGACCAACGGCTCGCAGGAGTACGATATGACCATCTTCACCACCCGCGCCGACACTATCTTCGGAGTTACCTTCATGGTTCTGGCTCCCGAGAGCGAGTGGGTGGAGAAACTCACAACGCCGGAGCAGAAGGAGGCCGTTGAGGCCTATCTGCTGCAGGCCAAGAAGAAGACTGAGCGTGAGCGCATCGCCGAGACCCGCAAGGTGACAGGCGTATTCTCCGGCTCCTATGCCTTCAATCCCCTCACGGGCGAAAAGGTTCCCGTCTGGATTTCGGAATATGTGCTGGCCGGTTACGGTACCGGTGCCATCATGGCGGTTCCGGCCCACGACAGCCGCGACTATGCGTTCGCGAAGCAGTTCAATCTGCCGATAATCCCCCTGATCGAGGGATGCGACGTCTCCGAGGAGAGTTTCGACGCCAAGGAGGGTATTATGTGCAACTCCGGCTTCCTTACCGGAATGAGCGTCAAGGAGGCGATTCCGGCCGCCATCGATTATATCGAGGAGCACGGCCTGGGCCGCAGGAAGGTCAACTACCGCCTGCGCGACGCCATCTTCTCGCGCCAGCGCTACTGGGGCGAACCTTTCCCGATTTATTACAACAACGGTATAGCCACCGCGATGCCCGAGTCCGCACTGCCGCTCGAGCTTCCTGAGGTGGACAAATTCCTTCCCACCGAGAGCGGAGAGCCCCCGTTGGGCCGTGCGAAGGGCTGGGAATATGAGGGCTGTCCCATCGAGAAGAGCACTATGCCGGGCTTCGCCGGCAGCAGCGCCTATTATCTGCGCTATATGGATCCCCATAACGACGAGGCTCTCGTGAGCCGCGAGGCCGATGAGTACTGGAGGGATGTGGACCTCTATATCGGCGGTACGGAGCACGCCACAGGCCACCTCATCTATTCCCGCTTCTGGAACAAGTTCCTCTACGACCTGGGCTATGTCTGCGAGCAGGAGCCTTTCAAGAAACTCATCAACCAGGGCATGATCCAGGGCCGCTCCAATTTCGTTTACAGGATCGTCAATACCAATACATTTGTCTCCTACGGCCTCAAGGATAACTACGAGACTACGGAGATCCACGTGCTGGTGAACCTCGTCCACAATGACCGCCTCGATATCGAGGCCTTCAGGGCCTGGATGCCGGAGTACCGCGATGCCGAATTCATCCTCGAGGACGGCGAGTATATCTGCGGCTGGGCTGTCGAGAAGATGAGCAAATCGATGTTCAATGTGGTCAATCCCGACGATGTCTGCGACCGTTACGGAGCCGATACGCTGCGTCTCTACGAGATGTTCCTCGGCCCTCTCGAGCAGAGCAAGCCGTGGGATACGAAGGGAATCGACGGAGTACACCGCTTCCTGCGCAAGTTCTGGGGTCTTTTCTACGACCGCGACGATTTCCGCGTGAGCGAAGATAATCCCTCGGCTGCGGAGCTCAAGGCGCTTCACAAGCTGATTGCCAAGGAGCAGTACGACATCGAGCACTTCTCCTTCAATACGACCGTCAGCGCGTTTATGATAGCCGTCAACGAGATTTCCGATCTCAAGTGCTGCAAGCGCGCCATCCTGGAGCCTATGACCATCCTCCTCTCGCCTTTCGCACCCCATATCGCAGAGGAGCTCTGGCACTGCCTCGGCCATAATGACAGCATCACCTATGCCGCCTTCCCCGAGTATGTCGAGGCTTACACCGTTGAGGATTCGTTCGAGTATCCCGTCTCCTTCAACGGCAAGATGCGTTTCAAGATCAACCTCTCCAAGAGCCTCTCGCCCAAGGAGGTCGAGGCTGCCGTGCTGGCCGATCCCAATACGGCCCGCTATCTCAACGGCGGCGCTCCCCGCAAGGTGATCGTAGTTCCCGGAAAGATCATTAATATCGTGTGCTGATGCAGAAGGGCAAGACACTCTCGGTTATCAAGGATTATCTGGTGATCTCGCTGGGCCTGCTGTTGTACACCCTGGCCTGGGCGGTGTTTATCATTCCGCACCACCTGGTGGGAGGGGGAGTTACCGGTATCTCGGCTATCGTCCAGTACATTACGGGCTTCAATATGAGTTACACGATGTTCATCATCAACGCCGTGCTCCTGCTCATCGCCCTCAGGATACTGGGCACATCGTTCGGTGCGCGGACGGTGTATGCCATAGTGTTTTCCTCGATAGCGTTCCGTATCGTTCCGGAACTGATTCCGCAGGAATTCATCCAGCAGTTCGCCCTTGACAACGGAAAATTGCTCTCGGTTATCTTCGGTGGCGCCCTTTCCGGACTTGGCTGCTCGCTGGCCATCACCCACGGCGGCAGCAGCGGCGGAACCGATATCGTCGCCCTGATGATAAACAAGTTCTACAACATTTCTACCGGAACCGTTATCATAATCCTCGATATCATCATCATCGCTTGCTCGCTGTTCATCCCTTCCGAGGCGACCTGGGGAAGCCGTTTCGCCAATGTCATCTACGGATATATAGCCTCCGGCGTCTTCAGCTACGCCCTCGATCTCTTCATGACCGGACAGCGGCAGTCGGTGCAGATCCTGGTCTTCTCCGACCACTACGACAGGATTGCCGAGAAAATCGCACTGGAAAGCAATCGCGGCGTCTCTGTCTTCGATGCCCAGGGCTGGTACAGCAAGCAGAACCGCAAGGTGCTTCTCGTTGTAGTCCGCAAGAGCGAGATGAACCGCATCCTGTCGATGATCAAGTCGGAGGACAAGTCGGCATTCATCTCCGTGGGCAGTGTCCACGGGGTCTATGGTGAAGGCTTCGAGAAGATCAAAAAATAGATTTCCGTTACATTCGGTTCCAGCCTGTAGGCATAGGGGTCCTGGAAACTGTGGCCGCCCGTGGCCACTAATCCACGGGGCTCTGCCCCGAACCCCGCCGCTTCGGCCTTGCTATCCCACAAGCTCTCGCTGCTTGGCCTCCGCTAGCGCCTGATGGCGCTTAGGGACGGAGCGAAGCGGAGGTTTCCAGGACCCCTATGCCTACAGGCTGGAACGGAAATAATTCTTTTTTGTATCTTTAGGGTGACAAATCACTCTGAAAATGATATATTCTTCTCCTCAAACGACTGTTATCCAGTTGATTCCGGGTACTATGGTCGCAGTTTCGATCGAAGGGGGGTCAGAGGCATTCACTAACTTCGGCGACAGCGCCGAAAAAATCACCTTTGGCAATGAATTCGATTGGTAAACCTGCTTTGAGCCTTATCGTACTTGGTCTTTGCATGGCGATGACCTTCTGCACCGACGCGGATCTTTCCGGCAGGAACGGACGTACTCCGCGGGCATTTACGGCCAGGGTAGAGGACAATTCTACCAGACTGTCGCTGGAATCGGACGGCTATCTTTCCTGGAATAAAGGTGACCGCATCAGTGTATTCAGCAGCGCCGTAAATGAAAAGTATCTATTCAGCGGCACCGATGGCGACCATGTAGCGACATTCGTCAAAGACGACCAGGCCGTTTCCGGTGCCGGATTCGGCCGCTGTTACAGCGTCTATCCCTATGGTCAGGCACTCTCCTGCACCAAGGACGGCACGATAACGGCCGTCTGGCCGGGTTCGCAGCAATTCCAGGCGAGCGGAACATTCGACAGGAATGCGGCCGTGATGGTGGCCGTTACAAAGGACATATCCGATACCGACCTGCTCTTCAGGCACGTGGGCGGCTATCTGATGGTGAGCCTGTGGTCTCCCGTAAAGACGGTCGTCAAAAGCGTGACGCTCAGGGGCAACGGAGGCGAGGTTCTCTCGGGCAACTGTACCATCACCGCAGCCGAGGGCAAGAATCCTTCAGTCTCGCTCGAGAAGATCAAAGATAACAACGGCGGCGACAACGAGCCTTTCGGCAGCGACAACGGCGCCTGGACCAGGGGCGGAGGGGCTTCGGACGGAACCAAAACCATAGTGATGGATTGCGGCGCCGGCGTGGAACTGAGCCAGGATGAATCTTCGCCCACACAGTTCGTATTCGCCATTCCTCCGGTGACTTTCAGCCGCGGTATCACGGTAAGCATCGTCGATGACGGCGGCGAGACGTATGTCAAATCCACCTCCAAGGAGCTCAGCGTCCCCCGCGCGTTCCTGCAGCCGATGAAAGTCTTCTCGATCGAGAAGGAGTGGACCGGACCGAAGAAGCGCATAGTCTGCTGGGGCGACAGCTTCACAAATTATTATGTGACCCCGGCAATCGCGTATCCCGAATATCTCCAGCCGCTTCTGGGCAACTCGTGGGATGTCTTCGACGCCGGTATCTCGTCGCAGAGGACTCACGAGATCGCCGCCCGCCAGGGAGCGCTCAAAACATATATCAAATGCTCCTCCTCCGGAATAACCATTCCCGGATCGAAGAGCAAATCCGTCGCGATTTCGGGCATCAGCATAACCGGAGCCGACACAATGTGGACCTCCGATACCGGTCAGCCCTTCCGCGGAGGCTTCTGGGTCAGCTCTGCTACCAAGCGCGGCGGCCTGAACCCGTGCATTATCAACGGAGTCGAGTGCAAACTCTCGGCGGCCAGCAGCAGTTCGACAATCTACCTCTCCAGGGTGGAGGATGGCCCGGATGTGAGCGTAAGCGACGGCGACCAGATACACCCTTACGGCGAGACGCACTACTCCGATGCCGATGTCTTCATCATCTATATGGGCAGCAACGGCGGATGGTTCAAGTCGCAGAACAACTACGACCTGCTCATAAAGCAGCACAAGGCGATGGTGGATTTCGCCAAGGGGAAGAAATACATAATCCTGGCCCTCCACAGCACATCGACCCGCTGGTATCCCGAGAATTTCGACCACGCTTCGTATTACTCCAAGATGCACGCGGCCTTCACCGACGAGGCCGGCGACCACGTCATACAGCTCCGCGAGGAGGTCAACGCCCGCGCGGAAGAACTGCTTATCAGGACCGGAGTCTATTCTTCGGCAGACCAGATATCGGACCTCGACAGGCAGTATATCTCCGAGGGCAGATGGCCCCATTCATTTATGTACAACTCTCCCGCGGATGAGCATCCGAGCAAGTATGGCGCCCACGCCATCGCCATCCTTGTCAAGGAGAAGATGAGAGAACTCGGTTATTTGGACGATTAAAACTAAACGGATATGAAAAAATCGACATTATATATATTGGCTGCCACCCTTATCGCATCCGCCTGCACACAGGATGTGATTCCCCAGGGCAGCGTCAAAGTTGAACTGACAGCCTCCGTGGAGTCGCAGGACGGCCTCTCCAGGACCTCTCTCGACGGCGCGGGCAACGTTCTCTGGAGCGCGGGGGACAAACTCAGCGTCCTCTATATGAGCGCCGGCGCGGGAGTCAACGACGAATTCACCCTGACCGAAGGGGCAGGGCAGGCCAAGGGCAAGTTCGAAGGTTCCCTGGTCTCTTCCCAGGCTTCGGACTATTATGCGGTCTATCCCTTCAGCGAAGAGGCGACAATAACGGCAGAGCACATCAGCGTGCCTTTTCCCCAGACCCAGAAATATGCAGCCGGCTCCTTCGCGGGCGATGCCAACCTCTCGGTGGCCCATTTTACCTATGACGGAAGGGGAGCTCTCGCTTTCAAGAACCTCTGCGGCCTGCTGAAGCTTCAGCTCAAGGGCGACCCCTCCATCACGGTCTCGTCCATAACCCTGACCGACAAAGCCGGGGGCAAGCTCTGGGGCACGGCGTCCATAGACCTTTCCAGCGTCGATTCCAAGCCTGTGATGACCCTCTCCGGAGGCGGCTCCGATATTATGCTTACCGACATCAACGTGGCCCTCAATGCTTCGAAGGCTACGGATTTCTACTTCGTAGTGCCTGCCGGTGCGCTTTCAAAGGGCTTTACGGCGAGGCTGACCGATGCCAAGGGCAATATCTACAATCTCGAAACCGAAGTTGACAACGCTATCAGGCGCTCCAGCATCCACCTGATGCCGGAGGTCTCGGTGAGCAAGCCCGTAGCGGTTACCGACCTTTCGGCATCGGCGACCGCCAACTGCTATGTCATCGACAGCTCGAAAGAGGGCGATTACAGCTTCTTCTGCGGCGCGAAGGGCAATGCCGGCCTCAACCCGACCGGCTCCAATGTGCTGACGGTAGCGACTGCGGAGGTTCTCTGGGAGACATTCAATACCTCCGAGGCCCCCAAGGCGAATGAGATAATCAGCAATGTCTTCGTCAGCGACGGCAAGATAAGCTTCCATCATACCGGCAAGGCCGGCAATGCCATAATTGCGGGCCGGGACTCCGACGGCAACATCGTCTGGAGCTGGCACATCTGGTGCGTCTCGACTCCCGTCAAGGCGCTCGGCCCTCTCCCGTCCGGGGCATATATCCTCGACCGCAGCCTCGGCTGCCTGAACGACGGCGAGGTAAGGCCGTTCGCCTACCAGTGGGGCCGCAAGGATCCCTTCGTGCTCAGCGTCTCCTCGTCCACCTCGGCCGCCCTGTGCTCAGTGCGCGGTGCGGTGCGGGAAACCGTGACCCGTCAGGCTACAAGCATCGACGACGCTGTCCAACATCCGACCACATTCTTCGCGCAGTCCAGCTACAACAGCTGGCTCAACAGGATCGACGACGGACTGTGGGGCACCGCGAAGACGATTTACGACCCCTGCCCGGCAGGATACAAGGTGATGCCCAAGGGAACTTTCGCCGGCATAGCGGCAGGCGATTTCACCTCGGCCACCAACGGCTATACGCTCAAGCACGGCGGTGTGGACCTGGGCTACTTCCCCACCTGTACATATATCAACCAGAGCGGGTCGCTCGCAAGTGCCGGTGCCATATATGTTTGGAGCTCCTATTCCGATAACGGCAAGATAACCTTCATGAGGCTGACTTCGGGCACGTTCGAGTCGGACAGGGCCTTCACGGCTTCCAATCCTTCAAACAGCGTTCTCGCCCTCAGCGTACGTTGCGTGAAGGAGTAACCGTGATGATACGATATTGGAAATAACGCAAAACAATCCAACTTTCCGCCATTTGATGCTTTTTTGAAATATCAATAGCGATAATCTTTATTTTAAATCGTTCGCGAACCTCATCAAAAAGTTGTAAAATGCATCCCTGAAACCCTTCTGCCGTGATTTAACTCATTGTGTGAAAAGGTTTTGAAAAGTCGGTTTCCTGCGCTTTTTTCTAATATTATACCATTTTTATCATACATCCCCGATAGTTATATCGGGGATTTGCTTTATTATGTTTTCGATTCGTAGTTTTGTCGAGCAAATACTTGAAAACTATGGAGAAAATGCAAATTGCCGCTATGGAGTATCTGCTGTTTCTGGCTGCGATCCTGGCTGTCATCGTCTATCTGATTTACAAGATCAAATCCCTTAAGGAACCGCGTGGGGAGGAGAAGACCACGTCCTTAACAGATGGCTATGCGCTCCAATCCAGAGGGCCCGACGGCATTCCGAAGAGGGAAAGGGTGCTGAGCGATTCGCCGGCCGAAGGGGATGAGTATGACTATCTGATATCCAGGATGGAATTGCTGTTCGAAGGCGAGAAACTCTATCTCCAGCCGGAAGTGAGGATAACGACTGTCGCGGATATGCTCCACTCTTCCAAAACAAGTTTATCGAAAGCGATAAAAATGAAAACCGGCAAGAACTTTTGTCAGCTGGTCCATTCCTACAGGATCCGCGAGGCGATGCGGCTCTATGCGACCAATCAGAAGCTTTCGATATCGCAACTTTACAAGGCGGTGGGCTTCAATTCGAAGACCACTTTCAATACCGCCTTCGGACGGAATACAGGCTGCACCCCGGCGGAGTGGTGCAAGAATTACAAGAAAAGCACGGAGTTGTCCGGTTCGGCAAATGGCAAAAAGAAAAAGCAGAAAGAGTGACAGGTGGCTGCTGAAGCATATTTTCGCTCCGAAGCCGGAAAGGCAGAAATCCAATCCTGAGAGGGCCAGGAGGGAGGAGGAGCTGTTCCTGCGTATGGACCGCATCATAGCCTCTGAAGGGCTTTACCTGAACAAGAACCTTTCGCTGGCGATGATAGCGAGGGAGGTCGGGACCAACAGGACATATCTCTCCGCGGTGCTGAGGAACAGGGATTTCACCTTCTCGTCATATCTGGGTTCGTTCCGGGTCCAGCGCGTACTCCAGCTGCTGGCCGATCCCGCCTTTACAGGGGTCGATGCGGCTGACATCGCCGAAATGAGCGGCTTTATGAGCGACCGCACGATGAACTATTATCTCACCGCCACGATGGGGGTCACTTTCTCGTCCATACGCCGCAGGACAGAGCTTATGGCGGGCGATAAATCTTCAAAATAATCCGGGATTGGTTTGGTTCCGCCTTTTTTCCGTATCTTGCGCCCAGTTTTTCAAAACAGATATGGAAAATAGAAACAAATCAACTTTTTCGGTCACGTTTCTGTGGTTGGCGGTCTTTTTCTGCGTATGCCTGATCGCCTCCAACCTTTTCGCGACCAAGGTAATCAGCGTGTTCGGCATCAATCTTCCCGGTGCCGTGGTAATCTTCCCGATATCCTATATCCTTAACGACTGCATAGTCGAGGTATGGGGCTATCGCAAGGCGCGTCTCGTCATCTGGATGGGATTCGCCATGAATTTCTTTGTCATCCTGGCGGGCCAGCTCGTAGTATGGCTTCCGGCCGCCTCCTTCTGGGAGGGAGCCCCCCACTTTGACTTTATGTTCAATATGGCACCCAGGGTGGCTGGAGCCTCGCTTCTGGCCTTCCTCGCGGGTTCGACCCTCAATTCCCTTGTGCTGAGCAAGATGAAAATCGCCGACAAGGGCAGGCGCTTCGGACTCCGTGCCATAGTCTCTTCGGTTGCGGGCGAGTTGACCGACTCCCTTATCTTCATGCCGATAGTGTTCCTCGGCACCCCCGTCAGGACACTGATCTCGATGATGCTGGCGCAGGTGACGTTCAAGGTCTGCTATGAGCTCCTGATACTGCCCGTCACCACTTTGGTGGTCCGCAAACTCAAGGAGAGTGAGAAGACCGACGTCTATGACACCGGCATTTCGTACAACCCTTTCAGGATAGGAGATGTATAATATGGAAAAGGAACGTTCCCAGGAAAGCCTCAAGTCTCTTGGCAACAAGACCCACTACAGCGACAATTACGCCCCCGAGGTCCTCGAGACATTCGAGAATCTCCACAAGGAGAATGATTACTGGGTGAGGTTCAACTGCCCGGAGTTCACGACTCTCTGCCCCATCACCGGCCAGCCCGATTTCGCGGAGATAAGGATTTCGTACATTCCGGACGTGAGGATGGTGGAGAGCAAGAGCCTCAAGCTCTATCTCTTCAGTTTCCGCAATCACGGCGATTTCCACGAGGACTGCGTCAATACGATTATGAAGGATCTCATCCGGCTGATGGACCCCAAGTATATCGAGGTCACAGGCTTCTTCACTCCGAGGGGCGGAATCTCGATTTACCCCTATGCCAATTACGGCCGGCCGGGTACGAAGTACGAGGATCTGGCCCGCAAACGCCTGGAAATGCACGAATAATCTTTTGCATTTCGCCCCAAATCCGCTCCCTTTTGCCACAATGCCCCTTCGGGGAGAGCGATTTGGACGGGTATTTGGGTATTTTTACGTGACTTTTTCGGAAGTCACGTTTTTTTATTGTCAAACCAATCCATTGAACGTATGAGACATTATCTGGACGTATTCGCCGAGACCGTGAAACGCGACTGGGACCTCAAGGCCCTCTGCAACTGGCACGGCGAGGAGTTCACCTACAAGGATGTGGCGACCCACATCGAAAAACTCCACGTAATCTTCGAGAACGCAGGCATCAAGAAAGGGGAGAAGATCGCCCTTTGCGCTACCAATTCCGCCCGCTGGGCCATCGCGTTCCTCGCCTCAAATACTTATGAGACCGTAACGGTGCCCCTGCTTTCGGATTTCCAGCCCGATGCGGTCAACAACCTTGTGGACCACTCGGAGAGCGTCCTGCTCTTCACCGACAGGGAGATGTTCGCGAAACTCGATGTCGCGAAGATGCCGAAGCTCAGGGGAGTGGTCTGCGCCCAGGACTATTCGCTGCTCTGGAGCAATGACGACGCCGTAAAGACCGCATTCGCATCCGTGGATGACGCCTTCGCTGCAAAATATCCCGCCGGCTTCAGCAAAGAGGCGGTGGATTATCCCTGCCACAACGACAAGGAGCTGGCCATCATCAACTACACCTCCGGCACCACCAGCGCCCCCAAGGGCGTGATGCTCAGGTATGAGTGCCTCAGCGCCTCCATCGATTTCGCGATCCGCCATATTCCCGCCTACAGCAAGGACAATATCGTTTCGATGCTCCCTATGGGACACATCTACGGCCTCGTTTTCGAGTTTATGTATCCCCTGTGCTACGGCGTGACGGTCTATTATCTGGGCAAGGCTCCCGCCGCCACCACCCTGCTGAAGGCGGTCTCCGAGGTGAAGCCCTACCTTGTCATCACCGTTCCGCTGGTGATGGAGAAGGTTTACAAGTCCTCCATCAAGCCCACCCTCTCCAAGCCGGTGATGAAGGTGCTTACCGCCATCCCACTTGTCAACAAGCTCATCTACAAGGTGGTGGTCAAGAAGCTCATCGCCGCCTTCGGAGGCAACGTGCAGCAGTTCATAATGGGCGGCGCGCCGCTCAACCCCGACGTGGAGAAGGCTTTCCGCAAGATGGGACTGCCCTATACCGTCGGTTACGGTATGACTGAGGCTGCCCCGCTTCTGGCATATACCCAGCCCTGGAACTTCGTCCAGGGTTCCTGCGGCAAGAAGGTGGACAGCTGCGACGTGCGCATCGATTCGGATGATCCCGAGCATATCGCGGGAGAGATCCAGGCCAAGGGCGTCAATATCTGCAGCGGCTATTTCAACAATCCCGAGGCTTCGGCCAACGCCTTCACCGAGGACGGATATCTCCATACCGGCGACCTCGGCACGATGGACCGCAACGGCAATATCACCATCCGCGGCCGCAGCAAGAGTATGATCCTCTCGGCCAACGGACAGAATATCTATCCCGAGGAGGTCGAGGCCGTGGTCAATTCCCAGGATTATGTAGTGGAGAGCGTCGTCGTGGACCGCGCCTCCAAGCTCGTGGCCCTCGTCTATCTCGACAAGGATGCCATCCGCAAGGACGGACTCGATGCCGAGACCGTTTCGGACCTTCCGGAGAAGATCCGCGTGAGCGCCAACAAGAACCTCGCGGTTTACAGCAAGATAGCCAAAGTCGAGGTGATGGACGAACCCTTCGCGAAGACTCCGAAGATGAGCATCAAGCGATTCCTTTACAAGTAAGAAGCTAGTTTGATTATACGCCGCGGGAGAGCGGAAACCCCACCCGGGGAGCCGCTTTCCCGTTTTTTTGTATCTTTGCCGAATTGTACTGAAAACCGAATAATATGAAATCTTTGAAAATCGCCGTCCTGGCCAAGCAGGTTCCCGATACCCGCAATGTGGGCAAGGATGCCATGAACGAGGACGGCACCATCAACAGGGCGGCCCTTCCGGCTATCTTCAACCCGGAGGATATGAACGCCCTGGAGCAGGCGCTCCGCCTCAAGGATATGTGTCCCGGCAGCACTGTGACGGTCTTTACTATGGGCCCGGAGAGGGCCAAGGAGATCGTGCTCGAGGGAATGTTCCGCGGAGCCGATACCGGATACCTGCTCACCGACAGGCTTTTTGCAGGAGCCGATACCCTGGCTACCTCATACGCACTCTCATCGGCCCTCCGCAAGGCCGGCAGCTTCGATATCATAGTCGGAGGCCGCCAGGCAATCGACGGCGATACGGCCCAGGTAGGCCCGCAGGTGGCCCAGAAACTGGGATTGCCGCAGGTGACTTACGTCGAGGAGATCCTCGCCCTCGAAGAGGGTAAGATCACCCTCAGGCGTGCCATCACCGGAGGCGTCGAGACCGTCGAGGCGCCGCTTCCCGTGCTCCTTACCGTCAACGGCACCGCAGCCGCGTGCCGTCCCCGCAACGCCAAGCTGGTCATGGCCCGCAAGAAGGCCGAAGTCACAGCCTGGAGCGTGGCCGATGTCGATGCCGATCCCGCGCAGTGCGGCCTTTCAGGTTCGCCGACCAAGGTCAAGAAGGTGGACAGCATCAGCTTCCAGGCAAAGGAGAGCAAGCGCTGCACCTCTTCGGACGAAGATATCCGCAGCCTCGTAGAAGAACTTATCACGAACCACACAATCGGATAATCCTATGGACAACATATTTGTATATTGTGAGATAACCGAGGGCCGCAATGTGGCCCCCGTGAGCCTCGAACTGCTCACCAAGGGCCGTTCCCTGGCAGACCGGCTTGGTTGCGCCCTTGAGGCTGTGGCCATAGGATCGGGCCTCGAAGGCATCGAAGCCGACCTCTATCCCTACGGGGTTGACAGGGTGCACGTCTTCGACGATGCCGCACTGTTCCCCTATACCACGGCCCCGCACGCGGCCATCATTACCAAACTCTTTACCGAAGAGAAGCCGCAGATCGCCCTTATGGGCGCGACCGTCATAGGCCGCGACCTGGGTCCCCGCGTCTCCTCGTCGCTGCACAGCGGCCTTACCGCCGACTGCACCTCCCTCGAAATCGGGGAATATGAGGACAAGAAGAGTGGCAAGGTATATGAGAATCTGCTCTACCAGATCCGCCCCGCCTTCGGCGGAAATATTATCGCCACCATCGTGAACCCCGACAACCGTCCGCAGATGGCTACCGTCCGCGAGGGCGTAATGAAGCGCGAGATCCGCGATGCGGCATACAAGGGCGAACTCGTGCGCCACGATGTATCGAAGTATATCGCACCCGAAGACCTTCTGGTCAGGGTGATCGAGCGCCACGTCGAGAAGCCTTCGCATCATCTCGATACGGCAAACATCATCGTGGCGGGAGGATACGGAATGGGCAGCCGCGAGGGCTTCGACAAACTTTTCGAGCTTGCCAAGCTGCTCCACGGCGAGGTGGGCGCCACCCGCGCAGCGGTTGACGCCGGCTTCTGCGACCACGACCGCCAGATAGGCCAGACAGGCCTCACGGTCCGTCCCAAACTCTATATCGCCTGCGGTATTTCCGGCCAGATACAGCATATCGCCGGAATGAAGGAGAGCGGAATCATCATATCGGTCAACAGCGATCCGGACGCACCCATCAACAGCATCGCCGACTACGTGGTCACTGGCCGCGTGGAGGATGTCATTCCCAAGTTGATTGCTCACTACAAAAACCTGACGAAGTAATGAATTGGTATAAAGATACACCCGAAATAAAGTTGCGCCTCGAGAATCCGCTGATGAAACACATCGTGGAGCTCAAGGAGCACGGATTTGCCGATGCTCTCAAGTATGATTACGCCCCCGTGGACGTTGAGGACGCGCTCGACAATTACGACCGCGTACTCGAGATAGTGGGCGATATAAGCGAGAATGTCATCGCTCCCAATTCGGAAGGTGTGGACCGCACCGGTCCCTCGTGCAGCGGAGGCAGGGCGCATTATGCCCCCGGCACCGCGGAGAACCTCGAGATATGCCGTCAGGCAGGCCTCACGGCCATCGAGATGCCACGCCGTTACGGTGGCCTGAATATGCCCAGCACCATCTTCTGCGCCGCTTCGGAGCTGATCTCCAGGGCCGATGCCGGTTTCCAGAACCTGCTCGGACTCCAGTCCTGCGCCTGCACCCTTTATGAGTTCGGAACCGACGACCAGAGGGATCGCTTCATCACCCGCGTCTGCAACGGCGAGACGATGTCGATGGACCTCACCGAGCCCGATGCCGGCAGCGACCTGCAGAGCGTAGCCCTCAAGGCCACTTTCGATGAAGCGGCCAACTGCTGGAGGCTCAACGGCGTCAAGCGTTTCATCACCAACGGCGACTCCGACATCCACCTCGTCCTGGCCCGTTCCGAAGAGGGCACCACCGACGGCCGCGGCCTCTCGATGTTCATCTACGACAAGAGGGAAGGCGGTGTCACCGTCCGCCGCATCGAGGACAAGATGGGCATCCACGGCTCTCCGACCTGCGAACTGGTATATAACAATGCCAAGGCAGAACTCTGCGGCGACCGCCGACTCGGCCTCATCAAGTATGTGATGTCGCTTATGAACGCCGCCCGCCTGGGCATCGCCGCCCAGAGCGTAGGAATCTCCTCCGCAGCGCTTCAGGAAGCCCTTTCCTATGCCGCCGACCGCAAGCAGTTCGGCAAGACCATAGATAATTTCCCCGCTGTTTACGAGATGATCGCGATGATCAAGGCCAAGCTCGAGGCCAGCCGTTCGCTGCTCTACGAGACCGCCAACTTCGTGGACATCTACAAGAGTCTCGAGGATATCGCCCGCGAGCGCACCCTTACCCCTGAGGAGAGGCAGGAGTGCAAGCGCTACAGCCGCCTCGCGGACGCCCTCACCCCGCTCGCCAAGGGAATGAGTTCCGAATTCGCCAACCAGAATGCATACGACTGCATCCAGATCCACGGCGGTTCGGGCTTTATGCGCGATTATCTCTGCGAGAGACTTTACCGCGACGCCCGTATCACTTCTATTTATGAAGGTACCACCCAGCTCCAGGTCGTCGCCGCGATCCGTTATGTCACCAACGAAACTTATGCATCGATGGTGGAGGAGATGCTCTCAGAGGCTCTTCCCGCTGAGTTCGCATCCCGTCAGGAGAGGCTTCGCGAAATGCTCGCCAAGTTCCGCGCGGCTACCGAGGCCGTAACCGCCGTAAAGGATCAGGACTGGCTTGATTTCCAGGCCCGCAGGCTTGTCGAGATGGCGGCCCACTGCGTGATGGGAGCCCTTCTGCTCCGCGATGCAGCGAAGGCTCCGGAACTGCTCCTTAAGAGCGCGGATGTCTATCTGGCTTATGCTGCGGCCCAGGTCGAGGGACACTCCTCATTCATCAAATCCTCCGATCCGGCGATGCTTTCCAACTATCAGGCTTGAAATAGCCTTTCAAACTGAAAGCGTTATAGATAGCGATTACTGTCCTGCGGCCCGAAAAGTGCCGCAGGACTTGTTTTTGTGGCTACTTTTGCAGATAAATAATTGTAATGGGAGTTATTTTTGTATATTTGCCGGATATGACACAATCATAAATTATTGGGATTGCCGTAATAATCACTAAGCGTCATATTTGCAGTTTGAATGTGAATCGTCTTATCTATGAACAGATTTCTATATACGGTATTGGTCGCACTTATGCTCGCCTCTCCCCTTCAGGGGCAGAACAGGGGGTGCACAGTTGTTTTCGAGGTAAAAGATACAAATTCCAACCCTGTGGAACTGGCCACCGCAGTTCTCAACCAGGCCCTTTACGGTATGACGGGGGCGAAGGGCATCTGTACCATCAACAATGTCCCCTCCGGAAGATACGTTTACAGCGTGAGCCTCCTCGGTTATGAGACCGTTACCGATTCCCTGACCATCACCTCTTCGAACGTAAGGGTGTCCGTCACGATGCGTGAGTCCAACCTGAGCCTCGAGGGCGCGGTCGTTACCGCGCAGCAGGACCAGGTGGGAAGCCGTTCGGTGATCAACCAGGACGCCATCCGCCATATTCAGCCCAAGAATCTGGGAGATATGCTCCAGCTGGTGCCGGGCAACCTGGTCTCGAGTCCGAACCTCAACAACCTCTCTCAGGCGATGATCCGCGAGATCGACACCTAGGGCAACAACAATTACGCGGTGGGAACCTCCGTCATAGTGGACGGCGCGCCCATCAGCAACGACGGCAACCTGCAGGTGCTCAATGCGAACCGCTACGGCTCGAATGCCGATGCGTCCACCCAGCAGATGGGAGAGAATACCACCGGAGGCAAGGGAACCGACCTGAGGCTCATCAGCGGCCAGAACATCGAATCGATGGAGGTCATCCGCGGCATCCCGGCAGCCGAGTATGGAAACCTCACCAGCGGCGCCGTCATCGTCAAGACGAAGTCCGGCTATACCCCGTGGGAGTTCAAGGCTCAGGCCGACCCCAACTCCAAGATGCTCTATCTGGGCAAGGGTTTCAACCTCACTTCGGGCGGCGCCACCAACTTCTCGGTTGACTGGGCCCAGTCCTGGTCCGATACCCGTCTGCATTACAAGGGATACGACCGCATCACGGCCTCGGCCGGCTACTCCAACCAGTTCGGACCTGTGAGCTTCAACCTGCGCGCGGCCTTCTTCACCAGCCTGAACAATACCAAGCGCGACCCCCAGATGAGCGAGAGCTTCGCCGAGTGGAAGAATGAGAATACCGGCGGCCGCCTCGGCGTCAACGGCAGCTGGAGGCCCTCCGGCGGCTTTATCACCAGCCTCGATTACAAGGTCAGCGGCCAGATTTCCAGACAGCACGACTGGAAGTCGCAGTGGATTTACAATCCCGACGGAGTCATTACCAATACCCGCGAGGAGGGGCTTCAGGTGGCCCGCTTCAAGCGTTTCGGATATCAGTCCGAATTCGAGATAGAGAGCATACCGGTGAATGTCTTCGCCCAGTTGCTGGCCACCAAGTACATCCAGTTCGGCCAGGAGAACCATACCAATATCAAGCTCGGCGTGGAGTATAATTATGACGGCAATATCGGTGCGGGCCTTACCTACGACGAGGAGAATCCTCCGCAGGCGCAGTCCTCGCACACCCTGCGTCCCCGCGCATACACCGACATTCCCGGCCTTTCGACGGTTTCGGCCTTCCTCAGCGACCGTACCTCCTTCGCCGTCGGCTCCCACAAGGCGATGGTCGAGGCCGGAGTGAGGGTCTCGAACCTCTTCCTCGACAAGGCCAAAAGCGGGGGAGTGGGCGGCTATTTCGCGGCTGAACCCCGTTTCAACTTCTCGTTCAATATCCTCAACCGCAAGAACAACCGCTTCCTCGACGACCTGAGCCTCAGCGGCGGTTACGGCCTGATGAACAAGATGCCCTCGCTCATCTATCTCTATCCCGACAATGCCTACTACGACAATGTGGCCCTCGGCCGCTGGAGCGACAATGAGCAGGACCGCCTCGCGCTGGTTACAACTACCATAGTGAGCGAGACCAAGAATCCCAATCTCAAGCCGATGCACAGCCGCAAGTGGGAGGCCGGCCTCTCCTTCGCGAAGGGGCAGGTAAAGGGCTCCGTGACATTCTTCAACGAGAAGCATACCGACTGCTACGGCTTCGAAAGCCGGATGATGGATATATGGTATCCTTACTATACCGTTCCCGAGGGAGCGCGCAACCTCTCTTTCGACGCCGCTTCGAAGCAGGTGAACTACCTGCTCAACGGAGTGCCCGGCACGGCGACGAGCGCAACCTATCTCGAGAGGGTAGGGTGGAGCATCCCCTCCAACACCTACGAGTCCTACAAGTCCGGAATCGAATATACCCTCGACCTGGGCGAATGGAAACCGCTCCGCACCAGCCTGAATATCACCGGCGCGTGGTTCCACATCAAGCGCATTTCGAGCATAGATGAATACGACAACGTGAGCATCAACACCCGCCTGAGCCAGACCAATTTCTATATGGTGAAGCAGCCCGCGGGCAGCGGAAGCGTCAGGGACCGCGTCAATACGAACTTCGCCTTCATCACCCGCATCCCCGCCCTGAGGATGGTCTTCACCACCACGCTGCAGGTCGTATGGATGGAGAGCGTACAGTCGGTCTATGAGGATGAGAACGGCAACAGCCGCTATTATGAGAGGAATTTCCCCGACGGCGACTATATCTGCGCCGATCCCCTGGGCTACTACGACCTAGAGGGCAATTGGTATCAGTGGAGCGAGGCCGCCGCATCCAACAGCCTCCTGTACATCTATATGAACCGCGTCAAGGATTACAACCTCGCGAAGGATGTGATCGAGCCCTGGGCGATGCTCAATTTCCGCCTCACCAAGGAGATCGGAAAGGTGGCGGACCTCTCGTTCATTGCCAACAACGTGACCAATACCAAGAAATACCATATAAAACAAAGCCTCGCGATGCAGCAGATTTATCCTCCGATGTATTTCGGCGCAGAGGTCAAGATCAAACTTTAGACTATAACAATCCTACTTAAATTATTATCACAATGAAAAGGAAAATTCTCAATCTGGCATTGCTCCTGATAGCAGGAGTCTTTGCACTTTCGTCCTGCGGCGAGGAGAAAGTGAAATCCTATCCCCTGGACCTCAAGTTCACCACTGCTTCGGATGTGACCGCATCGGATGTCAAGGACCTTGTCGTCATCATCACCGGTGAGACCTCCTCCGACACCCTCAAGCTCGAAGCTATCCGCGAAACTTCGGTGACCCTTCCCCAGGGCAACTACAATGTGACCGTAAACGGTAAGATCAACGGCCAGGCTACCGCACAGGTACAGGGTACGGCTACCGTCTCCCTCTACAAGGAGGAGGCCCTCACCGTCAACCTCTCGCTCTTCTACAGCAGCCCGCTCGTATTCAAGACCATCTATTGCTCCGGCGGTGCGCAGTACTATGTGCTTGACAGCTATGTGGAGATCGTCAACAACTCCGACGAGGTCCAGTATCTCGACGGCCTTGTACTCGTTGCCTGCCTTGCTAACCTCAAGGCACAGAGCGTATGGCAGGAAGCATATCCTACCAAGTATCAGTGCGGTCAGGGTACCGTCATCGCATTCCCCGGCAACGGCAAGCAGTATCCCATCCAGCCCGGTGAGTTTGTCATTATGGCCGACCAGGCTATGAACCACAAGCTCGCTTACGGCGCAGACGAGTCCAAGAAGGACGAGTACGCAAAGAGCCCGGACCTCTCCAAGGCCAACTTCGAGAAGTATTACGGCAACGGCGATGTGGACAATGAGGCAGTTCCCAATATGGAGGTTGTCTATTCCAACAACAAGAATATGAAGATGTGGGCCTTCGGCGCAGCCGGCAGGGCATTCTTCCTCGTAAAACTCCCCGAAGGCATGACTCCTTCGCAGTTCGCAGCCGACGAAAACAACTTCTCCACCACTCCCGGCAGCTCCTCGACTATGCTCAATATGATCGTCCCCAACGAGTATGTCCTCGATGCAGTGGATGTTTACCAGAACGGCGTAGCCCTCTCCGAGCACTATCCTTTCTTCCTTCCCAAGGATGACGCTTCAGGAATCGAGGCTCCCCAGTCCTATGCAGGCAAGTGCGTACGCCGCAAAGTCTCCAAGATCGAAGGCGGCCGCGTTTACTATCAGGACACCAACAACTCTTCGGTGGACTTCAAGTCGAACCAGGACAATACTCCCGGTCTTGTTCCCACCAGCGTTGACTAATCATTAACAACGACAGATTCAAATTATGAAACGGAAGATTCCCGTAATCCTGCTGCTGGCCGCAGCGCTCCCTCTCGGAGCCCAGACCCATCAGGAACGATATGTGAACTGGACTGACAACGCCGCATACGAAAGTCTCAATCCCGTGCGCCTCTCTGGCAACGCGATGCAGGACTACGGCGTCGCTTCGCTGGACTACGGCCTCTCGAAAGGGGAGTTCCACGCGATAGACGCGAGCGGCAGCGAGGGCACCTTCAAGGCCGACCTTTCCGGCCTGCGCCGCATCGGACGGTTCAGCCTTTCGGGAGTCTTCCGTTACACCAACGGCCGCCAGGACGGACAGCGCTGGAACTCCTCGCTCTTCAAGGATCCCGACAATCCCTTCTTTGTCTGCGATTCGCTTCCGGGCAATGTCACCACCGAGGTCTTCGACCTTGCGGCCGCGGGGTCATACCGCATTTCAGACCGGCTCAAGGCCGGTCTGGAAGCGGGAGTGACCACAGGTTCGCGCAGCGACCAGAGCGACCCGCGCCCCTCCACCGTCTCATCGGTGATTCCCGTTACCGCGGGCCTCACCTGGAGGACGAGCCCCTCCCTGGAGCTGGGCTTTGCCGCAAAGGCGCGCATCTTCTCCTCCTCCGTGGCGTTCTATAACGTACAGCCGCTGGTCGGACACAGGTATTTCATAATGAAGGGAATGGGCGACTATATGAAGCGTTCCACCTCGGATGAGTCGGGCTACAAACGCGATTACAACGGACTCGCCCTCACCGCCGCCCTCAGTGCCATGATCGGCTCGGGCGACGTGAAAGATTTCGTGGAGCTGAGTTTCACCTATTCCGGCGAGGATGCCAGGGACGGCGACCAGTCCTATCTTTTCAGGGGCGGCGATTTTACAAAGCTTGAAGCCGGGCTCTATAACAGGCTCCTGATCCGCGGCGATTACGGCATCCGCCACAACATCACCCTCTCGGGTTCCTTCGCTATGGGCAACGCGCTGTGGAGCGACCAGCGCCGCCAGGCCGATATGGAACACGGCGGCAGGATCTATTACGAGGTCCTCAGCACCAATACGATACAGTCCGATTACCGTATCAGCGCCGATGCCTCCTACAGGTTCGACATTACCCGCGGTCTCCGCCGCGATTTCTATGCCGGTGCCGACGCCCGCTTTGCGATGAGCTCGTCGGAACACTATCTGGGCAGGACGACTCCGGTCCAGAAAATCACGGCTCTCGATTTCTCGCTTCTGGCCGGAAAGTCGCTCGCTTTCGGCAGAAGCCTCCTCACGGCCGAGATAGGCGGCTCGTACCGTCTCCCTCTCGGCTCGGAATTCGGCTCGGGATGTGCCTTCTCGGGCGAAGACAATATTACGGACATCTATTGCAGGCACAGATTCGAATACGAGAGCGCCTCGCGCGCCCTCGTCCACGCCCTGCTCGATTTCAATTTCCCGGCAGGGAAGAGGCTGGCCCCGGGCCTTTTCATCAAGGGGCAGTATGAGTTTTATACCGGCACCGGAGAGTATTGGCCGCAGTACAGGGGAACGTCCCTGACCGGACTCCTTGCCGGAGTTTATCTTAAATTCTGACAATAATGAGAATCAGGCGATTCCTCATCATAACGGCAGCATTGCTGATGCTTTCCCCGGCCTTTGCCCAGCGCAAAGGCTTTGCCGTAGTTATAGACCCTGCCAGCAGCAGGGAGGCATCCGCTGAACTGGCGGAGTATATCAAGGCTCTCGAAGAGGTGCAGGGCTTCAAGGTTTACACCGTCATCGACCGTTGGGGCGTTCCGGACTCCATCCGGGCCGAGCTCAAGAAACTCTACGGACTCAGGAAGGATCCCATCGCCGGCGCGGTTTTCATAGGCGACATTCCTATCCCGATGATTCGTGATGCCCAGTTCCTGACCAGCGCCTTCAAGATGGACCAGAAGCGCGACTGGGTCGAGAGTTCAGTCCCATCGGACCGCTACTACGACGACTTCGGCCTCAAGTTCGACTTCCTCAAAAAGGACAGCATCGCGCCGCTCTTTTATTATTCCCTCGCAGCGGAGGGCAACCAGTACCTTCGCCCCTCCATCTTCAGCGGGCGCATCCGCCCCACCGATGCGGGAGGCACTTCGCGCTATGACAAGCTCCGCGATTATCTCCGCAAAGCCACCGCGGCCAAGCGCAATCAGGAGCCCTTCAAAGGGGTTTTTGTCTATACCGGAAGCGGCAGCCTCAATGAGTCCAAACCCGCCCATATCGATGAGATGAAGAGCCTCGGCGAGCACTTCCCTCTCCTTACGGCCCGCGGAGGCTTCGTCAGCTACATGGATTATTCCGACGAGCGCCTCATCAAGACGCGGCTCATGAACGAGATGATGCGTCCCGATCTGAGCGTGGGCATTATGCATCACCACGGCGATTACGATACGCAGTACCTTTCGTCCTATCCCAAGCCGGTGGGAACCCAGGCGGCCTTCGATTTCTTGATGCACTGCTACCGCAACCGATTCGCCACCGCGGTGCGTTACGGCCAGGACGTGGACAGCGTGAGGATGGTCCTCGAAAGGGAATACAATCTGCCGGAGGGATGGCTGAGTGAGGCCGCCTCGCAGCGCGGCCTGCAGCTGGAAGACCTTATGGCAGACTCGCTGAACCTGATCCTCAAGGACTTCGCCGACTACGGCTACAAACCCAACTGCCGTGTCGCCATCTATGACGCCTGCTACAACGGCGCCTTCAACAACGACGACTGCATAGCCAACGAATATATCTTCCAGAGCGGCAAGACCATAGCCGGTATCGGCGGCTCGGTCAACGTGCTTCAGGACAAGTGGCCCGACAAGTTGATGGGCCTTTTGGCCGAAGGGGTGATGGTCGGCATTGTCAATCAGTACAACATCGACCTGGAGATGCACGTCATAGGCGACCCGACTTTCGTCTTCGCGGCGCCGAAGGAGACTCCCGATTACAATGAGATGATAATCGCCGCCTTGCCCAGGAAATGGAAGAAGATCCTCTCGCGCGACGCGGCTCCCGATGTGCAGGTAATGGCCCTCGAAATGCTCAAGGAGAGCCCCCTGCTCTCCAATGCCGAGCTGCTCTCGATCCTGCGCGACAATCCCTACGGCCTGGTCCGCCTCGAGGCCTTCCAAGTGCTCAAGGCGCGCAACGCTTCGGTAATGACCGATGCCATCCTCGAAGCTTCGGACGACCCCTTCGAATTGCTCCAGAGATTCGCCGTCAACGAGATGCCTCGAAGCGGCGATCCCCGCCTGGTCCCGGTCCTGGCAAGGCTGATCGCCTCCAACAATACCTCGCCCAGGGTCGCCTTCAATGCCATGCAGGCGGTCCAGTTCTTCCCTTCGGAAGAGATTGTCCCCGCGGTTGAGAAAGCCCTCGACAGCATCCGGCCCTATGTGGTCCGTCCTGACGGTTACGTGCAGGGAAAGTTGCGCGAGGTGAAAACCTATGCCGGACGGTGGGATGACGATTACGAAAAGATAGCGACGGGCAAGGCTTCGGACGGTTTCCGCCGTTCGCGCCTTGGATTCATGAAGATCTATCTGCCGCCCTACCTCGCCCCGAAGATGGCGGAATACGCCTCGCACTGCACCGACAATGCCGACCTGGTCACGATCCTGAGCGCCTTCGGGTGGCACGGACTGGGATACAGGAGCGATGCCCTGCGCGATGTGGCCGGCAGCATCGCGGATGATCCCTCCCGTCCGGAGGCGGTCCGCCGCGAGGCCCTCAAAACCCTCAAGAGATTGAAATAACAACATAAACGGATATATGAAAAGGATAACGACACTCTTCGCATTGTTCCTTTCGCTGGCTTTCAGCGCCGGCGCGCGTGACGGATTCGCCATAGTGGTGGACCCCGCAAGCTACAGGGAGGCAAAGGCCCAGATCGACGCCTATGCCGCCGCCATCGAAAAACAGGACGGACTCAAAGTATATACGGTGATCGACCGCTGGGGAGTTCCCGATTCGCTCCGCGCCGAGCTCTACAGGCTCTACATCCAGAAAAATGAGCCCATAGTCGGAGCCGTACTGGTGGGCGACATCCCCGTTGCGATGCTCCGCGACGGCCAGCACATGACCAGCGCCTTCAAGATGGACCAGACCAAGCCCCGCAAGGAATCCTCCATCCCCTCGGACCGTTTCTACGACGATTTCAAACTGGCTTTCAAGTATCTGGACAAAGATGACGATGCGCCTTATTACTACTATTCGATAACCTCCGGCGGCGCCCAGCGCACCCGTCCCGACATCTATAGCGGACGTATCCGCCCGACGGATGCAGGCGGAGTGTCGCGCTATGTCAAGCTGAGGGATTTCCTCACGAAAGCGACCAGGGTCAAGCTCAATCCCCAGTCGGTGGACCATCTCTTCTACTTCAGCGGCCACGGATATATTTCCGACTCCAAGGTGGCCCGCATCGACGAGAAGCAGGTCTTCATGGAGCATTTCCCCATCCTGGATGACGGCCGCGACAGGATCGGATATCTCGACCATACCGACTACAATCCCGTCAAGGAGCACCTGATGAGCGAGCTGATGAGGCCCGACCTAGACGTCGCCGTCCTGCATCACCACGGCAGCCCTGATATGCAGTATCTCAACGGCACGATCCGTCCCTATATGGTGAACGAGGCCAAGGATTACATCATGCGCAATATCCGCGACCACGTTTACAGGGCTTACAAGCGCGGTCGCAATGCCGATTCGGTCAAGACCGCCCTCCTGAAGCGTTTCGACCTTCCCGAATCGTGGGCCAAAGACGCCCTGAGCGACTCCCTCGCCGTAGTTGACTCGCTCTACGACGCTGCCGCCGACCTCTATGTGGACGACTTCGCATTCTACGGCTACCGTCCCAACGTGCCGGTAGTGATCATCGACGCCTGCTATTGCGGCTCCTTCCATCTCGACGACTGCATCGCCGACGAATACATTTTCCAGCCTGGCGGTACCGTGGCGGTCCTTGCCAATACGGTCAACTCGCTGCAGGACAAATGGAGCGACCGTTTCATCGGCCTGCTCGACCAGGGTGGCTGCGCCGGCGACATGGCCCGTTACAGCACCTATCTGGAATCTACCCTGATAGGCGATCCCACCTTCCGTTTCGCACCTGAAGCGGGCGCGGTGGACATCGACCACATGATCATTGCCAAGAAGCCCGCAGCCTGGAAGAAACTCCTCAAAAAGGGTACTCCCGAGCAGCAGGCCCTCGCCATCGAGGAACTCCACCAGCTGAATGCCATCGGCAGCGATGAGCTTCTCAAACTCTACAAGACTTCGCCCTATGTGGTGGTACGCCTGCAGGCGATGCGGTCGCTGGCCGATTTCGCCGATGACAATTTCGTCTCTCTCCTGAAACTCGCCTCCAAGGACGCCAACGAGCTTATCCAGCGCTTCGCCATCAAATATATGGGCCTCAGCGGCGACGAGCGCCTTATTCCCGAACTGATAGAGGTCTCCATCGCCAACAATACGAGCGACCGCTGCACCTTCGACGCCGGTCAGTCGATGCAATCTTTCCCCAATGACAAGCTGCTCGAGGAGTTCGAGCGCCAGTTCGACAGCGACGCTATCCAGTATATCCGCAAGGACTCGGTCAAGACCCTTATCCGCAAGGCTATCGTACACAACGACCGTATTGCGGCCGAGCTCGACACCCTGCTGGTTCCCGGAGCCAATCCCAAGGAACTCAAGATGGCGGTCCGCGCAACCCGCAACGTCCCCATCCATCACCTGATGCCCAGGATGGTCGAATTCATCCGCAACGGAGCCGACGAGCCGACCCAGATCCTCATTATCGAGGCCCTCGGATGGCATCCGACCAGCTGCCAGGCCGCTTCGGTGGCTTCCGCAATGAAAGAGATCGCTTCCGATCCCGCTTACAGCGCCGCTGTAAGGGAGGAGGCTGCAAAGACTTTCAAGCGCCTGCGTGCGGAGTAAGTCCTTCATAGCCGTTTTGCTGCTTCTGTGCGCCGCCGCTTTGCCCGGCGGCGCGCAGGCAGTTTCGCCGCAGCGTTTCGCGGGCCGCGAGGTCACTCCGGCCCAGGCCGAAATCCTGCGGCAGAGGGTCCGTTTCACCCCTTCGAGGGCTCTCGACAAGCCGCTTCCCACTTCGGTGGATAATTCCAGACTCAAGTATTTCCCGCCCATATTCAACCAGTCCGGCGGCTCCTGCGCCCAGGCTTCGGGAATCGGCTATATGTTCACCTACGAGGTCAACCGCCTGCTCGACCGTGACGCCTCCTCCGATGCCAACCGCTTCAGTTACGAGTTCTCCTGGAATATGGTCAATGAGGGCGAGGACCAGGGCAGTTTCGTAAACCAGGGGCTTATGCTCGCCCGCAATTACGGAATGATGACGGTAGCCGATTACGGCGCATCTGGTGCGGCGGTCTTCAAGTGGGCCACCGGCTATGAGAAGTATCTCAATGCCATCCGCTACCGCGCCTCCGAGATCCTCATCTACGACGACAGCATCCCCCTTATGAAGCGCTATCTCTACGATGCTGGCGACGGCAGCGCTGCGGGCGGGGTGTTGACATTTTCCGCAATGAGCACCGGATGGGTCATCGACAACTACTATGACGGCCCTTCCGAGACGGGATATCACTCCCTCCTTACCTCCCTGGCCATCGACGGCAGCCACGCGATGACCATAGTGGGATATGACGATACGGTATGTTATACCGACAGGGACGGAGTCACCCACGAGGGAGCCTTCATAGTGGTCAACAGCTGGGGAACCTGGAGCCACGACAACGGCCATTATTACCTGCCCTACGACTTTTTCAGGGACAAGAGCGTCCCCAATACGCAGCTGAGCAACACCGTCGAGGGGGTCAGGGTGCGCATCCACGAGCCGAAAGTGGTATTCAAGGTGGCGGTAGATTACACCTCCCGCGACGACCTGCGTTTCCAGACCGGCCTGAGTTCCGACAAGGGCTCCACCTATCCCGACAAGGTCAAGCCGGTGGCGGCCTTCGACAACCAGGGCGGCGACTATCCGATGCGTGGAGCCTATTTCGGAAGCGAAGTCGAGCTTGCGATTGATCTGACCGAGACGATGGATATCTCGCGGGAATACGGCCGCTATTTCCTGAACGTCAATAAGAGCGTTGCGGGAAAGAAGAGGGGGGAGGGCAGCGTCACGGCCCTGTCTCTCATCGATTACCGCTCCGGAGAACCCGTGGAGTATCCCTACCGCGGTCCACTTCCGGCCCGCATCGAGGGGGGCAACAACTGGTTCTCCCTGGGTACGAAGCCGCTATTCAGCGTTCCCGTGTCGGCTTATACCTATTCCGACGCTTCGCAGGACGAGAAGGGGACCTACGTGGTCCGCACGGCCGACGGGCGCGCCGGCAAATTCATTTTCAACCCCTCTGCAGAAGATGGGAAGAGGGTAATAAGGTATCAGGTAAGGAAGTAAGATGAAACGCGGTTTTTTATATCTGTTTTTCGCTGCCCTGCTGCTGATATCCTGCGACAATTCGCACGGACCGGGCGGTCACGGCCGCATCTATTCCGAAGGGGAGATCGTAGTGGACGATGTCCGCGGCCAGTGGACCTACATCTCCCTGCGCGAGGGCATCCAGGTCGGGGTCTGCGCCCTCAGCGACACCCTTGCCCAGCGCGAGTGGGCACAGCGCACCGATTGGGATATCGCCATCTGCGACGGGCATATCCGCACCAACGGCGGCCTTTCAGGCTGCGGCGAGGGAGCCCTTTATTTCTCAGATCAGGATTTCGAGGAAATAAACCGTCCGGAGAAGACGGCTTGCTCTCCGGACAGTTCGTTTTTCGAGGTCTGGTAGCCTCTAAGCCAGGATGATATTGGCCGCGCGGCGGCAGATGGCCTCAGTCCTGCCCTCTTTGTCGAGAGCGGGGTTGAATTCCATTATATCGGCCGAAACGATCTCCTTGCGGGCCACCGCGATGCGCACTATGTCGTAGAAATCGTCGGCCGAGATGCCGCCGCTCTCCGGGACTCCCGTTCCGGGGGCCTCCGAGGGGTCCACCGAGTCGATGTCGAGGCTCAGGTGGTAGTGCCTGATGCCGCGCTCCCTGATGAAGTCCTCTATGCGCTGCTGGGTGGCTGCAATGCCTATCTTTTTTATCTCCTCGGCGTACAGCACCTCTATGCCCTGCTGCCTTATGAGTTCCTTCTCGCCTTCGTCCAGGCTGCGGGTGGCTATAAGCAGCACATTGCGGGGAAGGGCCTTCTCTCGGACCAGACTGGTCATCTCGGGGTCGCCGATTCCCATCAGGGCGGCGAGGCACATGCCGTGGATGTTGCCCGTATTGGAGGTCCAGGGGGTGTTGATGTCGCCGTGGGCGTCGACATAGAGGACGCCGTAATTCTCCCTGCCGAAATATTCGCATCCGGCCGCCATTACGCCGAGGGCGCAAGAGTGGTCGCCGCCCAGGATGAACTGGACGTTGCCCTCTTCGAATACCTTGAAGGATTTCTCCCTCAGGCGTCTTGTGACCTCTTCCATCTGGCCGAGATTATGGAGCCGGCCTTTGTCTCCCGGAGGGGCCTGGGGGACG
>JAFSXX010000048.1 GCA_017443845.1 Bacteroidales bacterium | reverse complement strand
GCTAGCGCCTGCAGGCGCTAGTTCAAATCTGCCAAGGGCCACACAAAAAAAGACGCCGCGTGCGGCGAGGGGTGTGGGGGCTGTGCCCCCCGGGTATATGGAGGGCGCGTGGCGCCCCACAGGTCACAAAAAAGACAGGCAGCCGAAAGCTGCCTGTCTTTTTTGTGGCCCTTGGCAGATTTGAACTGCCGACCTCTTGCCTGTCAAGCAAGCGCTCTAAACCAGCTGAGCTAAAGGACCGGATTGCGGATGCAAAGGTATCAATAATTCTTGATTTGCCAAATATCAGTTCAATAATTTGCCTGCGAAAAACCATTTTGTAAATTTGCACTACATTATAAATCTATCTAAAAATGGCATTATTCCTTGTCCTCGTAGGAGTCGTCCTGTTTATCTGCATATTTCTGAATACGGCCTCCAACCGCATAGGAATGCCTGTGCTGCTCGCCTTTATCCTGCTCGGTATCCTTTTCAGCAACAACGGTTTGATCCCGATCAAGATGGAGAACTACAACTTTGTGGAGCAGTTGTGTTCGACAGCACTTATATTTATAATGTTCTACGGAGGATTCGGGACGAGGTGGAGTTCGGCCAGGCCGGTTGCCGTCGAGTCGATGCTGCTGGCCACAGTCGGAGTCATAATGACAGCCGTCGTCACTGCCTTCCTGTGCCATTTCCTGCTCGGCTGGGATATGCTCGAGTCCCTGCTTCTGGGCTCGGTCCTCTCATCTACCGATGCCGCCTCGGTCTTCTCGATCCTGAGGACGAAGAAACTCGGCCTGCGCAACGGAATAGCCCCGCTTCTGGAGGTCGAGAGCGGATCCAACGACCCCTGCGCATATATGATGACCATCATATCGCTCTCGCTCCTGGGCGGCAAAGTCACCTTCGGCGGCATCGCGCTGACCCTCGTGGCCCAGCTCGGACTTGGCACCATCTTCGGCCTGCTGATAGCCCAGGGGGCCATTTATCTGCTCAACAAGGTGGATTTCTCGACCAACGGATTCGATTCGATGTTCCTCATCGCCGTCGCGATCCTTTCATACGCCCTGCCTTCGCTCGTCGGGGGAAACGGATACCTCAGTACATATATCGTAGGTGTCTATCTCGGCAATCACGGATTGAGCTCGAAGAAGGATATGGTCAACTTTTTCGACGCCTTCACGGGGCTGATGCAGGTGCTCATCTTCTTTATGCTGGGACTGCTGGCACGGGTGGATTTGATGGTTAAGGCGCTCGTTCCCGCGCTGGTCGTATTCCTTATCCTCTCCCTGGTTGCCCGTCCCGCTACAGTGGCGGCGATCCTGACCCCGTTCCGCAAATATAAATTAAGGGACCAGGCCCTGATCTCATTCGCCGGACTGAGGGGAGCCTCCTCGATCGTATTCGCGATTGTCGCGGTGGTGGGGGAGAAATCTCTCGACAACGACCTCTTCAACGTCGTATTCTGCATAGTGCTCGTATCGATAGCGCTCCAGGGCGCACTGCTGCCGTATGTGGCCAAGAAGCTCGATATGATCGACCCTGAGACGGATGTCATGAAGACGTTCAGCGACTTCTCCGAGGAAGCCAAGCTGCAGTTCGCCGAGATCCGTATTAGCGATGATTCAGCCTGGAAAGACAAGATGGTCCGCAATCTTAACATCCCCCGCGAGATGCTGCTCTGCCTCAATATAACTTCGGACGGGCAGAGGCTGGTGCCCAACGGCAATACAGTCTTCCACGAGGGCGACACCGTGATAGTCTGCTCCAAGGAGTTCCAGGGCGAGGACAAGATGAAAGTCCAGCGCGTCGTCATCCCCGACGACCCGTTCCGCAAGAACCTCACGATCAGGGATTTTCACGTCCAGAAAGGGCAGGTGATGCTGCTGACGAGGGGAGAGGAGAGAATCATTCCCCACGGCTCGACCGAAGTCCTGCCCGGCGATGTGCTCTACATCAACCGTTCGGTCCAGGAACAGGAATCGCCCGAAGATCTGCTCCCCAACGATAACAGGGCTTAGTAATTGTATTTCTCCCAGAGTGCGCGGAGCCGCTTGCGGTGTTCCTCCTCGCGCGCATTGCTGCCCGGTTCGTAAAACTTGGTCCCTTTCAAGGCATAGGGCAGGAATTCCTGATCCACGAAGTTGCCTTCGAAACTGTGCGCGTATTTGTAATCCTTCGCGTATCCGAGTTCCTTCATCAGTTTGGTGGGGGCGTTGCGCAGATGGAGGGGGACGGGAGGGGCCTCGGAGGTGCTGTTCACAGCAGCCAGGGCCGAATCTATAGCCTCGATGACGGAGTTGCTCTTGGGCGAAGTGGCCAGGTAGATACAGGTCTCGGCCAGTATGATGCGGCTCTCCGGCATTCCGATCTGATGCACGGCATTGAAGCAGGCCTGCGCAAGGAGGGCGGCGTTGGGATTGGCCAGACCGATATCTTCCGAAGCGAGGATAAGCATCCTGCGGGCTATGAATAGGGGATCCTCGCCGCCCGCGATCATCCGTGCCATCCAGTAGAGCGCGCCGTTGGGATCGCTGCCGCGCATACTCTTGATAAATGCGGAAATAATGTCGTAATGCTGCTCGCCGTTCTTGTCGTAGAGGGCGATATTCTCCTGCAGGCAGTCGGTAACAGTCTTGTTGTCGATCGTTATCTCGGCATCGTCGGGAAATGAGGATATGGTGATGTCGAGGACATTCAGGAGTTTGCGCGCGTCGCCGCCGCTGAAGCGGAAGAGCGCCTCTTTTTCCTTTAGGGTTATCTTTCTGTTTTTCAGGTAGTTATCCTGGCTGAGAGCGCGCTCGAGAAGTGTATTTAAATCATTGATTTCCAGCGACTTAAGCACATAGACCTGGCAGCGGGAGAGGAGGGGAGTGATGACCTCGAAGGAGGGGTTCTCGGTAGTGGCGCCGATAAGGGTTATGATGCCGCTTTCAACCGCGCCGAGGAGGGCATCCTGCTGCGCCTTGTTGAAGCGGTGGATCTCGTCGATGAAGAGGATGGGATTGCCTTTGGCAAAGACGCTTGAGCGGCTCTGGCGGGCTTTCTCAATCACGTCGCGCACATCCTTGACGCCTGAACTCACTGCCGAGAGAGTGTAGAAATCGCAGTTGGTCTGATGAGCGATAATCCGTGCGAGCGTGGTTTTGCCGACGCCAGGAGGACCCCAGAGAATGAACGACGAAACATTGCCGGACTCGATCATCTTGCGGATAACCGCGCCTTTGCCGACCAGATGCTGCTGCCCGACATAGTCGTCAAGACTCTGAGGGCGCATCCGCTCGGGGAGCGGTATCAAGGGTTTATCTATGGGGGAGCTCATCACTTTCGGATTAGTTACTTAACATAATATAAATTGTGTTAAATTTAGGAAAGGGCGGTTCAAGCACCGATATCGCCGAATCCTTCGCAAATTTACTAAAAAAAAGGACGACCCCCAAAGGGATCGTCCCGTATAAAATTACTTACGATGATTACTTCAGCGTACCGTTCTCGGCAGCCTCGATCATGTTCTGGTTAGCGGAGATGTAAACCTCCACACGGCGGTTCTGCTGACGGCCTTCTGCAGTGTCGTTGGAAGCGACGGGCATTGTCCAGGACTTACCCTCGACGACCATCTTGTTCTCCATACCGAGTCCCTTGAGGTAGTTTGCCACGGACTGTGCGCGGTCGAGCGAGAGTTTCTCGTTGAACTCAGCCTTACCGGTGTTGTCGGTGTGACCGTAAATGGTAACGTCAGTGTCCTTCATGTCGCTCATGTTCTTCACGAAGTCTGCGAGAGCCTTCTTGGAAGCGTCATTGAGAGTCGACTTGTTGGTAGCGAAAAGAATACCGCTGTCGAAGGTAACCTTGATAGCGTCGAGGTCGTTGGCGTCCTTGACGATTTCTACCTGAGCGCCTTCGAGAGCTGCCATCTCAGCAGCCTTCTTGTCCATCTTGTTGCCGATAATAGCGCCTACGCCTGCACCGACTGCAGTACCGATGGCTGCGCCGATAGCTGTTGACTTGCCGTCCTTGCCTGCGAGAGCTCCGACGATAGATCCGACTGCAACACCAGCCGCTGATCCGAAAGCAGTGCCCTTTGCAGTATTGGAAACGTTACCGCATCCGGAGAGGATGATTGCAGCGCACATAAGTGCAGTGATTGTCTTTTTCATGATCTTAATTGTTAATTAGTGGGTAAATTATTGTATATTAATGATTTAACTATTCATAACACTCCCCTCTTCCACCGTCTCCACAAGAAAGCTCACCGGACGTATGCCATCGTTGCACGATACCACGGCGCTGTGGGGATTCTTCATCCATCCGTCGTAGAAATCCCCGCCCCCGAGGGCCAGGACGTGGACGAACGAAATGAGCGTCTCCCACGCGGCATCGCACATCCCGGCAGGTTTGCAGCCATCCACAGAGTAGAACACCTGCCCTTCCTGAAGGTCGCAGGCGTGCTCTATCCTGTTCTCATACAAGGCTGCAAGGTCTTCGTGGAACACCTTGCGCAGAACGGTTATCTTACAGGTTTTCATTGATTTAGAGTTGACTGTAATCGGGCGAGAATGTGTCGCCGTACGAAGGATCGCCGTATGTCAGACCCCTCTTGAGCCAGCGCGAACGCTGCGCGGAGGTTCCGTGGTTGAACGAATCGGGAACCGTGCGGCCGTAGGCCTTTTTCTGGAGATAGTCATCTCCGATTTTCGATGCGATGGCCATACCTTCGTCGATATCGCCCTCTTCGATGGATCCGAACATCTTGTTGTCGTTATGCGCCCAGACTCCTGCGTAGAAGTCGGCCTGGAGCTCCAGGCGTACGCTGATCTGGTTGCTTATCTTCTCACTCGACTGACTCATCAATTTGTGTGCCTGAGTCAAAGTTCCGAGCAGATACTGTACGTGGTGGCCTACCTCGTGGGCGATGACATAGGCATAGGCGAAGTCACCGTCGGCACCGAGCTGCTGCTTCATCGATGTGAAAAACGAAAGGTCGATATAGACAGTCTGGTCTGCACTGCAGTAGAACGGACCGCTCGAAGAGGTCGCTCCGCCGCATCCGGACTGCACGGAACCGGTAAAGAGCACAAGTTTCGGCGGGATATATGTCCTGCCCATCTTTTTGAAAAGGGCGGTCCATACATCCTCGGTGCCGGCGAGGATCTGCTTTGTGAACTTGGCGAGGGCCTCCTCCTCTGCCGTCGGCTGATAGTCGCTTTCGACTTGTGTCGCGCCCATCGAGCCGGCCTGCTGTATGACGCTCACAGGGTCTCCGCCCAGAAGCATCGTGATAAGGCCTATGATAATGATTCCGCCGAGACCTATGCCGCCAACGGTCTTGACCGTCGAGCCGCGCCTGTCATCGACATTGGTGCTTTCTCTTCTTCCGTCGAGTCTCATTTTCTTAAGTTTGTTTTGTTACTTTTACAAAATTCAAAGATACAATTTTTTTAACTAATTTTGCATATATGAGAAAAATCGGTTTCAGGCTCATTATTGCGGTATTTTTTGCCCTGTTCCAGCAGACCGCAGGCGCCCAGGCCCCCGTCAAGGTGACCGGCACCGTGCTCGAATCCGACTCTTCTCTTCCCGTCATCCAGGCGGCGGTCCAGATCCTCTCCGAAAAGGACAGTTCGAGCATAACAGGCTGTGTTTCGGACAATTCGGGCCGGTTCCAGATGAACGTCCGTCCCGGCGACTACATAGTCAAGGTATCCTGCCTCGGCTATTCCACCCAGTATCTCGACATACACCTCACCCCCACCCTCGGCGGCACCGACCTGGATGTCATCCGGCTTCCCCAGGACAACGAATTGCTCGAAGGTTCGGTGGTTACTGCCAAGGCCCCCATCGTCTCCGTATCGGCCGATACCCTTATATACAATCCGGAAGCCTTCCGGCTCGAAGATGACGCGATGCTCGAGGACCTCCTCAAGAAGATTCCGGGCCTCGAGATCCACGGCGAAACAATCACGTTGCACGGCCAGCCGGTCCACGAGCTCCTTGTCAACGGCGAGCGTTTTTTCTCGGGCAATCTCCGAACCGGACTCCAGAGCCTGTCGGCTGATATGGTGGACAAGATCAACGCCTACGAGAGGGAATCCGACTTCGCCCGCCTGACCGGAGTGGACGACGGCGAGCAGGTTCCGGTCCTCGACATCAAGATCAAGAAGAACATGCTGGAGGGCTGGAAGGGCAATCTCAATGCCGGATACGGCACCTCTTCCCGTTACAACGCCCGCCTGAATGCCAATAATATAACAAAGGACAAACAGAATACCGTAATGGCGCTGGGGCGCAACACCAGCGATATGATCTCCCTCAATAACGCCAGCCGGAACCAGCTGGGAGGCGGTTCGAGCGGCAACAACCACCGCCGCGAAGCCGGCTACACATTCTCCGCCAAGAGGCCCGGGTTCAAGGCCGAAGGAAATCTCCACTACAACGGAAACCACAAGAACCTCACCTCCGACACGTACGCCGAAAATATCGTCTCGAGCGGCAGCTATTTCACCACCTCGGATGCCAGGACCCTCTCAAACGGCAACAATCCCCGCGGCGAGGTGCGCCTGGAGTGGCGCCTCAGCCCCAAATACACCCTGGTCCTGAAACCTACCTTCAACTTTAACCTCACGGACAGCTATTCCACCACCAAAGGCGGCAACTACGCCTCCGACCCGGAAGGGATAACGGATCCCGAAGAGTTGAGATCCATCACCAAGACAGCGACCGACAACGGCTCACATACCTATAATTACCGCTACAATTACACTCTCTACGGCCAGATCGTCCGCCGCTTCGAGAAGAAGGGACGCACCCTTTCGCTCGCCTTCTCCCACAACGGGACCCAATCCGGAAGCGACCAGGGTACCGATTATACGACATTCTACTACCGCATCAAGTCCAATCCCGACTCGACCCTCATCCGCAATCAGTATATCCGCTCCCGCACCGGATACGGCCGCTATTATTTCAACATCTCATACAATGAGCCCCTGGGAGGCGGACTCTTCTTCCAGACCACGGTAATCCCCGATTACCGCCGCAACCATTCGGTGCGCGACGTATTCGACATCGCCGAGGCCACACAGGGCCGCTGGGATATTACAGGAAATCCCTCCAGGAGTGCTTTCTTCGCCACTCTCCCCTCCTCTTTCGAGGATTTCAGGCTTCCGGAGGTCAGTTCGGACGGTCTCTACGAATTCTCGATGCTCTCGATAACCACCACGCTGCGCTATACCAAGAAGAAGATAAAGGCCACCGGAGGCGTCGTCACCCGTCCGCAGTGGACACGCCTCACCTACTCCGGAACCGAGAATCCGCAGAAGATATTCCTCTGCAATTTAGCCCCCTACGCCAACCTGACCTACACTCCCAAGAAGGCCCGCAAGCTCTCGTTCAATTACAAGACTTCGACCGGACAGCCCTCCGTTTACGACCTGATGCCGGTTTCGAACGGAACGAACCCCCTCTATGTCCACAATGGAAACCCCGACCTGAAGCCCTCCCTCACCCATACCGTGAACTTCTCGTACAATAGGTCCAATATCAAAAAGCAGAACAGCCTGATCATCAATTCCGGCGTGACGGCAGTCGAAAACGCCGTAAGCAATTCTACCATCTACGACACCGAGACCGGAGGCCGGACCGTCACTCCCAAGAATATCAACGGCAACTGGAACGCCACTGCTTCGCTGGTTTACAACAAGACCTTCGGCGACGGCACCTTCTCGATAAGCGAGCACCTGAGCAGCCAGTATAACAACAATGTGGCCTATCTCTACAACAGCAAGCTCAAGGAAGACGAGATAAATGTAGCAACCCGCCTGATGCTCAAGCAATCGTTCGACTGCAATTTCCGCCGCGGATGGATCGAGCTCACGCTCAACCTCACGGCCGACGGCACCGATGAGCGCTCGCTCCTGCGTCCGGAGATGAACCAGCGCCCCTACACCCTCAGGGCGGGACTAACCTCCCTGGTGGTATTCCCCTGGAAGATGCGCCTGACGACCACCTTCTACACCATCGCGCAGCGCGGTTACAACTACGCATCGTTCAACCGCGACTACTACGTACTGAACGCATCGCTCTCGCAGACCCTTATAAAAAAGAAGCTCACCCTCCGTGTAGAGGCGAGTGACCTTCTTCATCAATTGCCCAGCATGACCCGTAACTTCTCCTCCGAGAGGCGCGCCATCGTGACATACAACGGCGTCAACAGTTACATCATTGCGAGGCTCGTATATCAGTTCAAATACTGATCCCCTTACTTCTCTTCCTCCTCGAATTCCCGGGCCAGGCCTCCCTGGCTGGTCTCCTTGTAGAGCGAAGGCAGATCGTGTCCCGTCTGCTTCATAACCTCTACGACCGAGTCGAAAGAGACCCTGTGGTTGCCGTCCGAGATCGTAGCGAACACATTGGCATCCAGAGCGCGGGCAGCCGCGAAGGCATTGCGTTCGATGCAGGGGATCTGGACCAGGCCGCACATCGGGTCGCAGGTCATTCCGAGGTGGTGCTCGAGACCCATTTCGGCGGCATACTCAATCTGCGTCGGGGTTCCGGCGAATAGCTGGCAGGTAGCGGCCGAAGCCATCGCGCAGGCCACTCCGACCTCTCCCTGGCATCCCACGTCGGCTCCCGAAACAGAGGCGTTACGCTTGACCACGTTGCCGAATATGCCGGCGGTGGCCAGGGCGTGGAATATGCGTTTGTCGCTGAAATTGCGGCTCTTCCACTGATGGTAGAGCACAGCCGGAACAACACCGCTCGAGCCGCAGGTGGGAGCCGTGACGATGGTGCCGCCCGAGGCATTCTCCTCGCTGACAGCAAGGGCGTAGGCATAGACCAGGCCGCGGTTCTGGAGGTTGGGCGTATAGGCGCTGGATTTGATGAAATAGCGGGCCGCCTTCCTGGGAAGGTGAAGGGGTCCGGGCAGGACTCCCTCCTCTTCGAGGCCGCGCTCCACCGAGGCTTTCATCGTCTTCCATACCACGGAGAGGTAATCCATCAGGTCGGACTCCTCCCGTTCGATGACGAACTCCCAGAAAGACTTGCCGTATTTCATACACCACGCGAGGATCTCGGAGATGGTTCCGAGTTCATAGATATCCTCCCCTTCGTTTCCTATGACGCCGCCTGTCTCCTCGGAAATGTCGCCTCCACCTACGCTGTAAACCGTCCACTCATCCGTCACTTTGTGCGAAGCGTCGAAGCTCACGAACTTCATTCCGTTCGGGTGGAACGGCAGGAAGATGTCGGAGTGCCAGACGATTGTGACGGGAGCAAGAGGCGAAAGCACGTCGGTTATCGCGACATCCGTCATGTGTCCCTTTCCCGTGGCGGCGAGGCTTCCGTAGAGGGTCACCTCAAAAGACGCAGCGTCGGGATGACGCTGCGCAAATATTCCGGCGGCCTTCTGCGGCCCCATCGTATGACTGCTCGAGGGGCCGCGGCCTATCTTGTAGATTCCTTTGATCGATTTCATCGCGGGGATTAACGGCTCTTCTTGTGACGGCGCTTCTTGCGGGAGTTGTTGTAAATTGCCACGCCGGCGATCGCTGCAACTGCCAGAAGAATGACGATATAGGTCAGGCCCGAAGCGTTGTCGCCCTTGACCCTCGACCACATTGCGAGCAGTTTGTCGGTATCTGCACCCCAGTCGTGCTCCAGCGCGCAGCGGTCGATGACAGCCTTGTCGGGATAGAGGACGGGATTGACGCGGACGCTGTCGGCACCCGGGAAGAAGTAGCTCAGGTCGATGGGGTCGTATTCCTCGTCGATCTGCGATTCAAGCACCTCCATCGAGCCGTTGGCCGAGACATAGCCGGTTCCGTCCATATTGCGGATGGCGATGTCGGGGCGGCACATAAAGTCGATGAAGTAGGTCGCTGCCTTGACGTTCTTGGCATACTTGGGGATCACCCATCCGTCGAACCAGACATTGCTGCCCTCCTCGGGAACGATGTAATCCAGCGAGACGCCAACCTCTGCAGCCTCTTCGATAGCCCATACGGCATCGCCGCTCCAGTTGAGCGAAACCACGCCGCGGCCCTTGGTCATCTGGTCCTTGCCGAAATCGGCCTCCCAGCCCAGGACGCCGTCCTTGACCTCCTTGAGATATGCCTCGACAGCTGCGAGCGACTCGTCGGAAGAGTCGTGCATAAGTTCAGCGAGAGTGACTGTCCCCTCCTTGAGCTCCTTCTGCTTGAGATAGATCAGCACGGGGCCGTAAACGTCGCGGGGCGCATCCTTGATGAGGATCTGGCCCGAGAACTTGGGATTGCGGATGATGTCCCAGGTACCGGCCTCCTCGGGAGTCACTTTCTCGGTATTGTAGATGATTCCGCTGGTTCCCCACATATATGCCACGGAGTAGTCGTTGGCATTGATTTCGGGATTGATCTCGTCGAAGACGCCCTTGATGTACGGCGACTTGTTGAGATTGATGTAGTTGATCTCGTCGGGAATCGATGCGAAATCGAGCGGGAGCAGCAGACCGCTGTTGAGCATCCTCTCGATGATGTAGTCGGAGGGGCAGACGACATCGTAATCCTCGTGTCCCTTCTCGATCTTGGAAAGCATCGTCTCGTTTACATCGAATGTCTGATATACGACTTTTATATCCTCCCCTGTCTGGGCCTTGTACCAGGCTTCGAATTCGGGCAAGACGCTCTCGTCGATATAGTCCGACCAGTTGTAAACCTTGAGAACCTCGTCACGGTTGGTTCCGCACGAGACCAATGCCGCAGCTACGGCGGCAAGAATCAGAAGTTTCTTCATTTTAATGTTTATCAGATTGTTGTTTGGATTGACGGATATTGATGACCAGAAGCACTATCAGGATGATGAGGAATATGATGCTCATCAGCGGCTTGAGCTCCGGGGTAAGGCCGCCCTTGCGGGCATCGGCATAGATATATGTCGAGAGGGTGTCGAGGCCGATGGTTCCGCGGGTGAAGAAGGTTACCGCGAAATCGTCGAGGCTCATTGTGAACGAGAGTATGAAGCCCGAGATCATACCGGGCCTGAGGGCCGGGACGAGCACTTTGCGGAGCGCCTGCGCCGGGGTCGCGCCCAAATCGAGGGCCGCCTCGTAGATATTGGGATTCATCTGCTGCAGCTTGGGCATCACATTGAGCACCACATAAGGGGTGCAGAATGTGATATGGGCCAGTATCACGGTCATATAACCCTGCGAGATGCCGAGGAACACGAAGAGCAAAAAGAGCGAGACACCAGTGATGATATCGGGGTTGATCATCGGGATATTGTTGAGGAATGTCATCACATTCTTCTTGCGGCCGTGCAGGTGGTAGATTCCGATGGCCGCGATGGTGCCGAGTATGGTGGCGACCACGGAAGCCGCAAGCGCTATGAGCAGGGTATTCTTGACAGCCGCAAGAAGTCCAGAGGAGTTCTGCATGCTGCCGTTGAAAAGATTCTGGTAGAGTGCCGTCGAGAAGCCGGTCCAGTTACCGAGCGATTTGGCCTCGGTAAAGGAGAAGACCACTATGAAGGCTATCGGCGCGTATAGCACCAGCAAAAGGACCCACAGGTAAACCTTTGCGAAGACTTTGGTCGATGTTCTCATCAGATAAGCCCTCCTTCGGCTTCAGCCCGTTTTTCGCCTCCCTGCAACATAGTCGTTATGCCGATTATCACGAGCATGATGAGCGAGAGGGCGGCGCCGTAGTTCCACATTGAATTGTTGATGTTCTCCTGAATGATGGTACCGAAGAGTTTGATCTTGTTGTTGGTCAGGAACTCCGAGATGGCAAAGGTGGAGACGGTGGGCATAAAGACCATCATCACTCCGCTCCAGACTCCCGGCATCGAGAGCGGCAGGGTCACCTTGCGGAAGACCTCCGAAGGGGTCGCGCCGAGGTCCTGCGCCGCCTCTGCGTAGGATTTATCCATCTTCTTGAGCTGATTGTAGATCGGGTATATCATAAAGGGAAGATAGTCGTAGCACATACCGAAGAGCAGCGTCCCCTTGCCCAGCTGGATGCCGGCCATATTGAAAAGCTCGGCGGTGGCGAGGGTCCTCATAAGGGCGTTGATCCACATCGGGAGGATGAACAGCACTACCGTTACCGCGCTCCTGTTCAGCTTGTTGTCGGCCAGGATCCAGGCGGCCGGATAGCCGATGAGGATACACAGCAGGGTATTCTCGATAGCCACCTCGATGGAGAGTGCGAAAGTGCCCAGGGCGTCCTTGTCGGTGAAGAACTTCGTGATGTTGGAGAGAGTGAAATTGCCTGAAGCGTCCTGAAGCGAATACATCAGGATCAGCAGCAGCGGCAGCACCACGAAGAGCACCAGGAATATGAAGTAAGGCAGCGCCCAGCTCGATCTCTTATTCATTTCCTGAAGCGACTTTGTGGAGAGTTATGTCTCCGGGAAGTATCTTGATGCCGACAAAGTCGCCTTTGTCCCAGATGTCGTTGGTATCGACCCAGATATTCTCGCCCGCATCGGTCTTGATGGTCAGGTGATAGTGGTCGCCCATATAGAGTATGAACTCCACGTTGCCGGTGAGGTCCGCATCCTCCTCGTGGTCGAGAAGGTCCACCTTCTCGAAGCGGATGACGGCCTGGGCCTGCTCCCCTTCCTCGAAGCCCTGGGTATCGCACTCGAATTCGGTGTCGAGGAACTCCACCCTGCCCTCGCCTTTCACCTTTGCGGCGAAGGAGTTGAACTCGCGCTCTTTCTTCATAACCTGGATGTCGTCCGGGTCGATGTAGAGCATCACCTCGCTGCCGACCGGATAAGGGTCGTAATCCTGGATCATAAGCTCATAGCCCGTATCGGTATCGACCCACATCTCGTAGTGGACACCCTTGAAGGTGCAGGAATTGACCTTGGCCTTGAACTGGCACTTCGCCGGATCGGTGGTGAAATAGATGTCTTCGGGACGCACTACGACATCGACCTTGACATCCTCGCCGAAGCCTTCGTCCACGCAGTCGAATTCGTGCTTGATGAAAGCCACGCGGCGGTCGCGTATCATCCTGCCTTTGAGGATGTTGCTCTCGCCGATAAAATCGGCCACGAAGCAGTTGACCGGCTCGTTGTAGATATCTATGGGGGTGCCGATCTGCTGGATGCGGCCCTCGTTCATAACCACTATGGTATCCGAGAGCGTAAGGGCCTCCTCCTGGTCGTGGGTCACATAGATGAAGGTGATGCCCAGTTTCTTGTGCATCTCCTTGAGCTCTATCTGCATATCCTTGCGCATCTTGAGGTCGAGCGCCGCGAGGGGCTCGTCGAGAAGCAGCACCTTGGGCTGGTTGATCAGCGCGCGTGCGATGGCCACCCTCTGCTGCTGTCCGCCGGAGAGGGACTCCACGTCGCGGTCCTCATAATCGGACATACTGACGAGCTTGAGGACCCTCTTAACACGCTTTTCGATCTCATCTTCAGGAACTTTCTGAAGTTTGAGACCGAAAGCGACGTTGTCGTAGACGTCAAGGTGCGGGAAGAGCGCGTAGCGCTGGAACACCGTATTGAGCGGACGGCGGTAAGGAGGGACTTCGGAGATGTCCTTTCCCTCCATTATGACGCTGCCCGCGTCAGGCTTGGTAAAACCGGCGATGATGCGCAAGGTGGTAGTCTTGCCGCAGCCGGAGGGACCGAGGAAGGTGACGAACTCACCTTTCTTGATGTCGAGGCTCACGTCGTCGAGGACTTTGACACCGTCAAACTCCTTCGAGAGGTGCTCCAATTTGATGATCAGATCGTTTTCTTGCATTTATTATATACCGAAACTGCTGCCGCCCACAAATTCGCGGAGCAGGGAGGTCGCGGGGATCTCCTTGTCCGGGACGGGAGTGAAATAATGAATGAACTTGAGAAGGCGGTGTGCCTCGCTGTACTCGGGGCAGTTCTTGGGAACGCTCGCGAGAATCGGCTCCGCGTGGTTGCGCAGGACCGCGAATTCAACAAGATAGGCCGAGTTGAACATCACGTCGGCATTCTCCTGATAGGGATATATCCACTTCTCCTCCGCCCTGCGCACGTTGGGCCACTGGCTGATGGTCTCGCGGGCGGTGAAGGCCCCCTTGTTGTAATCGCGCACGATGCGGCGCAGGAGGCGGTTGTCGCTCGTAGGCACCCAGTTGTGGTTGTCGAGCGCTATATTGGTCAGCGTGGAGATGAATATCCTGTATTTCGAATCTTCGGGGATCTGGTCGGTAAGACGCGGATTCAGCGCGTGGATGCCCTCCACCAGCAGGACGCATCCCGGCCTGAGGGAGAGTTTCTTGCCGTTGTATTCCCGGATGCCTGTAACAAAGTTGTATTCCGGCACCTGGACCGTCTCGCCATTGAGCAGCTTTACGATGTCGGCCTGCAGGGCGTCGTGGTCGACGGTATCGAAATTATCGAAATCGTAACTGCCGTCGGGGAGTTTGGGGGTCTCCACCCGGTTGACGAAATAGTCGTCGGTCGAGACTGTCAGAGGCCTGAGCCCGCAGGCTTTCAGCTGGACGCTGAGGCGCTTGCAGAATGTGGTCTTGCCGCTGCTCGAAGGGCCCGTTATAAGCACCAGGCGAAGAGGTTTTTCGCTGTTGTAACGGCGCTCGATCTCCTCTGCGATCTGGACTATCTTCTTCTCCTGCAGAGCCTCGGACACCTGAATAAGCTCGCTGCCGTTGCCTTCCTGGAGGGAATGGTTGAGGTCGCCGACGGTATTGAGCCTCATTATGATGTTCCAGCGGAGGTTCTCTGCGAACATCTCATAGGTCTTGGGCTGGTCCACGAAGGGTGCCAGCATACTGGGGTTGTCCCTGTCGGGAACCCGCAGCAGCATTCCGTTGTGGTAGGGCTCGAGCCCCCACACGTTGAGGTATCCGGTCGAGGGCACCAGGCGGCCGTAGTAGTAGTCGGCCATTCCGTCGAGCAGGTAATAGTCGGTATAGGGCTGGCCGCTGGTCTCCAGCAGGCGGACCTTGTCGAGGCTGTGCTGCTCCCTGAAGATGCGGACCGCCTCCTCGATGGGTACCTCGAGCCTGTGGAACTGGATGTTGCGGCTTACGAGCGATTTCATCCGGGCGCGGATAGCCGCCACGTCGTCGGGAGTGAATCTGGAATCGTCCGACTTGTGGAAGTTGCAGTAATAGCCGTTGGAGATGGAGTGCTCGATGTAGATGCGGCTGCCTGGAAATGCATCCGCGGCCGCTTTTGCCAGCAGGAAACAGAGGGACCGGCAGTAAACCCGCTTGCCGCTCGATGAAGTGTAATCCAGGAACTCAACCGTCTTGGAGTTGAAGGCCCTGTATTTGAGTCCCTGGGAAACGTTGTTCACCTTTGCGGAGATGATGGGAAAGGGACTCTCAATGTCAAAATGAGGAAGAACTTCGAGCAGCGAGATTCCTTCCTGGAACTCCATCGCCGTCCCGGTGTTCTTGCACAGGATTTTAATCATTTCACATAAAAAACCCACCTTGTTTCGGGTACGCAAAGTTAGTATTAAATTATTGGATTTTTAATGTATATTTGTACAAATTTGAAAAATTATCCACAGCACTTATACTTCATCCTATGAGCAAGACAAAATCCAACAAGTACAACTGGAAATTCAGCAAGATCGGAGGGGTCACGAGAGTCAACATCGAGACCGGCGAGGACATCGCCCACCTCGGCGAGCTGGACCAGAAGTTATGGACCGCGCTTAGCTGTCCCACAACGGGTTTCGAGTTCGACGAAACCACTCTCGCGTACATCGACAGCAATAACGACGGGCACATCCACGTCAACGAGGTCATAGAAGCGTCGAAGTGGCTGGTCGCCGCCCTCAAGAGCCCCGACTCGCTACTGGCCGGAGAGGATTTCATCTCCACCGACGCCATCAATCCCGACTCCGATGCAGGCAAGGCGCTTCTCGAAGGCATCTCCAATGCCGCAAAGGTCCTCGGCGAAGAGCACGAATCGATCTCCCTGGCCGACACAGCAAAAGCCCTCGGAATACTGGCCGAGGCGGCAGCCGAGGCCAAGGCGGCGGGTGAGGATGTCCTCCCCTACGGCGCCGACACCGAAGAGGCGCTCGCCCTCGCCGGCAAGCTGAAAGCCAAGATCGACGATTACTTCCTGCGCAGCAAGCTGGCCGCTTTCGACAGCGAGAGCACCGCGGCCCTCGATGTCTCCGCCGAGCGCATCGGCGCCATCAGCGACAAGGAGCTTCCCGGTTGCATCGACGAGATTGCCACATATCCCCTCGCCCGCGTCAGCGGCGACCAGGCCCTCTCCCTCTCGGCGGTCATCAACCCAGCCTGGGCCGCCGATTTCGCCCGCCTGAAGGCCATCGCCTTCGACAAGGACTATCCCGGCGCCGCCACCCTTACCGATGCCGACTGGCAGGCCGTCCAGGCCAAACTGGCGACCTATACCGCCTGGAAGGATGAGGTCAAGAAGGAGGAGGACGAGTTCCTCGAGAGCCAGAAGGCCGAGGCCGAGACCATCAAGGGAGTGGACAAGTTCCTGCATCTCTACCGCGACTTCTTCCGCTTCCTCAAGAATTTCGTCACATTCTCCGATTTCTATTCCCGCGACGAAGCCCGCCTGGCAGTATTCCAGTCCGGCAAGCTCTTTATCGACGAGCGCAGCCTCGACCTCTGCGTCCGTGTGACCGATATGGGACGCCACGGCGATATGGCCGCCAAGAGCGGAATGTTCATCCTCTACTGCCACTGCGTCTCCAAGGTTCTCGGAAAGGAGATGGATATCGCAGGCATAGTCACCGAGGGCAACACCCGCAGCCTGAGCGTAGGCCAGAACGCCATCTTCTACGACCGCGACGGACACGACTGGGACGCCACCGTCACCAAGATCGTGGACAACCCCATCAGCGTGCCGCAGGCCTTCTGGTCCCCTTATCGCAAATTCGCCAAGTGGTGCACCGACAAGCTCAACAAGAGTGCAGAGGACCGCGACAACAAGGCCACGCAGGATCTGGTAGCCAAAGCTGACGGAGCAAAACTCCCCGACGAGGGCGCTGCCAAGAAGCAGGCCTTCGACATCGCCAAGTTCGCCGGCATCTTCGCAGCCATCGGCATGGCATTGGGCTTCATCCTCGACGCTGTCGTAGGTCTCCTCGACAGTATCATCAAGATGCCCTGGTGGGGAATATTCGTCCTCATCGCAGCCATCATCCTGCTCATCTCCGGTCCTTCGATGCTCCTGGCATGGCTCAAACTCCGCAAGCGCAACCTCGCTCCGGTGCTCAACGCCAACGGATGGGCCATCAACTCCCGCGTCCTGGTCAACACCCAGTTCGGCTCCACCCTCACTCATCTCGCCAAGTATCCCAAGGTCAAGGGCAAGGATCCTTTCCGCAAGAAGACTCCTCTCTGGAGGCATATCCTCCGCTGGTGCCTTATCCTGCTGGTCCTCGCCATCGCCGCCTTCTGGATCTGCAACAAGCGCCTGCCCTGGCAGAAGCCTCACGTAGAGGAAGTGGTGATCGAGGAGGTCATTACCGAAGAGCCCGCAGCTGTCGATGCCGCGGCCGAACCGGCAGCGGAGCCCGCAACGGAGGAACCGGCTCTCTGACAAGATGCAGCTAACCCGATACAGAAGTTATGTACTCCCGGCAGCCCTGCTGCTGGGAGTCATATTTCATAGGTTCTGCGGAGCCGCCGCGGTGGCTTCGCCATACATTATTTTCACAATCCTGCTTCTTACCTTCTGCGCCGTGGACCTGCGCAAGCTCCGCCCGTCCTGGATGGATTCCTGGCTGCTGCTGGTCCAGTTCGTCCTGGGAATCGGAGGATATCTCCTCGTGATGTCGATATCCCACAACCAGATAATCGCCGAAGGCATCCTCGTGGGCATCATCTGCCCTGTTGCGGCTGCAGTCGCAGTGATTTCCACCATCCTGGGCGCCGACCGCCAGAGGGTGACGACCTTTACCATAATCGGCAACCTCGCCACCGCCGCAGCCGCCCCGGTGATTTTCTCCTTCGTCGGAGTCCATAGGGAGATTCCCTTCCTGATCTCATTCTGGACCATCTTCAAGCGCATCGGCACGATGATAGCCCTCCCCTTCTTCACAGCCCTGCTGCTGCAGATTCTGCTACCCAAAGTCAACGACAGGATAGCCGGATTCAAAGGGGCCGCGTTCTACCTCTGGGCCACGGTCCTGTTCATCAGCCTCGGCCAGACCATCGATTTCATCTTCCTCCACGGCAAGGGCAATCTCGGCAGCATCCTCATCCTCGCCGCTTCGGCAGTCGTCCTCTGCGTCGTCCAGTTTTTCACTGGCCGCGCCATCGGAAAGCGTTTCGGCGACAAGATCGCTGGCGGCCAGCTCCTCTTCCAGAAAAACACAGCCGTCGGCATCTGGATGGCAAACACCTATCTCCACCCCCTGGCCTCTGTCTATTGCGCCTGCTACTCAATATGCCAGAACATAGTCAACGCCATACAGATGTGGATCCACGACAGGAAATCGTCATAGGAAGGTTTATTATTTCCGCCGGAAGGCACTTTCCCCCTGCAGGCAAGAAGTGCTCCCGGGCCTATTCGGCTCCACCCTGCCTCGCGGCTCCGATGGGCCCCCGCCGCTTCGCTCCCATCTCCGCTTCGCGGTCAGGGCGGGTCTCACTACGGCCCTCCGCAATTGCCTGCAGGGGGAAAGTGCCTCCCGGCTCCAGATAATAAACCTTATTATGTCAGATATAATTATCGTAACATCATCGTTTCTTGTTATCTTTGCAAGATAAAATACTAATTGATATGGTACGGAAGAAACCTACAGTGGCGCTGATTTACGATTTTGACGGGACGCTTTCGCCCGGCAACATGCAGGAGTTCGGCTTCATCCAGGCCATCGGCAAAACCCCGAAAGAGTTCTGGGAACTGAGCAATGTCAATCCACAGGGGCAGGAGGTCAACTCCATCCTCTCCTATATGAAACTGATGATCGAAGAGGCCGAGAAGGTGGGCATCTCCCTCACCCGCGACTCCTTCGTCTCCTTCGGCCGCAACATCCAGCTGCACAAAGGCGTCAAGGAGTGGTTCTCGCTCATCAACCAGTACGGCATCGAGCACGGGGTGAAGGTCGAGCATTACATCAACTCCTCGGGGCAGACCGAACTCATCGAAGGCTCCCCCATCGCCAAGGAGTTCAAGAAAATATTCGCCTGCTCATTCTGGTACGACGACAGCGGCAAGGCCGTCTGGCCCGCAGTGGCTGTCGATTACACCGGCAAGACCCAGTTCCTCTTCAAGATCGCCAAGGGCATAATGGACATCAGCGACAACAAGAAGGTCAACGAAAGCCAGAAAGAGGATGAGAAACCCATCCCCTTCAGCAATATGATCTACCTCGGCGACGGGGAGACCGACATCCCCTGCATGAAGATAGTCAAGATGTTCGGCGGCAACTCCATCGCCGTCTATCAGGACGACAACCTCAAACAGAAAAACACGGCCCACAAACTCCTTCGCCAGAACCGCGTCAATTTCATCTGCCGCGCCGACTACTCCGCAGGCAGCGAGATTTACAAAGTCGTTACCACCATCATCGACAAGGTAAAAGCCGAAGACGACTTCGTCAGGCTGCAGAAAAAGAGAGGCAACTATGTCAAGAAACGCTAGCGCACACATTACCTCCGTAGCCGTATTCATCCTCTACCTCGGAGTCCTGGTTTACCTCTGCTTCGGCCATCCGACGGCATTCTTCAAAGTGCCGCGCAGCCTGTGGGGCATCCCCATCGACAAAGTGATCCACTTCCTGATGTTCTTCCCCTACCCGTTCTTCGCGCAGGCGGCATTCTATTTCAAGAACAGATGGCGCTCGCTGGTCTTTGTCATAATCACGGGAATCATCTTCTGCTTCGCATTCGAACTGCTTCAGGACAAGATCACCACCTACAGGACAACCGACCCGTGGGACCTCTTCTACAACGTGGCCGCAGTCACTGTCGGCTCCACCATCATAGCCCTGGTCACACTCTTCAGGAAGTAAAGCGATGCGGCGCCTGCTGATACTCACAACATTGTTGCTGGCCGCATTGACCGATCTGTCGGCCGCCAGCAGGCCGATCGCGGCCTTCAAGCCGATGTGCGACTCGCTGACTTCCTATCTGCGCCAGGACGCCTACATCAACACCAAACTCTATGTCAGCGGAGCATCGGTCTCCGGCGGCAAACTCAACCTGATATTCAACAACACTCTGAGCGAATACCCTCTCAGGCAACGGCATCTCCATACCATTTATTCGATAATCGACGCCACCCTTCCCGACAAATACAAAGACTACAAGGGCAACGTCACAGTCCGCACCGACGGCAAGATGCTCGAAGACCTTATCCCGGGCTACTTCTCCGCTGACAGATACAACCCATACGTCCGCGACCACATCAAAAAGACATCTGCCGGAAGGGCTGCGCTCGTCCCCCTGATAACGCGGCTCTCCGAGCCCAACGCCATAACCCACGGCCTGCAGGGACGCCACATCGCCCTCTGGCAGAGCCACGGATTCTACTATGAGCAGTCGCTCCGGCGGTGGGAATGGCAGCGGGGCCGCCTGATGCAGACCGTAGAGGACCTTTACACCCAATCGTATGTCATCCCCTTCCTGCTCCCGATGCTCGAGAATGCGGGCGCGAACGTGCTCCTGCCGCGCGAGAGGGACTGGAATACCACCGAGATAATAGTGGACAACGACGGCAGGGAGCCCGGATACGGCGAACAGGGCACCTGGTCGGTGGCTCCGGGATACGGATTCGGCCAGAAGGGCGGATATTACCTCGACGGCGACAATCCATTCGAAATGGGAACAGCGAGAATGACCAGCGGCGCAAAGGACGACAATGCGAACGAATGCACCGCAAGATGGACTCCGGATTTCCCCCGTAAGGGTCGGTATGCCGTTTACATCTCATACAAAAGCGTCGAGAACAGCACCCGCACCGCCCTTTACAAAGTGCGCCACAGCGGGGGTTCCACCCTCTTCTCCGTCAACCAGCAGATGGGCGGGGGCACCTGGATTTGCCTCGGCTTCTTCGATTTCGACGAGGGAAGCGGCAATGGGCAGGGCGTTTACCTGACAAACAGCGGCTCGAGCGCCGGCGCAATAGTGAGCGCCGATGCGGTCAAGTTCGGAGGCGGCACCGGCAACATCGCCCGCAGCCCCCTGAACCCCGAGTTCGAGGTCCTGCCCGAAACCTCCGGTTATCCCCGCGCCGCAGAAGGCTCGAGATACTGGCTGCAGTGGGCCGGTTTCACCGATTCCATCTACTCTCCGACCGCATTCGAGAAAGATTATACCGACGACTTCCAGTGCCGCGCCAAGTGGGTCAATGCGCTGGCCGGAGGCTCCTATGTCAATCCTGGACGCCCGGGATACAATATCCCCATCGACCTCTCATTCGCATTCCACAGCGACGCCGGCATCGCCCCGAGGGATTCGACCATAGGCACGCTGGCCATCTTCACCCGTGTCATAAACGGCAAGGACCGCTATCCCAACGGCGAGAAACGCGATATCGCCAGGGAGTACGCCGATGTCGTCCAGACCCAGATAGTCTCCGACATCCAGGCCTCGTACGACCCTCACTGGACCCGCCGCTCGCTCCGCGACAAAGCCTATGCGGAGTGCAGCCAACCCGAAGTTCCGGCTATGATACTGGAACTCCTCTCCCACCAGAATTTCAACGACATGCGCTACGGCCTCGATCCCGGATTCCGGTTCGTGGTATCACGCGCCATCTACAAGGGCATCCTCAAGTATCTGGCCTATCTCAACGACACCGGATTCATAGTCCAGCCGCTGCCGGTAAGCGGTTTCAGCGCCGCACTGGACGACTCCGAGGGACATCTGTACGCTGTCCTGAAATGGAAGCCTACGGAAGATCCTCAGGAACCGACCGCATCTCCCGACGGATATATCGTCTATTCCCGTATCGACGGCGGCGGATTCGACAACGGAATCCCGGTGGAGGGAAGCTCGGCCCGCATCGCCATCGAACCGGGGCACATCTACAGTTTCAAGGTGGCCGCTTACAATGCCGGAGGCCGCAGCTTCGATTCCGAGCTCCTGTCGGTCGGGGCGCCCTCCGAAGGCGGCGATAAAAAGGCCCTGATTGTCAACAATTTCGACCGCGTCAGCGCTCCCCTCTCATTCGAGACCACGGACTCCCTATATGCCGGATTCCTCGATATCGTGGACAGCGGCGTACCCTACATAGAGGATATCTCCTACTGCGGTCCCCAGTTCGAATTCCGCCGCTCCGTCAGGTGGATGGATGACGACAATGCGGGATTCGGAGCGTCTCAAGGCACATACGAGACTACGCCGGTCGCCGGCAATACGTTCGATTTCCCCTATATCCACGGCAAGGCGCTGCTCAAGGCCGGCCTGGCGTTCTCCTCCTGCTCGCGCGAGGCATTCTGCGACGGCACCGCCTCCAGGGCCAATGCCGCCCCCGAAGACAGCACTGCCTATGCGGATTACAGCCTTATCGACCTGATCTGCGGAAAGCAGACCCGCACCGTCAAGGGATGCAACGGCGGCGCGAGGTGGGCCTATGAGGTCTTCCCCGTCGACCTGCAGATCCGGCTCGCGAGATATGCCTCCGCGGGGGGAAACCTCCTTGTTTCGGGCGCCTACATCGCTTCCGACCTCTGGGATCCCATCTACGGATTCCCGACGGACACCGCATATATCAGGAAGCATATCGCTCCGGCCATCTCATTCGTGACCAATATCCTCAAGTACAAATGGCTTAACACGCAGGCCACGGCCGGCGGCGGTCTCCACAGCGTCTCCTCCCCCTTCCATCTGAAAGCGGGAGAGCGGTACTCCTTCAACACCATCCCCAACTCCGTACGCTATCACGTTGAATCGCCCGACGCGATAGTCCCCGTCCCGGACAGCAATACGTTCACCATCTTCCGCTACGACAACAACATCCCCGCAGGCACCGCCTACATCGGTCCGGATTACAATGCCGTCAGCCTCGGCTTCCCCATCGAAGCCCTCTCCTCTCAGGATCAGATCGATGCGCTCATCGAGTCCCTGACCAAGATGCTCGGCCTGCAATAATCCCGGAGACTGGCATATATCCTGAAAACCCTCCGCTTCGCTCCGTCCCTCCCACTTCGTGGGCCCCTCCCATTCATGTGGCCATGGGCGGCCACAGGTTTTCAGGATATATGCCAGTCTCCGGAACAAACAAAGGCCGGAGCGGTTGCTCCAGCCTTTGTAGTTGCAAATATGTCCTTGAGGATTATTTGCCGAACTTATGGGAATAAATAGTAGCCGTCCTGACGTCTCCAGCGGGATAATTGGCTACGACCTCGAGCTTGAAACCGCTCTTGAAGGTATAAGAAGCTGATTTAGCCTCTGCTGCAGCGCAGGCATCCAGAACCAGCTTGTCGCAGGCATCATACTTGCCTTCGAGGACGAACTTCTTGCCGGCCTCCTTAATGACACCCTGTATTGCGGAAAGCGCATCTTCGTAATTCTTTTCGACAGCCTGCCATGCCTCGAAGTCATCATTGTTAAGTTCGGTGGTATAGTTATTCAAGGCATAGGTAACCTTTCCGGTAAGACTCTCCTTCTGGCAGGAAGAGAATGCGAGCAATGCCACTGCAAAGCTCAAGGCAATTGTAAGGAACTTTTTCATCTCGTTAAATATTTAATAATTGTACAAGTCACTGGTTATTTGAGAGTTCGTCCGCCAGGGCTACAATCTGCCCGCGGCTCTCCCCATTGAGGGCCGACATTATCTTGACGCCTGCAGCGGCATAAGTCATATTGGCGCAAGGCTCGAGCATCGCCTTCATATTGCGCGTAGCGGCCGGAGCCCAGGAGCCGTTCTCGATGAAGGCAACACACTTGTTGCGGAAGCCCAGTCCCACGAGATGCTCGATGAAGGTATGCATAAAGGGGAAGATTCCGCCGTTGTAGGTGGTGGTCGCCAAAACGATGCGGTCATAGCGGAACGCATCCTCCACAGCCTCGGCCATATCGCAGCGGGCCAGGTCGCTCAGGGCGACCTTGACTCCCCTCTTCTCGAGCTCGGCCGCAAGCATCTCCACGGCTTCGCGGGTATGCCCGTAAACCGAAGTGTAGGCGATCGCTACGCCCTTTGTTTCGGCAGCGTATGAGGACCACGTATCATAGAGTTCGAGATAATAATCCAGATTCTCCTTCAAGAGCGGGCCGTGGAGCGGGAATATCCGCTTCACCTCGAAAGGCTTCACCTTCCGGAGCAGGGCCTGCACCTGCGCCCCGAACTTGCCGACGATATTGAAATAATAACGGCGCGCCTCGCAAGCCCAGTCGTCATCGTCCGAGCCGAAGAAACCGCACTTGCCGATAGCACCGAACTTGCCGAATGCATCCGCGCTGTAGAGGGTGCTGTCGAACTCGTCGTACGAGACCATCACCTCCGGCCAGTGGACCATCGGGGCCGTCAGGAAAGTAAGTTTATGGCTGCCAAGTTCGAGTTTGTCGCCGTCTCCGACCACGAGGGTCCTTCCGTCGATGTCGGCATTCTCAAAGAACTGACGGAGCATCTTGAGCGCCTGCGCGGTCAGCACAAGCTTCATGGCGGGGTATTTATCCATCGCCCTGAGGATGGCTCCCGAATGGTCGGGCTCCATATGATGGACCACCAGATAATCCGGCAGACGGCCCTCAAGGGCATCTTCCAGCTTATAGAGCCATTCGTCGGCCTTGGAGGCATCCACGGCATCCATTACGGCCACCTTTCCGTCGAGGATAAGATACGAATTGTAGGTCATCCCTTCGGGAAGCGCATACTGCCCTTCGAAGAGGTCGAGGTCGAAATCGTCACATCCTATATAGCGCACGCTGTCGCTCAACTGTGTAATCATAATCATTCCTGCTTTTGAGTTGGACAAAGATAAGAATAATCCAACAGATTCACATCCACCCTGTGGATCGCGGGCTCGGTGCGCATCATCTGCGGATTGGTGCCGGGTTCGCCCTGGGGAATATCGGTTCCGAGCTTGGCGAAGAGCTGCTTCCAGTAATCCGGCATGGTACCGTCGGGCAGGGCGAAGTTCATAGGTACGGTATTGAATATATGCGTGCCGTCGGGGGTGACATAGGAATCGTACACCAGCTCGGTGCAGTAATGCGTCCCGTTGTCGGCCGTGAAGGTAAAGTCATACGCCTCGCCGATATAGGCAGTGGCGTTGCTCACATACTTCGCGGCATCGGCATCGTCGTTGAGCCTCCACACCTCCAGGTCGGGATACGATCCGTCCTTGAGAGTGAAATCCACGAGGAAGGTATCCAGCGGATGGCGGTCCACCCCGTGCTTGATAGTGGCATCGAGAACCCACACGCCGGCCGAATCCACATCGAGTATGGCGGTATGGATATAATTTTTCTCCCCGCTTCCGGTGGATTGAGCGATGGCATCCGATATGTCGTCGAGCTGGTAATCGGCCGGAATCGCGACGAAAAGCAGGTCTCCGGACTTCACGGTCTCCTTAACCTCTTCGGCCGGGGCCTGTGCAACATTCCTGTTTCCGCCCTTGCATCCCGAGACGAAAATCAGGAGCGCCGCCATCGCGGCCATAGTCATAACCTTTTTCATATTCCTAATCTTATCTTATGAAATCCTCACTCCTGCGGATGAAATCCGACAATGCCTTGCCCTTGAGCATTCCGTTGCCGAGCAGGGCCAGGTCGGCGGCCTGACGAAGCAGTTTGTTGTCGGCCTTGAGCGCCGTGACTCCCTCCTCGCCCATTATCTTCTTGATAAGGGGATTCTGGGCATTGATGACGATATTGTAAGTCTCCGGAATCTCGCCGTAGAAGTTCATTCCTCCGCCGAGAGCCGCCATATCGCGGTAACGGCGCATGAACTCGCTCTGGGTAATGAGGATAGGCTGCGCCGTCTCGCCGAGGTTGGCGACCTGCGCCTCGTATTTATACTCCTTCGGCATTATCTCCTCGACCGTAGCCTGGAGGGCCTTCTTCTGGTCGTCGGTGATTTCGAACTTCTCCGCCTCGTCCTTAGGGATCAGGCGGTCGACGGAATCGGCATCGACACGCACGAAGCGCGAATCCTTGAACTTGTTCTCGAGCAGATTCACGAAATGGGCGTCGAGCGGCGAATCGAAGAGCAGGACATCGTATCCCTTGTTCTTTGCCGCCTCGATGTAAGGGAACTGGTTCTGCACATCCGAGGCGTAAAGGTAAACCACCTTCTTGTCCTTGTCGGTCTGCTCCGGCTCGATGGCCTTGCGATAGTCGTCGTAATTGAAATACTTGCCGTCGGTGTTCTTGAGCAGAGCGAATTTCTGCGCGCGCTCGTTGAACTTCTCATCGGTAAGCATACCGTACTCGATGAAGAGCTTGAGATTGTCCCACTTCTGCTGGAACTCCTCCTTCTTGTTCTTCGCGATCTCCTCAAGACGGTCCGCAACCTTCTTGGTGATGTATCCCGATATCTTCTTGACATTGGAATCGGACTGCAGATAGCTTCTCGACACATTCAGGGGAATATCGGGGGAATCAATGACACCGTGGAGCAGCGTCATGAACTCGGGCACTATATTCTCGACCGAATCGGTGACGAACATCTGGTTGCAGTAGAGCTGGATCTTGTTCTTGGAGACCTCCAGCTGGTTCTTGATCTTCGGGAAATAGAGGATTCCGGTGAGGTTGAACGGATAATCCACATTCAGGTGGATATAGAACAACGGATCGTCGAGCGTCGGATAGAGGCTGTGGTAGAACTCCATATAATCCTCGTCCTTCAAATCGGAAGGCTTCTTGGCCCAGAGGGGCTCCAGGGTATTGATGACATTGTCCTCCTCGGTATCGACATACTTGCCGTCCTTCCACTCCTTCTTCTTGCCCAGGGCCACGGGAACAGGCATAAACTTGCAGTACCTGTGGAGGAGCTCGCCTACGCGGCTCTCTTCGGCGTATTCCTTGGATTCATCATCGAGATAGAGAGTGATGACGGTGCCGCGGTCCGCCTTTTCGCAAGGCTCCATCTTATACTCGGGATCGCCGTTGCACGACCATTTGACAGCCTTCGCTCCCTCTTTGTATGACAGGGACTCGATAGTGACTGTCTTGGATACCATGAACGAGGAGTAGAATCCCAGGCCGAAATGGCCGATGATTCCCGTCTGGTCCTTGTATTTCTCGAGGAACTCGCCCGCGCTGGAGAATGCTATCTGGTTGATATACTTATCGACCTCCTCCTCTGTCATGCCGATACCGTGGTCAATGATCTTAAGGGTACCGGCCTTGGGGTCAGCCTCGATGTGGATTGTCAAATCGCCGAGATCACCCTTGAACTCGCCGGAAGAAGCCAGAGCCTTGAGTTTCTGGGTGGCATCCACTGCATTGGCGACCAGTTCGCGAACGAAGATGTCGCGGTCAGAATAGAGGAATTGTTTGATAACCGGGAATATATTCTCGGTAGTTACTCCTATTTTTCCTTGTGCCATAATTGTTATGTTTTTATCTATTGTTTCAATTTGTCGCCCATACCATTTCAAAATGGATACCAGCCCGCACTTTGCGACAAATTGGCAGACAGGGTCAGAAAATTCAAAACATTTTTTTGCAGGAAACCAAAAAGTGAATATCTTTGCAGTCCCAAACGAGGGAGCATAGCTCAGCTGGTTTAGAGCATCTGCCTTACAAGCAGAGGGTCGGCGGTTCGAATCCGTCTACTCCCACAAGAAAGCCGCTTTCGATGAAAGCGGCTTTCTTCTTTTTCTGCGGACTATTCTGCTATCTGCGGAAATATGGCTGAAGATTATTCTTTCTGAGGTAAGGTACCGCGTAAATGGTCAGGAGATTCTTCCTTATGGCATCGTGGTCGCAGTCCTTCGGTAAGCTGGAGATCTCTTCTTCAATGAATGCCTCGAATTCAGGGTTGCTCTTTTTACCGTCGAGAATCTCGGCGGCATACCTCGAGGTATCCCAGAGATGATAGCCGTCAATAATCTTCTTATCAATGATTTCCGCAAGCTTACGGTAGCGCTCGTTGCGGTCGCGTGAAGCCGCAGTTTCCAGCTCTTCGCGCGTAAGAGGCTCACACAGCGAGATATGTACCCGCCCCTTATTCTGCATTATGCCCGAAAGCATACTGTGGACATCTTCCATCTCCGCCTTGGTATATGCGCCGAAACGGGACTTCCTCCAACATTCGAGCGCCTTCTGGACGCCGCAGGGCTCATATTCGTACGATATGGACATAGGCAGGATACGGAGCTCCTCAAACGCATCGGCGAAGCCGCCTGTACCGCTGACATCGAGCATCTTGAGTATGCCCTGCTCGGTCATGTCGAAGCCGTCCTTGGTCCTTCCCTGGCGCTGCGCGAGCCATATCGAGGCGCCTCCATCCTCAGCCATTCCCTCATCGGAATCCAGGCTGCGCCCGGTAATACGCCTGCGGATATAGTCCGAGAAATGGCAGGAATTGCGGTAAACATCCCTCGGAGAGCCGTCCCTGACAACCTCTATCATCCTGTTGGAGAGCATCAGATCTGCCACGAACTGGATAGCTAGCAGATTGTTGCCGACCGCGATCTCGGTCGTAGGCAGATCGTTGTCGCGCATTATATACTGCAGGAACGCGGAATCCAGGACAATGTCACGGTGGTTCGAGACAATGAGGTAGTTGGATTTTTCCTGCCTGAAATACCCGATACCGTCGTAAGTCAGCCCGCCGGTAGTGGCTTTCACTATCTGGCCGATTGCCGGGTACATCACCTTTTGCTGGAAGTCAAATACCCCATTTACCTCTGACAGAGTCTTTTGCAGAACGGCATGATCCTGTCCTGGATATAGGAAATCACTGATTTGGGAGACAATCGGATGCTTTGCGAAGGCCGAAATGACCTCCCGCACCTTTTCGTCGTTATATGGTCTTATTTTTTCGAACATTTTAGCTAAAGTATTGCTTTAGATGGAGCTCTCTTTCCGACAATAAAGGTCCGAAAGGGGCACCACAAGACCCAGATAAAGCAGGGTCAAAGCCAAAGAAGGCCAATAATTGCCCGCCGTAAACGAAATCTGGTCCGGAACGCAGTATCGCAGCACATATAACACAATAGTTAATGCCCCGATAAGCATAAATCCACGCCATTTCAGGAGCCTCCAGAGCAAAATTGCGAGGGTTGCGAACGAAAGCGGGACGAAAAGATAGTGGCTCGGTTGCCCTACGATGAGAGCGATGATTCCGGTCAGAAGGAGGATACCCATCGAAGCGAAAAGAACCCTGAAACTGAACCTGATCTCACCTGCTCCGGAGGCACTCTTGCGGACCGAAGTCTCGGCCGCCTTGTCTCCCGAAATCTTGCGATAGCGGAAATAGAGCCAAAGGAACAGGGCGATGACAACCACGGGGGCACCGATCCCCCACAGCCAGGATATGACTCCGGCAGTGAGCCGTATGATAAGGACAGCCACTCCCACAAGTATAAGGACGGCAAGCGCCATCCACAGGAAGAGGCTGAGAAGAGGCCTCATCTGAAGCCTGCCACCCAGCAGTGCCAGGCAGAAAACGACGCAGAAGAGCGAAAAGGCAACCGCACACGAAACCAGGTAACCTACATTGGAGGTGGTCATCTGCGCAGTCTCAATCTTCTGCGTTTCAGGAATGTAACCTGCCGCAGCGATAGCCGCAGCCATAGTTACGAGCAATATGATCCAACGATATTTTTTCATTTCTATACTCTCTTTTTCTGTAATAATGACGAATCCCCGTAACTTAAAAAGCGGAACCCGTTGTCAAGGGCGAATCGGTACACATTCCTCCAGGATTCCCCGATAAAGGCCGCAATCAGGAGCAGAAGGGTGCTCCGGGGCTGATGGAAATTCGTCACAAGATAGTCAATTATTCTGAATTTGTAACCGGGAACTATTATGATTTGGGTTCTGGAGACAAGACGGTCGAGTCCGCGGGCCTCCATATATGATATCAGTGCGGAAAGGGCCTCCTCTGCGGTATAGTCATACCCCTGTTCGCGGTATGGCTCCCACTGCGCGACACTCTGGGGTTCGTGACCCTCGATACAGTGCGCTCCGAGGAAGTAAAGCGACTCGAGACACCTCGCAGAAGTGGTCCCAACGGCTATAACCGGACCGTTACAAGCGGCCTTCAAAGCCCTCAGGAAGCCGATTTGCACTTCAAAGGGCTCACTGTGCATCGTATGGTCCACAATGCGCTCGCTCTTGACGGGAAGGAAGGTTCCGGCACCCACGTGGAGCGACAATTTCATCACCTGAATCCCCTTTTCGGCGATATCGCGGAACTCTTTATCCGTAAAATGGAGACCGGCGGTGGGAGCTGCCACAGATCCTTCCCTCATCGCATAGGTGGTCTGGTAGCGCTCCAGGTCTATGGCCTGGGTATCCCTCTTCAAATACGGAGGAATGGGTATCCTGCCGCAATGGGAGAGGACTTCGGAGAAACTCATGCCATTATCCCACTCGAAGCGGACAATACAGCTATTCCCGGCATTGTCGACCAGAATAGCCTTGAGCCCGATCGCATCCACAACCGGATCTTTATCAGGATTATACAGGGAGAGGGTATCGCCTTTCCACTTTTTCAGATTTCCCACTATGACTTTCCAGTCACACCGGGAGGTCGAGGCAAAATTGAGCTGGTAATCCGAAGGAGCCGCGGGTTCGAGGCAGAAAACCTCGATAATCGCCCCTGTAGGCCTCTGGAAGAACAATCTTGCAGGTACGACCTTTGTCTCATTGAAGACCATAACGCCTCCAGAAGGCAAAAAACGGGAGATATCCTTGAACGAAGACTCTACAGGCGATTCTCCGGAACTTGCCGTATAGACAAGAAGTTTGGAATCATCCCTGTGCTCCAACGGAAACTTAGCTATACGCCCCTCTGGAAGGGGGTAATCATAATCCTCTATTTTAATATCTCTCAACATTCGGGGGGCAAAGGTAGCAAAAAAAAGTCAAGGCTCAGCCGGGGTGATGAAGCAATGCTCTGAGTTTACAAAAATACAATGCCACGAGAACAAAAATATATTCCCGGTTCAAATCACGGACGCCTTCAACAGTTTACAACTTTATCAACGAGTTTTAGGACAACCAACATCCACCGCTGTTACGCATTGTTGAAAACTTGTAAATATAGAGCACCTAAATAGCACATTCCCAGCGATTTAATAGCAACTAACTAAAGCTTAAGATTATGTATATCGAGACGATAAACCCCGAAGCCGTTGAAAAACCTGTTTACAAAGCGATTTATCCGCCATCTATACACTAAAACCCAATTATTTACAAGGATTATATAAACCTTTACTTTGCCAATTTTAGACGCTTCTGGCAATGATTCGCACTATTCAGCCTTTGATAAATGTAAATCACTTTTGTAAACACTCAAAATCGACACAAAACGCTTTGTTTTATCAACAATTTATATTTACATTTGTATCGCTAAAAAGTTACAAGATTATGGAGTCATTCGAGAGCAGATTAAAGCAGTTTTTGAAAATGGAGGACCTCTCTCCTGCCAAGTTTGCGGATTCGATCGGAATCCAGCGTTCCGGTATCTCCCACCTTCTGGCGGGACGTAACAAACCGAGCTTCGATTTTATTTCGAAGATGCTCGCCACCTACCCCGACCTGAGCGCGGAGTGGATCATGACGGGAAAGGGCAAACCGTACAAGAATTCGGCCCAGCCACTCCCCGAATCTGCCCAAAGCAGTTCATTGTTTGCTCAAGAGCAATTCCCCGAACAGCCCTCTGACCAGGACCAACAATTTGAGGATGAGGAGTTTATAGACGATTTCGACCTCGCTCAACCCGCTGAGAATCCCATATTTGCCCCTTCTTTTGAGGACGATACGCAAATTTCGGCCCCTAAAAGCGCCTCCAGGGAGAGGAAAATCGTCCGGGTCACCATCTTCTACTCCGACGGAACATACGAAGAAAAATAATGTTACCTTTGTGCTGCGGCCGAGAAAGATTCCCGCAGACCGAAGATGTACAAGAGTCTATTACGTCCAATCCTGTTCTCCTTCAATCCGGAAACCGCCCACAAGATCACCTTTAAGACGCTGGAGATCTTGAGGCGCATTCCATTGGTCTGCCCTCTGATCAGACTGGGACATTGCTACTCCCACCCCTCACTTGAGCGGGATATATTCGGCGTGCATTTCAAGAACCCTGTCGGCATCTCCGCAGGAATCGACTGCGACGGACTGTTCTACAACGACCTGGGTAATTTCGGACCCGGCTTCGTCGAGATCGGAACCCTTACCAACGCTCCCCAGAGCGGCAACGAGAAACCCCGCTGGCTGCGCCTGAAGGGCCGCAAGGCATTCGTGAACAATTTCGGGCACGCCAACCAGGGAGTCCGCCAGGCGATTAGCAACATCCAGCAGAATCCTCCGCGGGAAGATCTGGTAGTAATTGCCAACATAGGCAAAAACAACGAGACTCCGGCCGAAAAGGCGGTCGAAGACATCGACAGGGCCTATACCCTCATCTACGATTTCAGCGATATCGTCGTGGTCAATATGCTCGATACCGATATGAAGTATCTGGCTGAGATCATCGACCGCATCACCACTATCAGGCGCTTCAACGACCACAACAACCCGATCCTCATCAAGCTTCCGCCCGATCTCTCCAGAGACCAGATAGACCTCGCCGTGCATACGGTACTCAGCTTTGGCATCGACGGGCTCGTGGTCTCCGGCTCCACCTACAACCTCGACCAGACCGGATGCACTATGCCTCACGGCGAGCTCACAGGCGCCCCGGTCTTCGAACACTCGTTGGAGACGGTGAAATATGTTTATGAAAAGAGCCAGAAGCTCATACCTATAATAGTATCAGGCGGAATATCCACTCCGGAACAGGCACAGCAGATGCTCGACAACGGCGCGGCCCTCATCGAGGTGCACACCGCCCTCTCATTCGAGGGTCCCTCGCTGATAAAGAAGATACTCAAGCATCTGGTCGCAGTGGACAAGCAGCGCAACCCGGAGAAATATTCAAAAAAGAAAAAGAAGAAATGACAACAGCCACAATCTGCACTATCGGCGACGAGATACTCATCGGCCAGATAGTGGATACCAATTCCTCGGCGATCGCCAGGGAACTCAACAAAATAGGAGTACGCGTTAACAGGATGATTTCCATCGGCGACGACCGTCAGGAGATCATTTCTCGTTTGAAGGAATGCCTCGAAGAGAGCGATATAGTCATCTCTACCGGCGGCCTCGGCCCCACTAAGGACGACATTACCAAAGACGCCCTCCGCGAACTTTCCGGTGCCAAGGGCTACCGCCTTTCCAAAGGCCAGCTGGTAATAATAGAAAGGATCCTCTCCGCAAGGGGAATAAGGATGCTCGAGACCAATCAAGCCCAGGCGATGGTTCCCGACACCTGCGAGGTGCTTCTCAACCAGCTCGGAACAGCTCCCGGAATGGCATTCCACGATCTCGGCCCCAACTCCTCATCGCTCTACTCCCTGCCTGGAGTACCTTTCGAGGCCATCGGTCTGCTCCCTACCCTGATGAACGATATCTGCGACCGCTTCAGGACCGAGGATATCTCCCATCGCACTATAGTGACATTCGGCATTCCGGAATCCGAGCTCGCCTGCGAGATAGCCGATATCGAGGACTCGCTTCCCTCCCACATCCACCTGGCATACCTGCCCAACCCCACCGTCGGCGTCCGCCTGCGCTTCACCTCTTTCGAAGTCCATACCGATTTCGAGGAGCAGGTAGCGCAGTTGCGCGAAAGGATCGGCGATGCCATCTATGGTGAGGGCGAGGATACGCTTCCCATTGCCATCGGCCGCCTGCTGAAAGAGCGCAAGGCCACAGTCGCCGCAGCGGAATCGTGCACCGGAGGCAGGATCTCAGAGCTTATGACAGCTGTCGCAGGATGTTCAGAGTACTATAACGGCTCCGTTACTTCGTATGCCAACTCCGTAAAAACCGGAACCTTGGGCGTCAACCCCGAAACCATCGCAAAGCACGGCGCGGTAAGCGAGGAGTGCGTAAGGGAGATGGCCGAAGGAGTGCTCCGCAAACTGGGCACCGACTTCTCGGTGGCCACCTCCGGCATCGCCGGCCCGGGCGGCGGAAGCGCGGAGAAGCCCGTTGGAATGGCCTGGCTGGCAGCGGCGCATAAAGAAAGTGACGGAACCGTGTCCGTCACTACAAAATGCGTCAAGTTCTCGTCGAACCGCTCCGTCAATATCGAGAGGTTCGCTTCGAACGCCCTCAATCTGCTGAGGCTGAAGATTCTTCAGACTCCCTGCGTCTGATACCTTCCTTGAGCCAGACATAGCCGCACGAGCCTGCGAACCCGAGGAATGTCCAGATAAGGGTGAGCAGCGTTCCGCGCGGCTTGAATTTGCGCATCGGTACCGAAACCGGCGAGAGCTCGGTGAAGGTCACATTGTTCTCTTCCAGCTTCACGCGGGATGAGAGCAGGTTCTTGGCCAGTTCGGCATAAAGCTGCTTGGAGAGCTCGACCTCATTCTCGAGCCTCACCCTCTCCACCTGCGAGGAGGCGGTCATAATTCCCTTGTGGGTATCCTGATAGTATGCCAGGTTCCTCTGCTTGCGCTGGTAGTCGGCCTTGGCCTCGTCGTGCTGCTGCTCGATGAAATCGAGATTGAGCTTCGACTTGGCCTGCTTGAAGTCGGAGACATATTTCTTGAGCAGGTCGAACGCCGCCTGGCAGACCTCCGCGGACGCGAGGGCCTCGGGCATGAATGCGCTCATAGTAAGGACTCCCTGCTTGACATCGACATCGACGGTCACCTGCTTCACCAGGATGCGGGCTATGTCGTCCTCCACCTTGGTAAGCGTCGTGACGGTGCTGTCGAGAGTCGAATTGAAGGTCTCGACCTCGCTCTCATACTTCTGCTTGGGCATCACGGCGCGCAGGAGCATAAAGGGCAGCCCTACGGTATATTTGCCTATGGTCCTGACGAGATTGAACTTCTGGTATTCCGGATGGGTATAATACTCATACAGGGTTATGGGCTCGGCAGCCTTCTCGAAATGCACGGGAGTGTACATCAGATCGCGCAGGAACGAGTTGTTCAGCAGGATGTAGGGATAAACCTTGGGATTGATGGGGCCGTCGGTTCCCGATATGTCGAGATCCATTCCGATCATCGACGCGATCGAAGAGTAGCGCGAAGCCGAGAAACTCTGGTTGGTCTGGGGCACGAAAACGCACTGCGAGCGGAATGTGCGGGGTGCGAAGAGCGCCAGGAACACTCCGATCAGGAAGCAGCATACCGTGGTGATAATGATTACCTTGCGCTTCTTTTTGAGCAGCGCGAGGGAATCCGCAAGATTGATGTCTCTCTCTTCCATATCACTTCTTAAACAGGTTGATGAGGATTGCGGCCATATAGGCGATGGAACTGACGGATGAAGTGAGGGATGCGACCTCCGCAAGGGAGACTTTCCGTCCCTCTGACTCGCTGACCTGAGGCACTACGATCTCCATACCGGGCTCCATCTTGAATTTATTCGAGCCGCGTACGGCTGCGGAGCCGTCCATATAGATGGCGTAGGTCTTTCCCTTACGGGCCCCCTTGACGAATCCGCCGGCCCTGTCCACATAGTCGCGCCAGGAATACGAAGGGTTGTATGCGACGGTGTTGGGGAAATAGACTCCGCCGGAGATCTTGACCGTATTGTTCATCTGGGGCACGTCGATGATGTCGCCGCTGCGCAGGATGATGTCGGCATAGGATCCGGGGTTCCTCACCGCCTCGTTAAGGTCGATACCGATGGTGAACGAATCGCCTATCTTCTTGACATCGAGGATAGTGGTATCCATCGGATTTGCCGTCTGGTTCTGGGCTATGTTGAGTGCCACCTCCTGCTTGGCTATCTCCTCGTCGGTCATAAGCCTCTTGAGGATGGCGCCCTTGACGTAAGCGTCGTCGGTAAAACCGGAGGCACGGGCGATGACATCCGAAAGCCTCACAGAGTTCTTCTCGATGGCATAGGTTCCGGGATACTTAACCTCGCCCATCACGGTTACTGTCTGCAGTTCCCTGTAATTGACCTTGGTGCGGATGAAGACCATATCGTACGGATATAGCACCTCGTCGTTTCCGGAAGGATCCTGCACGAGATTGAAATGTTTGACGGAACCGTGATCCTCGCGTCCCCTGCTAGCGACCTCCACATTGGCCAGGTCGCCGCCGTCGGTAAGGCCGCCGGCCATCAGTATGACATCACCGAGCGTGATGCCGTCGCGGTACTCGAAATCTCCGGGATAATTGACCTCACCCATAACAGACACGGTCACGCTGTCCTGAAGTTCGAGGACGGAGAAGACCCTGACCGAGTCGTCCCTCACCAGGTCTATGTCGTCCAGGCCGGCGAGCACCCTCTCGAGGCTGAACGAGACATTGGTGGGCTTCATATCGGCATCCCTGCGGCAGATATAACCGCGGGCGTTGTAGGTTCCCTCCTGCACTCCCCCGGCGGCATTGATCAGCTGGCTGAGGGTCTTCATATTGTCGGAGATGGCGTAAGGGCCGGGATGGAGCACCGATCCGGTTATATGCACCCTGTTGCCGTATTTCATAGTGGTACTGCTGACGAACAGGCTGTCGCCGGCGCAGACGCGGAAGGTTCCGAAATCATCCTTTGCCACGTCGAAGGATTCTCCTATCCGGGCTCCAAGACGGTCGATGTGGACCAGGTCCCTGTGGGCGTTTACCGTAAATCCGCCGGCGTAGTTGATCAGGTCCTGGACGGTCTCGCCATCCTTCATCTCGTATTTGAGGTCGAAGCGGTTGAGCGCACCGCCGACTGCTGCGAGGTTTCCGGTCGGGCCTACGGAGATGATATCTCCGTCCTGCAGGCGGAGGTTGGTGTCGTACTTACCCTTGAAGATATAGTCATAAAGGTCGAAAGTGCCTTTGAGTTCACTCTGGCGGTAGAGATTGATATTGCGGACCGATCCGTACTGCATAACGCCGCCCGCCATATAGATGGCTGTGGCGATGGACGAGAGCGAAGGAAGCGTATAGACGCCGGGGGTATAGACCTCGCCCAGCACATATACCGTCACGCCGCGGATCTTGCCTATGGAGATGCGCAGGTAGGTACCCGCGCCCCTCAGGCCCGAATAGAGCGTGGCGAGCTTCGACTTGAGATGCTTCTCAGCCTCGGCCAGGGTCATACCACCGATATAGAGAGGGCCTATGCCCTGGATAGTGATGGCGCTGTCGTTGCCGATGGTGCGGGTGTAATTCGCATTGGAATTGCCCCAGATGTCGATTACCACCTCATCGCCCGGGCCCAGCACATAGCTGGCGGGGACGGGAGCGTTGACGCTCGGGATGAGGGCCAGGCCGTCGGAGATGAAGAAGTCGTGTCCGTAGATATTGCTCGAAGGCGCCTTGCGTCCCTCGATGGGCATAACGGTCGTACCCGGAAGGGTTATGTCGCCCACCGGCACCGCCACATTGGATGTCGGGGGATACGCCACGGTGCCATAAGGGGTCTGGCCGGGAACATACTGGCCCGCGGGATAACCTGCCGCCTGGCCATTCACGACCTGCTGGCCCGTAGTGGCCTGCTGGCCGTTGGCCGCACCTGTACCGGTAACGCGGTTCATCACCTGATTGATCTCATCGTTGGAATAACCGTATGAACGTGCCACCGCCTTGGCAGCCTGTATCTCCGTTTCGGTTTGCGCCAGAAGCGGCATCGCTGCCGCAACCAGGAAGCAAAGGGCGATAATCAGCTTCTTCATATCTGCGATAGTTTCTTTTAACTTACAAAGTTAATAAATTTTTATTCCAATACCCAGCAGTGCGCCGAAACCGTTGCGGAGCACCTCGCCGCCGTCGTAATAAAGCCCGTAGGAGAGCCAGAGGCGCGAATTGCGGAATATGCCGGGGACCGTGCCGTTGAAGCCGGCGGAGAACTGTCTTATCGGGGTCTCCTCCACCGTCCCCCAGTCCTGATGGATCTGGGACTCTCCCTCGTACGGAGCCCTGTAGGTGCCATAGTTGCGGCTGTAGGTAAGCATCAGCCTGTAGGGAGCCCTCCTGAAAAGCTTGCCCGAGAGCGAGAAGTGATGATAGACGAGCCTGTTGTTCTCCACTCCGAGGGTAAGCGCCCCCTGACGCCAGGTACCGCTGCGGGTACCGGCGGGAAACATAAGCGGAAGACCCGCAGTCCGCCCCCAGAAGGTCCAGCCCGAATGGTAATCCTGGTTGTTGAAATAGTTGTCGAGTCCGCCCAGGACCTTATAAGTGCCGGAGGCATCCTTGCCCTCGTGGCGGGTTCCGGACTGCCAGAGGGTATATCCCAGCTCATACAACACATCGGTTACCCACCGCTCTTTGGAGTCGAATCCGAAATGGAGGGTATTGACTCCGTCCGGCCAGTTGGCGAATCCCATTCCGGAGCCGTCGTCGTATGGTATATCGTGCTGGAGCGTGAGCTTCCATCCGTCTCCGCGCCATCCGAAGCGGAAACATTCGCCGCCGCGGTGGTCGCCGAGCACGTTGATCTTGTCGCTTTCGGTGGCGCTGCTGCCCGACGACGCGCTCCTGCCGGTGGCAATCCTGAAATAGTTGCCCAGGGTCAGGGGCATCCTGCCGAAATCGGGACTCTCCCCTCCCCACATCGCATAATGGTCCAGGGCCAGGGAGAAATCGAACCTTCCGAAGCGCAGCATCATTCCGACCTGCATATTGTGGACCAGGGCTCCCGGGACATACCTCTCGTCGAGGGTAAGATAATCGCCGTAACGTCCGAACAACAGGAAATGACCGCGAGTGAAAGGGACAGCTACCGGCGCGAGGGCCAGCGTATAACCCGGAAGCGAACGGCTGTTGCCGCTCCAGGCAATATTGCCTCCTGTCGAAGAGAGGGATCCCAGGGCGGCGTCGCTGGAGAGGAAGTCCATATCCCGATGCCGGATACCGATGTCAAGGGTAAGTTTCTCCCACCTGAGGCCTCCGTAGAATTCGTCCACCAGCCACGCGGCACGGGGCTGGAGCGCCGCACCCTGTACGGGCTCGCGGAAGGCTTCGAGGCTTCCGGCGAAGGTAAGCCCGCCCCGCCACTGGAGGGTTTTCGAAGAATCGAACTCCTGCTTGGCGCTGATGGCCGCAAGGGTCCCGTTGAACTGCGGCATTGCGCCGTTGACATTCGAAACGGCCCAGAAAGGCAGCTCTCCCGAAGAGGAGGCCGCTCCCAGGAGCATTAGGGTTACCAGCAGACTGTCAAGCATTTTTCCGTTTTAAACGTTTATAAACGGCTGCGCCAGCGATACCCAGGACGATAATGTACATCAGGATGACGCAGGCCAGCGCTATGCTGTCGCCCTTCTTGACGCTGTCGGGATCGAATACGAACGAGATCTCGTGCTCGCCCGCAGGGACATTCAGGGCGCGAAGCGTATAATTGGCGCGGAAATGCTCGGTCAACTGGCCGTCGATATATGCCTTCCATCCGTAAGGATAGTAAATCTCGGAGAAGACCAGCGTTCCGGGTTCCTGTGTAACGTACTTGTAATCTATCTGCTTGGGAGTATAACCCGTAAGCCTTACCGACGCCTCCGGATCACCCTTTATCTCGGTACGGGGAACGAAGGATTCGAACTTGCGGTCGACCACAGCCTCAGACCTCAGGTCGAGGTCCCTGAGTGCCGCCATCTCTTCATCCGGGGTATCCACCAGACAGAGCCTTTCCACGAACCAGGCATTACCGAATGCATTGCCGTTGATCTGCACCACCTCGCTACCCTCTTCGTTGTAGTTGACCACATACTTGGCGTTGAGCATCGAAATGACATTGAGGTTGATATCCTGATCCATATAGACATCGATCAGGTCCTGGTAACGACGGAGTTTCGCTGCGCTGTATCCGCCCAGGGATTTCAGGCGGTATGAGGTGCGGGCGTCGCTGAAGGTGTTGGTAGTCAGGTTGAATACCCTGAAGTGCGGGTCGGGGTCGGCCAGGATCGCCTTTTCCCAGGGCTTCTCCGCGAAGTAGTTGTTCATCTGGTATGCGGGGACGAAATCACTGTCGTTGAGATAGCGCTTGTCCACCGGCCAGAGGTCGAGCAGGATCAGGGCGCCGAGGAGCGCGGCGAAGGCGGGCTTGCCCATCTTGCCCCAGAGATAGATGAGGAGTACGGCCACTCCCGCAGCGATGAAGAAGAAGGAACGCCAGCTGTCGCGTACGAGCAGCGAGGCGCGCTCATCGAGCAGCGCGGAGTAGAGCCAGTCGGGCATCTGGTCAGTCAGACGGGCATCGAAAATCGACTTGAAGTCGAAGATCGAGGGTCCCAGCAGGGCGAAGAAGAGGCAGATGGCACCGGTGATTCCGCCTGCAATGGCCACCTTGCCCATCATCTTCTTTTTGTCAACCCCTTCTTTCATAAGTTCCCGGAGGGCCATGAAGCCCAGCAGCGGCATCGCTATCTCGGCCACGATCAATATCGACGATACGGCCCTGAACTTATTGTAGAGCGGGAAGTATTTGAAGAAGAACTCCGTGAGCCACATCCAGTTATGGCCCCAGGCGAGGCATATCGAGAAGATGGTGGCAATCAGCAGGGTCCACTTGTACGGCCCCTTGACTATCATAAGGCCGAGTATGAAGAGGAAGCAGATTATGGCTCCCACATAGACGTTGCCCGCAGTGAAAGGCTGGTCGCCCCAATACATCGGGGCGCCTTTGACGAACGAGCGAGCAGACTGGGGAGCGACGCCGTTGGAGATCAGCAATTTGTAGATATCCGACTCCTTGCCTATATCGACGCTCGATGCGCCTCCCATAAAGCCCGGAATGAGCAGGGAGAAGGTCTCGTCGCGTCCGTAACTCCACTGGGTTGCGTATTCCACATCGAGTCCCTTGCTGTTGTTCTGCGCCTCGTCGCCTTGGGCAAGGTCCGAATGTCCGCCTCGCATCGTCTCGCGGGTATATTCCGCATTGGCGAAGACATTGGCGGTGCTGGTTCCCATTCCCAGGCCTACGGAGGCGAAGAACAGAAGTGTTGAAACCACGAAGTCCTTCATCCTCTTCTCCTTGATGTGGGTATAGAGCTCGCCGAACCAGCAGAGTCCCACCATCATAAAGATGTAGTAGGCCATCTGCGGATGCGTCCTGAATCCTATCGCGGTGAAGACCATCGCCAGGATCGCGCCAAGGCCGTACTTCTTGCGGAATATCAGATAGAATCCCGCGAACACCACGCTTATGAGGGCAATAGTGGAAGTCTTGCCGTTGTGCCCCGCGGCGATAATCACCACGAAGTAGGTCGAGAAGGCTATGGCTATGGCGCCCACGATGCTCAGCCACTTATCCACATCGAACGAGCGGAGCAGGACGAAGAAGCAGATAAAATAGATTATGAACACCCACGCGGTATGCGAGTGGCCGCGATGGAAGAATGCTGTCAGGGGTGACAGGAGTTTGTCCGTCTTATACTCGCCGCCGCCTATCTGGTAGTCGGGCATTCCGCAGAACATCGAGCCGGTCCACCAACTGTGGTCTCCGGTCGTGCGGGCATACTCCATCGTCTCGTGCGAAGCGCACTCGGCGGTAAGATTGTCACCCGCATAGATCACCTTGCCCTGCAACACCGGGAAGCAGTAGGCGAATGCCAGAACCACGAATACCACTGCGGCGACTATATACACGCCGAATTTCTTGAAGAACTCTTTCATTATCTTGACTTTTGCAATTTTCTTTTGATTTTGGAGGGCCAGCGGACAATGCGCTGGGGAACCTTTATCATCCACCTGAGGGTACGGTCGGCCGCGAAAAGGCAGTTGCGCCGGAATCCGTACTCCTCAACCCCGAGCCCGCGCGAGGCGTAAACCTCGCGGATGAGGGCATCTATCCTTTCCCTCTGCATCCCCTGGTCCTTCTGGATGCTCCGGACTATGAAGCCGGGCATCGAATAGAAGCGGGCATACCACGAATGCTTGCAGACGATGCGTCCCTCGGGATCGTACAACACCGTTGTTATGCCATCCTCATGCCGCCCGGCCGGAAGATAGAGCGTCTTGAAATTATCCGCCATCCAGAGGAAGAACGGGTAATAGGGCTCATAATGCTCATCGTATGTCTTGAGGGCGGTGCGGTCGAACCGGCTCCTTATAAGCCTCAGGTTCAGAATGTTGAAGAACGGATTGGTCACCCTGGGATTGCCGCTGCGGGGAAGTCCCTCGCCGGCATCGGCGCAGCCGATATTGGCGTATCCCTCCCCGATAAGGAGCCTGACCAGACCGTTGACGGCATCGGTATCGCAAACGAAGGCATCCTCGTCGATATTGATGGCGATGTCGCAGTCGGTGTCGGCTAGCATCGCATAAAAGTAACCGTCGGCGCTCTTGTCGGTAAGGCGCACTACGGCATCGCAATCTATGCCCTCCCACAATCCGCGGGCGCGGCTGTAGAGCCTCAGGTCGAACGACCTCGTAAATATCTTGACTTTGTACCCTTCCGTCATATCTTCAAAGTATCAGGAAAATAGAGTCCGCGCGACACGTTCCATCTGAAGAGCGCCAGCGCGTTTCCGCAGGCGGGGCGTCCCCTGAAGAGATAAACCACCCAAAGGAGCAGTGTCGCGCCCCATTTGACCAATTCCGAGAAACGGCGCCTGAGGAGCGCAGCGCCGCCCTTCCTCTTGCACCGCACATACTCGCTGTAACCGATGCCCTGCGCGAAGCGCACGATATACTCGCGCGTAGTCCGCCTTTCGGGAATGACGTGGCCGACCCTCACATCCGGGAAATAATAGATCTTGCCGCCGGAGGCCGAGATGCGTCCGAATATCTCCTTCTCCTCGCCTCCGAGCATATTCTTGCCTGTGCGTCCGAGACTGGTATCGAATCCCGGAATGCCCTTGAGGGTAGAGGCGCGGAAGCCCATATTGGCTCCGATAGGATACTTTCCTCCGCTAAACAGGGAGACCTCGGGCCCCCTGTCGATGGCCGAGACCCACGAAAGGGTCCACTTGCAGAGCCAATCCGGAGCCTTGCCCGATTCGAATATCGGGTCGATCCGTCCTCCGAATGCCGCGGCATCGGGATATTCATCCAACCTGGCCGAGAGTCTCCGGAGAAAATCGGGCTCTACGAAAGAGTCGTCGTCGAGGAATACGATAACATCGCCCTCGGCCTCCGCGATACCCCTGTTGCGGGCGTATGAGAGACCCTGGGAAGTCTCCAGGAAGTAACGGTAACGCACCTCCGGATGGGCTTCGGCGAATGCGGCGCACTCACTCGCGGTCGAGTCGCTGCGGTTGTTGTCCACCAGGATTATCTCGTATTCCCGGGGCGGAAAGCCGCAGGCGGCGATCTTCTCGAGCGCCGTGCGGATAAACATATCGCGGTTATATGTACAGACGACTATGGAAATCATACCCTGTTGCCGATCTTCTGCACTTTATTGCGGATATACCTGGCTCCCATCTTGGGGGAGATCCTCAGGAGGAACAGGGTGAAACGCGCCTTGAGATCGCGCTTGTAGTATCTGTTGGCGCGATACTCGGGGAATTTGGATTTATAATTGAGGAACATCTCCTCGAGCACATAGCTCTGGTAGTCGTCGGTGTTGGCCACATAGGTCCGGCAGGAGACCAGGAATGCCTCTTTCATATAGAGATAGTCGAGTTCCTGCGCGAAATCTTCGTAGAGCGAGTGGCTTTTTGCATACTCGAGCAGCCCGTCGAACGATGCGGTGCGGTGGCGGAAACGGAGCGAATCTTTCTCCTGCGATGTGGAGGTCCTGCGCACGCGGTATCTGTAGAGCGGACGCTTCACCGTCGCCACCTTCCGGGCCTGCATTATGGCACAGGCCAGAAAACAGATATCCTCGGCGCTGCGGGTCTCCGTAAAGACGATTTCATTGTCCAGAAGGAACTGGCGGTTATATATGAAAGAGTGGAAATCGGCGTTCACTCGGGTGAGGAAACGCTTCTTTTTGCCAGCGGAGAGCTCGCCGCTGCCGGCCCTGAAACCCTTGACGGCCTCGGACTCCCCCACTCCCACGGTCTCCCGCATAAGGTCGCATCCGGCGATATCGGCCTTCTGCTTCCTGGCTGCGGAGTACATTATATCACAGAAGCCCGCCTCCAGGACATCGTCGCTGTCGAGGAAGGCCACATATTCGCCCTGCGCCGCGCTCAGGCCCAGATTGCGGGCCTTTCCGGGGCCTCCGTTGGAAGGCATCTCCAGGAAACGGAATATCTTGCTCCCCGTATAGTCCGCCACATAACGGACCGCCTTGCCTATGGCGTCGTCGTTTCCCTTGTCGTCCACTATCAGCACTTCGATGTCGTCCATCGTCTGGAAAATGACCGAGTCGATGCAGGCCACGATATAGGGACTCGCATTATAGACCGGAATGATTATCGAAACTTTGGGTGAATTCATATTATTGCTCTGTTTTGTTTTCAAGTAAATCAGCGAAGAGCGAAAGCCACCTGTCTGCAATCTTCTCCTTCGTAAAGCGGCGGCACGAAACAAGTCCGTTGCGCGCCAGTTTCTCCCTGGCCACGTCGTTGCCCATCAGCCACATCACCTCGTTGGCATAGCCGCGCAGGTCGTTGTCGGGAACGATGATTCCCGTCTTGTGGTTCTCTATGATCGCCGGCAGCGAGACATACGAATCCAGCGCCACCGGAACGACCCCGAACTGCTGCGATTCGGTCAGGGTGAGGGCCCACCCCTCGTAAGCCGAGGTAAGCATGAATATAGAGGCTTCGCGATAATATTTCGCCACGTCCGCGACCCTGCCCTCGAACGTTATGTTCTCAAGCCCGAGACGGTCCGACATCCTGATATAGTAATTGAGGTCGCTGCCTCCGCCGACAATCCGGAGATTCCAGTCGTCGTACTTTCCACTCTCGTTTATGAGACGCCAGACGCGCAGCGCGAAAGAGAGGCGCTTGGACTTCTCGTCCATACGCGAGACGATAAGGACCTCCTTGCGCTTCGAGGCCAGGGCGGCCTCATCGAGGAAGGTGTCGTACGAAAGCGCGCTGCCCACAGCCTCGAACTTCTTATCAAGAGGCAGACCCGCGATTTCGGCATACTGCGCGCAGGCCTCGGGGGTATGGAGCACCAGCAGGTCGGAACAGTCATACATAAGCCGGTACTTGGCCTCTATCTTCTTGCGGAACAGGGTCCTGATAAGATTGGAAGGAAGTATCGCGAGGGCCAGGTCCTTGAGGTTGCGGCCCAGGTTGCCCTTGGTGCGGATGCGGTAGAAGATATTGTCGATCCGGTTGCCGAGAAGGTCCTCGCCAGGCATCGCGTGATAACAGGCTACGACCTTTGCACGGGTGCCGCGGGTGGCATTGTAGAGAAGCGGCAGTATGCGGCGCTTGTAATTGATGTCCACGAGATTGCAGACAACGATATCTATGAGGGCTATCTGCAGCAGATCTGTAATCTGCTCGCTCTCCTGGGAATCCCTGAGAAGTACCGTATCGACGAAGCTGCACTTGTCAGGATGGTCGGAATTGCGGCAGAAGGCAAGGTAACAGCGGTGCCCCCTGCGGCTGAACTCGTCGGAAAGGGTAATCGTTATCCTGTCCGTCCCGCCCAGCTGCTGGCTTATTTCGTTTTCCGTGACAAAGAGTATGTTCATACTATTCCCAATTAAAATGTAAATATACAATTTCTTTCTGAATTAGCATCGGAACGGGATCCTTAAGTCGCAGTCGCTGCCCCGTTCCGGAAAGTGTGCGTCCCCGGCCCACGGGGAGGGGCCCGCGGCGAAGCCGTGGGAGGGTCTTTCCGGAATGGGGCAGCGCGGAGACTCAAGGATCCCTCCAAAGCGATTATCTATTTACTATATTTGCATTATGAAAATAGCTGTAGATCTGACATACATCAGGGAGGAATACGCCACCGGTCTGGCGAACTTTGCTTTCAAGTTATTGCAGGGCTTCCGCGAGAACGGCCTGGCCGACTCTGTGATACTGCTCTCCGAGGCGGGATTCGAACAGGGATACGCGCACCGGACGGAAGGATTCCGGACCATCCCAATCCGGACCCGCTCACTCCCCTACCTTCCCTTCACCCGCGGGCCGCTCATGCGCCGCAAGGTGGAGAGGATCCTGAAATCCGAAGGCGCGGATCTGCTGCTCTCCCCCTACATCTACGACCGCTCGCTCTACTCCAGGCGGATCCCCTGCATCGGGGTAATCCACGACACAAAACTGTTCCATCAGGAGAATCCCCTGCTGAGGCTGCGCTTCCGCATCGGAGCCATAGCCGCCTGCAACCGGCTCGAAAGGATAGTCACCATATCCGAGAACGCCCGCGACGCCATCCGCGCCATCGGCGGCATAAGGACTCCGGCCGAGGTAATCTACGTGAGCGTCATATCGACCGCCGACCCTTCCGCCAGGGAGGCCGTAAATCCGCCTTACATCCTGGATGTCAACACCATAATCGAGCACAAGAACCCGATGACCCTCATCAGGGCATTCGAACTGCTCAAAGACCAGATCCCTCACAATCTTGTATTCAAGGGAAAGCGCACGCAGTATTGGAACGACGTCGCCCTCCCGTATATCCGCTCCCACGGCCTCGAAGGGCGCATCGAAGTCAACGACGCCCTGCTCAGCCAGGAGGAGATCGACCGTCTCTACGTAAATGCAGACCTGTTCGTCTCCCCCTCGATGATGGAGGGATTCGGCGCCACTCCCATCGAAGCGGCGCTGGCCGGCGTTCCGGTCATCTGCAACGCCCTCCCCACCCTCGTGGAATCGACGAAAGGGCTTGTAACATATTACTCACCCGCCCTCGACGAGTCGGCCCTGGCCGACAAAATCCTCTACGTGCTGCAATACCGGGATTACATCAAGACCGAAGAGATAAGGCAGACCTTCGCCGAAGCCTACTCTCCGAAGCATCAGGCCCGATGCTTTATGGAACTTATCCGTTCCGTCTGCGGAAACTCATTCTGAAGATCCTCTCGACGAAAGTCCTCATTCCGCTCTCGGCGACATAGAGGGCGGCGAAAAGGATCAGCGCGAAGATCGCGCATATAATCGCCGCGTATCCGAGGAAAGGCCATATACCGGCGGCGGCGTCAATCTTTATCAGCGAAGCGAGATAGCATCCAATGGCGAACACAGCGGCAGATACGGCCAGGAGCTTGAAGAACAGCTTGAAATAAGAGGCCGCACCGCGGTTCATTCCGTGGGTGAAGAGGAAGAACGGTTTCCAGATAAAGACGATGAGTATCAGCTCGATACCCTGCGCCATCAGCACCCCGTCAAGGCCGTAGAGACGTCCGAGGATTATGGCGCAGATTACGAAAATCACCGCCTCCGCAATCGGGGCCCAGATATCCTCGAATATGCCGTAAGCGTTGATGAAAATATCCACTACGGTGCGCAGGTTATTGAGGAAAAAGAGGATCACCATCAGCCACAATGTGCGCCCCGACAGGACATATTCGGGCCCCAGCCACAGCGTCACGAACGGCCCGCTCAGAAAGAGCATCCCGTAGGCGCAGAATACCACAAGGAAGAAACGCGACGCGAACAACTCCCTGAACACCTTCAAGATAAGGCCGCGGTCCCCCTCCGCTATCATATTGCCCACACTCGCGGTAATACTGGTAAAGAGGGCCAGCAGCAACGCCTGGAGGCTGTTGAACAAAATCATATAGTTGCCGTAGAGGGCAACCACCGTCAGGGAGGTGAATGCGTAGATGAATATCGGCAGCGACTGCAGCGCGGCGAAGGAGCCGATCTTGTGCACGAAGAGCTGCTTCACCTTGGTGATGACGTCAGGATACCTGAGCCTCAGTTCGCGGTCCACCGCGCACTTCTCGCGCATATAGGGGTAGTCGCGATAGATGGTCCTGTTGAGAGTCAGGGCCGCGACCACGGCGAAGAGGGCCTCGAGAATCAGCCACCAGACATAGGGATTGGCCAGGAAGCGCACCGCGAGGATCTGGAAGAGAACCTTCGCGATCATCACGAGGCGGTAGCTTATCTGAATCTTGAAATCCTTCTGGTCGGCCGCGAGCATCACCTGCTTGTAGTTGACGAAGTATCCCAGCAGCGAGCTGAACAGCAAGACTCCGAACGAGGCGTAGGCGTACCACATCGGGAGCTCCATCTTGGAGAATATCCTGGGGAAGAAAGGCACCAGGACCAGGCTCGCCGCGATTATGAAGAAGGCGACCCGCTTGTACAGCCAGCCCTGGAGGGCCACGATCTCCCGGATGGTCTTCCGGTCGCCATCGTAGATGGGTTTATAGAGCGTGACGGCGATCGCCGAACTTATGCCCAGCTCAGCAATGTTCAGGAAATTGAGGATACTGGTGGCGGTGGTATTGAGGCCGAGCACCTCCGTACCGAGGTAATCCAGGAAGATTTTCCTGGATATGAACCCCACGATGAGCGAGAGAATCTGGATGACTATAGCCACCTGGCTGTTCTTCAGGCTCTTGGAAGTCCTCTCGTATGCGCCGCCCACAGCCATCCTACATTCTTTGCCTTACAGCTTCAAACATTATCAGCGCCGCAGCCACCGACACGTTGAGCGAGCCGGTCTCGCCGCTCATCGGAATCCTGGCCCCGACGGTGCAGAGGCTGAGCACCGGCTCCGAAATGCCGCTGCCCTCCGACCCCATGACCAGGACCGAGGCCTTGCGGAGATTGACATCGTACATATCGTCCTCCGCCTTCTCGCTGCAGGCCACAATCTGAAACTCCGAATCGCGGAAATAGTAGAGCGCGCTGCGGAGGTTGGCCACCTTGGCCACCGGAATCCTCAACAGCGCCCCCGCGGAGGTCTTGACAGCGTCGGGATTAATGGCCGCCGTACCCTTGACGGGCACCACGATGCCATCCACTCCGGCGCACTCCGCGCTGCGGGCGATCGCTCCGAGGTTGCGGACATCGCTCACCCCGTCCAGGAGCAGGAACAGCGGATTGGCCTTGCGGTTGAGAGCCCCCTCGACCATCTCCTCGAACGGGACATAGTCTATCTGGGAGAGGAATGCCACCACTCCCTGATGCGCTCCGCGTACGGTGCGGTTGAGCTTCTCCACGGGTACCTCCTGGCAAGGGATGCCGCGCTCGGCGGCAAGCTCGCGCAGATGAAGCGCCTGCGGCGATTCCATACCCTTCTTCAGAAGGATCTTTTCGAATTTGCGGCCTGTCTCAACGGCCACCGTCACGGGGTGCATCCCGAAAAGGTAATAACTCTGTTTCTCGTCCATCAGTCTTCGAGTGAGATCCACTCCTCCATTTTTGCGTCCATATCCCGCTTGAATTCGAGATACTGGCGCGTAAGTTCCATAATATCGGTTTTATCGGTGGGAGCCGAAAGCTCGTTCTCCACCTCTTTCATTTTCTTCTCGAGTTCCTCAATCTGCTTCTCGAGGCTGTTCTTGCGGTTGGCCCGCTTCTTCTCCTCGCGGGATGCAGCCTTTCCCTGCTGATAGGAGGCCTTGCCTCCGGAGGGAGCCTGCTGCGGCTTCTCCTTCGACTCATCGGGCGCCGCTTTCGGCGGCTCAGGCACTGCCGAAGCCTTGATCTCGAACTCCCGGAAACTCTCCACCTTCTTCCTGCGCAGGAACTCATCCACCCCGCCCAGATGCTCCCTCACCTTTCCGTCGCCGAACTCATAGACCTTCTCCACCAGCCCGTCTAGGAAATCGCGGTCGTGCGAAACCACTATAAGGGTCCCGTCATAGGCCTTGAGCGCCTGCTTGAGAATATCCTTCGACCGGATATCCATATGATTGGTAGGCTCGTCGAGCGCCAGCAGATTATAGGGATTCAGCATAAGGCGCGCCATCGCGAGACGCGAACGCTCGCCGCCGCTGAGCACCGAAACCTTCTTGTCGATATCCTCCCCCTTGAAGAGGAAAGCCGCCAGTATGTCACGCAATTTAGTACGGATCTCACCCACCGCCACCTTGTCGAGAGTATCATAGACGGTATCGCTCTTGACCAGCACATCCTCCTGATTCTGCGCGAAATACCCCACATTGACGTTATGCCCCACTTTAGCCTCACCGGCAAACGGCTCCAGCTCTCCCATCAACACCCTCATCATAGTAGTCTTACCCTCTCCGTTCCGCCCCACAAAAGCCACCTTCTCCCCCCTCTTTACAATAAGATTAGCATCCCGCAGAACAATCTTAACACCCTCACTCTGTCCATAGCGCGCAGCAGCGGGTGCGTTCCCGCTCCGGAGGGCATTCTTCCTGCCCTCCGAAGCGGGAACCAGAGCAGCGGAGCGCTCTGATGGAACCGGAGCCGCGGAGCGTTCATCGTTGTCAAGCAAAGCATCATAGCCCTCTCCATCAGCATATCCGATAGTAGCATCTTTAACCCAAAACGCCACATCCCCGGACCGCGGAGCCGGAGGAAACTTAACCGTCATATGCGACAAATCCTCCTCATCGATCTCAATACGCTCCAGCCTATTCAACTGCTTGATACGGCTCTGAACCTGATTACTCTTGGTAGCCTTATACCTGAACCTCTCGATAAAATCCTCCGTCTTCTCAATCATCCTCTGCTGATTCTCATAAGCCGCCTTCTGCTGCGCGATACGCTCCTTGCGCAACTCCACATACTTCGAATAAGGCACCTTATAATCATACACGTGCCCCAGCATAATCTCCACAGTCCGATCGGTACAATTATCCAGGAAACGCCTGTCGTGCGAAATCAACACCAACGCCCCCCGGAACTCCTGCAGATAATCCTCGAGCCACTGGATAGACTCGATATCAAGATGATTGGTAGGCTCGTCGAGCAACAGGACATCCGGCTTTCTAAGAAGGATTTTTGCCAGCTCGATACGCATATTCCACCCCTGGCTGAAAGTCTCGGTACGACGCCCGAGCTCATCCTTGCGGAATCCCAGGCCGGCGAGAGTACGCTCCGCCTGCATCTGGGGAGGCTCACTCCCCTCCAGCGAAATGGCATCGCTCACCTCATTGAGCTCCACCATCAGCCTGTGATAAGCGGCCGACTCATAATCGGTACGCGAAGCCAGCTCGGCCGAAATGGCATCCATCCTCTCATTCAGCTTGCGCAGATCGTCGAAAGCCGTCATAGTCTCCTCGAGGACGGTGCGTCCCTTGGAGTGCTCCATAATCTGGGGAAGATATCCGAGCTTGATTTCCGAAGGCTTCAAGACGCGGCCCGAAGTGGGATTCTGGATCCCGACGATAAGCTTCAGCAGAGTCGATTTGCCAGCGCCGTTCTTGCCCACCAGGCCGATCCGGTCGCGGTCGTTGATATGGAAATTGATATTGTCCAGCAGCGTGAAGCCGCCGAAAGCCACCGTCAGGTCGTTGATCGAAATCATACCGCGGCCACCTCCTCTTCAATCTCCTGCGGGGCGTCCTTGCATATCGCGACGCTCAGCAGATACAGCAGGAAAAGCGGCACCGAGACCACGCAGAGCGAGAAAGGATCGCCCGAAGGGGTTATGAGGGCCGCGAGGGTCACCACGGATACCACGGCTATCCTCCAGCCGCGACGGAGCATCTTCTTGGTGACCAATCCGAGCTTCGAAAGCAGCGCTATGAGCACCGGAAACTCGAAGACCAGCCCGAAGAGCAGTACGGTGGAATAGACCGTGGACATATAGGATGTCAGCGATATCGAATTGTGCACCGCCTCGCTGACCTTGTATCCCTGGAAGAAATTGACCATCAGGGGCAATACCACGAAATAGCCGACCAGCACCCCGGCATAGAAAAGGCCCGATGCGAAGAGGAAGGCCCCTCCCACCGCGCGTTTCTCCTGCTTATAGAGCGCCGGAGCGATAAAACGCCATATCTCGAATATCAGATAGGGGCAGCAAAGCACCACCGCACAGATGAAAGTCACCTTCATATGGGTGATGAACTGCGCCGTAACATCTATGTTTATGATGTCGAGGCTCACATCAATACCCAGCAGGCGGTAGAGAATGAAATCGCTGCGGGTCGGGGCGAGGATAATTCCGTCGAATATGAACGACTTGAAAAAAAAGAGGACTACGCTCACTGCAGCCAGGGCGAGCAGCGAGCGTATCAAACCACCTCTGAGCACATCGAGGTGATCCCAGAAAGTCATCTCCTTCGAAGCCTCGGCCATCGCGGGCTATTTTGCCTCGGGTTCTTTCTTGTCGTCGGAGGTCTCGATATCCTTGCGGATGTCATCGACATCCTTCTCGACCTCCTTCATTCCTTCTTTGAAACTCTTGACGCCTTTGCCAACGCCCTTCATCAACTCGGGAATCTTCTTGCCGCCGAAGAGCAGGAGCACCAGTACCAGGAGGATGATCCATTCCCAGCCCTGGATTGCCAGCGGGTAAATAAACAACGCTTTCATACTATTTGAGTGTGTTAAGTCTTTCTTTGAGGTTCTCGATCTTGGTGGTAGCGTCGGAGAGCTTCTTGCGCTCGAGCTCGACCACCTGCGCGGGAGCGTTGGCCACGAATTTCTCATTCGAGAGTTTGGCGTTGACACCGCGGAGGAAGCCTTCGTAACGCTGGATCTCGGCAAGGATCTTTGCCCTCTCCTCCTCCACGTTCACCATTCCCTCGAGGGGCACGTTGAATTCGAGAGTGCCCACCATAAAGGCCTGGCCTGCACCGCCTTCGAAGCCTTCCACGGAAGTGATTTCCGAGATATTGGCCATCTTGCGGACCACGGGTACGGCGGACTCCGGAAGAGTACCCTTGACCTGGAGTTTGAGAGCCTCCTTGGGAGGGATGTTCTTGCCCTGGCGGATGGCGCGGATCGCAACGACAGCCTCGGATGCGACTCCGAAGGAATCGATGGCCGCCTGTTCGTATTTCCCGGCCTTGGGCATCTGCTGCAACATAATCGTTTCGCCCTCTTTCCTGGGCTCGATGCTCTGCCAGAGCTCCTCGGTGATGAAAGGCATCACGGGATGGAGCATCTTGAGCAGCGAATCGAAGAAGCCGATGGTAGCATCATAGGTAGCCTTGTCCAACGGGCGCTGAACTCCGTTCTCGAAGCCGGGCTTGACAAGCTCGAGATACCACGAGCAGAAGTCGTCCCAGAAGAGTTTATAGACAGCCATCACGGCGTCGTTGATACGGAAGTTGGAGAAGTCGCGGTCCACCGATTCGATGGTCGCCGAGAGTTTGGCGTTGAACCATTCTACCGCCACGCGGCACTCATCCGACTGCGCGACATCAGCGGTGTTCCACCCCTTGACAAGGCGGAAGGCGTTCCATATCTTGTTGGAGAAATTGCGTCCCTGCTCGACCTGGGTCTCGTCGAAGAGGATATCGTTGCCCGCCGAGGTGCAGAGCAGAATGCCGAGCCTGACGCCGTCGGCGCCATATTTCTCGATAAGTCCGATAGGATCCGGGGAGTTGCCCAGCTGCTTGCTCATCTTACGGCCGAGCTTGTCGCGGACGATTCCGGTGAAATAGACATTCCTGAACGGAACGTCCTTCATATACTCCTCGCCCGCCATAATCATCCTCGCGACCCAGAAGAATATGATATCGGGGCCTGTAACAAGGTCGTTGGTAGGATAGTAATACTTGATCTCGGGGTTGTCGGGATGTTCTATGCCGTCGAAAAGGCTGATAGGCCAGAGCCAGCTGGAGAACCAGGTGTCGAGCGCATCCTCGTCGCGTACAAGGTCTCCGGCCCCGATGTTCTCGAAGCCCTTGATCTTGCGTGCCTCGGCGAGAGCCTCCTCTTCGGAGAGCGCCACTACGAATTTCTCCTCCTCTCCCTCGGCCACGGGAAGGAACCAAGCCGGAATGCGGTGTCCCCACCAGAGCTGGCGGCTGATGCACCAGTCCTGGATATTCTCGAGCCATGCGCGGTAGGTCGAAACATATTTCGAAGGGTGGAATTTGATCTTGCCCTCGAGCACGGGAGGCAGCGCGATGTCGGCAAAGTGCTTCATGCTCAGGAACCACTGCTTGCAGAGGCGGGGCTCCACGGCGGTATCGGGGTTGCGCTCCGAATAGCCCACCTTGTTGTCGTAATCCTCCACCTTCTCCATCAGGCCGGCGGCCTCCAGGTCCTTGGATATCTGCTTGCGGACCACCATACGGTCGAGGCCGACATAGAGTCCGGCCGCCTCCGAGAGGGTTCCGTCGGGGTTGAAGATATCGATGGTATCGAGGTTGTGGGCCTTTCCGAGGGCGTAGTCATTGACGTCGTGAGCCGGGGTCACCTTGAGGCAGCCGGTACCGAATTCGATATCGACATAGCGGTCCTCGATGACGGGGATCACGCGGCCCACGAGGGGAACGGTGACCTTGTGGCCGCGCAGCCACTGGTTCTTGGGGTCCTTGGGGTTGATACACATAGCGGTATCGCCCATTATAGTCTCGGGACGGGTGGTGGCCACCACTGCATAGTAGCGTCCCTCTTCGTCGCGGTGCAGCACCTCTCCCTCCTCGCCGGTGGGCTTCACGGGGTTGGTGTCGGCATCGGCCACATAATATCTCAGGTAGAAGAGTTTGGATTTCTCCTCGTGATAGACAACCTCCTCTGTCGAGAGCACGGTCTGCGCCTTGGGATCCCAGTTGACCATCCTCAGTCCGCGGTAGATAAGGCCTTTGCGGTAAAGGTCCACGAAGACTTTCATAACGGCGGCGCTGCGGACCTCATCCATAGTGAAGGCGGTGCGGTCCCAGTCGCAGCTGGTTCCAAGACGGCGCAGCTGCTTGAGGATTATGCCTCCGTGCTCCTCTTTCCACTCCCAGGCGTACTTGAGGAATTCCTCGCGGGTCAGGTCACGTTTTTTGATGCCCATAGTGGCCAGTTTGCCGACGACCTTGGCTTCGGTGGCGATGGATGCGTGGTCGGTTCCGGGCACCCAGAGGGCGTTCTTGCCGGTCATCCTGGCACGGCGGATGAGGACATCCTGAAGGGTGTTGTTCATCATGTGGCCCATATGGAGCACTCCCGTCACATTGGGCGGCGGGATAACTATCGTGTATGGCTCACGGCCGTCAGGCTCGGAATGAAAGAATTTATGGTCAATCCAGTATGCGTACCACCTGTCCTCAACGCGTGAGGGGTCGTACTTCACAGAGAGTTCTTCCTGCATAATATCTCGAGTAAATATCAAATAGTCAATATAACTTGCAAATTTAGTCAACTTTGGCCAAGTCTGCAAGAGAGTTCCCCAAGTATGCAAGAGACTTTTCGCAGAAATTAAGCCGAAGGCTATGGGCCGGCAGGGGGCAAGAAGTGCTCCCGGGCCTACTCAGCTCCGCCCTGTCTCGCGGCTCCGACGGGACCCCACCGCTTCGCTCCCGTCTCCGCCTCGCGGCCATGGCGGGCTTCGCTACGGCCCTCCGCAATTGCCCCCTGCCGGCCCATAGCCTTCGGCTTAATTTCTTTATAATGAAGTTGTTTACTTCACCTGCGGCGGAATTCGCTGCAGGTGATTGCCGTAGCGATCGCCACATTGAGCGATTCGCTGCCAGTGCCCTCCGGAGGGAACGGAGGGATATAGAGTTTGCGGTCCACAAGGGCTGCCACATCCTGGCCTATGCCATTGGACTCGGAGCCCATAACTATCACGCCGCCTTTTGTCAGGGAAGATTTGTAGATATCGTCTCCCTCAAGGAAAGTACCGTAAACCGGAATGCCGCGGCCGCGCATCGCCGAGAGCGTTGCGGGCAGGTCGCAATAGATGAACCGGACCCTGAATATGGCACCCATAGTAGCCTGGACCACTTTCGGGTTATAGATATCGACCGTATCGGGCGAAGCCAGGATGGTCCTGATACCGAACCAGTCGGCGAGGCGGATGATGGTTCCGACATTGCCCGGGTCGCGCAGGGAATCGAGAGCCAGCAGCAGTTCATCCTCCGCAGGGGCGGGAATTCCGCCGGAAGCGGGAATCCTCACCACCGCAAGGGCGGGCGAAGGCGATGAGAGCGCCGAGATGCGCCCCATCGCCTCCTCGCCTATTTCCGATGTCCTGTAAACCGCCTCAACCTCGAAATCCGAAGCGAGCGCCTCGGCCACCATCTTCTCACCCTCGACGATAAAGAGCCCCTCCTCGTCGCGGAATTTCTTCTGCGAGAGGGACTTGATGCGCTTTATCTCATTCTTCGACAGCATCGCCGGAAGCCTACTTCCACTCGAGGATCTTGTAGAAATCGTAATTCTCCGGATCGGGCAGATACTTCGAAGCGGCCTCGTAATCGGCCGGAGTGATGAAACTCAACAGATGTGTAATGATGCTCTGCGCCATATCGCCGTTGATATCGACCAGCCTCGGCGGAATCTTGCCCGTGACCGGGTCGATCACATCGTGCAGGAAGATGGGACGGGTCTCACCCAGCGCATCTACGTAGACCATACATCCGGTATAGCCCTGCTTGAAGAGATCGTAAACTCCGCATCCCAGCTGGGTGCAGTAAAGCAGGTCGTACGCGATCGGATCCTGGCAGCGGGTACTGTAACCGATCTCGATGGGACGGGTGCGGACCCCGAGTTTCAGCTCGGCAATCTTGTTTTCGAGAACGCCGTTGAAGAGCTCCGCCTTCGGAGCCTTGCCGAGCTCGATATGGCCGTGGGAATCGACCGAAAGATGCAGGCCGCACTGGCTGATCTCCTCCTTCGTAAAAGAGTGGAAAACGCCCTCCGAGATAATGATGGCGCCGTAATCCTGGCCGGAGAGCCGCCTCTTGACGATACACGAAAGGCAGAGACGGATAATCTTGTCGAGGGTTATCTGGGTCTTGTTGAACATCTCCGGGATGACGATCATCGGGATGTGGCAGGACGCTCCGATACCGAGGGCGAGATGGCCCGCCGTACGGCCCATCGAGGAGATAACGAACCAGTTACCCGACGACTTGGCATCCTCGCAGACAGTGGAGGCGATATGAGCCGCCTCGGCCTTGGCCGAATTGAAGCCGAAAGTCGGGGTATTCATCGGCAGCGGGAGGTCGTTGTCGATAGTCTTGGGAACGTGGATATTGTGGATGGGGAGGCCGCGCTCCTCGAGATACCTCGAAACGCGGTCGGCGGTGGTAGCCGTATCGTCGCCGCCGATGGTGACGAGCAGCTTGATGCCCTTCTCCCTGAAGAATTCGACATTGAAATTCTCGAAATCATCGTCCGTGGGTTTGTAACGGCTCATCCGCAGATAGGAGCCTCCGCGGTTGAAGATCATGTCGGCAAGGAAGAAATCGATCTCCTCGAAATCAGGTTCGCCGCCGAACAATCCCCTGTAGCCGCCGTGCAGGCCCAGGACCCTGTAATCGTGTGCGATAAAACATTTGGCAATAGTGCCTATGACTGTGTTGATGCCCGGGGCCGGACCGCCACCGGTAAGGATAAGAATGGTATCTTTCATAATTATAGATGAATCAAAGGTCGAATGAGCCGCCGGGGATGGTTCCGAAGGGCTCATTATTGTTAAGGGAGTCGGCACAGATCCGGACCTCGGATCCGAAGAGATGGACCTCGGTCACGGGGGCCTCATATTTCATTGCAATCTCAGTAATAAGTTTCATTTCAGATTTCCTCCCTAATCGTCAAATTTATAAGTTCCATTTTCGTTTCCGCCATCCGCGCGGGTCGATGATATTACGGCTGTGAATGTCTTGCCCTGCAGGAGAGTAATATCGTAAGGAATGCCGTCGAGGACTTCGGTTTTGCCCGAATACTCGAAATAATACGGCAGCGCCGCAGTGGGTGTGGCGGTCACGGTGGTGGCGCAATAGACGCCTATGTACCAGGTTCCCGCAGGCAGGTTCTTGAGCCTCAGGACCTTTTGTCCTCCCTTTTGGCAAAGGGTATAATCGGCATCGTAAAGCCAGGCGAAATCGTCTTTGCGCAGCGTAAGCCACAGGTTGATGCCGGAATCCGCGTTGTAATCGCTCGACAGGACGATATTGAAATCCGGGATATCCTCAGCGGTGGTAAACCTGAAGTGGTGATACTGCTTGTCGCCGATACGGGTAAATGCGGCATAGTTGTCTTCGGTGGTCTTGTCCATAGTCCTGGTCTTGCCCAGTTGGAGGTCGCCCTTGACTGAAACGTCACCGTTACCGTCCATCGCATAGCGCCATATCATCGCGGTATAATCCCTCTGGCGGCCGGTCTTGCAGCCTTCCGGATGCGAGCCGGTGACAACCAGCCGGCCGGTTTTGTCGGACTTCTTGTAGGCCCATGTGCTGACCGAATCGACAATGTCAACCGCTTTTGACTTGTAGATATACATCGGCCTGTGGAGATTCTCCGGACGGTACTGGCAGGTATCCCTGGCCACCGACTTCTCCGCATACCGGAAAGTCATCAGCTCTACGGCCTTGCTGATATAACTCTTGTTGTATTTGTCGTGAGGCAGGTAACTGCCGCCGTGGTGGCGGGTATCCTCAAGGGTGTCGTTGGCCCTGAAGGAATTGGGATAATAACCAAGCTCGGCGAGCGCCGGAAGCACCTTCATACCCGTATAGATCGACGGATAGTCGAGATTGATGGGCAGGTGGGTATGATTCAGGTTGCCGGGCCAGAGACCGTAGGTGAAGTCCTTTCCGTCGCCGCTGTCGTAGCGGTTGCGGCTGTCCACATAAGTACTGGCCAGGAAAGATCCGGCGCATGAACCGGTGTAACTGCCGCCGTTGAGATAGAAATTGCGTACCCGCTGGCGCCCCTCGTCACCCAGCGTAGGGCCGTGATTGTAGGACGTACCGCCGTTGGAGTAGAATACGCGGAACCTGGGTTCCCCGTCGGGATAGAGCAGCACTCCGTTGGCATCGTTCCACGAAACGCCCCCTTCCGTAGGGGCGGAAACCATCACTCCGTTCTGGAAGGGCTGGTTCTCGTCTCCGTTGCCGGAACCGAAGTATTCGTAATCCGAATCGAGGCCCAGATAAGAAATCGCAGGCAGTTGCGAAGTCTTGACATTTGTCGAAAGGTACATTCCTCCGTCCACGAAAAGGCTCTTGTAGTAACCGCGGGCCTTCACGTCGCGGGCCTCGGGATTGCCCGACAGAGCCACCGGATCCATCCGGATGACCATCGAACGCTCGGCCGTCACAGGCGAGGAGACCTTCTGGGTAAAGGCGTACGCCCTTCCGAGGGAATCGGGCTCCGACAGGTCAAGTTCGTAGAATACCACCGAAAAACCGCAGTCGAGGGTTCCCGGAGGCACGGGGAAATAATATGTCTTGACGGTACTGTTGAAGGTAACGTATGTGTTCCAGCGCATCGAGATGGTATTGGTTCCGTTCTCGAGTTTCATATTGCCGTAATCCAGGCTGCCGTCCGCCTTGACGGGGACTGTACAGTCGCCCCAAAGCATATTGCCGCCCAGATCGTGCAGGGTCATCTTCTTGATCTTGACATTCGGAGAACTTGTGACGGCTATTCCCAACAGGCCGCAGACATTGCGCATATTGACCCTGGCATCCTCTCCCGAGAGACCGACCTCCGCAACCGCGGGGACTGTCTTGGAGGCTATATTATTGAGTTGTGCACCTTTATTCTGGCTGATATGGAAATGGAGTCCCGATTCTCCGAGGGATGCGTTGCCCGTATATGGAAATACAGCATAGTAGGGTCCCTGACCTGCATCGGCGAAGGTTCCGGAGAAGGTTCCCGCCGAGGTGCCCGAACCCGACTTGATGCTGAACTTGGCAGATTTTGAAGCGCCGCCCTCCCCTTTTCCTACAACCTCGACGGCATCGTTGGAACTCCAGAAAACTTCGAATTTCCCATCGGACTCGCTGAGGGTAGTCCTGGTCGAAGCCGTCTCGGTGAAGGCTGTGAGTTCATCCGGACCGTTTCCGGCCTCAGTCCTGACCGTTTCCGTGAATTCGGAGCAGGATAAGGCGAGGCTTGCAGCCGCTATAACGGTGATTACTTTGAGAATCTTTTTCATACGCATCAGTTTTGTACGATACGCAAAATTAGGAAATAATAGTGAACAATGTTTCGTTTCTGAAACATTCGCGAAAAGAATTGAAAAGTGTTTGCTATATTTGCGACAACATAGATTTGTCAATATGAAGAGAATCGGTACGATAGGAGTCCTGACTTCCGGAGGAGACGCTCCGGGAATGAATGCCGCTATCCGCGCGGTCACCAGGGCTGCCCTTTATTCCGGATGGAAGGTCATCGGCATTTACCGCGGATTCGAGGGTTTGATCAACAATGAGTGCGGAGGACTCACTTCGGAGAGCGTAAGCAACATCATCCAGCACGGCGGCACTATCCTCAAGACCGCCCGCAGCAAGGAGTTCATGACCAAGGAGGGACGCCGCAAGGCCTATCAGACAATGAAGACCTACGACATCGACGCCCTCATAGTCATCGGCGGAAACGGCTCGATCACCGGCGCCCAGATATTCGCGCAGGAGTACGACATCCCCTGCATCGGCATCCCTGGCACCATCGACAACGACCTCTACGGCACCGATTCGACCATCGGTTACGATACCGCCCTCAATACCATCGTCGAGGCGGTGGACAAGATCCGCGATACGGCCTCCTCGCACGACCGCATCTTCTTCGTGGAGGTGATGGGACGCGACGCGGGCTTCCTGGCGCAGAACAGCGCCATCGCGGCCGGCGCCGAGGCGGCTATCATCCCAGAGGAGAAGACCACTATCGACCAGCTGGGCAATTTCATCAGCCGCGGCGTGCGCAAGAGCAAGAACAGCAGTATCGTGATCGTTTCGGAGAGCAAGCTCAGCGGCGGCGTGATGCATTATGCCGAGCGTATGCGTACGGAGTATCCGGATTATGACGTGCGCGTCACTATCCTGGGTTATCTGCAGCGCGGCGGGCGTCCCAGCGCGTTCGACCGTATCCTGGCCAGCAGGCTTGGAGTTGCGGCCATCGAGGCGCTCAAGGAGGGTCAGCGCAACGTTATGGTGGGTATCGACAATGACGAGATCGTCTATGTCCCCTTCTCCCGCGCCTCCAAGATGGACAAGCCGATCAACCAGGAGTTGATCAACGTCCTGGCCATCCTTTCGATTTAGCGACATCAGTCAAAGCCTCCGGGCTTCCGCTTGCCCCGCAGTGGGAGGACGTAGAGTCTCGCATCCTGCGTCATCCGCTGCGCGGATAACTTGTCTGCTGCGAATCGAATCCTCCCTCTGCGGGGCAAGGCTCCAGTCCCGGAGGCTTTGACAGTACGGAAAAACTATACGGGCACAAAACTTCATCGTTTTGTGCCCGTATGCTATTGTATTAGTTGATAGATTACCAGAGGTTGAAGTTAAAGTAGTAGGTTACGCCGGCGGTGAGGGACATACTCTTGTTGTAGTTGTTCATTGCGCCGATCACGTGGATGCGGAGGTCGCGCGTCTTGAGGGGATATATCTCGGCTCCGAGGCTGGCGAAGAGATAGTCGCCCTTGTCGGGAATGCCGCCGAACTCGGCTCCGATGCAGTCCGGGACAATGGTAGGCATCACGAGCGATTTCGAGTTGGTGCCGCCGTAAGGGATGTACCAGTCGTCGCCGCCGATAGCGAAGTACGAACCGCCTTCGCCGCGTACGAACTCCCAACCGCATTTGGAGAAGAGGTCGATCTTGGGGAAGGTGTAGCGGATTTCGCCGGTGAGGGTCATCTCGTCATTGAAGAGGGTCTTGATATCGAAGGAACGGGCCATGTAGTCGAGTGTCAGCACAAGGTTGCCTGAGGTCCACCTGTTGCCGAGGGAGAGAATCTTCATTGTGCCGTCCTCGGGGGTCTGCATTCCGCCGAAGGACCACATTGTCTCCCATCCGTCATAGAACTGGCCGTTCCATCCGCCGAAGAAGCACATTCCGCCCTTGCCGAAGACACGCTCCTTCATAGGGGAATCCACGATCTGGAAGAAGGGAGCCTGGTCGCCGATGTTCCAGGTGATGCGGCCGCCCCAGAGGTAGGGCTGCACGAGATTCCAGTTGTTGGAATAGATATCCCAATATGTATCCACGATGGCGGGATCCTGCTCGAAACCGCCGAATGCGAGGGCGTCCTTACCGAGGGAGATGTCCACGTTTCCTATGCTGTAGGTAAGCATCAGCATATTGAGGAAGTTGACATACTGGGGGTTGAAAAGGACGCTGACTCCGTCGTCGTCCTTGCCGTAAAGGCCGGCGGGGTCGGGATTGAGGAGCTGGAAGGCGCCATAGAGCGACAGGTTGTCGGTGATGTTGCCATCCATTATCATATAAAGCATAGAACTGCCGAGCGAACGGTTGGTGCCCGGCTGATTGTCAGCTTCCCATCTGCCATAATTACCCTCGAGACGGGGTGCTATAGTAACAGTCATGTGATTGCCTTCTTCTTCGTCAACTTCAGCTGCCTGGGCGCGGGAAACGAACGGAACAAGGAGGAGTGCCGCAGAGAATGCTGCCAAAAAGAGTCTTTTCATTTCTTTGTCTTATACTTTATTATAGGTTAATTTTTGCGGCGCAAATATAGAATAAAAAATAATAAATTTGTCGGAAATTACTTGAACCAATGAAAATCCCTTTTGGCAGGCAGCTGTTTCAGCACGGGACTTGGGGAAGGGTGCTGCTGATTATCGTCGCGGCGCTGGTCCTCGAAGTCTCCTCCCTCACGCAGTTCTATTTCTCCCGCAAGGGCATCCGCGACGAGTCCTCTCTCCGCGCGGAAAGTGAGCTGGAGATAACCAAGGCGAAGATAATGGACATCATCCACCAGGCCGAAGCTTCCGTAATCAACAACGAATGGATATCCGAGTTGTGCATCGGCTACCCCGACAGCCTTGAGTCGGTGTGCCGCCGTATCATCGGAGAGAACGATGTGGTGATGGGTTCGACGGCAGCCTTCATTCCGGGATACAATTCAGACTATCCGCTCTTTGCGCCGTATGCCTACGAGGACCACGAGACCGGCGAGGTCAAGATCCGCTCGCTGGCCACCCCCGAGTACAATTACCCCTCCAGGGAGTGGTTCACCCAGCCCCTGCTCTACGACCGGGGATACTGGTCGGAACCCTACACCGACGAGGGCGGCGGCGAGATCCTGATGACTACTTTCTCGCGTCCCATCCGCGACAGCGAAGGCAACAGCGCCGCTGTGCTGACCGCCGACATCTCCCTCTCCTGGCTCACCGACCTGATCGGCGAGATAGATGTCTATCCCCACGCCTTCAGCCTGATGTTCAGCCGCACCGGCAAGATCATGGTCTGCCCCGTGAAGGATTTCATAATGAACAGGAACATCTGGGAGATGGTTTCCGAGATGGACAATCCCGACCGCGCCACGGCAGTGGTAACGGATATGTTCAACGGAGGCCGGGGCAATTCCGTACTCAAATACAAGGGCGGCAAGTACCATATCTATTACGAACCTATCGAACGGGCCGGTTGGGATATGTGCATAGTCATCCCTGACGCTGAGATCTACGCTTCCCTACGCAAATCCTTCCTGACAGTTACGCTGCTCCAGCTCCTGGGACTCGCGATGCTCGCGCTGATCCTGCGCGCAGTAGCCAAGAGCCAGATGAAGTTCATCGCCCTCAATGAGAGCCAGGAGAAGATAGAGAACGAGCTCCATATCGCCAGCGAGATCCAGATGTCGATGATTCCCAAGGTCTTCCCTCCTTTCCCGGAGCGTCACGACATCGATATGGCGGCGGCCATCTTCCCGGCCAAGGAGGTCGGAGGCGACCTGTATGACTTCTATATCCGCGACGGAAAGCTCTTCTTCTGCATAGGCGACGTCAGCGGCAAGGGTGTCCCCGCCTCGCTCGTGATGGCCGTGACGCGCAGTCTTTTCCGCGCCGTCTCGAGCCACGAGGAGAGCCCTGCGATGATAATCTCGATGATGAACGACAGTATGGCCGACATCAACGAGAAGAATATGTTCGTAACTTTCTTCTGCGGAGTCCTCGACCTCTCCTGCGGCCGTATGCTCTACTGCAACGCGGGGCACAACGCCCCCATCTTGCTGGCCGGCACAAAGAAGTTCCTGCCCGCGGAGCCCAATCTCCCCCTGGGCATAATGAAGGGAATGGAATACAAGGAGCAGGAGTGCCACCTCAATCCGGATGACGCCATTTTCCTCTACACCGACGGCCTCACCGAAGCTGAAGACGCCGCCCAGAAGCAATTCGGCGAAGAGCGGATGATGGCATCCCTCTCCGGCAGGAAGCCCGCCCAGGAGCACCTCGATAAGGTCAGCGCCGAGGTCAGGGCCTTCGTGGGCGATGCCCCCCAGAGCGACGACTTGACGATGCTTTTCATCCACTATCTGGGCAAGGAATAGCCCTGAATGCATTAGTTATTTTTAATTAATTTGAGGGTGCGGCAGCCATTTTTTCGGGCTGCCGCTTCTTTTTCATTGTCACTATATATACCTTTACTGATTATTTATTGAAACCAATTCTTAATCTATGAAAGAAATCTATTATAAAAAGGAGTACCAAACCCCTGATTCAGAGACTTTTATAATCGTTCCCGAAGGAGCTCTTGCGGAAAGCACCCGACCGGGCTTCAATCCCCCGTTCAATAACGAAACTAACTGGTAATAAGGAGGATATTACGATGAAAAAGATTTTATTCGCATTGATAGCACTGGCATTGACATTCTCCTGCACCAAGGAGCCCGTTCCAGCAGTCGAGAGCATCGAAGATATCGATTTCAAGATCGACATCAATTATCCCGAAACCGAAGAAGGCACCCGCGCCGTCAAGACGGGATGGGAGAGCGGCGACCAGGTGATGGTCTTCTTCAACAACGTCCGCGTTGCGGCAGGCGCAAAGCCTAAATTTATGAGATTCACTTACAGTTCAAACGGTACTTGGACAACGAGCTATGTGGGCGGACTGAGCCTCTCCGACTTTGCTGCCGGAGGCGACACATCCACGATGACAGCCGTTTACTTTCCTTTCGAGGATATCACCGTAAAGGCTGATACCGACACCACATACAGTTTCACCGGACCGGACGGCAGGCCTGTTTTCAGTTATTTTATGTATGCTTTGAACTCGCGATACACCTACTCCTCCGGATCGGTATTCGGCACCCTGAATATGATCAATCCCGAAGGAATGGTGCAGTTTTGCTTCAAGAACACAACGTTGAAGTCGAGGAGCCGTCTCGCCGTAAGGTATGTCCAGCCCCGGGCACTGACCGGCATGGCTCAGAGAGGTGCGTTAAAAAGCAAACTGAAGAGCAGCTTCCTGCCAATGAAGGGCTACCAGTACGGAAACGATGTCGTATTCACCGGCCATCTCGCCACAAGCGTCCTAGGAGTTAAGAAGAATTACACCTTATATCATTATTACGGAACGGAGAGCATAGAGAGGTGGACGTTCAACGGGAAGACTATGAACAGCCATGATGCCATTGCCATAACTACCGCCCCCGCATCCACGGTCACCAACAGGGTTGATATGGGAATTACCGTAAACGGCAAGAAGGTGTATTGGTCCAATTACAACGTCGGAGCCGCAAACGACTATGATGCAGGATACTATTTCTCTTACGCCGAGATTTACACAAAATCGAATTTCAATGCTTCCTCGCAGCTCTATCCGAATTATGAAAATATCGATCCTGACAGCGGACACGATGCCGCGCGAGAGAATATGGGCGGAACCTGGAGGCTGCCTACCGATGAGGAGTGGTTGGCCCTAAGGGATGGCTGCAATATGGAGTTCAAGGCCAATTACAATGACAGCGGAGTAGACGGCATCCTGTTCACCAGCAAGACTACATCCAATAGCATTTTCATTCCAAGGGTCGGTTATTATAACGGTACCCAAATCGAATCAGGAATATTCTCGTACTTGTCTTCGACCAAAAGCAATACGAATCTTTTCACTTCAATCTATTGTAAGTCTGACATTCCGACTGTGGAATCTGTCTGGAGAATGAATTATAACCAGCAGTTTGGATACCCGGTACGGCCGGTGTGCAATTGAGATTTAGGAAGCCCGGTTGGCCGGCCGGGCGTGTGGGCGGTTGGCCGGTTGGCTGGTCGTGTGGCAGGCCGGAGGTCAGCGCCCGTCCATAAAAACGCCGCATTTTATGGATGGGAGCACGAAATAGAGCGTCCCGTCCATAAAATCGCTCGGATTTATGGATGGAATTACTGCTACTCAGCCCTATTGTCGGACTGGTCGGACGCTATCAGCGCCTTCGCAGCCTCGAGGTCTTTTTCGAGCACCATCACCTTGACAAGGTCGATGACATTGAGTGCAGGGTACGGCGAGACATCGCCCACCACCGTTGCCTCAATGCCATTGGCTATGAGCATCTGCTCGACTATATGCGCCATCAAAGGATCGTTGAATTCCGCTACCTTCACCAGATCCATCTTATCATTCGCCTGATTCATAACAGTTGATTGTTTAGCGTTTGATGCAAATATAATCATTTTCGGCTGACTAATTACGTCTGACGCTGAGTCTTATTATCATATAGTAATATCAGCTATTCTCAAAAGCCGATGATAAACGTTTATAAGCGTTTATAAATGTTTCGAGTATTCCTTCGCCTCAAAGCACTCAGTATATTTGTGGATATCTATTGCATATATAGCAATTTTGCTATATATTTGCTATATAATTTTCAGCGTGAAATGAAAACGATTGCACTGATTAAAAAAGGTTCTGACGGGTCTTTCGGGGTTTTCACTCCGGATCTGGAGAGCACTATTATCGGGAACGGCAGTTCCGTATTAGAAGCTAAGGCAGATTTTGAAAACACCTTCAAAGAGATAGTAGAAGCTTATTCCGAATCGGGAGAGCCGCTTCCGGAAGAATTGGTCAACATCGAATTTGAATTCAAATATGATGTCGCCTCGCTATTTGACTATTTCGATTATATCAACGTCAGCAAATTCGCCAGGAGAGCCGGAATCAACGCCTCCCTTCTCCGTCAGTATAAAGCAGGAGGAACTTATATTTCCGAGAATCAAGTGCAAAAGATAGAGTCCGCACTCCACAACTGCGGGAAAGAACTTTTGTCGCTGAATCTTATTGCGAGGTGATTCTCCCGGCTTTGCAGGATTGTGCTCGGATAGGTGAATCGCATGGGCTTTGCAGGATTGTGCTCGGCTTGATGCATTTCCAGAAGAAATGCATCAAGCCTGCGCATTCCTGGGCCTCGTCACGGCATAGCGTCCGGGGAGCACGAAGGGCACGGCAGGCGCCAAGGCGCCTGCCATGCTTTTTTATGTACTTTCGCCGCTCGGAAAGCTAGCTTTCCAGGCGGCGAAAGTACATAAAAAAGAACGGCGATTTCATCGCCGTTCCCTTCGTTTTGGTGCGCTCTGCACTGGTGACTCCTACAGGATTCAAACCTGTAACCTTCTGATCCGTAGTCAGATGCTCTATTCAGTTGAGCTAAGGAGCCAGTATAGTTATTCTGCCTTTGCTGCAGAATACTTCTTCTCTTTGATGCGTGCCTTCTTGCCGGTGAGGTCGCGGAGGTAGAAGATACGTGCCCTGCGGACTTTACCAACCTTGTTGACTTCGACAGACTCGATGAAAGGAGAATTCATAGGGAAAATCCTCTCGACACCGATTCCGTTCGACATCTTGCGGACGGTGAAGGTCTTGGTTGCGCCAGCGCCGCGCTTCTGGATAACGATACCGCGGAACTTCTGGAGACGCTCCTTGTTCTCCTCCTTAATCTTATAGGTCACGGTAACAGTGTCACCTGCCTTGAATTCAGGAAGAGCCTTTACATCCTGTGCGCACGCTTCCTGTGCAATCTTCATTAAATCCATAATCTTCATTTTTTATGCAACGTAAGCGGCGGTAAACCGTGGACGCCAGAGGTTGCTTTCGTTTTTTGGGACTGCAAAAGTACGAACATTTTTGAATCGTGCAAAAATATTTCAACTTTTTTTGCGATTTATAACACCCTCGTTACATTCTCGCCATTTCAAGCCCTTCCGACAAGCTCAGTGAACGGCCCGACGAAGGGCGGGCGGCTTTTGCTCCTGAAGGGCCTTTTTCCGGCCCGAAGGAGCAAAACCGGAGCCCGAAGAAGGGCCGATATTCCTGCCGAAGAAGCCGGCGGACGGCCCGACAAGGGCAGGCGGCTGGCCCGACGAAGCCAACGGTATCAGTTAAACATCTTGCGGACCCGGTCGAAGAGACTCCTGTCATCCTTATCGGGATCCGGCTTGAACGACTCACTGCCAGCCATCTTCTGAAGCATCTCCTTCTCCTCACGCGATACCTTCTTAGGCATCCAGACCTGCACGAACACCAGCAAATCACCGGTACCGTATCCGTTCACATCCGGAAGACCCTTGCCGCGCAGACGGAGCAACTTACCAGGCTGCGTACCGGGCTCGATCTTAATCTTCAACTTGCCGTCCATCCCGGGCACCTCAGCCTCACAACCCAGGATAGCATCCGGCATAGATATATATAAGGTATAGATAAGGTCATTCTCCTCGCGCACCAGATTGGCATCCTTCTCCTCCTCGATCACCACCAGCAAATTGCCGTTCACGCCGCCATTGGGCGCCGCATTGCCCTTACCCTGCACGGTAAGCTGCATACCCTCCGCCACACCTGCCGGAATCTTGAACGAAATCTCCTCCGAACTCTTGACCAGTCCGCTTCCGTTACACCTCTTGCAGGGATTCGTAATCTTCTTGCCGGTACCGCCGCAGTGCGGACAGGGCGACGAAGTCTGCATCTGGCCCAGGATAGTCTGCGTCACACGCGTCACCATACCTGAACCGTGGCAATTATCGCAAGTCTTGATATCCGCCTCCGAAGCGGCGCCGCGGCCGTGGCAATCCGGGCAGGCAACGGTCTTGTTGATCTTGACCTTCTTCTCCACCCCGTGCGCAATCTCCTTGAGATTGAGCTTGACACGGATCCGGATATCACTTCCGCGCTGAACGCGGCGCGACGAAGACTGGCCTCCGCCAAACCCGCTGAAGCCGCTGAATCCTCCGAAACCGCCGCCGAACGCGCTTCCGAAAATATCTCCGAACTGCGAGAAAATATCCTCCATCGAGAAGCCGCCGCCGCTGAAGCCGCCCTGCCCCTCCATACCGGCGTGGCCGAACTGATCGTAACGGGCCTTCTTCTGGGGATCGCTGAGCACATCGTAAGCCTCGGCAGCCTCCTTGAACTTCTCCTCAGCCTCCTTGTCACCCGGATTCTTATCGGGGTGATACTGGATGGCCTTCTTTCGGTAAGCCTTCTTTATCTCGTCGGCAGTGGCATTGCGGTCCACGCCGAGGACTTCGTAATAATCTCTTTTCTCAGCCATTGTCAAATCGCATTAAATGCCGACCACCACTTTCGCGAAGCGGACGACCTTGTCGCCGAGCATATAACCCTGCTGCACGACATCTATCACTTTATTCTTCATCGCCGGATCCTGAGCCGGGAACTGCGCCACGGCCTCGTGGAAATCGGTATCGAAATCGGATCCGATGACATTCTCCATCTTATTGAGCCCCTTGGATTTGAGGTAAGCCACAAGCTTATTGTAGATAAGCTCGGTACCCTCGATAGCGGCCTCCCCCGCCTCCGACTTGCGGAGCATCTCCAGGGCCCTCTCGCAATCATCTACCACGGGCAGGAACCCTTCGAGGATCCCCTTCCCCGCCGTATCGATAAGCTCGAGCCGCTCCTTGGCAGTGCGGCGGCGGTAATTGTCAAACTCTGCCATCAGGCGGATATATTTGTCATTCGTCTCGCCCAACTGCTGGCGGAGTTTCTCAACCTCCTCCTCTGCCGCATGCTTGCGCGCCTTGCGCTCCGCGCGGCTCTCCTTTTTCTGTCCATCTCCCTCAGCGGGAGCCTCCTGAGCCGTTTCAGGCTCCTCGGCGGCAGCCTTCGCAGCCGCCTCCTGAGCGTTTACATCCTTGTTATCTTTTACTTCGTCCATATCTTGATATAATTATATTCATAAAACACGCAGGGAGAATGGCAAATAATCTGCCAATCTCCCCGACGCGACAAATTGTCAGTCAAAAGGCATCAGAGCCCCCATTCCGAAGCTACGAAAGTATCCTTCGGGGCATTGGGGACATTCACGAAGAATGTCAGGCCGGTGAGACTCTCGAGATACTCTACCGAGTACATATCCTTGGCCGAGGGCTGGTGCTGATGATTGCTGTAGTGCCCGAGGATGAATGCCACGCACTTGAGTTCCGAAGCGCTGCAGTTGCGGACATCCTTGCCGGTATTGCCACTCTTGGTACGGAGCACGACCTTGTACCAGGCGGTGGGAACCTGGAAAGTGCCCACGCTGTTGGTGCCGGTCTTGGCGGAAACGGTCTTTCCGTATCGGTCGGTGAAGGTATCGAATATGCAGCCCACCACCTGATAGAGGGTATCCGCGCAGAGATAGCCGTCCACGAGATCCTCGAGGTTGTTCCAGGCTCCGCCTCCGGTATTGAATCCAGTACTGGTCTGGGCGCCGATATTCGAATAATAGAAGGCCTGCCTGTTGGTCGCTACCGAAACCGTGCGGTCGGAGGATCCGATCATGTGGCCGCGGGTATAACCGTCGAACTTGGGGCTCTGCGTACACTTGATATTGGGATCGGCCTTGTATGAATCATTCCTTCCGGAGCCTCCCAGATAGGAGCTGTGCATAGGCGCAGCCACCCAGACGGGATGGATCTTGCTCTTGGAATAGCAGCTCGAGAAGTTGCGGATCGTCGATGCGTCGGCCCTGAATGTATGCGAATAGTAGTAGTCGCGGTTGTTGTCGTCGATGCCGTCGCGGTTCCTGTCGGTCTGCGCGGGCAGTTCCGGCCAGCCGTAATCGGCCCCTCCGGTGGAAGGGGTGCCGCCTTCGGCGCTGGTCGTGAAACTCTGGACGCTGCCTGCGATGGTCACTCCGTCCTCCACGGTGTATGCCTGGTAGTAATATGTGGTCGAAGAGTACAGCCCGCCGAGGTCGGCGTAGAACGACCCGCTCTTGCCCGAGACCTGGACCGTGGCCGTCTGGTTGAGCGTAGAGGCATCCATGCCATAACGGAATCCAGCCGAGGAGGGAGCTGAATCCTTGCAGTAATATGTGGCGGAAATCCTGGCCGAAGATGAGGTCACATCCGAGGCTACGGGATTCGTGGTAACATACGATGCCGATCCCGCATTGCCGCCACGGTGATAGAGCACCACCGGTTTCTGCGTGGAGGTGTAAGTGGTGAAACGGGGCGACGAGGAATTGTACTGCAGGTCGCCGTAGCTGGAATTGGTACTCTCGATAGTCGTGGCGCTCGAAGAGACGGATATCTTCCAGGTAGTGGTGCCGCTTCCCCAGGCCAGCTTCTTGACTGCCGTGCAGCCCAGGAGTTTGTCCGAAGGCCCAGTGAAGGTCCAGGCTCCGGCCGAACCTCCGAGGGTAAGGATAACCGCCGAGGAGGGAAGCGTCGTTATGGTTGAAAGATCGTCCGAGAAGGTGGCGTCGGCATAACCCATTATCGAGCCGGATATATCGGTAGCGACTACCCTGTCACTGGGATATGCTATCACATAATCATCCCCGGCTACAAGGTCGGCCGAAGAGGTGACCTTCCGCCAGGAGTTGTCCACGGGCGGCGGAGTCACGCTGCCGGCCTCCTGCACCACCGCGATCTGCTTGACTATGTCGCTGTTTCCGCTCTTGGAGAGGGTGACGGTAATGGAACCGGTGCGCTCCTGCGCCGTCTTGTTCTCCGCCACGCTGTAGCAGACTCCTCCCTCCTCCTCATCCCAGTATGCCGAATAGACGCATCCCGAGAAGGAGACCGCGACCTCCCAGTCTTCGGCATCTTTCAGACGGACCTCGGTCACCTCCGAGATAGCGCCCTCTGCGGGCACGTTTACCAGGTCGGAAGCGGTGATGGAAGGCAGCGTCCACTTCGAAGCGGGAATCTCCATATCGAAGAGATTGATATTGGAATTGCGTTCCAATACCAGCGGAGTGGCGTTATGATAGTGTGCTGTGCGGCCCTGGGAGTCGGTAAATGCCAGTTCGAGGCGCGGATACGTTCCGGGGAAGAGAACCATATAGTAACGCTGCCCGCTCACGAAATCGCCCTTAAGCAGGATTTCGGCCGAACCTTCGGTGATCTCCGCGGAGGGTTCTCCCCCGTTCCAGGAGATCGCCGCGCGGCCCGCCATATCCACGGGAGCCCCGTCGGCATCAGAAGCCGAGAGGCGGATGGAGGTAACGCCTGTGTTGCGTACCACGAAACTGACTATCGCCACCGCGTTGCGGAAGGCCAGATGGTCGCCGTCACTCACGGAGAGGGCCAGCGCCGCCACCGGATCGAATCCGCCCGCCACCGCGTCCTGCGATGCGGGGAGTTCGGCAGTCACTTTCCGCGAGGAGGCCTCGAGCGAAGCTCCCTCCTGGGCGGGATAAAGGGCCACATATTGGTTGCTGAGAGCGGCGTCCCCTTCGAAGACCGCCACCCTGCCCTCCTCCTGGAGGGATTTGCAGCTGAAAACGTATCCCGTTCCGTCGGCCGAGAATAACTCTATCCTGTCGGAAGCCGACCATATGATCGAACCGTCGTCGCCGAGGGTGACGCGGGTGGCGTCATCGCGGCGGTCGGGGTCCAGATCGAGGGCCATATCGCGCGAAGCGTTGAATGTGAGCTTCGTCAGGGGGCCTGCCTCACCTTCGGGAAGCACCTTGCCCTGATTGGCACAGGAAGCCGCGCCGGTCAACATTGCAGCCATAGCCAGAACCTTGAATAAATTGCGTTTTACCATTTCGTCCCCTCCCATCTATCCTTGCCGCCGAAGTCGGTTCCGTTGCCGAAACCCTCGCCGGTGGCACTGCCCGATGCGCAGATCAGGCTCCCGGCCTCGACCGGAAACCATTCGCAAAGCGGTGCATTATAGTTTGTTGATTTCATCGAATCCTGTTTCTAAATGTTGTAATTAACTTTCAAAGTTAATATTTTTATTGATTGGAAAGCCAATCATTAGTATATTTGCAGGATAAGCGACTATTAATTGATTCATTTATATGGTATCGTACAAAGAAATCGGTTTGGTGAACACCAGAGCAATGTTCGCCAAGGCAGTGAAGGGCGGATACGCCATTCCCGCATTCAATTTCAATAATATGGAACAGCTGCAGGCCATCATCCAGGCCGCAGCCGAGACCAAGTCCCCGGTGATCCTCCAGATCTCCAAGGGAGCCCGCAACTATGCCAACCAGACCCTTCTGCGCTATATGGCCGAAGGTGCTGTGGCTTACGCAAAGGAGCTGGGATGGAAGCGTCCCCAGATTGTCCTCCATCTCGACCACGGCGATTCGTATGAACTCTGCAAGAGTTGTATCCAGATGGGCTTCTCGTCGGTGATGATCGACGGCAGTTCCCTCCCCTACGACGAGAACGTCGCCCTCACCAAGAAGGTGGTCCGCTACGCGCACCGCTATGATGTCACCGTAGAGGCCGAGCTCGGCGTGCTGGCCGGCGTAGAGGATGAGGTCGCAGCCGAAGAGTCGCACTACACCAAGCCCGAAGAGGTCATCGACTTCGTGACCAAGACGGGATGCGACTCGCTGGCAATCTCCATCGGAACCTCGCACGGCGCATACAAGTTCAAACCCGAGCAGTGCACCCGCGACCCGAAGACCGGCAAGCTCGTTCCCCCGCCGCTGGCATTCGACGTGCTCAAGGCTATCGAGAAGAAGCTTCCCGGCTTCCCCATCGTGCTCCACGGCTCATCTTCAGTGCCCCAGGAATATGTGGATATCATCAACTCCTACGGCGGCAAGCTCCCCGATGCGGTAGGCATTCCCGAGGAGCAGCTCCGCAAGGCTTCCAAGAGCGCTGTCTGCAAGATCAACATCGACTCCGACTCCCGCCTCGCCCTCACCGCTGCGGTCCGCAAGACCCTCGCCGAGAAGCCGGCCGAATTCGACCCGCGCAAGTACCTCGGCCCCGCCCGCGACGAGATGAAGAAACTCTATATCCACAAGATTGTCAACGTCCTCGGCTCCGCCGGCAAAGCTAAGTGAATGAACGGACAGGTCATCATATTCTCGGCCCCTTCCGGTTCGGGCAAGAGCACGGTGGTCAACCATCTCCTGAAGACATTCGATTTCTTCGAGCTCTCCATCTCCGCCACCTCGCGCGCGCCCCGCGGCAGCGAACAGGACGGAGTGGAATACTACTTCCTCACTCCGGAGGAGTTCCGCGCGCATATCGCGGCCGACGACTTCGTGGAGTACGAAGAGGTCTATGAGGACCGCTTCTACGGCACCCTGAAGTCGGAGGTGGCGCGCATCTGGCGCCGCGGACACATCATCCTCTTCGACGTGGATGTCAAGGGAGGAGTGAACCTCAAGCGCTATTTCGGCGACAACGCCCTCTCGGTCTTCATCCAGGCGCCCTCGGTGGAGGAGCTCCGCCGCAGGCTCGTGAGCCGCGCCACCGATTCGCCCGAGGCCATCGAGGAGCGCGTCGCCAAGGCCGCGCAGGAGATGGAATACGCTCCGCAGTTCGACCGCATCCTCATCAACGACAATCTCGACGCCTGCCTCGAGGAGGCGGAGGAGATCGTCCACGGTTTCGCCCAGCGTTAGCATTTGCCTGACGATGTGCCGCAATCTTTTCAGACGCAAACGCCGGGTGGCCCTCTTCTTCGGGTCGTTCAATCCGATCCATAACGGCCACCTGGCGATTCTGCGCTATCTCTGCCTCGAGAGCAGCGCCGACGAGGTCCGGATAGTGGTCTCGCCCGAGAGCCCTTTCAAGGCGGGCAATTCCCTGACGGCCGACGAGCGGCTCGAGAATGTCCGCAAGGTCATAGCAGCCAGTGGTTTGGAGGTCACGGTCTCCGACGTAGAATTCCATCTGGAGCCGCCGCTGTACACCATCAACACTCTGCGATACCTGCAAAAGAGCGAACCGGACTGCACCCATATAATGGTCATCGGAGGCGACAACCTCGCCTCGCTCGAGAGGTGGAAATGCGGCCCGGAGATATTGGAGGAATTCCCGGTGTGGGTCTATCCCCGCCCCGGATACGACAGCGAGGCGCTTCTCAGGGAGCTCAAGGGCCGCTACAGGCTCCGCGGCGTCAAAATCCTCTCCAACGCCAAATTATACGACATCTCCTCCACAATGATCCGCGAAGGCGAGGCCAAAGGTCTGGATATGAGCGGCTACAAGCCTTCCGGAGGAACGGAATAAAAAATATAAGATTTGAGAAATATGAAAGTACTGGTTACCGGAGCAGCCGGATTCATCGGAATGCATATCACAAAGTATCTCCTTTCGAGAGGCGATACCGTAGTGGGAATCGACAATCTTTGGGGCGACGGCGAGATCCTGACCCTCAAGACAGCACGTCTCGCCGAACTGGGCATCCCGGATGCAGCAGAAATGCTTGAAGAGAAATGGCGCGACGACAATCTTTCGGCGCTCCCCTCGCGCTTCCGCTCCACATTCCGGTTCTACCTCTGCGACATCGCCGACAGGATGGCGCTTCCCGAAATCTTCCGCCGCGAGCGCTTCGAGGCTGTTGTCAACCTCGCCGCCCGCGCCGGTGTGAGGGCCTCGGCCGAGGATCCCCAGGCTTACGTGGACAGCAATATCTCCGGGCTGGTGAACCTCCTCGAATGCTGCCGCGATTTCAAAGTGACCAATGTGGTATATGCCAGCTCCAGCAGCGTCTATGGCGATGCCGGCGACCGTCCCCTCCGCGAGGCCGATGCCGCCACGTGCGACCCGGTAAGCATCTATGCAGCCACCAAGCGCGCCGACGAGATGCTCGCCCGCTGCTACAGCCAGATGTACGGCATCCGCGCCACCGGCCTGCGTTTCTTCACCGTCTATGGTCCCTGGGGCCGCCCCGATATGGCGCCTATGCTCTTCGCCCGCGCCATCTACAACGACCGTCCCATCAAAGTCTTCAACCACGGCGACCTCAAGCGCGACTTCACCTTCGTCGATGATATAGTCGAAGGCACCGTCCGCCTGCTCGACACCCCGGCCGAAGCCGACAAATGCGACGGCGGAATCCCCCACAGGGTCTTCAACATCGGATGTTGCAATCCTGTTATGCTCGGGGAATTCATCTCCCTGCTCGAGAAGAACCTTGGAAAAAAGGCGCAGAAGGAGATGCTCCCGATGCAGCCCGGCGACGTTCACCACACCTGGGCCGACACCTCGGCGCTCCAGGCCCTGACCGGCTTCAAACCCGGAGTGCTGCTGCCCGAGGGCATCAGACGATTCGCCGAGTGGTTCCTCTCGGAGAAGAATCCCTTGAAATAAACGCCCTTTACTCTTTTCTCTCACGCTCATTTTCCCCGCGCTCAGTTTTTTCAGGCGCTAATCTTTTTTCCGCGCGCGCGAATCAAATGAGATGCTCCCTCTGGGCGCAAATCTGTTCCAGAAGGAGCAAAAATGGCCTGAAATGCGCCTTCTGGACAAAATATCTTTCCAGAGGCGGCACTCAAGGGACAAAAAAATCGGATCTGGCAAAGCCAAATCCGATTTTTTGTAGCCCCAACGAGATTCGAACTCGTATTTCAACCTTGAGAGGGTTGCGACCTAAGCCCTTAGTCGATAGGGCCATTTCCTGAATGGATTGCAAAGATATGGATTATTTCTGAAACCGCAAAATTTATTTGCAGATGATGGGCGACCAGTCCACCGGAGCGGTCACGGATATCTCCTCCTTGCGGACCGGATGGACCAGGGTAATGGTGCGGGCGTGGAGGCAGATGCCGCCATCGCGGTTGGAGCGCGGAGCACCGTACTTGAGGTCGCCCTTGATGGGACAACCAATGGCGGAGAGCTGGCAGCGGATCTGGTGATGGCGTCCGGTCAGGAGTTCCACCTCGACGAGATGATAGCGGTCGGTATCCTCCAGGAGCTTATAGCGCAGGCGCGCCTCCTTGGCCCCTTCGGAGATGCCGCCGCGGCCGCCGGCACGACGGGCAGCCGCCTCATCGGCATAGGCATAGGATTTATTCTGCTTCTCGTTGCGGACCAGGAAGTGGCGGAGCTCGCCGGATTCGGGTTCTGGACGTGCGGTGCAGAGAGCCCAGTAGGTCTTGTGGACATCGCCGTTGCGGAAGGCTTCGTTCAGGCGCTCGAGCGCCTTTGAGGTCTTGGCGAAAAGGGCCACTCCGCTGACCGGACGGTCGAGCCTGTGGGGCACGCCCATAAAGACGCGGCCGGGCTTGGAATCCCGGATGGCGATGAAAGCCTTGAGGGTCTCGGAGAGCGGCTCGTCGCCGGTCTTGTCGCCCTGGACGATCTCCCCTACCCGCTTGTTGATCACCAGCAGATGATTGTCCTCATACAAAATCCTCGAAGCTATCTCTTCGAATTCCTCTTGTGTCAATTCTCTGTATTCCATATTACCAATTTGCCACGAAATGAATAAAGGAGGTAAAACTTTCATCTCGTGGCCGGAAAAAGGCGGAAATCCGCAGAATCACTGCCACGAAATGAAAAAAGACACCGTTATTTTCACTTCGTGTCATCCAAAAAAACTACGGCAAAAGTAAACATAATAATCCTTATCACAAGAAAAAGGATATCACAAGTGCATTCTCACGACCCTATAGAACTCTTTGATTATCAAAGCTACTTTTGATTTTCTTTCTTGATTTTCTTTTGCCGATCTTGCGTGGCGGAACAATCTTTAACCACTCAATAT
>JAFSXX010000047.1 GCA_017443845.1 Bacteroidales bacterium | reverse complement strand
TTGCCTAATGGACTACTATGCTCAATTGCACAGAGTGTAAGGAACCGCCGTATGCCGAACGGCACGTACGGTGGTGTGAGAGGTCGGAAAACAAAAGTAGGAGGAAAACTCACTACTTTTGCTTTCCTCCTACTCTATTGCAATACGCTGAATCTCAGCGCCGTAGTCTTAGGCTGATTGTCAGAACGGGAGGTCGTCGGTGCCGCTGTCGGCGGTGAGGTCCTCGGGCTGGATCATCGGAGTGGACTGGACGTGGGGCTGGGGCTCCGGCCTGGGAGCGGAATAGGCAGGCGCCGAATAGGAGGGAGCGGGGGTGGGAGCGGGCCTCTGGGCTGCGGGAGCCGGAGCGGGAGCCGGTGCGCCGTCGGCTGCGGGATTGTCGCCGCGCCGGCCGAGCAGCTGTATGCTGTTGGCCATGATTTCGGTGGTGTAGCGCTTAGCTCCGTTCTGGTCGTCCCACGAGCGGGTGCGGATCGAACCCTCTACGTAAATCTGGGTTCCCTTGCGGATGTAATTGGCTGCAAGGTCGGCCAGCTGCCGCCAGGCGACGATGTTGTGCCATTCCGTGTTCTCGCGGAGTTCGCCGTTGCGGTCGCGGAATCGCTCCGAGGTGGCGAGGGTGAACGAGGCCACCGAGGCCCCGGATTCGAGGTGTCTGATTTCAGGATCCTTCCCTACGTTTCCAATCAGTAGTACTTTGTTGAGTGACATATATTTGTGTTTTAATTTTGTTTCGCACTTTATCCGGGTAAATATAGTCAAAATTTTCTCTTCCGCAGCGAAAATATTTCTCTTTTGGAATTCTGCGCCCGGAGCTTTTCGACGATGCCCTGTAGATGTTCTTCGAGCGAGACGTTGGAGTCGGTGATTCCCAATTTGCGCCGGATCCGCGAGCGATGGTTGTACAGGCTTGCCGAGTTGCTGTACTCGAAAATGAACTGGAGGCTGTGGTTTGGCAGGCTCATGCAGATGAAGGAGCACATGTTGATATCGTCTTCCGTCAGTTCGGGGCAGATTTCCCTGAGATGATCGGCGATACCGTAGTACCTGTAATTGATGAGTCTCTGGATGGAGCTCACGAGACTCTCGTCCTCTTTCTCTTCGGAGAGTATGCTCCTCCTGAGCCGCCGGGCCAGCAATTGCGGATTGTCACCGCTGAGAGTCATGTCGTCCAGGATGTCTTTGGCCAGACGGAGGACGAATTCCACCGCATCCCTCGGTACAGCCTCCTTTTCTTTCAGATAGCGTGAGATTCTCTTTTCGAAAATCCTTTCGCGGTTGAGGAAATAGATGAATGTGAGGGCGGCGATGAGTGCCGAAAGACCTGCTACGACCAAGCTGGCCACAAAAAAAATGAGTGGGTCATAATAAAAAAGTTTAGTGAATAAAAATGGACCTTTGCCATCACGGCGATGTCCTTATTTGTCCGAATTCCTCTGCCTTACTGCTTCGAAGCAGAGAATGGCGGCCGATACCGAGACGTTGAGGGAATCCATCAAGCCGTTCATCGGAATCCTGATGTGGGCGTCGGAGCAGTTGCGCCAGAAGTCGGAAAGCCCCGCATCCTCGGTGCCCATCACGATGGCTGTGCCGCCCTTCATATCGGTATCGTAGTATGGTTTTGAATCCTGCAGCTGTGCGGTCAGGATCTGTATGTCGTTCTTCCTGAGCCAGGCGGCGGCCTCTTCCGAGGTGCAGGCCACGGTCTTGACCGAGAAAATGCTTCCCAGGCTGGCGCGGATGAGATTGGGGTTGTAGAGGTCGGTGCGCGGGTCGCAGACGATGACCGCATCGGCTCCCGCCGCGTCCGCGGTACGCAGGACTGCGCCGATATTGCCCGGCTTCTCGACGCTTTCGAGCACCAGTATGAGCGGAGCGCCCTTGAACGAGATATCCTCCAGGGCAGGGTAACGCGACTTCATCACCGCCACCACACCCTCGGCTCCCTCGCGGCAGGCTATCCTGTCATAGACCTGCTCCGAGACTTCGAAGGGGGTGCCCCCGCAACTCTCGATATAGGCGGCCGTCGAGCCGTCCCTGAGATACTTCGCGCAATAGAAGACACTGCGAGCCTCGAAACCGCAGCGCAGCGCCCTGACGAACTCGCGCGCTCCCTCGACTACGAAAAGCCCGCTCTCCCTGCGCAGGCGTGACTTGTCGCGCAAGGAGAGCAGATCCTTGATTTTGCTGTTCTGTGAGGAGGTGATAACGCCTTCCATCTACTCTTCTTCCTTCTGGGCGGACGATCTCTTCTCGGGCCTCATCTGGGGGAAGAAGAGCACATCCTGGATGGCTGTCTGGCCGGTCATGAACATCGTGAGACGGTCGATACCCATTCCGAGTCCGGAGGTCGGTGGCATTCCGTACTCGAGCGCGCGGACGAAGTCGTAGTCGATGAACATCGCCTCGTCGTCGCCCTTGCTCTTTAGGCGCGCCTGGTCCTCGAAACGCTCCAGCTGGTCGATGGGGTCGTTGAGCTCGGAGTATGCGTTGGCGAGTTCCTTTCCGCAGACGAAGAGCTCGAAGCGCTCGGTGAGGGTGGGGTCGTTGCGGTGACGCTTGGTAAGGGGCGACATCTCCACCGGATAGTCGATGATATATGTGGGCTGGATGAGATTCTTCTCGCAGTACTCGCCGAATATGGCGTCGATCAGCTTGCCCTTGCCCATCGAGGGTTCGATCTCCACGTTGAGCTTCTTGCAGGTGGCGCGGAGTTGCTCCTCGTCCATTCCCTTGACATCCACTCCGGCGTACTCCTTGATGGCATCGAGGATGGGGAGGCGGCGGTAGGGGCCCGTGAAGTCCACTTCGTTGCCGGAGATCTCCACCTTCGTGGTCCCGTTGACTGCGACGGCGATCTTCTCCAGCATCTTCTCCACGAAGGTCATCATCCAGTTGTAGTCCTTGTAGGCTACGTAGATCTCCATGCAGGTGAATTCCGGATTGTGGGTCTTGTCCATTCCCTCGTTGCGGAAGTCCTTGGCGAACTCATAGACTCCGTTGTAGCCTCCAACTATGAGGCGCTTGAGGTAGAGCTCGTTGGCGATACGCATATAGAGGTCGATGTCCAGCGCGTTGTGGTGGGTGATGAAGGGGCGTGCGGTAGCGCCGCCGGGAATGCCCTGCAGTATGGGGGTCTCCACCTCGAGGCAGCCCGCCTCGTTGAAATATTCGCGCATCGTGGCCACGATCTTGGCCCTCTTGATGAAGGTCTCCTTCACCTGCGGGTTGACGATGAGGTCCACATAGCGCATCCTGTAGCGGAGCTCGGGATCGGCGAATGCGTCGAACACCTTGCCGTCCTGCTCCTTGACGATGGGAAGCACCTTGAGCGACTTGCTCAGCAGGGTGAGCTCCTTGGCGTGCACGGAGAGCTGGCCGGTCTGGGTGATGAAGGCGAAGCCCTTGATACCCACGATGTCTCCGATGTCGAGGAGTTTCTTGAAGACGGTGTTGTACATCGTCTTGTCCTCACCGGGGCAGATCTCGTCGCGCTTGACATAGACCTGGATGCGTCCTTTCTCGTCCTGCAGTTCCATGAACGATGCCGCGCCCATTATGCGGCGGCTCATTATCCTGCCGGCGATGACCACATCGTCGAAATTGCCCTTTTCGGGGTCATATCCATCCTTGATGGCCTGAGTGTCGGTGTTGACCTTGTATTCGGCTGCGGGGTAGGGGTTGATGCCGAGTTCCCTGAGCGCGTTGAGCGAGTTGCGCCTGATGATTTCCTGTTCGTTGAGCTCCAGTTCCATAATCTTTTTGTTAGAGATGCAAAAGTAATCTTTTTTTTACATACTTGGGCAAATTGTAGTATATTTGCCGGATATGACAGACAAGAAGTGGATAGTTAAGGAGCAGGGCAATCCGGCGGCGGTACGCCAGTTGTCGCAGGAGCTTGGCATCGACCAGGTTCTCTCCAACCTTCTTGTCCAGCGCGGCATCGATACCTTCGCCAAGGCCCGCGAATTCTTCCGCCCCGACCTCTCGATGCTCCACGACCCCTTCCTGATGAAGGATATGGAGCAGGCGGTGGAGCGCCTTCACAATGCCGTGGAGGGGAAGGAACGCATAATGATCTACGGCGACTACGATGTGGACGGCACCACCGCCGTCTCGCTCGTCTATTCCTTCCTGAGGGAGTTTACGACGCTTCTGGAGTACTATATCCCCGACCGTTACGACGAGGGATACGGCCTCTCCTACAAGGGCATCGACTGCGCCCACGAACTGGGCTGCACCCTGATTATCACCCTCGACTGCGGAATCAAGGCCGTCGAGAAGGTCAAATATGCCAAGAGCCTGGGAATCGACGTCATAATCTGCGACCACCATCTGCCCGACGTGGAGCTTCCCCCGGCAGTGGCGGTGCTCGACCCCAAGCGCGAGGACTGCCATTATCCCTTCGACGACCTCTCCGGCTGCGGAGTGGGATTCAAGCTGGTGCAGGCCTATTCGCAGCGCTTCGGCATTCCGTTCGAGAAGATCCTTTCGCTGCTCGATCTGCTGGCAGTCAGCATCGCCTCCGACCTGGTCTCCGTGACGGGCGAGAACCGCGTCCTGGCCCACTTCGGCCTCAAACAGCTCAACGAGAATCCCCGTAAAGGCCTCAAATCCATCATAAAGCTCTCCGGACTCGAGAAGCACGCCATCACCATCGACGAGATCGTCTTCAAGATAGGCCCGCGCATCAATGCGGCAGGCCGTATGGAGTCGGGCCGCACAGCGGTCGATATGCTCACCGCAAGGGATGACGAGGACGCGCTCGAGATAGGCGAGGCCATCAACGCCCACAACGACGACCGCAAGAAGATCGACCGCAAGATTACCGAGCAGGCGCTCAGGATGGTCGAGGCGCTCCCCGATTTCAAGAACCGCAAGTCCACCATCGTTTACAATCCGGAGTGGCACAAGGGAGTGGTCGGAATCGTCGCCTCGCGCCTTGTGGAGGCGTACTACAGGCCCACTATCGTCCTGACCAAATCCAACGGATTCATCACCGGTTCGGCCCGTTCCGTCTCGGGCTTCGACCTCTATGAGGCCATCGAGTCTTGCGCCGACCTTCTGGAGAACTTCGGAGGCCACACCTACGCCGCCGGCCTCACCATCAAGGAGGAGAATTTCGATGAATTCTGCCGCCGCTTCGAGACTTATGTGGCCGAGAAGATAGCTGCGGTCCAGCTGACTCCGGTCATCCAGATCGATTCATATCTCGACTTCAAGCAGATAACCCCCAAGTTCTTCCGCCTCCTGAAATCCTTCCAGCCATTCGGCCCCGGCAACCAGTCGCCGGTATTCATCACAGAGAATGTCTATGACAACGGCAACGGCCGCAAGGTGGGCGCCGCGGATTCGGGCGAGATGAAGCATATGCGCCTTGAGCTCATTCAGGAGGACGAACCTTACCGCTACATCCCGGCGATCGCCTTCAACCTGTCGGAGCACTTCGACCACATCCAGAACGGCAACCCCGTGGATATCTGCTACTCGATTGCGGAGAACTACTACCGCGGCATCGCCAACATCCAGCTCAGGGTCAAGGATATCAAGGACAAGGAGTCTATCTTTTAGCTTTTCTTTTCAGTAATGCCGCTCCAGGCGGTCATCATGTCTGTCTGAGCGCCTCTATGGGGTCCATCTCTGATGCCTTCCTGGCAGGCAGGAATCCGGACAGGAGGCTGACGGCAGTGCAGATCAGGATCGATGCCGCCAGCCATTTGACGGGCAGCAGGAATCTTCCGCCAAGTATGACGGCGACCGTGTTTCCCGCAGCGGTGCCCAGGATGGCGCCGATTACCCCTCCCGCCTGGCAGATAAGGAACGATTCGAACAGGAATTGCCTTGCTATCATGTCTTTCCTGGCTCCGATGGCTTTGCGGAGGCCTATCTCGGAGCGCCTCTCCCGGACCGAGACCAGCATTATGTTCGTCAAGCCTGCTGCGGCTCCCAGGAGGGTTATGAGCCCTATCGCGAGGGCGGCTGCGGAAAGCTTGGATTCGAGCGAGCCGAGTGTCTCCCCGAGCGAGTCTCCCGATTTGATTTCGAAGTCATCGGGGGCGTCGGGAGCGAGCCTCCTGATTCTCCGCATCGTGTTGCGGGCGGTTTCCTTCGCGCTGCCGGTGCCGGTCTCGGCGGCCAGGAGGGTGACGGTGCAGGCGGATCCCTCACCCGTAAGCTGTCCTGTGGCATTGGCCAGCGGGATGACCGCCTCGCATCCCGCTCCTGGGGCGAACCCTGCCCCGCGCTTTTCGATTGTCCCTATGACTCGGTAGGTGCCGCGGCCGAAAGATATTTCGCGTCCGATGGCATCCGCTTCACCTCCGGCTATCTTGGAGGCGATGGAGGCGCCTATCAGGCATACCGCAGCCCCTTCCGTCATCTCCCTGCGGGTGAAGTTCCGGCCGGCTGCGAGGGTGTTTCCGCTGCATTGGAGCCAATGCGGGTCGGAGGCGGTCAAGGTTATTACCGGGTCGGTGGTTTTCCCTTCCGACGAGGCTCTGGCAAGGGCGTCGACCGGGATGCTTATGCTGGCTGCGATGTCTCCCTCGCCGATTATGGACGCGGTGAAGTCGCGGGCCTGGCGGACGGTCAGCGGCGGGGCTTTTTCGGCTGCGGTGACGGTGAGCCTGGCTGCGCCCATCCGGCTGAAACTGTCAGAGAGTTCACGCGAAAGTACCTCTATGGCGGTTTGAATGCCGACGAGTGAAGTGATGCCTACGGCGATGATAAGTATGGTCAGAACCGACCTTAGCTTGTTGGTGCGGATCGCATCCAAAGCGGTTTCAAGAAAATCTCTCATCCTCAATCCTCCATTGTATTTGTTGCAAATATAGCCGTTGTCGCCGAGAATTGCAAATAATTACCGAAGTGCGGGGTGTTGCCTCACGGGGAGCGTTTGTTAGCCCCCGTGAGGCAACACCCCGCACTCCGGAGGCTGGCAATCTTCCACGAGGCCCTTCGAAGCACTGTCCCCCGGGGGCTAACAAACGCACCCCGGGGGACAGTGCTTCGAAGGGCCTTTGACGGGGCGCCTATTAGGATTATTTGCCGGAAAATGTTATTTTTGCAGGATTATAGTTCAATAAGATACAATCGAGATTAAACAATGGAAAAAGATACACGCAGCGGAAAGACGACCGGCAATGGTCGCGGCAGGAGTTTATCGAACAGGGGAGGCAGGAGCGCGGCAGGTCGTCCTTCGGCAGGACGCGGCAAAAGTGCTCCGGCAGGACGTCCTTCGACCAGGTCAAAGAGTGCGCCCTCATCGGTTAAAACCGGGACCGAAGGGAAGTTCGCTTCCCGCGGAGGCTACAAATCCGGAGCCCGCGCTGTAAAACCCGCAGTCCGCGCTGCGAAGCCCGTCGAGAAGAAGCCCGTGCGTCCTGAGACCCAGGAGTTCGTAAGACTCAACAAGTTCATCGCCAACTCGGGCATCTGCTCCCGCAGGGAGGCCGACGAGTTCATCCAGACGGGGCTTGTTACGGTAAACGGCGAACGCATAACGGAACTCGGCCACAAGGTCCGCTACGACGACGATGTCCGCTTCAACGGCGAACGCATCAAGGGCGAGACCAAGGTCTATCTGGTGATGAACAAACCCAAGGATTATGTCACCACCGTATCGGATCCCCACGCCGAGAAGACGGTGATGGATCTCATTCCCGCCACGAGGTGCCCCCAGCGCATCTATCCGGTGGGAAGGCTCGACAAGGCCACCACCGGTGTGCTGATGTTCACCAACGACGGCGAGATGACCGAGAAACTCACGCATCCTTCCTACGGTGCGCGCAAGATATACCACGTATTCCTCGACAGGAACCTCAAAAAGGAGGATTTCGATGCCATTCTCAAGGGCATAACCCTCGAGGACGGCGAGATTCACGCCGATTCCCTCTCTTATGTCGAGGATGAGAAATCCCAGATAGGGATAGAGATCCATTCCGGCCGCAACCGCATCGTGCGCCGTATATTCGAGCATCTGGGATACAAGGTCAAGAAGCTCGACCGCGTCTATTTCGCCGGCCTGACGAAGAAGGCGCTCAAACGCGGCGACTGGCGTTTCCTCACCGAGGCGGAGATTTCGAAACTCAAGATGGGCTCGTTCGAGTAATCCCAAACAAGGCACAGGATGGAAGAGAACAGGGAACAAACTCCGAAGAAGCAGCACCGCGCCGGATTCGTCAATATCATAGGCAATCCGAACGTGGGCAAATCCACGCTGATGAACGCATTGGTGGGAGAGAAACTCTCGATAGTGACCGCCAAGGCGCAGACCACGCGCCATCGCATCATGGGCATCGTCAACGGGCCGGATTACCAGATAGTCTATTCCGACACGCCCGGCATCCTGAAGCCCAGTTACCGTCTGCAGGAGAGTATGATGGACTTCGTCCAGACGGCGATCGGCGATGCCGACATAATCCTCTATGTCACCGACATAGTGGAGAAGAAGGACAAGAACATCGAATATGTCGAGGCTCTCAACCGCCTGGAATGCCCCGTGCTGGTAGTGCTCAACAAAATCGACCTCGGCAGGCAGGACGAGGTGCTGACCCTGATGGAGGAGTGGAAGGCGCTCGTGCCCAAGGCGGAGGTTTTCCCGGTATCGGCCCTCGAGAAGTTCAATCTGGAGAACCTTTTCGACCATATCGTGGAGCTCCTGCCCGTCAGCCCGCCCTGGTACGACAAGGAGCAGTTTACCGACAAGTCGATGCGTTTCTTCGCTTCGGAGATTATCCGCGAGAAGATATTGACGAACTATACCAAGGAGATTCCCTATTGCACGGAGGTCGTGATAGAGGAGTTCAAGGAGGGAGAGGAACGTTACGACATAAGCGCGGTCATCAACGTGATGCGCGATTCGCAGAAGGGTATCATCATCGGACACCAGGGAAAGGCGCTCAAGAAAGTGGCCACCGAGGCACGTCTGGAGATGGAGTCCTTCTTTGAAAAGAAAGTTTTTTTGCAGACATTTGTAAAGGTCGAGCCCAACTGGCGGGAAGATCGCAGGAAGTTGAAGAAGTTCGGCTATATTCTTGATTAATACAGGTTTTGACTATGAGTAAGGAAGATCTCGAAGGGTACGAAGAAGATTTCATCGACGAAGAGGCGGCAGGACAGGCCGAAGAGCAGGAGGAGCAGGAGGAGGCCGGGGAGATCCTGGACGACGACGATCTCAATGCGGCCGATACCGACAAATACGACCGCCTGGTGGCGGAGGGCGAGAACAAGTACAAACTCTCGGGAATGTACAAGGACTGGTTCCTCGACTACGCCTCCTATGTCATACTCGACCGCGCGGTGCCTCACATAGAGGACGGCCTCAAGCCGGTCCAGCGCCGTATCCTGCACGCGATGCAGAAGGTGGACGACGGCCATTACCACAAAGTTGCCGGAATCGTGGGCGACACGATGAAGTACCACCCCCACGGCGACGCCTCCATCAAGGATGCGCTGGTAGGACTCGGACAGAAGGAATATCTGATCGACTGTCAGGGAAACTGGGGCAATATCTTCACCGGTGACGCTGCGGCGGCTTCGCGTTATATCGAGGCCCGCCTGAGCAAATTCGCGCTTGAGGTGGCCTTCAACAAGAAGATCACCGAGTGGGTGCCCTCCTACGACGGAACCAACCAGGAACCGGTGGTGCTGCCGATGAAATTCCCGCTGCTGCTCGCCCAGGGCACCGAGGGAATCGCCGTAGGTCTCGCCGTAAAGATCCTCCCGCATAACTTCAACGAACTTCTCGACGCCAGCGTGGCGGCCCTCAGGGGGAAGGAATTCGAGATTTATCCCGATTTTCCCACCGGCGGCCTGATCGACTGCTCGAAATACAACCGCGGCCTGCGCGGGGGCAAGGTCAAGATCCGCGCACGCATCGTGAAGGTGGACAAGCGCACCCTCTCGATTACCGAGATTCCTTACGGACAGACCACCGAGAGCCTCATCGACTCGATCATAAAGGCCTCCGACAAGGGCAAGATCAAGATCAAGAAGGTCGATGACATGTCGTCCGATACCGTGGATATCAACATCCAACTGCAGAACGACGTCTCGCCCGACAAGACCATCGACGCCCTCTACGCCTTCACCAACTGCGAGGTGGCCGTCTCCCCGAATGCCTGTGTCATCATGGACCGCCACCCTCATTTTATGGGAGTGGACGAAATCCTCAAATACAACGCATTCCATACCAAGGACCTCTTCGAGCAGGAGCTCAATATCCAGCTCGATGAACTCGAGGCCGACTGGCACTACTCTTCGCTCGAGAAGATATTCTTCGAGAAGAAGGTGTACCGCATCCTCGAGAACGACGCCGTATCCTGGGAACAGCAGCTCGCCGACGTCGAGGCGGGGATGAAGCAGTATCAGGATATGTTGCGCCGCGAGATAACTCCGGCCGACATCGCGAAGCTGGTCGAGAAACCTGTCAGGAAGATATCCAGATTCGATATCAAGGCGGCCGAGGAGCGCATCCGCGGCATCGAGGCCAATATCGACGAGGTCCGCAACAATCTGGAGCACCTTACCGACTTTACCGTCAGGTACTTCCAGCAGCTCAAGAAGAAATATGGCGCCGCCTGGCCGCGCCGCACCGAAATCGCCACGTTCGAGCAGATCCAGGCCGAGAAGGCCATCGCGGCCAATGCGAAGCTCTATGCCAACAAGGCGGACGGATTCGTGGGAACCGACCAGAAAAAGATCGAGAATGCGGAGTACATCTGCGACTGCTCCGATATCGCCGAGATCATAGTCTTTATGAAGAACGGTGACTATATGGTGACCAAGGTCAAGGACAAACTCTTCGTGGGAAAAGATATAATCCACGCGGCCGTATTCAACCGCAGGGACGAACGCACCGTATATAATGTCATCTACCGGGACGGCCGCCAGGGAGCCTATTATGCCAAGAGGTTCTCGATCACGGGTATAACCCGCGACAAGATGTACAACCTCACAAAGGGGACTCCGAACTCCTACGTGGTATGGTTCACCTCCAACGGCAACGGCGAGGCGGAGGTCCTCAGGATAGCCTACAAGCCGCGTCCGAAGATCAAGAAACTCTCCGAGGAGTTCGACTTCGCGAAACTTATGATCAAGGGTCGCTCTTCGATGGGAAACCTCGTCACCAAGCAGAATACCATCCAGCGCATAACCCTCAAGTCCAAGGGCGTTTCGACCCTGGGAGGCAAGGAGATATGGTTCGACACTGATGTCAACCGCCTGAATGACTCCGGTTCCGGTATCTATCTGGGCGAGTTCATGCAGGACGACCTGGTGCTCGTGGTCCTGAGCAACGGAACTTACTATACTACTTCATACGATCTGAGCAACCGCTATCAGGGAGAGATTCTCCGTATCGAGAAATTCGATCCGGCGAAGGTCTATTCGGCCATCTATTACGACGGGTCGGTCAAGATGTTCTATATCAAGCGCTTCTCCTTTGAGCCATACAACAATGTCAACCCCGCTTCGTTCATCGCCGAAGAGTCCGGCTCCAGGTTTGTGGCCATCACCGACGATATGTTCCCGCAGGCGCAGGTGACCTTCAAGGGCAAGAGCAAGGATAAGGACCCGGAGAAGATCGACGTCGAGGAATTCGTGGAGAAATATGGCCTCAAGGCCAAGGGACGCCGCCTGACGGCAAAGGATATCGGCAAGGTGGAGTTCATCGAGCCTCTCGAGAAGGAGATTCCTGAGCCGGAACCCGAGCCCGAAGAGGAGCCCGATACTCCGGTTGAGGAGTCCGAACCCGCAGCAGAGACCGAGCCTGCAAACGAGCCTGAGCCTGAGCAGGAAATCCCCCACGTGGTAAAGGATCCGTATGACCTCACACTCTTTTAGGATATGAAGAAAGTAGCCGTATATCTGGGAGCCAATCCCGGCAAATCCAAGGAGTTCTGCGACCTCGCGTACCGCTTCGGCCGCAAACTGGCCGAGGCGCACATCGCGCTGGTCTATGGCGGATCGACTGTCGGCACTATGAAATCCCTTGCCGACGGCGCCCTTGGCGCGGGAGGAATTGTTTACGGCGTCTTCCCCAAGGGCTTCAAGGGGCATAAAGAGAATCACTACGCCACTTCCGAGCAACTTATCCGCAGGGATGTGACCCATCTGATGCTGGTCAAGGATATGGCCGAGCGCAAGAAGGTGATGTCGGAACTCTGCACCTGCTGCGTCGCCCTGCCTGGCGGATGGGGCACTCTCGACGAACTGCTCGGACATATGGTGGAACGCACTACCGGCGTAAATTCCAAGCCGGTTTTCTTATTGAACCATAAAGGTTATTATGACTCGCTCAAGGCGCAGTTCCTCAGGATGTCGTCCGACGGTTTCATCCCGGGTGGCGATGACGCCCTCCCCATATTCTGCGATACCCTTGAGGAACTGCTCGAAAAGATTAATGCACTTGAGGATTGATTCCGTGCCCCGTGATATGAATAAGAGAATTTTTACAGCTGTCGCCCTTTTGCTCGCTGCCCTGGTCTGCGCCCGGGCCCAGGTCGCCGTTCCCGCCAATTGCTTTATGGTCCGTCCGGGAGCGAAACTCGAATTCGACGCCCGTCTGCAGGGCTGCAGCCGGGATACCGTCAAGGGCGTACCCGTCGATGCCGGAGTCTTCTGGGAGTCTGCCGGTGCCGACAATAAGGTCAAACCGGGCGATATCGTCGCTTCGGTCTCATTCTCGAAAGAGACCGGTATCATCTCCCTTACGGCCGGATCGGCCGGCAATGCTATGGTTGCGGTTGAGGATGAGAACGGCAATATCCTCTGGTCGTGGCATATCTGGGTGACCGATTACGATCCCGGGAAAGGGTGCTATCAGCAGGATGCCAAGGGGAATGTCATTATGATGGACCGCAATCTCGGAGCCCTCAGTGCGGAACCGGGCAATCCGCTGGCCCTCGGGCTCTTCTATCAATGGGGACGCAAGGATCCCTTCCCCGGACCTCTCTCCGTCGATGGGAAGAAGGAGGCGCACACCACGCTTCGCTGGCCCAAACCTGTAGCTTCCGACAGCTATACCGGTACGGTCGAATATACCCGTTACAATCCTACCGTTTTCCTGCTATGGGACGATGCCAACTGTGACTGGCTTTATACTGGTGCGCCCGTTGCCGACAATACCCGATGGGCATCCGAAAAGACAAAATATGACCCCTGTCCCGCAGGATGGAAGGTTCCCTCCTCCGGCAATGTGCTGGGTGCCGATCCCCAATGGGATGCAGAAGGCCGCGGAATGGTATCGACCGACAGGGCCGATGCCTCGCACAAGATATGGACCCCCGCCGCGGGCTTCCGCAGCGGCATCGACGGAACGTACGGCGGAGTGGGGCAGTATGGATACTATTGGGCTTCGAAGCCTGTAAACTGCCTCGCCCGTTCGCAGCTTTTCGACTGGGAGGGGAATATCAACGGCGGATTCGGTGCGTATCGCGGAACCGCGCGCTCGGTCCGCTGTGTCAAAGAATAGAGCCATATGAGCCGGGGATTCGTTAAGGACGGAGATATCGAAGAGGTTCCCGCTGTGGAGCAGAGGGCCTGGATTCCCGACGGGGTCGCCAATCTGGTCACTCCCGAGGGGCTCGCGTCGCTCAATGCCGAGAGGGAAGATATCATCGCCCGTAGAGACTCGGCCTCGGGCAACGAGACGGATCTCCGCATCACCCGCAATTATCTGAATGCCAAACTCCAACTCCTCGAGGAGAGGATATCTTCCGCGGTCGTTCCCCAGATAGGGGAGCAGCCCGGCAGGGTGGGATTCGGAGCCTATGTGACGGTGCGTATCAACGGCGGCAAGAACCGGACTTTCCGTATCGTCGGGGCCGATGAGGCCGATGCTGCCAAAGGGCTGGTCTCATTCTTCTCGCCGGTCGCAAAGGCCATAGCCGGTCGCGGAGCGGGGGAGACGGTGACTTCGGGATTGCCGGCCGGCAACCGTGAGGTCGAGATTGTCGAGGTCTCCTACGAGCCTTTGCCTTTGACCCTCGCGCAGGCCCAGGCCAGGCCGGTACATATCCATAATCATCATTCGGCCAGGCCGGTAGCGGATGATGTTTCAGCAGTTCGGGAGACTGCCGCGAAGGTGCCTTCGGAAGAGACCGGCCGCCTCGAATCCGCGCCCGTAAAAAGGGACGATCCCTTCGAGATGCTGCCTCTGGTCAACGAGCGCGGCGTAACTGTCGGCAAGGCTACGCGCAAGGAGTGCCATAACGGCACGAAACTGCTTCATCCGGTGGTGCATCTGCATCTGTTCAACGGCGACGGTGCGCTTTATCTGCAGAAGCGGCCCGACTGGAAGGAGATCCAGCCCGGGAAGTGGGATACCGCCGTCGGCGGCCACATCGCATTCGGAGAGCCGGTAGGGGATGCCCTCAGGCGCGAGGTGAGGGAGGAGATAGGGCTTGAGACCTTTGAGCCGGTGCTGCTGGGCAAGTACATTTTCGAGTCCGCGCGCGACAGGGAGTATGTCTATGTTTACCGCGCCGTGAGCGATGTGACCCCGGTGCCAAGCGACGAGCTCGAAGAAGGACGTTTCTGGACACCTGAGGAACTTGCCGCCAATTTCGGCAAGAAGGTTTTTACTCCCAATTTCGAGTTGGAATACAAGAAGTTTTTTGGAAAGAAATGATTATGAAAAGTTTTATGAGTATTATTTATGTTGTTGCTGCGCTGGCCGTTTGTGCCGTTGTAGTGGTTGCCTGCACAGGTAAGGGCAAGAAGGAGGCTTCCAAGCCGGTCGCCGGTACCGGCGGGGAGAAGTATATCCCTATGGAAGATCGCACTGGCGAAGAATCAGTGGTTTATTTTACCCGCGAGCTCTCGGCCGAAGGCCTCATCAAGGCGTATGAGCAGGTTTGCGGCGAGATTACCGGCAAGGTTGGTGTGAAACTCCATACCGGCGAACAGAACGGCCCGAATATCATTCCGCGTGAGTGGGTGAAGGCGCTTCTGGCAAAGGATCTTCCCGATGCCAGCATCATCGAGACCAATACTTATTACGAGGGCGACCGTTACACTACCGAGGCCCATCGCAAGACCCTCGAGGTCAATGGTTGGAATTTCTGCCCCGTCGATATCATGGACGAGGAAGATACTGTCACCCTGGAGGTCAAAGGCGGCAAGTGGTTCGACAAGATGTCGATGGGAAGCCATATCCTTAATTATGATTCTATGGTAGCCCTGACCCATTTCAAGGGACACACCCAGGGCGGTTTCGGAGGCAGCAACAAGAATATAGGTATCGGTTGCGCCGACGGCCGCATCGGCAAGGCGTGGATCCATACCACCCCGGGCCAGCCCGATCAGTGGGATATCAAGGAGGAGGAATTCATGGAGCGTATGACCGAATCCACCAAGGCTACGATAGATCATTTCGGCAAAAAAGTGACTTATGTCAATGTTATGCGCAATATGTCGGTTTCCTGCGATTGTGAAGGCGTCGCTGCGGAGCCTGTCGTGACCCCGAATGTCGGTATCCTTTCCTCGACCGATATCCTTGCCATCGACCAGGCCTGTGTCGATATCATCTATGCTATGACCGAACAGGAGCACCACGATCTTGTGGAGCGTATCGAGACCCGTCACGGACTCCGCCAGCTCTCCTATATGAAGGAACTCGGAATGGGTAATGACCGCTATGTGCTGATCGACCTCGACAACGGCGGGGCACGCATCACCGCCGCAGATGCGGCAAAGGATCTGAAGCCTTTCGTCCAGGAGGCCGTGCAGCTCTCTTCCCAGGAGACTCCGCACAATGACTGATATGGACTTCCGGCCGATGCGCCGGTTCAAGCAGCAGCTTTCCGAAGGAGAGTGTATCGATATCCTTAAGAGTGCTTACAGGGGATTCCTCTCCGTCATAGGGGACGGCGGCTATCCTTATTCGATTCCCATCAATTTCGTCCTCGGGGATGGCAAACTCTATTTCCACTGTGCCAAGGAGGGCCATAAGATCGATGCGGTCAGATCTTGTGACAAGGCCTGCTTCACAGTCATAGACAATCCGCAGAAGGAGCCCGGCGACTGGTGGTATCACGTCAACAGTGTCATCTGCTTCGGCCGAATAACGATTATGGAAGACGATGCGGAAAAGGATAAGTATCTCCGCCTCCTCGGCGCAAAGTATTTCCCCGAGGGCTACGATATCGAGAAGGATATGGCGAACAACGCCCCCAGGGCCAATGTCCTTGAGTTTACTATAGAGCACTGCACCGGAAAACGCGTCCGCGAGAAATAGTCTTTGATTCTCTCTCTCGGTTTGCCCTCCTAAAGCATAGCCCCCCTGGCGCTAACAAACGCTGCCAGGGGGGCTATGCTTTAGGAGGGCTTAATCATTTCGTGGTAGGCTAATATCCCGCATCCGTCCCTCACTCTTGCCGTGCCCGTTGAAATCGAACCTTATGGATCCGATTCCGGCCTTGGCCAGCCCCTTCGCCAGCGATGGCATAGGGAAAGCCTAACGCAATTTGTACTTATAGGTAATTGTGCCCTCCTGGAGGTCGGGAGCGCTTTCGCTGGTGTTGAATTTGGCCTTATAGGCCGCATCGACCGAGGCCTTCAGCAGAGCCGAGTTGGGAGTGGTGCTGCGCAGGGGCTTGGCATCTACCACGTTTCCGTTGCGGTCCACCAGGACCTTTACCGTAACGGTACCGGCATCCTGCACGCGGTAGGAGGGAAGCGGGAGTGATCCCATGACGCTGCGCCCCTCAAGCTTTGCGGAGGGCTCACCCACCGAAGAACCGGTGTGGGTATTGCCGGCGGCGTGCCCGGCATTGAGGGCATCGGTAATCTTGTCCGCCGTCTGTGGCGCGAGGGTGTCTTTCTGATTATTGTTCGCTGCGGAGAAGAGGGCCCGCTGGTTGATTTCCTTCTTGCGCTCCGGCTCGGGAACCTCCACGTCGCCCTTGTCACCGACGGTGGCCTCTTTCGAATAATTCTGCTTTTTGCCGGTGGCCACCGGAGATTCGGATTTCTGCACGAGTGTGACCGGCTTCGAAGGGTCGGGGTCCGGGGTCCGGGGCTCCTTGCCGGCGGCCACCTCGATGGGCTTTATCTCCTTCTCGGGCTCGAACTCAACCAGGATGGTCTTTTCCGGCGGCGGGGGATAGACATAGCGGAGACCGCTGGTGACAGTCACCAGCAGCAGGAGCAGGTGGAACACCACCGTCGAGATGATGCCCGCCGCCCTTGATTTACCGTCGGTCTCCAAACCCAGCATAACAAAGGATTTTACTCAGGCGAAGTCGCCATTATGACTTTGAAATGATTGCGCTTGGCGATATTCATCAGTGCCACCACCTCCTTGACCGGAACGGTCTCGTCGGCATAGATCGAGAATGTGGGGTCGTCCTGGTCGGCGAGCAGTTCGCAGATCTCGGGTTCGATTTCGTCGAAACGCACCGGCTTCTGGTCGCCGTTGATGTGGTACGATACCGCGTTGCGTTCGGGGTAGTGCTTTATCGAAACGCTGACCGTAGCCTTGGCGGCCACCTGGCCCGTGCTCTTGGGGAGCAGGAGCTTCAGGGCGTTGGGGTTGACAAGGGTTGAGGTGACCAGGAAGAATATCAGCAGCAGGAAGACGATGTCCGTCATCGAGGACATCGAAATCGAGGCGTCAGCCTTTGTGGAACGTCTGATACTCATAGTCTTACTCCTGTTCTGTGTCGGTCTGGTTCTGCTTTGCGAGGACTGTGTCGAGGAACTCGACAGTACTGTTCTCCATCTTGAAGACTACGTTCGAGATGTTGGCCGAGAGGATGTTGTATCCGAAGTATGCGAGAATACCTACGATAAGGCCGCCGACGGTGGTGATCATAGCAGTGTAGATACCTCCGGAAAGGAGGGTGATATCGACATTGTTGCCCGCCTGCGCCATATTGAAGAAGGCCTGCACCATACCGATGACGGTTCCGAGGAATCCGATCATCGGGGCGCCTCCGGAAATCGCTGCGAGGATAGGCATGCCTTTCTCGAGCCTTGCGACCTCGAGGCTGCCCACATTCTCTACAGCGGCCTGGATGTCGCCCAGGGGCTTGTCAAGACGGGAGATTCCCTTCTCGACCATATGGGAGACAGGGGAGTCGTTCCTCTTGCAGAGCGCCTTCGCGGAGCGCAGCTTGCCGTCGAGGATGTAGTCGTTGATGTCCTTCATGAAGTTCTTGTCGATCTGGCCGGCCTTGCGGATGGCGACCCACTTGCTGGCGAAGATGTAGATGGCGATAATCGAAAGGATGAGCAGCACAATCATCAGCCAGCCGCCCTTGGCTGCCATTCCCAGAAGCGAGAACGACATCTCCTGCTGGACGGGTTCCACTGCAGCAGCCACCTCTTCGACTGCTTCGCTCTGGAGAAAATAGGAAAGAATCATATCTGAATAGTTTTAATTATTTACTGTTACAAAATCCAGTTCAATGGATAAGGGTACTTGATCTCACACAGGCAGAGCGGCTCGCCCTTGACGCTCTGTCCGGCCGCACAGCGGTCCCCGGAGGCCAGCACCTCGTCGATCCACTCCACGGGACGCCTGCCCCGACCTATCTCGAGCAGGGTTCCCACCGTGGCACGCACCATGTTCCGCAAAAATCGGTCCGCAGTCATCTCGAATACGAAATGGGATGCGTCCGTGACACTCCAGCGACATACCGACACCTCGCAGATGGAGGTCTTGTTGTCGCCGCCCGTCTTCTCGAAACAGGTGAAGTCTTTCCGGCCCAGAAGATGCGAGGCCGCCTCGTTCATCGCCTCGACGTCGAGGGGGTAGTAAAATGGCAGCGAACGGTCCGCGAAGGGGTCTTTCAGGTTATGCAGGCGGTAACGGTAAGTGCGGCTTACGGCGTCGAACCGGGCGTGCGCGTCGTCTGCCACGCGGCATACGTTTTCGACCACAATTTCCTGGGGCAGAATGGCATTTATTTTGTAGAGAAATGCGCTTGCATCTTTCTCGATTTCGCAGGCCGAATCGAAGTGGGCGATATAGCCGCTGGCATTCACTCCGGCATCGGTCCGGCCGGCTCCGGTGACGGAGACAGCCTCCTTGCAGCGTATGGAGAGAGCCTTTTCGAGTTCGCCCTGCACACTGCGGGCATTCTCCTGGACCTGCCAGCCGCTGAAGGCGGAACCATTGTATGAAAGACGCAGGAAGTAACGCATTATTTGCTAAATTTGACGACACAAAATTACAAAACTTTCAGATACAAAATATGGACAGCGTAAACATCAAGGAGCTTAACGACCGGATCCAGCAGGAAAGTGCCTTCGTCGATATCATAAAGATGGAGATGAACAAGGTCATAGTCGGTCAGAAGCAGCTCGTCGAAGACCTCCTCATCGGCCTTCTCGCGGACGGCCACATCCTTCTCGAAGGTGTTCCCGGATTGGCCAAGACCCTTGCCATAAACACCCTCGCACAGATTGTGGATGCGAAGTTCAGCCGCATACAGTTCACCCCTGACCTCCTCCCGGCCGACCTCATCGGTACGATGATCTACAGCCAGAAGAGCGAGCAGTTCCAGGTGAAGAAAGGCCCCGTCTTCGCAAACTTCATCCTTGCCGACGAGATCAACCGAAGCCCGGCAAAGGTGCAGTCGGCCCTTCTCGAGGCGATGCAGGAGCGTCAGGTGACAATAGGCGAGGAGACCTTCAAACTTCCCGAGCCGTTCCTGGTGATGGCGACCCAGAACCCTATCGAGCAGGAGGGAACCTATCCTCTGCCCGAGGCGCAGGTGGACCGTTTCCTTCTCAAGGTGGTGGTCAGCTATCCCAAGAAGGAGGAGGAGAAACTCATCATCAGGATGAACAATCTCGGCGAGTTCCCCAAGCCCTCCACGGCCCTCAAGCCCGAGGATATAATCCGCGCCCGCAAGGTGGTGAAGGATATCTATATGGACGATAAGATCGTCAAATATATCGTCGATATCGTCTTCGCGACCCGCAACCCTGAGGAGTGCGGTCTCGGAAAGCTCGCCAATATGATTTCGTTCGGAGGATCGCCCCGCGCCAGCATCTCGCTCTCGCTCGCGGCCAAGGCATACGCGTTCATCAACCGCCGCGGCTATGTCATCCCCGAGGATGTCCGCGCCGTGTGCTATGAGGTGCTCCGCCACCGCATCGGCCTGACATACGAGGCCGAGGCCGAGAATGTCACTTCCGAGCAGATTATCTCAGAGATCCTTAATGCAGTAGAGGTTCCGTAATGGATAACGAACTGTTAAAGAAGGTAAGGAAGATCGAGATCAGGACCAGGGCCCTGTCCCGTCAGATTTTCGCCGGCGAATACCACTCCGCCTTCAAGGGGCGCGGAATGGCATTCAGCGAGGTACGCGAATATCAGTACGGCGACGACGTCCGCAACATGGACTGGAACGTCACCGCCAGGCTCCGCTCCCCTTATGTAAAGGTATTCGAGGAGGAGCGCGAGCTGACTGTGGTGCTGCTGATAGATGTCAGCGGATCCCGCGATTTCGGCACCACGGTCCGGACCAAGCGCGACCTGATGGCCGAGGTGGCCGCCGTGCTCTCCTTCTCCGCCTCCATCAACAACGATAAGGTGGGCGCCCTCTTTTTCAGCTCCAGGGTGGAGAAATTCATCCCGCCCAAGAAGGGACGCAGCCACCTGCTGCACATAATCCGCGAACTCATCGAGTTCCGGCCCCAGGACAACGGTACGGATATCGGAGAGGCTCTCCGGTATCTTACCAATGCCATCAAGAAGCGTTGCACGGCCTTCCTGCTCTCCGACCTTATGGATGCCGGGGAGGACGGCCGGCCGCGCTATGAGGACGCCCTCAAGATCGCGGCGGGCCGCCACGACCTCTCGGTCATCAATATCTACGACCCCCGTGAACGGGAGATTCCCGATGTGGGGCTCCTCTGCGTCAGGGATGCCGAGACCGGCCGCAGGATGTGGGTGAATACATCTTCCCGGCAGATGCGCGAGAATTATGCTCAGTGGGACGAATCGCTCCGCAATGCGACCCGTCAGATGCTCAACAAATACCGTGTCGATTCGGTGAGCATCGCCACCGACCAGGATTATGTCAGGGAACTGATATCGTTTTTCAAGAACAGGGCATAGCGAAGAGAATGAAAAGATTTTTGATAATAACTACCCTTTCGATGCTCTCCTGCACTGGAATCCTGGCGCAGGAGCCGGCCCTTTCGACCCGTCTGGAAAGGGATTCGATACTGATAGGTGACCAGGTGCGCTGGAGCGCCTCGCTCGAATTGGGAGATGCGAAGGATGCCGCTTTCCTCGTTCCCGAAGAACCCATCGCGCCGGGTGTCGAGGTGCTTGGCGGATTCAGATATGATTCCACCAAGGTCCGCAAGGGAATCCTGGAACTCAGTGCGATACTCACATCGTTCGACAGCGGTGCGGTAGCCCTGCCTCCGCTTGTGGCGCTGGTGCGCCGTCCTGACGACAGGGTGGATACCCTGACCTTCACCTCGCCGGTCCTTAACGTGAATACGATCCCCGTCGATACGGCCACTTTCGAGCCTTATGACATAAAGGGGCAGATGAAATATCCCATTACGGCTGCCGAGGCTTTTCCGTGGGCGCTCCTCGCGCTTGTGATAGTGACTGCCGTCTGGGCCCTGATCCGTTTCCTGCATAACCGCAGCCAGGATAAGGACTTCTTCGGCCGTCCCAAGGTGGTCGATCCGCCCCATATCGTGGCGCTCCGCTCGCTTGAGAAGATACGCTCCCAGAAGTTGTACCAGAACGGGAAGCAGAAGATGTTCTACACTGCCGTGACCGATGTCCTGCGCCAGTATATGGTGGGCAGGTACGGTTTCCAGGCTATGGAACAGACCTCCGCCGAGATTTTCGACTCCTTGAAGGACAAGGAGATAGACGAGCGTCTGATGGAGAAGATAAAGGATCTCTTTACCACCGCCGACTATGTCAAATTCGCAAAGCACAACGCCTCCGAACAGGAGAACGAGGAGGCGATCCCCACTGCGGTGAGTTTCGTCAATGCGACGTTCATGCAGCAGCTGGAGGATGAGAAGGCAGAAGGGGAGGACAAGTGATGTTTTTCGAATATCCCAAACTGCTCTGGCTCCTGCTGCTCCTGATCCCGCTCCTGGCGTGGTATATTTGGCGCGACCTCAAGGGGCGCCGTGCCACCCTTACGGTTCCCTCCGGGACCCAGTGGAAGGGAAAGGGATCCGCTTCCGGAGTATGGATGCGCCATATCCCTTTCGCGCTCCGCTTCATCGCCTCCGCCGCCCTTATCGTGGCGATCGCCCGTCCGCGCTCCTCGACCGACTTTGAGAAGGTCGATACCGAGGGCATCGACATAGTGCTGGCGATGGACGTCTCCACCTCGATGCTGGCGCGCGACTTCACCCCGGACCGCATCGGCGCGGCCAAGAACATAGCGCTGGAGTTTATCTCGAGCCGACCCTCCGACCGTATGGGAATAGTGGTCTTCGCCGGCGAGAGCTTCACCCAGTGCCCCCTTACCACTGACCGCGTCACGCTCATCAACCTGATGAAGGAGATCGAGACGGGGCTTATCGAGGACGGTACCGCCATCGGCAACGGCCTCGCTACGGCGGTGGCCCGCCTGAAGGATTCCGACGGCAAGAGCAAGGTGGTCATCCTGCTTACGGACGGAGTCAACAACAGGGGTGAGATCACCCCCGCAATGGCGGCGGAGATCGCTTCCACCTACGGCATCCGCGTCTATACCATCGGCGTAGGCGCGATGGGAACGGCCCCCTATCCAGTGATGACCCCGTGGGGAGTGCAGCTCCAGCAGATTCCCGTCGAAATCGACGAACCCCTGCTGAAGGATATCGCATCCCAGACCGGAGGCAAGTATTTCAGGGCCACCGACAACAAGAAGCTCCTTGAGATATACGGAGAGATCAACAGGATGGAGAAGAACCGCACCACGGTGGAGAGCTTCCCCGTATATTCGGAGAAATTCATGGACTTCGCGCTGATAGCGCTCATCGCGCTGCTGCTCGAACTCGTATTCAGGTTTTTCGTATTGAGGAGGCTGACTTAGTATGATATATCTCGCACAACCCGCATATCTGTTCCTGCTGCTGGTTATCCCGCTGCTTTTCGTGGGATATGCCCTATGGCTCTCAAACCGCAGGAAGAAGATCGAGAAGATCGGCGACCCGGCCCTGGTGGAGAGGCTTATGCCTGACGCCTCCACCGGAAAGGGATGGCTCAAGATTACGCTTCTGGCCCTCGCCTGGCTCTTCTTTACCATAGGCCTCGCCCGTCCTCAGACCGGCGCCCGCCTCAAGGAGCACGAGAGCAAGGGGGCAGAGGTGATGATAGCCCTCGACGTCTCCAACTCGATGCTGGCAGAGGATTACTCGCCCAACCGCCTGGAGCGTTCCAAACTGGCGATATCCCGCTTTGTGGACCGTCTCACCGGCGACCGTGTCGGCCTGGTGGTCTTCGCCGGGCAGGCCTTTGTCCAGCTGCCTATCACCACCGATTATGTTTCGGCCAAGATATTCCTCAATTCCACCAATACCGGCTCCGTCCCGGTACAGGGAACCGCACTTGCCGATGCCATTTCCACCTGCGCGATGAGTTTCAGCACCCAGAGCGAGAAGAGCCGTGCCATAATCCTCATCACCGACGGTGAGGACCACGAAGGCGACGTGCTCGAGGTGGCCAAGAGCGTGGCCGAGACCGGCATACGCATCTATTGCGTGGGCGTAGGCTCGCCCGCCGGCAAGCCGATCCCCTACGAGGGCGGCCTGATGAAGGACAAGGACGGCAACATAGTGGTCTCGAAACTCGATGAGGATATCCTCGTCCAGATAGCCGGAATCGGCAACGGCAAATATGTCCGCGCCGGCAACGGCGAATTCGGACTCAACCCCATTATCGAGGACATCCGTTCCCTCGAGAAGGAGGCCTTCAGTTCGGTGGTCTTCGAGGATTTCAACGAACAGTATATGTATTTCTTCGCGCTGGCGCTCTTTTTCCTCCTGCTGGAGGCTCTGGTGCCGCAGGTCAAGGCGCGCAGGAATATTTTCAGCAAGGATCAGAAGAGATGAAAAGGTTTTTGATGATATTGACGGCCTTGACGCTCTGCACCGTATCGGCCCTGGCACAGAATGAGAGGCGCGAGGTGCGCCGCGGCAACAGGCAGTTCTCAAAGGATAAGTATCAGGAGTGTGAGATCTCCTACAAGAAGGCCCTGGTCGCCGACTCCCTCTCGGCTGCGGCCAATTACAATCTGGGCAATACCTATTACCGGATGCAGAATTACGCCGAGGCCGACAAAGCCTTCGCGGCGGTGCAGGATTCGTTGGTCCGCAAGCCTGCCGACGTGGCAAAGCGCTACCACAACGCGGGCAACTCGATGCTCGCCCAGCGGAACTGGCAGGGCGCGATAGAGGCCTACAAGAACGCCCTCCGCCGCAACCCCGGCGATATGGGGACCAAGGCCAATCTGGCGTACGCCCAGAAGATGCTCGAGAACGAGCAGCAGAACCAGGACGGCGACGGTCAGAATAATGACCAGAATAACGACCAAAACCAGGATAAGAACCAGGATCAGAATCAGAATCAAAATCAAAATCAGGATCAGAACAAGGACAACAACGATCAGAATAAGGATCAGAACGACAATCAGGACCAGAACAAAGACCAGAATAACGACCAGAACCAGGACCAGAACCAGAACCACCATCAGGATCCCGGACAGGATCAGCAGGATCAGCAGGGACAGCAGCCTCAGCCCAAGATAAGCCAGCAGGACGCCCAGCAGATACTGCAGGCCATCCAGGACAAGGAGAAGGAGACCCAGGAAAAAGTCAACAAGGAGAAGGCCCTGATGATGAAGTCCAAACAAAAGGAAAAGAATTGGTAGTGAGGAACAGGATATGAAAAGACTTTTCACTCTTTTGCTGATGCTTTGCGGCGCATTGACCTCATTCGCCCAGAATACCCTTACGGTCGAGGCGCCCACGGTAGTGACGACGGATGAGACTTTCCGCGTGGTTTTTACGGCCGACGGCCGGATGTCGGCTTTCGAATGGCCCGGCAGCCCCGATTTTACCGTCGTGTGGGGCCCCCAGTCGGGCTCTATGTCGAGCACCAGCATAATCAACGGCAAGCGGACCTCGACCCATCAGGAGACCCGTACCTATGTGCTGCAGGCCAAGGCCGCCGGTAAATTCACCCTTCCCGCGGCAACCGCCGAGATCGACCGCAACTCCGTATCGTCGAGGGCCTTCACCATCGAGGTGGTCAGCGGTGAGACGAGCCCCTCGTCGCAGCAGCAACAGCAGCAGTCGCAGACAGCTCCGCAGGCCGGCAGCGCAGCTTCCGACCCGATGGTGACCGGATCCGTTTCCGACAAGGACATCTACCTGCGCCTTATAATGGGCAAGACCAACCTGGTCAAGGGCGAGCCCACCACGGCTACCATAAAGTTCTATACCCGCGCCGACATCGCCGGATTCGAGGATGTCCGCTTCCCCGATTTCGAGGGCTTCTGGAGCAAGGAGACCTTCACTCCCCAGAATATCGAGTTTACCCGCGAGAATGTGGACGGAGTGATCTACAATACCGCGGTCCTGCGCCGCTATATGCTGATTCCCCAGCAGGTCGGCACCCTGACCATCAATCCGGCCGAGATGGTGTGCCCCATCCGCATCATATCCAATGCGGCTCCGCGTTCCATCTTCGACAGTTTCTTCGACTCGTACCAGACCATCCGCAAGCGCATCTCCACTCCGGCCATCAGGGTCAATGTGAGCGCGCTGCCGGCCGGAGCTCCGGCTTCGTTCGGCGGCGGAGTGGGTGATTTCAAGATGGAGACGGCATTGAGCAAGAGCAGCCTCAAGACCAATGAGGCCGCATCCATCGTCGTGACGATCAAGGGCCGCGGCAATATTTCGATGCTCGAGCCGCCCAAGGTGGTGCTGCCGCCCGATTTCGAGATGTACGATATGAAGAGTTCTGACAAGGTCGGCAACGACGCCCTCTCGGGAACGCGCACATTCGAATTCCCGTTCATCCCCCGAAGCCACGGCGATTTCACCATCGAACCTGTGGAGTACTCCTATTATGATATCTCCAAGGGACGCTATATCACCCTGACAAGTGAACCCATATCGGTCAGCGTGGAGAAAGGTGAGGAGATCGCAGGCTCGGGCGTAGCCGTTCCGGGCGTCAACCGTCAGGATGTGAAGAACATCGCCGAGGATATCCGCTTTATCAGCACAGGCGCTCCCTCGCTCCGCAAGGCCGGCTCTTTCTTCGCCGGTTCGCCCCTCTTCTGGGGACTTCTGGCGCTTGTCGCGGCTCTCTTCTTCGCAGCTTCGGCAATCATCAGGAAGCTCGAGGCCCGTCGCGGCGATGTCGTCCTGTCGCGCAACCGCAAGGCCAACAAGATGGCCCGCGCCCGTCTCAGGCAGGCCGGAGATTACCTCAAGCAGGATCTGCCCACCGCCTTTTATGAGGAACTGCACAAGGCCGTGCTCGGCTATGTCTCCGACAAACTCGCTATCCCCGTGGCCGACCTCTCGAAAGAGAATATCCGCGAGATGCTCACCTCGCGCGGAGTGGACGAGCCCCTTGCCGACCGCTTCAATGCCATCGTAGATGCCTGCGAGGAGGCCCGCTATGCTCCCGAATCGGCCCGTACCGAGCGTGAGAAGCTTTACGAGGAGGCAGTTAATGTCATATCGGAAATCGATTCCAAGGTGAAGAATATTCAATCTAAGAAGGCTTCGGGCCTTGCAGGAGCCCTGATACTGATGTTTGCGCTGACGGCGCCCGCCTTCGGCCAGGATGCGGTCAGGCTCCAGTGGAAGAATGCGGAAGATGCCTATACGGCAGGAGAATACTCCAATGCGCTCGGCTGCTACAAGTCGATAGTCGCAGAGGGTGTGGCTTCTCCCGACCTCTTCTATAATATGGGTAACACCTGTTACAAGATGGGCGACATTCCGCACGCCATCCTCTATTATGAGAAGTGTCTCAAGCTGAACCCGTCCCACTCGGATGCGGCCAACAATCTGGCCATCGCCTCCGCCCGCACGATGGACAAGATAGATTCCATTCCGGAATTCTTCCTCGTTACCTGGATCCGCAAGGCCAAATATATCTGTTCTGCAGATGCGTGGGCGTGGATCACGCTCTTGTTGGCTGCCGTCGCGGCCGCGCTCTTCCTGGGATTCCGTTTCCTGGGCTCCGAACGCGGACGCAGGCTCTCGTTTATCTTCGCCTGCATCGCGCTGCTCTTCGCGGCCTGCACCCTGGCCTTCTCGCTGAGCGAGCGCCGCGACGCCCTGCGGACTGACTCCGCTATAATGGTCCAGCCCGTTTCATCGGTAAAGAGTTCCCCCGGCGAGGGCGGCAAGTCCATCTTCGTGCTGCACGAAGGAACCAAAGTCCGCCTCCTCGACGAACTCGGTACCTGGCGCAAGATCGAACTCTCCGACGGCCGCCAGGGATGGGTGGAAAACTCCACTCTGGAAGTTATCTGATTCAGATCAGCAGATCGTCCAGGTGAATCTTAGGGACGTAGTGGATGCCCTCCTTGCGGTAGTACGCGTGGGGGGCGTCCGGCGTTATGCGGGTAAGCTGGATTTTGTCGGTGCCTTTGCCGATGGCCACCAGAAGGGCGGGGTCGAGGGGAAGGTCCAGCAGCTCGCGGACGGCCGCCTTGTCGAAAGCGCCGATGGCGATGCCGTTGAGGCCGATCTCCACGGCCTTCAGGAGCATACTCTGGAGCGAGATGCCCAGGTCTATGTCCACGAATTTGGATTCCGGCACGGTGGTGCAGATAACTATGAACGCCTCGGGCTCGGTGCCGGGGAAGGGGAGGTGCAGCTCGGGAAGGGCTGCTCCGAGTTTTGTCAGCTTCTGCAGTTCCGTTCCGCCGTTTTCGCGGGTTACGAGTCTGAAGCGCAGTACCTGCTGGTTGCGGCCTGAAGGTATCTTGTCGTTGACGCCTGCGATAGTGCGGAGCTGCTCCATCGTCACCGGAACTTCGTGGTCGAATCCGCGGTGGCTCCTGTTCTTGAGCAGCAGTGAATCGAGCGACTTGCCGCCCACCTTCCGGACTGTCTTGCGGCCGCTGCCGAAGACCTCGTCATAGCGTTTTTCGAGATAGTTGTCTGCCATATCCGTTTGTACTTTGTCGGTTTGTTCAGGAGCGGGATACCGTACCGCCCCGGCGGCTTGCCGGGCGAAACGGCAATCCTTGCACAATAATACGATTTTTTTTGCTATTTTCGCAAGGTATTGCAGAATCATAAAACCAAAACGATATGAAACGCTTCAGATTCCTTGCACTCTTTGCGGTGCTTTCTCTTTCTTTCGTCCTGACGCCCGGGACATCGGCGCAGACATACGCTTCCCGAAGTGAACGTTCTTACGAAAACACCCACTTGCGCGTTGCAGTCCAGGGCGGTTGGGGATACCGGACTGCAAGGCTCAGCGATGATATCGACCCGGCCCTCCGCGACCATATGAGAAAACTCAAATCCGGATACGTGATAGGCGCCGACGCCGCCTGGTACGTTGCGAACCTGGGCTTCGGAGTTACGTATCATAATCTGCATTCTTTCGACAATGCCGGCAAGGTCAAGACCCAGGATGCGACAGCGGCCTCCAATCTCACCGAAGAGATAGGTATAATGTATGTGGCGCCCCAGCTCTCCTCCAGATACGTCGCCGGAAAGCACAATATGTTCATTGATATTTCCCTGGGCTATCTGAGCTACAGGAACCATACCTTCCAGGGACTCGACTACCGCGTAAACGGCAAGACACTCGGCTATGGCGCCGATCTCAGGTATGACTACGCAATAACCCCCAGGTTCGCCGTCGGTGCATCGTTCACCGCAGTGACCGGAACCCTCAGGAAAGTCAGGATCGGAGTGGGAAGCGAATCGTTCGACCAGGAACTCGAGAAAGGCGAGTATGAGTCGCTCAACCATATGGCGCTTACCGCCGGTATCAGGTTTATGCTTTAAATAATAATGCAGAAATACAGGCCATATATAGCATTCCTCATCGCCGCGGTAGTGATGATCCTCGTCTTCCCGGTGAGGGGAAAATTCATTTACAAATATCAGAAGGGCCGCCCGTGGATCTACGAGACGCTCGTGGCTCCCATGGATTTCCCGATACTCAAGACCAGCGCCGAGATCCTCTCCGAGAAAGAGGAGAAAGCCTCCGAGGTCGTGCCCTGCTACGAATTCCAGGATAAGGTCGATGACTCCAGGATGGAGGCCCTCGGGCAGATTGCGGCTTCGGGAGCGCTCAGCCCCGCTGTGGCCGATACTCTCTCGTCGCTTCTGGCCTCCTGTTACGAGACCGGAATCGTGGCCGAAATGGACTCCGGCAACGACGACGGGGTAATCCTGATCAAGAAGGATAAAAGGCTCGAGCAGGCTCCGGCCGCAGATATCTACACCGTGGCCTCGGCCCTTACCAGGATCCGCTCCGAACTGGAGTTCAGCTTCCCAGGATCGCCCGTCGATTCCCTGGTGGATGCCGGAACCCTGGCCTCGCTCGTGGCCCCGAACCTTATCTACGACGACAATACCACGGAGATGCTCCACCGCGAGTCGGTGGACTTCGTATCGCCCACCAAGGGTATGATCTACGAAGGGCAGCTCATTGTCTCCAAGGGGGAGATGGTGACTGCCGACATCGAGCAGCTGCTCGACTCCTACAAGGCGGAGTATCAGCGGAGTCTGGGCTATACCGGCTCTATCTGGACCATCCTGGCCAGCCACCTGTTGCTCGTGGCCGTGCTGCTGGCGCTGCTCTTCTTTACCATATTCTTTGTCGAACGGCCTATCCTGGGCGATTTCAGGCGCCTGCTGTTCGTTCTAATTATCGATGTCACCGCATTCCTGGCCTGCGCCCTGATCACCCAGTACGCCGAGCCGATGCTGATGATTTTCCCCTTCTCGGTGCTCATCCTCTATATGAGCGCCTTCTTCGACAAGCCGATTTCCGCAACTGTCTATATCATCTCGCTGCTGCCTCTGCTGATAATCCCGGAGGACGGCGTGCAGCTCTTCTTTATGAATGCCCTTTCGGGCGGACTCCTTCTGCTCACTTCGCAGCGCTTCCGCCGCGGCTGGCTGCAGTTCGTCAATATCGCGTTCGTCTTTTTCTCGCTCCTGGCGGTCTATTCGGCCTTCAATTATATGTCCGACGGCGACTATATGGTGATGCGCCGCCTCGATATAGCCAAGATGCTGGTCAATGCCGTCCTGACGGTTTTCCTCTATCCCTTCTTCCACGTGCTCGAGAGGCTCTTCTCCTTCGTGTCGTATAACCGTCTCAGGGACCTTACCGACACCAGCGACAACCTTCTGCTCAGGGAACTCTCCGTCAAGGCGCCGGGCACCTTCCAGCACTCCCTCCAGGTGGCCAACCTGGCCGAGGAGGCTGCGCGCCGCATAGGGGCCGACGCGATGCTCACAAGGGTGGGTGGACTCTATCACGATATCGGAAAGATGGAGAATCCCTCCTGCTTCACCGAGAATCAGACCGCGGGCGACAATTCATATCACCACGGCATCCCGCCGGAGGACAGCGCGCGCTATATAATAGCCCACGTTGACGACGGTGTGGCGCTGGCCCGCAAGCAGGGGCTTCCCGATCTGGTCACGGACTTCATCCGCTCGCATCACGGCCGCACCCGGACGGGATATTTCTACACCCAGTATTGCAACAACGGGGGAGACCCGGCAAATGTGGCTCCCTTCACCTACAACGGCATCCTGCCCCGCACCCGCGAACAGGCCATACTGATGATGGCGGATTCGGTCGAGGCCGCTTCACGCTCCCTCAAGGAGTACAACGAACAGACCATCTCCGACCTGGTGGACCGCATCGTGGCGGGCAAGCAAGCGGAGGGTCAGTTCAACGAGGCTGAGATTTCGATTGCCGAGATAGGGCAGGTCAAGGAGTCGCTCAAGGCTTCCCTGCGCCAGATATACCACGGGAGGATATCCTATCCCAAACTGAAATCAGAAGAAGCAAAAGGATAAGGGCTGCCGCGAGCCACTGTGATGCGCGTCCCACATAGTCCCCGTGACGGGAGAAGAATGTGAGGACCTCATTGGTATGCACCTCCCCGCGGATGGCAGTCTCCACCCACCATCCAGTTTTCTGGAGTACGTCGCCCCTCTGGTTGATGAAGCCGGAGATGCCGGTGTTGGCCACGTGCGCCACGTCGCGGCGGTTTTCAATGGCCCTCAGGCCTGCGAAACGGAAGTGCTGGTGATAACCGGGGGTATCGCCCCACCAGCCGTCGTTGGTGATCACTGCCAGGAAGGTGGCGCCGTCGCGGACCGCGGCGGTGGACCAGTCGCCATAGAGCGATTCGTAGCAGATCATGGGCGCTACGCGGTTGCCGTCGAGGCCTCCTATGGCGTTCATCCGTTCCATCGTGCCGTAGCTGCTGGTCGAGCCGCCGAATTTGGAAAGGAAGTCGCCGAGCCAGGGGAGGGCATTCTGGTAGGGGATGATCTCCACACCCGGGACGAGTTTCGATTTGTGGTAGTATTCGATCAACCCGTCGCCGCCGATAGTCATCGCCGAGTTATAGACATCGTACCAGATGGAGCCGCTCCTGCGGGCAGTGGGAGAGGGCTTCTCCTGTAACGGGCCGTAAATCCTGCGGGTAAGGGCTCCCAGCAGCATAGTGGCGCCGGGGTGCTCCTTCATATAGTTCTCGAAGCGGACGAACGAATGGTTGGAGTCGGGAATGTTGAGGTCCAGGTCGTATGTGAAGGTTTCCGGGGTTATCAGGTAGCGCGTTTCCGGGGTTATCTGCGTGTCGAAGAGCTTCAGAAGGGCCTCGTCCAGTTTGTCCTGGGGGATGTAGCCATATTTCATGAAAGGATCGACGTTGGGCTGGGCCAGGACGCATTCCACCGCCTCGCCCTTTTCCTGATAGGAGTAGTAGCGGACCAGTGAGGCGCAGGCGGGGATGAGGGCAAGTGCGCCGAGGGCAGCTGCGGTCCATCGGGCCGCGGCCTTCCTGCCGGAGGTTATTCCGGTTATAAGTACGAATGTGAGCCAGCTGCAGAGCAGTATCCAGAGGCTTCCGCCCTCGACTCCGGTGATCTCGTACCACTGGGCCAGTTTGGGAGAGGTTGCCAGGGAGTTGCCCAGCACGAGCCAGGGCCAGGAGATTTCGATGTTGACATATATGTGTTCCCAGGCGATCCAGAGGGCTGTGAAGAAGAGATACGGCAGCCAGCCCGCGCCCTTTGCGCAGCGGCGCTTGAATGCCCGGAAGCAGAGGAATATGAGGGCCATCTGCAGGGCGTTGAGGATGATGGCGGCGACGCTGCCGGCGGGGGAGACGTTCCATATCCACCAGGTGGCGGCGATGTTGAATCCCAGGAAAGCGGTGAAGTAGAACCACCATCCGCCTTTGACGTTCTTGTCGGAGATTATCTTTTCGAGGCAGAACAGGGGGGTGAAGCCCACCAGGGCCAGGAATCCGAGTCCGGGGACAAGGAATGGCAGGGATGTGAGCGCTATGAAGAGCAGCACCAATCCCCAAAGGGTCAGACGAAGTTCTCTCTTGTCTTTCATAACTGACAGTTTTATGCAAAAATAGTCAGAATTTCGGTTGAATATGGTAACTTTGCAATTATTATTCCTTATTCCTGTATGCTTGTCAACTTCATAAAGGCCCTCATCGTAGGTATCGCCGTTTCGGTCCCCCTGGGTCCGGTTGGGATGCTGTGCATACAGAAGACCCTGAGCAAGGGGCAGCTCAACGGCTTTTCCCTTGGCCTGGGCGCTGCCCTGGCAGATTTGATTTTCGCGGCCATCACGCTTTTCTCGCTGGCGTTCGTTACTGATTTCCTGGAGACCAACAGGCCCTGGGTGCTGCTTGTCGGCGGTGCCGTCATCATCTTCCTGGGAATGAATCTGCTCTTCAAGAATCCCCTTTCGCTGCTTCGCGAAAAGAAGGTCGAGCAGACGGGCAAATTGACCGACGGAGTGCAGGGGTTCGTCATCACGCTTACAAATCCGGGAGCGCTTGTGCTGATGCTAAGTGTCTTCGCTTTCGCGGGAATCGATTCTTCGGCCTTCGACGTGCCGCTCTCGATGTTCGTTCTGCTTTCGGGAGTTTTCCTGGGCGAGGCTCTGTGGTGGTTTGGGCTGACCAGTGTCACCAATATCTTCCGCCGCAAGTTCAGTCTCCGTGGGCTTCTGGTTATGAACCGCATCGCCGGGGCGCTTATCGCGGCCTGCGGCTTCGTGTCGCTATTCGAGGGCATCTACGAACTTGTGATCCTCTGATCATATCGTGGTACGCCACACTCAATTCCGAAGATTATTCATATCTTTGTAAAATTATAGTCAATATGATTATGACACTCAAGAAATACATTTCAGTGGCCGCTGCAATCCTGGCGCTTGTGATGCCCCGGCTGGCCGCTGCACAGGATCCTTCAGGAGAATATCTTCCCGAGGAGAAAGTCATCGCCTTCGATGAGAAGATCCACGATTTCGGCGATGTCCTGCTCTCCGAAGGGGCGCTCAAATGGAAGTTCAACTTCACGAATATCAGCGACCAGCCCATAGTCATCCACAATGTCATCTCCTCGTGCGGATGCACCACTCCGGAGTGGACAAAGGCCCCCGTCAAGGCCGGCGGAACCGGATATGTGAATGTCACCTTCACCAACGACCAGGGACCCTATCCCTTCGACAAAACCCTTACGGTATATGTCTCCGGAGTCAACCGCCCGGTGATCCTCCGCATCAGGGGATATGCCCACGAGAGGATGCGCAAGCCCACCGAGATTTTCTCCGAGCGGATCGGCCGCCTGGGCTTCCGCAGCCGCGAGGTGCAGTTCGGATATGTCGATCAGGGCAGCGTCAAGAGCGACAAGATAACGGTCGCCAATCTCGGCCCGCAGCCCATTACCGTGGTGCCGGTCGAGACCTCCTGCGGCCTTAAGATAACCATCGAACCTGAAACCATTCCCTCCCAGGGCTCAGCGACGATGAGGATAACGGTCGATGCGGGGGCTCAGGATCCGCAGATCTGGGGGCGCCAGAATTTCGTCTCCAAGTTCTCCATCAACGGACAGGTTTTCCCTGTGAAGTTCGTCGTCGCCACATTCATCAAGGACAATTTCAACAACCTCACCAGGGAACAGGAGGAGAATGCGGCCTCCATAGCCACCGACGCCAGTTATTTCGATTTCGGGACCGTGGCCCAGGGCAAGACGGTCGATGCGGCTTACGTGGTGAGGAATACGGGCAAGTCTCCGCTTGTCATACACAAGGTGGAGGCCGACCGCGCCGGAATGCAGTTTACGGGCAAAAGCCCGCTGACGATCGCGCCGGGAGCCGAAGCTAAACTTAAATTCAAATTCGATACATCCAACCTCTCGGGACAGAATGTGGTGGTCATTACGCTGATTACCAACTCTCCGGCCAAGCCGCTCTTCAATCTTTTCCTGACGGGTACCATTAAAAAGTGATATGAGTTCCCAAGTCGAACACCAGGGGGATTTTTTCAAGGATTACGACAATAAGGACAGCAGCCTTATAGTCAACGCCGGGGTCGCACAGCCTCCGATAATGAATCCCTATGTAAAGAAATTCTACAAGAAAAAGCCGGAGATCCTCACCGTCGATCAATATATGGAGGGCATCCTGGCCGGCAATACGACCATATTGAGCCAGGCCATCACCCTCGTGGAGAGCTACCTCCCGGAGCACCGCCTCGTGGCGCAGGAGATCATCAAGCGCTGCCAGGTGGAGTCGGCGGCCCACAAGACGATGCGAATCGGCATCACGGGTGTGCCGGGAGCCGGAAAGAGCACCTTCATCGAAGCCTTCGGGTCGTATATGACCTCGTGCGGGCACAAACTCGCGGTGCTGGCCATCGACCCGAGTTCCGAGAAGACCAAGGGCAGCATCCTGGGCGACAAGACCCGTATGGAGACCCTCTGCCACGACCCGAACGCCTTCATCCGCCCCAGCCCGAGCGCCGGTTCGCTGGGCGGCGTGGCCCGCAAGACGCGCGAGACGATCCTGCTCTGCGAGGCCGCGGGCTTCGACACTATCTTCGTGGAGACGGTGGGAGTGGGGCAGAGTGAGACCGCGGTCCACTCGATGACCGATTTCTTCCTCCTGCTGCTCATCTCCGGAGCGGGCGACGACCTGCAGGGCATCAAGCGCGGCATTATGGAGATGTCGGACCTTATCAATGTGACCAAGGCCGACGGCAACAATATCGAGAGGGCGCAGATGGCGCGCGTGCTTTATGTGAACGCGCTGCATCTCTTCCCGCCCACGGAGTCGGGCTGGATCCCCACCGCCGTCACCTCGTCGGCCGTCACCAAGGATGGCCTTCCCGAGATCAAACAGAAGATCGAGGAATACTTCGCGCTGGTGAAGGGCAACGGGTATTATGAGAAGCGCCGCCGCGAGCAGGCTCGCTACTGGATGTACGAGAGCATCAACGAGTCGCTCAAGAATATGTTCTACGAGAATCCCATCATCGAAAAACTGCTCCCCGAATATGAGGATGCAGTACTTGACGGCCGTCTCGAGTCCTTTACCTCGGCATCCGAACTCATAGAAAAGTACCGCGAAAACAGCTGAAACCATGGAAGAGTTCCTCGACATTTTCTTTGATTCCCTCCGCAACTCGGTCCTCATCACCGGAATGGTCATCGTGATGATGCTGATGATCGAGTATATCAACATCCAGTCGCAGGGACGCTGGTTCAACCGCCTACGCGGCTCGCGCAGCGGCCAGGTGGTGCTTGGAACCCTGCTCGGCCTGATCCCCGGGTGTATGGGTGGCTTCGCGGCCGTTTCGCTTTATACCCACCGGTTGCTGGGGCTCGGAGCCCTGGTGGCTGCGATGATCGCATCTTCGGGCGACGAGGCATTCGTAATGCTGGCCACCATTCCGCGCGAAACATTGGTCCTGATGCTTCTGCTCGGTGCTGTGGCAATAGTTGTGGGCCTGGTTATCAATGCCTTTACCAAGAATAAGGAAAAGGCCGACCCCGAGGCATGCCCCCAGGATTTCGAGATGCACCAGTGCGACGAGCATCACCACGATGCCTCCGGCCACTGCGCTCCCGATGCCGACTGCCCCCACGCGAGCCTCCGCATTATGCGTCACCCCTCGTGGCAGAGAATCGTGCTGCTGCTGGGCGTCGCGGCCTTCATCGTGGCACTGGCGTTCGGCCTGCTCGAGCACGAGCACGAGCACGGGGCTGAAGAGGTCGCCGAAGCCGCATCCGAAGGGCTCAATCTTTTCGATGAATACTGGCTGAACCTCATCTTTGCGGCGGTGAGCCTCTTCGTACTGTGGTTCATAATGACCGCCAAGGAGCATTTCATCAAGGAGCATCTCTGGGACCACGTTGTCCGCAGGCACCTCCCGAAGGTCTTCTGCTGGACTTTCGGCACACTGCTTCTGATCACCATCGGCCTGCACTTTTTCGACATCGCCTCCTGGACAAACAGCAATGTGGCCCTTATGATAGTCCTGGCCGTGTTGATCGGCATCATTCCAGAGTCGGGCCCGCACTTGCTGTTCGTGACTCTCTTCGCCACCGGCGCAGTGCCTTTCTCGGTGCTGCTGGCCAGCTCCATCTCGCAGGACGGCCACGCCGGCCTGCCTCTCCTTGCCGAGAGCAAGCGCGGCTTCCTCAAGGTAAAGCTCATCAATGTGGCTGTAGCTCTTGTGGTAGGATTCGCCTGCTACTGGCTGGGCTTCTGAAATCTGACGTCATAATTCATCAGTCTGCACTCCTCCGGGGCACACCTGTGGCCGGAAGGGTGTAGAGTCTCCCATCCTGCGTCATCCGCTGCGCGGATAACTTGTCTGCTGCGAATCGAACCCTCCCTTGCCGCAGGTGTGCCCCGGAGGAGTGCAGACTGAAGGCATATAACTGACACATCGGCAGCCGATGTGCCTATTTGCATACTTTTTGTTATATTTGCCAGTTCATTGCTAATCTGACAAAAACAAAAGTTAAAAGCATATAATGGCAAATTTCCTGAAGAAACTTTTCGGCTCTAAGGATGAGCGGGATATCAGGCAGCTGACGCCGACTCTCAAGGCGTGCCTTGCGCAGTATGAGCGCATTGACAAACTTTCGGACGACGAGCTCCGCGCGGCATCGGCGGCACTCCGCAAGAAGATAGCGGACTACATCGCGCCCGAGGAGGCCCAGGTCGCCGACATCCGGACCAAACTGGAGGATGTCGAGATAGAGGTCTCCGCCAAGGAGAAACTCGCCACCGAACTGGATACCCTCATCAAAAAGATCGACGACAAGATCGAGGAGGTTCTCAACGAGATACTTCCCGAGGCTTTCGCCATAATGAAATCCACGGCCCGCCGTTTTACCCAGAACAGCACCATACGCGTCAAGGCCACCGACTTCGACCGTGACCTGAGCACCAGCCGCGACTTCGTCTCGATGGACGGTGACACCGCCGTCTGGAAAAACAGCTGGATGGCCGGCGGCAACCAGATCACCTGGGACATGATCCACTATGACGTGCAGCTCATCGGCGGTATCGTCCTCCACTCCGGCAAGATAGCCGAGATGGCCACGGGTGAGGGAAAGACCCTCGTGGCAACCCTCCCGGTATTCCTCAACGCACTGGCCGGAAAGGGAGTCCACGTGGTCACCGTCAACGACTACCTGGCCAAGCGAGACTGCGAGTGGATGGGTCCGCTCTATATGTTCCACGGCCTGAGCGTCGATTGCATCGATAAGCACGAGCCCAACTCCGAGGGGCGCAAGAAGGCATATCTCTCCGACATTACCTTCGGAACCAACAACGAATTCGGCTTCGACTACCTTCGCGACAACATGGCCATCAACCCCGACGACCTCGTGCAGCGCAAGCATCAGTTCGCCATCGTCGATGAGGTTGACTCCGTGCTGATCGACGATGCCCGTACCCCTCTGATCATATCCGGACCTGTGCAGCACAGCGGCGACGAGACCTTCGTCCAGTACCGTCCCTATGTCCAAAAACTCTATGAGGAGCAGCGCAAACTGGTCAACCAGTTCCTCAACGAGGCCAAGCGCGAGATTGCGGCCGGCGAGATTACCGACAAAGGCGAAATCGCCCTCCTGCGCGCCCACAAGGGACTTCCAAAATACGGCCCCCTGATCAAATACCTGAGCGAACCCGGCATCAAGCAGATCCTGCAGAACGCCGAGAGCAAGATTATCCGCGCCGCCTTCTCCGACCGCGACATCGAGCAGCGCATCATCACCAACGAGCTCTTCTTCGTCATCGACGAGCAGCAGCGCACCGTGGAACTTACCGACAAGGGTAACGACATCCTCGCGAACGCCGTGGGAGACCCCGACTTCTTCCTGATGCCGAAACTCGGAGAGGAGACCGCCGCCATCGAGCATATGGATATCTCCGACGAGGAGAAGCAGCAGAAGAAGGACGAGCTCAATTCGAATTACTCTCTCAAGGCGGAGCGAATGCACACCGTGGACCAGCTGCTGAAGGCATACGCAATGTTCGAGAAGGATGTCGATTATGTCATCATCGACGGCAAGGTCAAGATCGTGGACGAGGGCACCGGCCGTATAATGGAGGGACGCCGCTGGAGCGACGGACTCCACCAGGCTGTCGAGGCCAAGGAGAATGTGAAGGTCGAGGCCGCGACCCAGACCTTCGCCACCATCACCCTGCAGAACTACTTCCGTATGTACCACAAGCTCTCAGGTATGACCGGTACGGCGGAAACCGAGGCAAAGGAGTTCTGGGATATCTACAAACTCGACGTGGTGGTCATCCCGACCAACCGTCCCGTCATCCGCGACGACCAGCCCGACCTCGTTTACAAGACCAAGAAAGATAAATACAACGCCGTAATAGCCAAGATTTCCGAACTGGTGAAGGAGGGCCGCCCGGTACTGGTCGGTACCACTTCGGTCGAAATCTCCGAGCTGCTCAGCAAGATGCTCCGTATGCGCGGAATTCCCCACCAGGTTCTGAATGCAAAGCAGCATGCGCGAGAGGCGGAGGTCGTGGCGCACGCAGGTGAGCCCGGTACCGTGACCATCGCTACCAACATGGCGGGCCGTGGTACCGATATCAAACTGACCGAGTCGGTACGCGCCGCGGGCGGACTCGCCATCATCGGCACCGAGCGGCACGACAGCCGCCGCGTGGACCGTCAGCTGCGAGGCCGCGCCGGCCGTCAGGGTGACCCGGGAAGTTCCATCTTCTATGTCTCCCTCGAGGACGACCTGATGCGTCTCTTCGGTTCGGAGCGCATCTCCAAGGTGGTGGACAGCATGGGAATGGAAGAGGGCGACGCCCTTCAGGCCCCGATGCTCGCAAAGGCCATAGAACGCGCGCAGAAGAAGGTCGAGGAGAACCACTTCGGCACCCGTAAGCGCCTGGTCGATTACGACGACGTGATGAACTCCCAGAGGGAAGTGGTCTATACCAAGCGCCGCAGCGCCCTCACCGGAGAGCGCATCGACGTGGATGTGCTCAATATGATCACCGACTGGTGCGAGACCTTCGTCTCCCAGAACAAGGATATCCCTTATCAGGATTTCTGCGACGAGCTTATGAGGGCCGTGGCAGTGACTCCCGATTTCAGCGAGGAGGAGTACGGCAAGATGAATGCCGCAAAACTCTCCGAATCGCTCCAGCAGAGCCTTCAGAATACCCTCCAGAGGCGCAGCGACACCCTCATCGACCTCTCCTGGCCGATCATAAAGCACGTTTACGACACCAAGCGCATGTTCTACCAGAATATCGCCCTCCCGGTATCCGACGGCAAGAAGGTCTATACCATCCTCGTCGATCTGCGCAAGGCTTATGAGAGCCATGGAAAGGAGATTATCCGCGCCGTGGAGAAGACCATCACCCTCCGCGTCATCGACGAGTACTGGAAGGACCATCTGCGCGATATGGACGACCTCAAACAGTCGGTCCAGAATGCGGCTTACGAGCAGAAAGACCCGATCCTCGTCTATAAGACCGAGAGCTTCGACCTCTTCATCACCGTGCTCGAGAATATCAACCGCGACGTGGTGGCGTTCCTTATGCGCGCCATCCTCTTCCTGCGTCAGGAACAGGATCCCGACACAGTGGCTACCGAGGCCCGCGAGAAGCACACCGACCTGAGCCGTATGAAGAGCAGCCGTCCCGACTTGCTGACCAACAGCTCTGAGCAGAAGTCCAATACCCCGGTCCACGTCGAGAAGAAGGTGGGCCGCAACGACCCTTGCCCTTGCGGAAGCGGCAAGAAGTACAAAAACTGCCACGGAAGAGATCTTTAGAAAATACTTAATACTATGAAATACGACGTAATTGTTATCGGTTCAGGCCCGGGCGGATATGTTGCTGCCATCAGGGCTGCCCAGCTGGGCTTCAATACTGCAGTTGTCGAGCGCAACGAACTCGGCGGAATCTGCCTCAACTGGGGTTGCATCCCTACAAAGGCCCTCCTCAAGAGCGCCCAGGCATTCACCTACGCAAAGCACGCCGACGCTTACGGCTTCAGGGCCAAGGATGTCGAGGCCGACCTCGACCTTATGGTCAACCGCAGCCGCGACGTCTCCGCGACTATGAATTCCGGTATCGCATATCTCTTCAAGAAGAACAAGATCACCGTGATCGAAGGTTCCGGAAAGGTGCTCCCCGGCAAGCGCGTGAGCGTCGAGGACAACGACAACAACGAGACCATATACGAGGCCGACCACATCATCCTCGCAACCGGCGCCCGTCCCGTGTCGCTCCCCTTCGCACCGATCGACGGCAACAAGATCATATCCTATTTCCAGGCCCTCACGCCCCAGTATCTGCCCGAGAGCATGGCGGTCATCGGCTCCGGCGCCATCGGCAGCGAGTTCGCGTTCTTCTACCGCAGCCTAGGCGTGGATGTCACCATCATCGAGTTCCAGGACAGGATCCTGCCCCTGGAGGACGACGATGTCTCCGCACAGATAAGCCGCAGCTTCCGCAAGGCGGGAATGAAGGTAATGACCTCCTCGCAGGTCAAGAGCGTCGATATCTCCGATCCTCTCTGCAAACTTGAGGTGGAGACCAAGAAGGGAATGGAGACCATCGAGGCCGACATCGTTCTCTCCGCAGTCGGAGTGCGTCCCAATACCGAATTCATCGGTCTGGAGGAGCTCGGAGTGGAGATGAACCGCGGCAAGGTGGTGGTGGACGCCAATTACCGCACCAACGTCGAGGGACTCTACGCCATCGGCGACATCATCCCGACACCGGCGCTTGCGCACGTGGCTTCCGCCGAGGGTATCGCCTGCGTCGAGGCCATCGCCGGCCTGAATCCCAAGCCGATCCGCTACGACAACATCCCCGCCTGCACATACGTCACTCCCGAGGTGGCTTCGGTTGGTATGACCGAGCGTGCCGCAAAGGAAAAGGGAATCGAATACAAGGTGGGCAAATTCCCCTTCACGGCTTCCGGTAAGGCTACCGCGGCAGGGGAGAGGGATGGCTTCATCAAGCTCATCGCCGATGCAAAAACCGACGAACTTCTCGGCGCGCATATGGTCGGCGCCAACGTCTCCGAGATGGTGGGCGGCATAGTCACGGCCCGCAACCTCGGTGTGAAGGCCTCCGACATCATGAAGTCGGTATTCCCTCACCCTTCGATGAGCGAAGCGATAATGGAGGCAGCCGCAGCGCTCCACGGCGAAGCGATACACATTTAGAAAGCCTCCGTCTATGATAAACGATAAGAAGATAGTTGTCGTAATGCCCGCTTTCAATGCGGAAAAGACTTTGAAGAGAACTCTCGACGAGGTCCCTCCCATAGTCGATGACATCGTCCTCGTGGATGACTGCAGCAGCGACAATACCGCGGCGCTCGCCAAGAACCTCGGCATCTCGCACGTCATCGTCCACGACCGCAACCGCGGCTACGGCGGCAACCAGAAGACCTGTTACGATACGGCCCTCTCGCTGGGGGCCGATATCGTTGTAATGGTCCATCCGGACTATCAGTACACTCCCAAGCTTATCACGGCTATCTGCAGCATCATAGCATACGGCGTCTATCCCGTCGTCCTGGGCTCCAGGATTTTGGGCAAGGGCGCCATCAAGGGCGGTATGCCCCGCATAAAATATGTGGCTAACCGCCTTCTGACCCTTTTCCAGAATATCCTCATGGGCCAGAAACTCAGCGAGTATCACACCGGATACCGGGCTTTCTCCCGAGAAGTCCTCGAGAATATCAACTACAGCGCCGACTCCGAAGACTTTATATTCGACAACCAGATGCTGGCCCAGGTATTCTACAAGGGATATGAGATAGGCGAGGTGACCTGCCCCACGCGGTATTTCGGCGAGGCCTCCTCCATCAACCTTAAGCGGAGCACGGTTTACGGATTCGGAGTCCTAGGGGTCTCGGTCAGGTACCGTCTCGCAAAGTGGGGCCTTGTCAAACCGGGTTATCTTGCCTGATGAAGCCCCTCTCCAGAATACTCAGGACGGTAGTTGCCGTCATTCTGGCGGTTGCCGCAATCGCGGTTTACTGCTATTGCTTCGACACCAAGCTGGACCTTAACGGCGACAATGCCACCTACATATCACTGGCCCGGAATCTTGCTTCGGGCCACGGCTATTCCGATGTGGGATACGGAGGGGAATATCTCCCCGCGAGCCAGTTCCCTCCGGGCTATCCTTTCCTGCTTTCGCTGATGGTCCGCATGGGACTCGATTCCCTTCTGGCCTTCAAGATACTCAACGGAGTGCTGCTGCTCCTCTCCCTGGCAGTGGTCTTCCTGCTCTTCAAAGGCCTGACGGAGGATTTCCTCTTCGCCGGTTTTGTCACTCTTCTCTGCATCCTTTCGCCCCGCCTGATACGCTTTGCAACCATAGTCATGTCGGAGACAGGATATATGTTCTTCGTCCTCCTTGCCTTCTTCGCCCTCTGGCACCTGGGCAAAGGTGTACGCCGGTTCGGCCTGTGGTTCTGGATTGCCACCCTTTCAGCTGTGGCGGCCTACTATTTCCGGGGTCTCGGCCTCTCTGTGATGGGCGCTGTCGTAGTCTTCTTCCTGTTCCGCAGGGAATGGCTCCGCGCAGGCGTAAGCGCAGCGGCCCAGATTGCGCTGATAGTGCCCTGGTCGCTCCGCAACCGGTCACTGGGCATCGTATCCCGTTATCTGGACACCGTGATGGTAGTCAATCCCTGGCGGCCCGACCTCGAGCAGGTAAGCGGTACGGAAAGCCTTTTCCATAAGGCGTGGATCAACCTGTACGACACCACCCTGAACGGCTTCCGCCGCATTCTTTTTCCCGATTCGATAGCCTCCTGGAACGATTCCCCCAATTTCCTTGCAGTCCTTGCTGGATTCCTCATCCTTGCCGTCGTGGTTTACGGCCTTTGGAACATGAAGTCCCTGCGCTGGGCTTTCCTGGCATTCCTCGCCGCAAATCTCGCCATCTTCATGGTATGGCATTCCGGGAACGACTACCGCTATGCCGTGCCCTATATCCCGATTGTAATAGCAGGCTTCTGGTATGGCTTAAAGACTCTTGCAGGGAGGTTTGTAAAGGGGGTAAGCCCATGGCTGGTGATGCTGCCGCTGGCTTTCGCCACTGTCGCATTCTCCTTCATTCAGATCAGGGATCTGCGCAGGATGGCCACTTCCGGCTATCCTCAGGCTTACAACTACTATTTCAGCATGGCCGAAAAGATCCAGTCCCTCAATCCCGATCCGGGAAGCATGAGCCCCGTGGCCATCTGCTGCCGCAAGCCGGAACTATTCCACTATTACGCTCCTTCGTTCTACTGCTGCAATTACCCTTATACCGGGGATTCGAAAGAGATGGCCCGCTTCTTCCTCGACAGGAAAGTGGGATTCGTTGTGGTGGATATGCTGGGATACAGTTCGACCGAACTCTTTCTGATTCCTGCGCTCGGGGATATGGTGGACCTCATCACGACGGTATCGTCCAACGACGACGGATCGGTGGTCTTTTCACTTGATTTGCCCGCCCTGAAGGAGCGTTACGGCGAAGGAATCTAGCGGATAGTCTCCTTTATATTATATCTGTTGCGTTCCTGGCTGCTGCGCGATACCAGTTCGGCGAGGAATCCCGCAAGGAACAGCACCACGCCGACGATTACAGCCACCAGCGCAAGGTAGAACAGAGGTTGTGAGGTGACAGGACGGAAGTGGCGGCCGGCCCCCTGAAGCACCAGCTTTTCGATGATGAGCCAGATGGCTATGATTGTACCGATCAGGAACATAAGCGTACCTGCTCCGCCGAAGAAGTGCATCGGCTTCTTGCCGAACCGCTGCAGGAACCATACCGACATCAGGTCGAGGAATCCGTGGATGAAACGCTCCATCCCGAATTTGCTCTTTCCATATTTGCGGGCCTGGTGCTGTACCTCCTTCTCGCCGATGCGGCTGAAACCCGCCGTCTTTGCGAGGTAGGGGATGAAGCGGTGCATGTCGCCGTAAACCTCGATGCTCTTGACCACCTCGTTGCGGTAGGCCTTGAGGCCGCAGTTCATATCGTGCAACTTGAGGCCGGTGACTTTGCGGGCTGTGGCGTTGTAAATCTTGGACGGGATATTCTTGGTGATGACGTTGTCGTAACGCTTCTTTTTCCATCCGGAGACCAGGTCGTAGCCATCCTCGCGGATCATCCTCATCATCTCGGGAATCTCCTCGGGGTCATCCTGAAGGTCGGCGTCCATCGTTACGACGATCTCGCCCTTTGCGGCTGCGAAGCCTTCGTAAAGGGCTGCCGACTTGCCGTAGTTGCGCCGGAAACGGATGCCGCGGATTTCGGGGTGGGACTCTGAAAGTTCCTTCACCAGGTTCCATGAGCCGTCGGTGCTGCCGTCGTCCACCATTATTATTTCATAGGAGGAGACTTTTCCCTCGAGCGCGCGTGCGATCCAGTCGATCAGCTCGCGGAGGGATTCTTCCTCGTTGTAGAGAGATATTACTATTGAGAGTTCCATTGTCTTTTAGAGAAGTTCGTCATCCTGTGTTTGGCTGTCGCCGTCGAAAGGGGTGGAGGCCCGTTTGAGTGAACTAGAGATAATACCGCTGAATAACCAGCCGCAGATGATGCACCAGATGAGAGTCGATACGAATGAAATCATCGCGAAGTTGTCCTCCATCCTGAGAAGCATGGTCTCAGCCTCTGACGGAAGGGGAGTGGATGAAAGCTGTTCGGTAACCTGTGCGAATACGGTTTCTACCATGCCCGGAAAGAGAACCGCGTACATCAGGTATGCGAATGCGGCGCAGATGATTGAGGAGAAGAGGCAAATCTTCATTCCCTGTCCGAATACCGGGACGTCATTATCGGCCGCCCAGAGCTTCATGCAGCGGTAGAGGAACCAGATGGAGCCGCCGAACTTGACGACCCATATCAGGAATCCGACTATGGTCTGGAGGACACCGGTTTCTGTTCCGCCCTTGGTGAGAAGTGTGCTGATAAGCTGGGGAACGATTGTGAAAAGTGAGAGGAAAACGGCATCCTTGGCCGCGGAAGTCCAGGCACTGGATTCCATATTATTTGATTCGGTCATATCAGATATCTTAGTGAGACTCTTTTACGATGCAAAGATAGCATAAAAACGATTATTCTTCGTGTCTTATAATGTGAAAGATCACACTGATATACGGTCAAGGAATACTGAACTCTATTGCGTTACTGATAATTGTATACTTGTTTGAAACACTACAGCAAACTTGAAGAGAATAATCTCCGGATATGTTATCAATTCTCTTATAGTCCCCATAGTAAACAAGGTATGATTGTTCCAGATCCACGGAGAAAATACAGATTTTGACTTCTTCGGGTCCAATAATAAAATCTGGAATAGGGTACAATTTATTAAAATAATGACGAAGATCATCAACTCTTTGACCGTCCTTATACATAACAAAAAACCACCGCGAAGCTACTAATTCACTGTCTATTTCTGCCCTCCATCCTATCCTGAATCCAGGTAAGCGAATTTTTCTTGTTTCGGAATGATTCTTTATCTCCAAATTCATTGCTGTCCACTAAAAGTTGTGGACGTAGTTAAAAGTTAAAAATCAAACAACGTGGGTTCATAGAACCCGTCAAGTTCTTTGTCAATATTGAGGTTAGATTTGTTGAAGAGGTCTTCAAGAGGCGTTGTGTCTGTAA
>JAFSXX010000046.1 GCA_017443845.1 Bacteroidales bacterium | reverse complement strand
GCAGTGCGCCGATGCCATATACTCTTTTATGCAATCCACCTTGCCCTTGCGGTAGGGCTGCGGATAGCCTTCGGCGCCGACAGCCTTGAGGGTGCTGTCCGCGGTCGGCTCGAGGCGGATGCCGAACACGTTCTCTTCGGGCACTCCCAGTCCGTAGGCCTCATCGCAGGCGACCGCCTCGACGATGCCCTCATAGGAAGCCGAGCAGATATAGACATCGAATCCTGCTTTGCCCAGCGCCCTGTAGAGCTCCCTCATCTCCGGAGTGAAGGCCAGCCCCTTGGGTATCTCGACGCTGACGCTGCCGTCCGGGGAGCTCCACGTTTCGCGCCACATAGCCTCCTCCTCCATCCAGCTGTCCACCGAACTGCGTGTCACGGAAGCCACCTCCCCGGGGGTCATCCCGTCGAGCAGGGTGGTTATCCAGATGCAGCCGAAGGGCGAATCGGGATAAGAAGTGTCGGTATTGGAGGAGAGATACCACAGTTTAGCCCTGAAGTCGCGGTAGGCGTCGCTCGAGCGCATGGCACCGATGTCTTCGAAGGTGCAGAGCTCGGCATAATCCCGGCTCAGGTCGGTTGCCAGGCTGCGGGGGGTGGTGCCGTTGCCATAATCGGCGTCCAGATCCGGAATGGAGGCCGTCAGCACGCCGAACATCTCTTCCGGTTCGATGTCGAAGGCGCGGTTCTCGATCTGGTACACCAGCAGGGTCTGGGCTATGTCATTTATGATGGTGGTATTGTCGAAGTCGAAGACTGCGTAGGGACGGCACTTGGGGTCATAATTCCCGGAGCTTTTTCCATAGTCGGATATCAGCGCTTCGAGCGCCTCGCGCACCCTGGGTTCCCAGCCCGGCTCCTTGAGCACGGCCTTGCCGGTGCATCCTCCCGAGAGCAAAACAGACATCGCGAGAGTCATTATAACAGATAATCGTTTCATATCACAAATATAAGCAAATCTCCCGTCCGGGAGCGTGGCACGCTTATTGAACTGATTCAGCAAACACCTAAAACGGAATTAAAATGAAAAGAAGCATCCTGGTTATCGTCGCCCTCCTGATGGTTTCGGGCGGGCTGTTCGCACAAACCCGTTATGACAACAGAGCACCCCGCGGCCAATTCCCCCAGAGAAGCCACGGTTACTACGGACCTGCCCCCAAGGTACACGGAGGCATCTATATCGGCAACGGAGCTTACGACTACGGCTATGGCTACGATATGGCCAGCAATCTCTACGCCGTTTACGGCAGCGAATACCGCAGGGCGAAGGTAGCTCGCAACAGCGGAATCTTCCTTACCACGGTATTGGCTCCCCTGAGCGCGGTCCTGGCAGTTTACGGCTTTGACGAAGATGTTCCCGGAGCCGCAACCGTCGGAATGGCAGGCGTACTCGGAGGCCTCGGAGCCGGCATTCCCCTTTGGGTCAGCGGCCAGAGGAGACTCGACTGGATGACCGACGATTTTATCAGCCGCTATGGAGGAGCAAGGCCCTCGCTCCGCATCGGCACCGGCCGCAACGGCTTCGGATTCTCGCTCAACTTCTGATATCCCGGCAGAGGCTTTCCCGCGGGGAGACTGGCCGAAGAGACAAACCGCCGCACGGAATATCCGCTGCGGCGGTTCTTCTTAATCTTCGGAACTATTTTCACTGAACAGTAAGTATTTTCGACAATTATTATTTATCTTTGTAACGGACAATAACAACTTTCAATAAAATGAATTCCATTTCCAATCACCCCTATCGGGAAATAGAGTCGGTCGAAAACCTTCCCGCTCCCGACGGTTCCGGGCGCATAACCCGCATGGTATTCCAGAATATCGATTTCAATCAGGTTCCGCAGTATGTAGCCGCAGGCCACAAATTCATCGACTGCTGCTTTATGGGCTGCCGCATCCCAAAGGAGATGGAACGCGGACTCGGCAAGAAATGCCTCATATTCCCCGCCCTCGATCTGACCTACAACTCCTTCAGGGGAGGCCTCTACAACCGCAGCAGCCTTTACGAGGGCTACACCCCCGGAAAAGAGGAGACCTTCGCCGACTGCTACGACACCCGCGTCTACAACGACTACATCCAGAACGGCAAGCACTGCGACAACATCCTCGAGACCCTCGGACGCTCGCTTCACGACCATTCCATCGAGAATGCGATGTTCGACTTCCTCAGCCATTACGACGAGAAACAGATCGTCGCCGTAATGGGCGGCCACGCCCTCAAACGCACCGACAAGCAGTACCGCAACGTAGTGACCATAAGCAAGGCCCTCGTGGAAAAGGGCAAGCTGATGGCCTCCGGCGGAGGTCCCGGTGCGATGGAGGCCACCCACCTGGGCGCCTGGATGGCAGGGCGCACGGCGAAGGAGGTTGACGACGCCCTCTCGATCCTCGAGGCGGCTCCCACTTTCCGCGACGAAGGATGGCTCAGGACGGCTTTCGAGGTCATCGAAAAGTATCCTCAGGAGCGCTTCCGCAGCCTCGGCATCCCCACCTGGTTCTACGGTCACGAGCCAGCTACACCGTTCGCGACCGACATAGCCAAGTTCTTCTCCAACAGCATCAGGGAGGACTCCCTGCTGGCCATCGCGATGGGCGGAATCATCTACACCCCCGGTTCGGCGGGCACCCTGCAGGAGATTTTCCAGGACGCCGCGCAGAACCACTACGAGACATTCGGATACGCCAGCCCGATGGTATTCCTCGGAAAGGAGTTCTTTACCAAGGATGTGCCCGTATTCCCGCTTCTTGAGGACCTCGTCAGAAAGGGCCGCTACAAGAACCTCCCCATCTCCCTCACGGACGATCCCGTCGAGGCCGTAAAGCACATCCTGGCTTTCACGGAACAGGATAACAAAAAGAGATAAATGAGAAAAATATCGGTTATAGACGTTAGATTCGGGGCTGCCGGAAAAACGGAAGGAGCGGAAGATGGAGCCCGACGTTTGAAAGAAGGAATAAAATTCGAAGGATGGGTAGAGGACGGCGGAACGATCGTCCCCCAGGCCCCTCCGGGAGACAAAGGCCGGCTCCATAATCTCGGCCAGATGGAAGAGGTCACAAGACGCCTGAGGGAGAAATCCTTCAAGGTATTCGAAGAGGGCAACGTCCAGTTCATCCTGGGCGGCGACCACTC
>JAFSXX010000003.1 GCA_017443845.1 Bacteroidales bacterium | reverse complement strand
TCGCTGATGTCGCCGATGTACATCGAGGGGCGCTTGCGGACCGCCTCGAGGCCTTCGAGGACCTGTATGCTGTCGGCCGAATACTGGGCCTCTGCCTGATTCTTTTCTATATCTGTCATTCTTCGGTTATTTAACCTACAAATATACTAATTATTTTTGATTAAATAAGCAATTACGGAGGTTAAAAACCGATATTAGACGATAAGATTATCCGGCATTGTAGCCGCGGAGCGCATAGGGGGTTGTAAACCCTCCGCTTCGCTCCGTCCCTCCCACCGCTTCGCGGCGGGCCCCTCCCGTTCATGTGGCCACGGGCGGCCACAGGTTTCCAACCCCCTATGCGCTCCGCGGCTACAATGCCGACAAAGAATTATTTCGCCCTGCGGATCTTGCGGAAGCGGAGTTTGATGACGCCCCAGAAGGCCTCGCCGAAGATACTGCTGCTCATCTTGGAGACGCCTTCCTTGCGGTCCTCAAAGATAATGGGGACCTCCTTGATCTTGAAGCCGAGCTTGTAGGCATTGTACTTCATCTCGATCTGGAAGCCGTAGCCGCGCATCCTGATACGGGAGAAATCGATGGCCTCGAGAACCCTGCGGGTATAGCACTTGAAGCCTGCCGTGGTATCGTAAACCTTCATTCCCAGCACCGTGCGGACATAGGTCGAAGCGTAATAGGACATAATCACGCGGCCGATGGGCCAGTTGATGACGCTGATGCCGTTGCAGTAGCGCGACCCTATCGCCAGGTCGGCACCCTCCTCGGAGCACGCCCTGTAGAGCCTCGGAAGGTCGGAGGGCTTGTGCGAGAAGTCGGCATCCATCTCGAAAATATAGTCATATCCATTTTCCAGGGCCCACTTGAAGCCGGTCATATAGGCCGTGCCGAGCCCCTGCTTGCCCTCGCGCTCGATAATGAAGAGCGAGCCTGCGAACTCCTCCTGAAGCCCCTTGACTATGGCCGCGGTGCCGTCCGGCGAGCCGTCGTCTATGATCAGGATGTGGAAATCATCCTCGAGCGCCCTCACGGCGCGGATGATTGCCTCGGCGTTCTCCTTTTCGTTGTAGGTGGGGATGATGACTATCTTGCGGTCCATAACGCGAAAAAATTAGTTATCCAACGGCAAAGATAATGAAACTGACGAACAAACGCACCCGTAACCGCCTTTGACATTCGAAAAAAGTGTGGCGCTCTCCCCGAAGAAGCCATAAGTGGAGGCCGACACGCTGCGCATCGAGAGGACGTGGTTGTAGAGGCTCTCGGTAAGGGTCACAAGGCTGACGTCATAACGGTACCTGACATCGGGAGCAGGATCTTCACCCGGGTAATTTTCGTTATAATAATAGCCATAACCGGGAACGGTCTCCTCGCCCGGTTCGAACGAGAACTTGAACTCATAGGAGCCTCCGCTGAAGAGGACATCGGAGAAATAGCTCGAAGTCCCCTCCTCACCGAGGATCGACATCAGGTCGGAGGTGGTCCCCATAAACAGGGGATCCTGCGAGCTGATGGCATAAGTATATTCGAGCTCATAGGTCTCCCCTCCGTCGAAACTGCACCAGCGCGCGGGAGCGACGCAATAATACTCCGGCTCAGCGCCGCGGTCCGTCACCCTTGCCGTAATATCGAACGATACCCGGTTGTCCTCCGAGACATTCTTCTTGGACGAGACGATGCTGAAGCCGCCCGCCACCGGAACGGTGGTCTCCCCTTCCGCGGTCTCGAATCCGGGGAACTCGGCCACGATGCGGATACGGTCGCCCTCCGAGGGGATATAGTCCGTCTCGTAATGGAGGGTCGGGGCCTGCCAGAAAGATGAATAATAATCGTCTTCCAGGGGAGTATAGCGCATCACATAGGGCGTCGCCGAGCCGTTGACATAGACCTTGAGGCCACCCTTGAGAGTGTCGAGCGTCGAGGTAAAGAGTTTGTTGTCGTAATTCGGCTTTAGGAAGAAGACCGATGACGAGACATCGGCACTCAGCTTCTGCCCGGGCGTCGAAAGCGAATAAAGCACCAGGCGGGGCGTCGTCTCGTCGCCCTTGAACTCTATCTCCTTCTCGCAAGAAGCGGCTGCAAACAGGGCTGCGACGGCAGCCAGGGCAGCGAAAGCGGAACGTATTCTGATTTCGAAACGTAATGTTTTCATATCTCTCTCCTCCTAGAACTTGAATGAAAGTGAAACCGAAGGCATTATCGGGAATATCGAGAGCTGCGAGAGTATCGGCCGGCTGGTTATGTGGACCGAATCGTCGGGACCTGTAGTTGACTCCGTCTTGGAGCTCTGGTAAACCATAAACGGGTTCTTTCGGTTGTAGAGATTATAGACGCTGATGCTCCAGGTCCTCTCGCAGTGCCTGAGCTGCTTGTGGAAATTGGCTGCGATGTCCATACGGTGGTATGCGGGCATACGGTAGTTGTTGCGCCCCTCCAGATAAGGCACCGAGGAGAACTGGTCGAAAGTGGTGGTGACGCCGGGATAATACTGCGGCGCCTGCACGTTCTGCATAGCCAGCGAGCCGCAGATTCCCGTGCCGTAAACGAAGGTTCCGGAGATGTCGAGCGCCTTTGAGAAGGCGTGGTTCACCACTACGCTCAGGTCGTGACGCCTGTCGTACTTGGCCGGAAAGGGCTCTCCGAAATTGATGAGATTGCCCTCGCGGTCGAACTGCCGCATAGCCTTCGACCAGGTGTAGGCCACCCATCCGGTCGTGGCGCCCACCTTCTTCTGGGCCAGGAACTCCACTCCGTACGACCAGCCGCGGCCGCAGGCCACCTTCGATTCCCAGCCCGTAGTGGAACCGAGGAAAGAAGCGCCGTCGCGGTACTCGAGCACATTGTCCATAGTCTTGTAATAACCCTCGAGAGAGAAATCCACAACCCCGAGGGAGTAGAAAACCCCGGCCGCCACCTGGCGCGAACGCATCGGCTCGATATCGGCCGTCACAGGCACCCAGAGGTCGGTGGGCAGCGAGAGGTTGCTGTTGCTCAGGAGGTGGATATACTGGCTCATCTCGGAATATGAAGCCTTGAACGATAGGTCGTTATTGACCAGAAAACGCATTCCCACGCGGGGCTCGAGCGAGTTGTAGGTCTTGCCGGAGACCCGGTAGAGCGACCACCTCAGGCCGAGGTTCAGCTTGAGCCAAGAAGTGAGGCTGAAATTATCCTCGGCGTATGCCGCCACCTCGTCGGTGAGCAGGTTCCTGTCGCCGAATGTGGTATCGAGTTTCTGGGACTCGCGCTGCCCTTCGTCCATCGCCGAATAATCGGCCTTCATCGAGGTGATGGCGGGCCTGAACATATGGTGCGTGTAATTGGCGCCGAAGCGGATATCGTGAGCCGGAGAGGGCTTGTACTCGAAGTCCATCCCGGCGGTAATGTCGTTGATGAGCGACTTGTAAGCCATTTCGACGTGGGTGGAGTCGGACGAGAACGAGGGCATCGAGCCGGTGGTCTCTGTAGTCTCGTTAAAATCGCTCCCGATGCTCAGGTTGTGGCGGTACTGGGTATAATTGAGAGTGAGGTTCATGAAGAGCTTCGGCGAGAAGACGTGGTTCCACCTGGCGGCGCCGACTATATTGCCCCACCTCCAGCCGATATTCATAATGTCGGAGCCCTTCTCGGTGACGTGGGAAGTGAACTTGCGGGGAATGCCGCCCATCTCGACCTCATAATCGAGGTCGTAATCGTACTCGTAGTTGTCGCGGAGGCGGGCATAGACATTGTCGTCGCCCATATAGTAGCTCAGGAACAGGCGGTCGCGGTTGCCGAAGCGGTGGGTTATCTTGGCGTTGAGATCGTAGAAATAGTAGCCAGCGGTGCCGCGCATCCTGTCCTCCTCGGAACTGTTCTGGCGCATCGCGTAGCTTATGATCGGAGCCGACAGGATGTCGTAATAGGTACGGCGGGCTGAGATATTGAATGTAGTCCTGCCCTTGACTATAGGCCCCTCCAGGTTGAATTTGGCGGCCAGAAGCCCTATCGAGACGCCGCCGTGGAACTCCTGGTCGTTACCGTCCTTGAGGCGTACGTCCACCACGCTCGAGAGACGGCTGCCGAAACGGGCGGGGAAACTGCCTTTGTAAAGCGTGACGTTCTTGATGGCGTCGGCGTCGAAGACCGAGAAGAAACCTCCCATGTGGTTGACATTGTAGAGGGGTACTCCGTCGAGCAGCAGCAGGTTCTCGTCGGGACCGCCGCCGCGGACATACAATCCGGCCGAGCCTTCGGTGCCTGACTGCACTCCGGGAAGCAGCTGAAGCGCCTTTATGACATCGACCTCTCCCCCTATCGCCGGCAGGCTCTTGATGATATTGACGGGAACCTCGATGGCGCTCATCTGCGTGCCGCGCACTCCTATCTCGGAGCGGGAGGCGGTGACGGTGGCTCCGGCGAGGGCCTCCGCGGCAGGTTCGAAGGCTATGTTGATGACAGTGTCGCGCAGCAGATCGAGATTCAGCGTGACGCTGTTGTATCCCATATACGAATACTCCAGGGTAATGCTCCCCGCTGGCACCGTAAAGGTGTAGAATCCATAGTTATTGGTCACGGAACCCTGCCCGCTGGCGGGATTCACGACGGCGGCACCGATAAGCGACTCGCCCGACTTGGAGTCGGTCATATAGCCGCTGACGGTGTGTTTCTGTGCAAAAGCGCCAAGCGGCGCAAGCGCCAGGCAGGCAATAACGGCCGCCAGGCGCACGGTCAAAATCCTTCTCTTCATCATTTATCCAATCCTTTAAGTGACATTCCTATCCTACCACGCTGCAAATCGACACTTATCACTTTGGCGTATAGTTGCTGGTTGATTTTCAGAACCTGAGCCGGTGAGGAGACAAAATGGTCCGAGACCTCCGACACGTGGATCAATCCGTTCTGTTTGATGCCGAAATCGACGAAAGCGCCGAAATTCGTTATATTCTTGACTATGCAGGGCAGCACCATTCCCACCTTTACGTCCTCTATGGTGCGGACCTCCTGCGAGAATTCGAAGACCTTGATGGCGCTGCGCGGGTCGCGGCCCGGCTTTGCCAGCTCGGCCATTATATCGTTGAGCGTAGGCAGGCCGATGCCGTCGGCCACATAGCGGTTGACGTCCACCTTCCCGCGCACCGAGGCATCGGAGATGAGGACTGGCACGTCGACGCCCAGGTCGGAGGCCATCTTCTCCACCACGGCATAGCGCTCCGGATGCACCGCGGAGTTGTCGAGCGGATTCGCGGCGTCGGGAATCCTGAGGAAGCCGGCGCACTGTTCGAACGCCTTGTCGCCGAGGCGCTTGACCTTGAGCAGCTGCGAGCGGGAGGCGAAAGGCCCGTTCTCGTCGCGGTAATTGACTATGTTGAGCGCCAGCGCAGGACCGATTCCGGAGACATAGGAGAGCAGATGTCGGCTGGCCGTATTGAGGTTGACACCGACGCTGTTGACGCAGCTCTCGACCGTATTGTCGAGGGTCTCCTTGAGCATCGTCTGGTCCACGTCGTGCTGGTACTGCCCCACTCCTATCGACTTGGGGTCGATCTTCACGAGTTCGGCCAGGGGGTCCATCAGGCGGCGGCCTATCGAGACAGCACCGCGCACCGTGACATCATAACCGGGAAACTCCTCGCGGGCGATGTCGGAGGCCGAATAGACCGACGCCCCGTCCTCGCTTACCGAATAGACCTTCACCCCTTCGGGAAGGGCCATCTTCTGGATGAAAGCCTCGGTCTCGCGTCCCGCGGTGCCGCTTCCGATTGCGATGACCTCAATCTTGTAGGCCTCTATCGTCTGCGAAAGCTTGCGCATCGCGGCCAGTTTCTCGTTGACCGGCGGATGGGGATAGATGGTATCGTTGTGGAGCAACGCTCCCTGGGCGTCGAGGCAGACCACCTTGCAGCCGGTGCGGAAACCGGGGTCGATGGCAAGGGTCCGCTTCTGCCCTACCGGCGGGGCGAGGAGCAGCTGGCGGAGATTCTCGCCGAAGACGCGGATAGCCTCCACGTCGGCCTTCTCCTTGGCAAGTCCCAGCGCCTCGTTCTCGATCGAAGGGTGCAGCAGACGCTTGTACGAATCCTCCAGAGCCTCATCGACCACCTCCCTCGTCCTGGGCGAGGGACGCCTCTTTCCAGCATAGGCGCGGCGGGAGATACGCTCCAGGGCGTGTTCGGGATTGACATCGACCTTCACCGAGAGAAAACCCTCACCCGAGGCGCGCAGAATGGCCAGCAGGCGGTGCGAGGGAATCTTGTCGAGCCTCTCCGAGAAGTCGGAATAGTTGGCATATTTGGCAGCCTCCTCCTCTTCGGCCCTGGCCTTCACGCCCTTGGAGACTATGCGTCCCCAGCGGGTATAGAGGTCCCTGAGGTCGGCGCGGACCTCCTTGTCCTCGCTGACCTTCTCAGCGATTATGTCGCGGGCGCCGGAGAGCGCCTCCTCGACTGAAGGGACGGTATCCTTGAGAAACCTTGAAGCCTCGCGGCCGGGATCGTCGCAGCGCATCGAGAAGATGGCCTCCGCGAGGGGTTCGAGCCCCTTCTCGCGGGCCACGGAGGCGCGGGTGCGGCGCTTCGGACGGTAAGGCAGATAGAGGTCCTCCAGCGCGCGGGCATCGACCTCGGCCTCTACCGCGGCCTGGAGTTCGGGGGTGAGCTTATCCTGCTCCGTGATGCTCGAGAGGATGGCCTGCTTGCGTTTGTCAAGCTCGGTGAAATAGGCGAACCAGTGCTTGACCTCCGCCACCTGGACCTCGTCAAGGGCGCCTGTGCGCTCTTTGCGGTAACGGCTTATGAAAGGGACCGTCGCCCCCTCCTCGAAGAGTTCGATACAATTGGAGACCTGCCAGGGTGCGACCTGCATCCTGGAGGCTATGCTGTCGATGTAAAGCTTATTCATGGGATACCTGCTGGAGTTGCTCCCTGTAGGACGAGAAGATCTTCGACTTGGAGACAAATCCGAGGTAAACGCCGTCGCGGTCGACGACCGGAAGGTTCCAGGCATTCGTCAGCTCGAATTTCTCCATCACCGTCTCCATCTTCTCGTCACTGTAAACGACTGCCGGAGCCGCTTTCAGGAATTCTGAAATATGTATTTTGTAATAATTGTCGTGGTCGAACATCACCTCCCTCACGTCGTTGAGGAATATGATGCCTATGAAATGCTTCTCGTGGTCGAGGACGGGATAGACGTTGCGGTCGGACGATGCGATGACCTTGACCAGGTCGGCCAGGCTGCGGTCGCCGATTATGGGCTTGAAGTCCGTTTCGATGAAATCCGAGAGTTTCAGAAGGGTGAGCACCGCCTGGTCGTTGTCGTGGGTCAGGAGTTCGCCCTGGCTGGCGATGCGCTTGGTATAGATCGAATAGGGCTCGACCGTACGGATCGTAGCAAACGAAGCGGCCGAAGTCAGAATAAGGGGCAGCAGGAGGTCGTATCCTCCGGTAAGCTCGGCGATGAGGAAGATCGCGGTCATCGGAGCCTGCATGACCCCGGCCATCATCCCGGCCATACCCACGAGTACGAAATTGGCCTCGGGAACTGCGTGGATGCCGGTCATATTGAGGAAGCGGGCCACTACGAAGCCGGCTATGCCTCCGGTGAACAGGGTCGGGCCGAAGGTACCTCCCACTCCGCCTCCCGCATTGGTGAACGCCGTGGCGAAGACCTTCGCCAGGAGGATGGCCACGAAGAAGAGCCATATAGCCCACTTGTTGACCAGGACCGTTCCCAGTACGCCGCCTGCGATGTCAACCGAATTATTGTTGAGCATCATCGTAAGGGAGTCGTATCCCTCGCCGTAGAGGGGCGGGAAGAAGAATATCAGCAGGCCCAGGAGCGAGGCGCACAGAAGCCATCTCAAACCGCGGCGGCGGATGTTGCGCATCTTGTCCTCGAGCCAGAGCGAGGTGCGCATGAAGTAGAGCGACATCGCGCCGCAGAAGATGCCCAATATCAGATAAAACGGCAGATTGCCCATCGAAAACTCCTGCAGCGTGCTGGGGAAGGAGACCGAGGTGCCGGTAAAGACATACGACACCACGGTGGCCGTCACCGAGGAGAGCAGCAGCGTCAGGATGGAGGACATCGAGATATTGAAGAGCAGGATCTCCAGCGTGAAGAGGACTCCGGCCAGGGGCGCGGAGAAGATACCTGCGATGGCGGAAGCCGCACCGCAGCCCAGAAGGATGGTAACGTCCTTATAGGGAAGCTTGAGGGCGCGCGCTATGTTGGAACCGATGGCGGCTCCTGAATAGACTATCGGGGCCTCGGCTCCGACACTGCCGCCGAATCCGATGGTCATCGCGCTGGCGCCCACCGACGACCAGATGTTGTGGCGGGCTATGTTGGATTTCTGCTTCGAGACGGAAATGAGCACCTTGGTGACGCCGTGGCTGATGTCGTCGCGCACGAAATATTTCACGAAAAGATACGACAGAAGCATACCTATACCGGGATAGACCAGATAGAGGTAATTATATACCGGGGCGTCGAACCATCCGGTAAGGCCGGTGTGTATGAGGGAGATGAGCTTCTTGAGGAGGACCGCCATAAGGCCGCTGCACAAGCCCACGACTATTGCCAGTATGACCAGCATCGTGCGTTCGGGCAAGGCCTTGAACCTTGAGAGCAGTTTATTGAAAAAAGCCATTCCTCTTATCGTGTATATAAAAAACAGAGAAACACCTCGTCGGTGTTCTCTGTAAGCGTTTTCTTTCTGTTATTCGTCGGAATCGTCGCCGGAATTCACATCTGGCGAGGCGGCAAGGTCGTCGTCATTGACGGGGAATCCTCCGTCCTCCTCGGGCTCGTCTCCGTCCTCGTCATTCTCATCTTTGAAAAGTCCGTTCTCGATATCCTCGCGGTCATCGACCTTCACTTTTATTTTTACGAGATAGATGGCGTCGGGAACTTCCAGGGAGACTGCATAGAAACAACTGCCGTCCGGTTTGTCAACCTTGATAATGTCGCTCAGATAATCGGCATATCCGTGGGGATATTTCTCTTTGAAGGCATCGAGAAGTTCCTGGGACATGTTCTCATAGCTGATGGCAGCTCTTTTCTTTGGTGTTTTGTTGTCCATATCGTTCAATAAAAGTTTGATGATGCAATTATAGGGAGTTTTTCATAAAAACCAAAAATAAAATGCATCAGAAGCGATATTTTTACCGCCGAGGGCACGAAGTCCCGTTACATTCTCTCAGGAAGCCTGATTCCCAGTATATCCATCGCCTTGACCAGCACGGAAGCTATCTCGCCTATCAGCAGCAGACGCTGCGAACGGACTGCAGCATCCTCCTCGCGCAGGATGGTCACGTCGTGGTAGTACTGGTTGAACTCTTTGGCCAGTTCGTAGGCATAGTTGGCGATGATGGCCGGGGAATGGGCCTCGCCCGCCTCGCGGACCTTGTCGGGATACGAGCTGAGCAGCTGGATAATAGACTGTTCCTTCTCCAGAACGGGCGCACCCGTGGCCGAAGCTTCGATCCCCTGTTCAGCCGCCTTGCGCAGGATCGACTTGATGCGCGCGTGGGTGTACTGTATGAAGGGGCCGGTATTGCCGTTGAAGTCGATGGACTCCTTGGGATCGAAAAGCATCGTCTTGCGGGGATCAACCTTGATGATGAAGTATTTGAGGGCGCCCAGCCCGAGCATCCTGAAGAGTTCTTCCTGCTCCGCCTCGGGCATTCCCTCGAGTTTGCCGAGTTCGAGCGAGGTCTCTTTGGCCGTGGCGTACATCTTCTCGATAAGGTCGTCTGCATCGACGACGGTGCCCTCGCGGGATTTCATCTTGCCCTCGGGGAGCTCCACCATTCCGTAGGAGAGGTGATATATGGCATCGGACCACCCGAAGCCCAGTTTCTTGAGGATGAGCTTGAGCACTTGGAAGTGGTAATTCTGCTCGTTGCCCACCACATATATCAGCTCGTCGAACTTGTATTCGTCGTAGCGCTGCTGGGCCGTTCCGAGGTCCTGGGTCATATAGACCGAGGTGCCGTCCTTGCGCAGGAGCAGCTTCTCGTCGAGTCCGTCGCCCGTCAGGTCGCACCATACCGAGCCGTCATCCCTGCGGTAGAAGACTCCCTTTTCGAGTCCCTCCGCCACGAGCGATTTGCCGTTCTTGTAGGTCTGGGACTCATAGTAGATGCGGTCGAATTTGATGCCGAGGCTCTCGTATGTCTTGTCGAACCCTTCGTAAACCCAGCCGTTCATCTTCTTCCAGAGGGCTACCACCTCGGGATCGCCCTGCTCCCACTTGACGAGCATCTCCTGCGCCTCCCTGAGGATCGGGGCGTTCTTCTCGGCCTCTTCCTCATCCATTCCGCCGGCCACCAGTTCTTTCACCTCGGCCTTCAGCAGGTCGTTGAACTTGACATAGTAGTCGCCGATGAGGTGGTCGCCCTTCTTGCCGGTGCTTTCGGGAGTCGCCCCGTTGCCGCATTTGAGCCAGGCGAGCATCGATTTGCAGATATGGATGCCGCGGTCGTTGACCAGGTTGACCTTCACCACCTTATGGCCGCAGGCCTCGAGCAGTTTGGAGACCGACCAGCCGAGAAGGTTGTTGCGGACGTGGCCCAGGTGGAGGGGCTTGTTGGTATTGGGCGACGAGAATTCGACCATCACGGTCTTGCCGGTAGAAGGAAGCTGGCCGAAACCGGGGTCGGAGGCTATAGCCTTGAGGACGCCTGCCCAGTATGCCGCCGAGAGTTTGATATTGAGGAAGCCTTTGACGACATTGAACGAGGCCACTTCAGGAACATTGGCAGAGAGCCACTCCCCCATTTCCTGCGCCGTCTGCTCGGGCCCCTTGCGGCTTGTACGCAACAACGGGAATACGACAAGGGTCACGTCACCCTCGAAGTCCTTGCGGGTGGCCTGGAACTGGAGCATCGATTCGGGCACCTCTGCGCCATAAAGCGCCTTCACGGCCTGTACGGCCTTTTCTGTCAAAAGCTGGATAGGATTCATCATTTCTTCTTAAAGTAGTCGTCCATGGCTTTGCGGACCTTGGGGGCGAGGATGAAGAGGGTAAGCATCGTCGGGATTGCCATCAGGGCATACGCGGCGTCTATCAGGCTTACGGCCACCTTCAGCGGTATCACCGCCGCCACGATCAGCATTGCCAGGAAAAACCAGTTATAATATTTGGAGTAGCGGGCTCCGAAAAGGAAACCGGTACATTTTTGTCCGTAATAAGAATAGGAGAACATCGTGCTGAACGCGAACATCAGTACGATAGCGAAAAGCAGATACGACCCCACGCCGGGAATGGCGGCCGAAAAGGCATTGAGGGCGAATTTCAGCCCCTCCATCGAGCCCATTCCGGTGCCGGAGGGGACAATCGAGGGATCGATGGCGGCTCCCGTGAGGATGGCGATGGCAGTGAGGGTACAGACAAGGCCGGAATCTATCGAAGGGCCGAGCATTGCCACCAGGCCCTCGCGCACAGGCTCGTTATTCTTCGAAGCACCGTGCATCATCGAGGCCGTGCCAACTCCCGCCTCATTGACCAGGGCGGCGCGGCGCACGCCTGTGAGGGCCACCATAATGATGGAGCCGATGCCGCCTCCAAGCGCCCCGCGGGGAGTGAACGCACCTGTGAAGATATCGCGGAAGACTCCGGGCACCAGCGAGATGTGGCGTATCATTATATAGAAGACCAGCAGGAAATAGAGCGCCACCATCAGCGGGACTATCTTGGATGCTATCTTGGAAATGCGCTTGATACCTCCCAGGATAACTGTCGAGACAATGATGCAGATAACGACGCCTATTATCAGGCGTAGAGTGGGCGTATTGCTTTCGGGAGCGAAGAAGAGGGTCGTCACCGACTCGGTCAGCTGGTTCGACTGCATCACGCACAAGGTTCCGATAAGGCCGAATATCGAAAAGAATACGGCCATCGGCTTCCATTTGCGGCCCAGCCCCTCCACAATCATATACATCGGGCCGCCCTGCACCTCGCCGGCGTCGTCACGCCCCTTGTACATCACGGAGAGGGTCCCTTCGAAGAACTTCGTGGCCATCCCCACTATCGCGCTGATCCACATCCAGAAGATGGCGCCCGGGCCTCCTACGGAGAGGGCTACCGCCACACCGGCGATATTGCCCATTCCCACCGTGGCGGCTATGGCGCTGGTCAGCGCCTCGAAGGAGGAAATCTGGCCGGATGCGGCATCGTCCTTCACCCTGAGGGCCTGGACAGCCCTGCCGTATCGGCGAAGCGGGGTGAAGCGGGAATAGACGAGGAAAAACAGTCCTCCCCCGATGAGGAGGAAGAAGAGCGGATATCCGCAAATGAAATCGCTGAATGCGACGATTCCCTCGCCTACCGATGACCAGAAGCCCGACATAGCTACCTCCGATTAACCGAGATAGCTCTTGAGCAGTTTGCTGCGGGCGCTGTGGCGCAGGCGGCGGACCGCCTTCTCCTTGATCTGGCGCACGCGCTCGCGTGTGAGGCCGAACTTCTCGCCGATCTCCTCGAGGGTCATCTCCTGGCAGCCGATGCCGAAGAAGTATCGGATGATGTCGCGCTCGCGCTCGGTAAGGGTCGAGAGGGCGCGCTCAATCTCCTTGTTGAGCGACTCATTGACGAGGCCCGTATCGGCATTGGGGGAATCGGGATTCACCAGCACGTCGAGCAGGCTGTTGTCCTCGCCGTCCACGAAGGGAGCATCCACGGAGACGTGGCGACCGCTAACACGCAGGGTGTCGGCGATCTTCTCGGCGGGGATGTCGAGGTACTCGGCCAACTCATCGGCCGAAGGCATACGCTCGTGCTCCTGCTCGAACTTCGAGAGGGCCTTGTTGATCTTATTGAGGGAGCCGACCTGGTTAAGGGGCAGGCGCACTATACGGCTCTGCTCCGCCAAAGCCTGGAGGATGGACTGACGGATCCACCACACAGCATAGGAGATGAACTTGAAGCCTCGGGTCTCATCGAACTTCTCGGCGGCCTTTATAAGTCCGAGGTTTCCCTCGTTGATAAGGTCCGGAAGGCTGATTCCCTGGTTCTGGTACTGCTTTGCCACCGAAACGACGAATCGCAGATTGGCCCTTGTAAGCTTCTCGAGGGCCGCCTGGTCCCCGTTTCGGATACGCTGTGCGAGTTCCACCTCTTCTTCGACGGTGATAAGTTCCTCGCGGCCTATTTCCTGCAGATACTTGTCGAGCGACGCGCTCTCTCGGTTGGTGATGGATTTTGTAATCTTTAACTGTCTCATCTGACTCTAACTCCTCATATAATAAATGAATGCGCCGCGAGGGTCAAATTCCCTGCCGACGCACTCATTTATACGAAGGTTTTTGAAAAATGTTTCAAAAGCGGAGTCGAAATGCTACTCTTGGACAGCAGCCGCCTTCTCGGCCGCCTTCAGTTCCTTTTGCTGGGCTTTGAGGTCCTTCTTGGCAGCGGAGATGCCTTTTTCTATTGCGCGGATGCGTTTCTTGAGCGAAGCTACATCTTTCTTATAGTCGCTGATACGGTTGTCGAGGCGCTTGAGGGTACCCTTGGCATCCTTGAACTGGCGCTCGGAATCCTTGATGTCGTTCTTCAGGATATCGAGCTGCTCCTTGTCGGCACCGGCTTTCTTCTGGAGCTTGAAGGCATCCTTGCGGATCTTGAGTACATCCCTGAACGCCTTTACGTTCTCGTTGGCATCTTTGCGGTCCTTCTTGAGGATGCTCAGTTCCTTGTTGATGCGGTTGACCTCCCTCTTGAGGCGGTCCACATCGTCCTTGCCGTCCTTGTAAACATTCTCGTATTTGCGGGAAGCGTCGTCGACAGCGACCTGCGCCTGCTCCACCGAAAGACCGACCTCGCGGTTGGTATTCTGGGCAGTGCCGCAGCAAACCATTCCCAGCAGCGCCGCCACAATCAAAAACATCCTTTTCATATTCTCAAAATTTTGGCAAATATACTTATTTATTCCTAATTGAATCCCCATATCGCAGGCAGATATCGGAGGCTATTCCGACGGCATCGCCATAGGGTTTGGAAGGGAACTTGCCGATGCGCTCCCGCCACCAGCGGCCCTCGAATGCGGTGACCGCCTTCCAATATGCCTGATAATGCTCCTCGTCGAACTCCTCGCCGGCGTCGAGCGCCGCATTGACGGCATCGAAGAACATTGTCCATCGGACCTTGTAGAACGATGAGAGCAGGCCGTTCCACTGACGGGCCGCATAATCGTTGAGCAGCATATCCTCACCGCTCCAGGTGGTCAGCAGGTTCCTGGCATTGGACTCGAAATAATCGGCCTCTTCGGGGGTCGCTCCCCACGCACGGGCATCCTCGATCCATTTGCCCAGCAGGAAGTCGCGCTGCGTTCCGGTGATTCTCTCCATATCGTCGATAATCCCCGTGAGGACCGCCTCGAGCTCCGACATCCGCGCCCTGTCCTTCGCCTTGAAAGCCGCCTCGTAATCGGCGAAAACCGTCAGATAATGATTGGCCAGAAGCTGCCGGGCCAGATTCGCCACATCGAAGCAGTAGGCATCCCCACTGCCCCCGGCCTTGAGCAGATGCTCCAGCGCGGCGAGCAGGTCGGAGTCGCGATACCCGGTAGCGGGACGGGCATAATAGGTACGGTACTTGCCGAATGTCGGGCGGATAGTCACGAGCGAGCTCTGCCCCGGACGGGACGGCGAGACATATATCTTGTTGAAGAGATACCACCACGCCTTCCGGGATTCGGGGTCGTCCTTTCCGGTACGCCAGAACGACAGCTGGTCGGCCCAGCAACGCGGCTCAAGATGGGCGGGCTCGCCGCCATCGACGGGCATCCACGGCTTCTCGAGGATAAACTCGTACATATACGGATTGCAATCGAATCCCTCCAAAGTGGAGCCTATTCCCTGAAGATTGTCTCCGGCATTGGCCAGGGCGTATTCGAGCGAATCGCATATCTGCTTCACATTGCCCGCCAGCATCGTATTGCCTCCGAAATTGCCAAGATAGCACCAAATGAAGGGCACCCCGTAGAAACTGTCGGTCCTCTTCCAGACCTCCTGGCGCTCGCAATAATAGTCGAGGAGTATCTGCCTGTCACGAGGGACTGAGGTCAGATAAGCCTCCACGCGGTCCGGAGTCCAATACTTGCGCTCGTTATAGAAGAGCCATCCCATCTGGAGCCAGATGGCATCCGGATCGGCCTTCTCGAGCGATTCATAGACCTGACGGCTCACCCTGCCCAGATAATCGGGCTCCCAGGAGGGCGGCATCAGCTCGTTGAAGATATCTATGCCGTATATGTGGTCGGTGCCGTAAATCTCGGTCTCCTTCTCCACAAACCGCTTCTGGATTTCGGTGTAGAGGTCGCTCATAGGGTCGAGGAAGGTGCAGGCATATTCGTCCTGATAACCGGACCAGGCCTCGAGCCTGGTCATCGGCGCGTCGGGATAGAGGCGCGCCAGCTCGCGCGGCACGTGGCCTGCGAATGCGGGAAGGACGGGCTTCATCCCAAGTTCGCGCTCCCGCGCCACGATCTTCTTCTGCAGCTCCATCTGTCCTTCGAGCCAGGATTTCGGGAGCGGGCCGCCCCAGCGGTCGATATTCTGCATCCTGTGCCACGGAAGGTGCGCCGGTCCGGTGAAATAGGCGCGGACCTCCTCGTCTGAGAGGCCCATTTCGGTCCATATCTCATACCAGATCGACTCCTGTCCGGTAATGGCCAGCGGCAGGTTTACGCCGTTGAGAGCCATCCAGTCGATGAAATGCTCCCACTCTTCCCAGCCCCACCAGGGCATCGTATAGCCGAATGTGCAATAATTCAGGAAGAAGCGCTTGTCCACACGGGCCGCAATGGTGCAGTCGCCCATCTCTATCTCGGGCAGTTCCCGGGGCATCTTTATCTTGTCGCCGGCGAACCAGCCTACATCCACGAAGCAGTAGTGGCGGAGATACCAGTTGAGTCCTACAGCCATAGAGTTCGAATTGTTGCCGCGGACGTGGAGTTTGCCATCTTTGGTATAAAGGCTGAAATAGTCCTTTCCGTCGGGGGAAGGGGCGGTCTCGAAAAAGAAGTGGCTGCGCGAGGAGGGCAGCACGCGGTCCGCCAGGGCGGCCGCCGCGGCAGCCTGGGCATCCCCTTCCTTATAGGATGCGTGTCCGTCTGAACACGAGCAGAGCACGCTCAGCAGCGCCAGGTACAGGAGGCAGAGAGTATTTTTCATAGGCAGAGTTTTATGTCTGCGAATTTAATCAAATAAATCGATTCTTTTTGCTATATTTGTAGTCTGTACACAGAATATCAAATATAAAAATATAGGACTATGAAATTCACAGTATCAAGCTCAGAGCTTCTCGAAGGACTGGTTTCGGTCTCCAAGGTCATTTCCAGCAAGCCTACCCTTTCCATCCTCGAGAACTTCCTTTTCGAATTGGACGGCAACGCCCTCAAGGTCACCGCTTCCGACGGCGAAACCACCCTCAAGACGGTTATCTCCATCGCGCAGGTCGAGCAGGAAGGCCGCACCGCAGTTCCCGCCAAGCTCATAACCGATTCCCTCAAGGAGTTCCCCGACCAGCCGCTGACATTCTCCACCGGCACAGGCGACTCCGTAATGGATATCACCTGGGCGAGCGGAGCCTCCAAGATCCCCTGCTTCGACGCGGCGGACTTCCCCAAACTCCCCGAAATAGGCGCTACGGCAGACAGCCTCGTAATCTCTTCCGAGACCCTGCTCAACGGCATCAACAATACCATCTACGCTACCGCTGAGGAGGAACTCCGTCCCGTGATGAACGGTATCCTCTTCGACCTCGACGTCAACAACTCCACCCTCGTGGCTTCGGACGCCCACAAGCTCATCTGCTATGAGTTCACCGGCGCAAAGGCTTCGCAGAAGTGCTCCTTCATCCTCCACAAGAAGCCCGCAGCGGTTCTCAGGAGCGTGCTCGCGAAGGTCGACGAAGAGATCACCGTGCAGTTCGACAACAAGAACGCATACTTCAGCTTCGGCGAGAACATCCTCGTATGCCGCCTCATCGAAGGCATCTATCCCGCATACAGGTCGGTCTTCCCCAAGAACAACACCAACAGGATGACCATCGCCCGCACTGACCTTCTCGGTGTCGTCAAGCGTATCGCCGTCTGCTCCAACCAGGTTTCCAACCAGATCAAGCTGAAACTCTCCTTCAACGAGGTGCTCGTTTCGGCCCAGGACCTCAGCTTCTCGATGTCGGCTCACGAGACCCTGCCCTGCCAGTACGACGGCGAGGCCATGGAGATCGGCTTCAAGTCCACCTTCCTGCTCGAGATTCTCAACAACCTGCCTTACCAGAACATCACCCTCGAGCTCGCGGATCCCAGCAGGGCCGCCCTCATCGTATCGGCTGACGAGGCCAATCCCGACGAGAACATCCGCGCCCTCCTGATGCCAGTGATGATCAACGGCTAAGCGATGCAGCTCAACCTACGCAACCCCCTCCTGTTCTTCGACATCGAGAGCACCGGTCTCAACGTGGCGACAGACAGGATAGTAGAGATATCGATCGTAAAGGTCTCTCCCGGAGCCCCGGGAGAGCCCAACAAGGTCGAGGTCAAGACGCGGCGCGTCAACCCCACGATTCCCATCCCCCCCGAGGCCCAGGCCGTACACGGCATAAGCGACGAGGACGTCAGGGATGAGCCCGAATTCCGCCAGCTGGCCAAATCCCTCGCCCAATGGATGAAGGGCTGCGACATAGCCGGCTACAATTCGCTCAAGTTCGACATCCCCCTGCTGGCCGAGGAGTTCCTTCGCGCCGGAGTGGAATTCGACTTCCGCAAGCGCAAACTCATCGACGTCCAGAACATCTTCCACAAGAAGGAGCAGCGCACCCTCAAGGCCGCCTACAAGTTCTACTGCGGCAAGAACCTCGACAACGCCCACTCGGCAGAGGCCGACACAATGGCCACCTACGAGGTCCTCGAGGCCCAGCTCGACCGCTATAAGGACGACGAGGAGGACCCCCTGCAGAACGATGTCGAATACCTCGCCAAATACTCCATCCAGAACCGTTTCATGGATTATGCGGGACGCTTCGTCCTCAACGACAAGGATGAGCCAGTATTCAACTTCGGCAAGCACCGCGGCAAACCCGTCAAAGAGGTGCTCAAATATGAGCCGAGCTACTACAGCTGGATGATGGAAGGCGATTTCACCCTCGACACAAAGAAGGTGCTGACCGAAATCCGCGCCTCGATGATCTGATGAACATTATCGTAATACAATCCGACGGTTCTTTTTACACCCGGCCGGATTCCACTCTCAAAAGGCGTCCGGAGGATTTCTATCTTCCGGACGACATTTCATACGCTACCGCGCGCACCTGCACTTTCATCACTTTGATCAAGGCGGGAAAGGCCATATCGCCAGCCTTTGCCCACCGCTACTTCGATACCCTGGGCCGCGGCATCCTGTTCACCTGCGAAGGCGGCATAACCCATATAGACGGCTCAAGCTACTTCTTTCCCGGAGGCACTCCCGCCTCGGAGCTTGACAAAGAGCTGTCCTGCCGGATAAAAGCCGAATTGGCACGCGTAACGCGGCACATTTCAGTGCGCGCATCCGACATCATCGCATTTGAAAACGACGACCCCGCGACTTTCCGCCGCGGGGACGCCGTCAATCTCTACCCCTCCTCCGAAACCAGCCTCGAATTCAATATCCGCTGAGCGGCGCTGCGGCCGGCAAGAGCACCGGTGGAGAAGGCTATCTGTAGATTGTAGCCGCCGGTGTCGCCGTCCAGGTCGAGGACTTCGCCGGCAAAATAAAGCCCCGGATCGAGCTTGGAGCACATCGTTTTGGCAATTATCTCTTTCTGGGAGACTCCGCCTGCAGTGACCACGCAGCGCTCATATCCAGTGTAGGAATCTATCTTGAAAATCCAGCTCTTCAGGGCTGCTGCCAGATTGTCGGCACCCAGGCCCGGATGGGAGTCCGCGAAAGGTTTCACGAGGGCCTGCGGCATAAATGTGCGCAGCAACCCACGCAGCTTGGTAGCGCCTATGGTGGAGCGTGAGGAGCCGATCGCGGCAATCTCGCGGCTTATGCGGGCCTCGAGCTTTTCAAGATTGAGCGCCGGCTTGAGATCCAGTTCCAATTCGACCTTCTGTCCGTGCGAAAGGGCCCAGACAGCCTTTCGGCTGACGCGATAGCCGATGGAGCCTTCGATGCCGTTATCCGTAAAACTGAGATCGCCCTCCTCCACCTGGACAGGACTTTTGTCCACATAGAGCACGAGGCCTACATTCTCCAGTTCGATTCCCTGGAGGTCGAGGTCGTAACGGCGGGGTTTGAGGGCGGTAAGCGAAGGAAAACGCTCCGTAATGGTATGACCGAAGCTGCGGGCTATGTCGTATCCGGCCCCAGTGGAGCCAGTCGTGGGATAAGAGAGGCCGCCGGTAGCCACTATCACCGCCTCGGAAGAGACCGCCTCCGGAAGGCCGCCCCCGGTGCGGCAGAAAGTGGTAACCAAAGAGTCGCCGTCGCGCTTGACTGCTATCACATCGGCATCGCAGAGCAATGCGGCACCGAGATCCTCCATATACGACTGCAGGGCCCGTGAGACATCCCTGGCCGACATCGATTCCGGAAATATACGCTTGCCCTGGGTCTCGACCGTAGGAACTCCTATGGCATTGATCAATTCAATGGTATCCTGGTTGGAGAAGCCGTAAAATGCGCTGCGGAAGAACTGGGAGTTAGGATGGATATGGGCCGAGAACTCCTGCCAGGGCCGGGTATTCGTGATATTGCAGCGCCCCTTGCCGGTGATGTTTATCTTCTTGCCGCAGAACGGGTTCTTCTCCAGCACGGTGACGTCGCATCCCTCCTGAAGGGCCTTAATGGCTGCCATCATTCCGGCTGCGCCACCTCCGATTACGACTATGTCGGTATGAGTGCTCATCGCTCGATGGGGCCGCTGCCAAGCATCTCGCCGTCTTCGGCGTACCAGGCTGCGAACTGGCCGGGGGTTATTCCCCGCTGGGGTTCGTCGAAAGCTATGTAGAGTCCGGCTTCCTTGTTTATGAGGGTGGCATCCTGAAGCGGCTGGCGGTAACGGATACGGACTTTGCAACGCATCGTCCCGCCAGGTCCGAGAGCCAGGTCGGGCCTTATCCAGTGTACCTCCTGCGGCTGTATGCGGAGCGCCTTGCGGTACAACCCGGGATGCGACTGCCCTTCGCCTACATATATGGTATTGGATTCGAGATCCATCAAGATGATGAATATCGACTCTTTGTGCCCTCCGATATCGAGCCCTTTGCGCTGCCCGATGGTATAATACTGGACTCCGTCGTGCCGGCCTATGACCTTGCCGTCCTCCGGCCTGTAGCGATATGGTTCCTCCTGCTGCTCAAGGGTCTGGCGCGGAGGCAGGGAGTCGTAGAACTCCCTGTATATCTCGACCACGCGGCCCTCGCGGGGCTTGAGTTTCTGCTGCAGAAAGACCGGAAGGTCCACTTTTCCCACGAAACAGATGCCCTGGGAGTCTTTCTTGTCGGCGCTGGGCAGGCCGGCTTCGTGCGCTATCCTGCGCACCTCCGGCTTGCAGATGTCGCCGATAGGGAAAAGGGCCTTGGAGAGTTGCTCCTGATTCAACTGGCAGAGGAAGTAACTCTGGTCCTTGTTGGGATCGGTTCCGGCAAGGATACGATAGACGGTCTCCCCTTCCGGATTGACGAAGGAATCTTTGCGGCAGTAGTGACCGGTCGCAACCATATCGGCCCCGAGGGCCTCCGCCGCCTTGAGGAATGCGTCGAACTTGATCTCGCGATTGCAGAGCACGTCGGGGTTGGGAGTGCGGCCCTTGGCGTATTCGTCGAACATATAATCGACGACCCGGCTGCGATAGACATCGCTCAGGTCCACGAAATGGAAAGGTATGCCTATCTTGCGGGCTACCATTTCGGCCACGGAGCGCTCCTCTTCCCATTCGCAGTCGCCGTGAAGCGTGCCGGTGGTGTCGTGCCAGTTCTGCATGAAGAGGGCAAAGACATCGTAGCCCTGCCGCTTGAGGAGCAGGGCGGCTACGCTGGAGTCAACTCCGCCCGAAAGACCGACGCAAATTTTCATATATTAAAAAAACTTTCTACTTTTGTGCCGGGGTAAGTCGTATACGACCAGCTCCCACTGAACTCCCCCAGGGTCGGAAGGCAGCAAGGGTAGGTGGTTGTAGCGGTGCGATATATCAAGCTTACCCTTTTTTTATTGGGGCTCCGCCCCAAACCCCACCGCTACGGCCTTGCTATCCCACAACCTCACACTGCCCGGCCTTCGCTAGCGCCTGCAGGCGCTTTTTTTAGTAATTATTAATTCCTTTTCAATTGACATCCGGTATCTTAGGGCGGAGTCGTTGTTCCGTCTGAAAAGTGTGCGTCCCCGGCACACGGGGAGGGGCCCACGAAGTGGGAGGGCCTTTTCAGATGGAACAACGCGGAGCCTCAGAGATACCGTTCACGATCAAATATCGTCAAAGATAAAGGGCAGGATCATTTCGACTCCGTCGAAGACCTGGATCTTGCCGGCGCTGCCGATAATTATGTGCATCGGCTTGCCGCTCCGCTGCTGATACTGGGCCATAACCTGACGGCAGGCGCCGCAGGGATATGTCGGAGCCGCCTGGAGCTTGCCGTTCTGCGAAGCCACCAGGGCAATCGCCACGATCTCCTCTCCGGGATATCTCGACGCCGCCGAGAACATAGCCGTCCTCTCGGCGCAAAGCCCTGAGGGGAAAGCAGAATTCTCCTGATTGGCCCCCCTGACGATAATATCGTTGCCCAGCCTCACAGCCGAGCCCACGTTGAAGTGCGAATAAGGCGCATACGAGCCTGCAAGGGCATTTATGGCCGCATCAAGCAACTGACGGTCCTTCTCGCTGAGCTCTTCGCGGGAAGCATATTCCTTCCAGGAAATATCGAGTTTTTTCTCTTCCATATCCAAGCGCATCAAAGACCGAGCGACTTCACCCAAGCCTCGACATCTGCCTTGGTGGCACGGTTGAGCACCTTGCCGTCCTTCCAGTCGAGAGCCTCATACTGCTCGCGGAACTGTTTGTTGGCCTTGTTGATGTTGCTGCCGCCCGAAGTAGCGAAGAAAACCACGGTCCTGCCGGAGAAATCATAGCTCTCGAGGAAGGTATTGATGATAGTCGGAGCGGTGTACCACCATACGGGGAATCCGATGAAGACGGTGCCGTACGCGTCGGCATCCTCGAGGTCCTTGACGATTGCGGGGCGGGAGTTGGGATCCTGCATCTCGATGGTGCTGCGGGACTTCTTGTCGGTCCAGTCAAGGTCGGCTGAGGTATAGGGGACCTCAGGTTTGATTTCATAAAGGGTTCCGCCGGTAACTTCTGCAAGTTGCTTTGCGAGGGCCTCGGTAGTGCCGGTAGCGGAGAAATAAGCTACAAGAGTCTTCATATTGTTTTCGTTCTGTGTTTCAGTTGCCGCAGCCGCGCTGTCGGTATTTGTGCCGGCGTTGTCGGCCTTTTTGCCATTATTGCCGCAAGCCACTGCCACGAGGCAGACAGCTGCGATAGAGAGTAAAATGCGTTTCATCGTTCTGTACATTTTCAAAATAAGGTAACCACAAAGATAAAAAGCCGTTTTGAAAAAATCAAAACGGCTTTGGCTGTCATTCAAATCTCTCTCCGGAAAGATGCCTGAGCAGCTCAGCTTTGTCGCAGTAAATCACATTCAGGGCCCTGGAGCACGGGTAGCGGTTGAACCAGGCATCCTTGACGAGGTAGAATTCAACCGACTCGATGCGGGGACTGCGGAGGATGCCGCGGCGGTAGGCTGCAACGGCGCGTTTGTCGGGCGGCAGGACCTTCAGGCCGGTGCGGCCGTCGCGGAATGAGACCATAGCCACTACCCTCTCGCGTGCCTTCGTGCCGGTGAGCTGTTCGCGCTGCCCGGCGCTGGTGCGTTGGGTAACGGTAATGTGGCGGCCGTAGGTCCCGTTTATGAAGCGCATCATCTTGCGGAACAGGGGCCCGTGGGCCGAGCTGTCCTGGAGGCCGTTGAGAGCGATATAATAATGGATCATCTCGTGGAGGATGATATCCTCCCACTCGGATTCGGAAAGATCTATCCGGGTATTGATGCGGAATTTAAAATCATAGTATTCATACCGGCCGCGGCCGATCCTGCGCTTCCTGTAGGAGCACATTCCGATATAGCTCTTGACGCTTGTCAGCACGACTGGCACCTCCGGCAGGAGTCCGCCGAAGCACAGGGCATTGAAGCGCCTGAATCTCTCTTCCACAAATTCTTCGGTCGGTTTCATCAGTGCACTTCGATCAGGTCGTTCCAGGAGGTGGAGAATGGTTTGGAGCAATGTTCCCGCCTGATACCGTCGGCATAGTGGCCCGGGCGCTGGGAGGCCAGGCGCAGGAGGCTGCGGTCGGAGGTATTGAAGCGGTCCATAAGCTCGGAGACGACATTCTCGCGCTCGCGCATTTCGGCATTGTCATCGAAGAGCGAACCCTGGATAAGCGTCTCGGGGATGATCTCGTCCACTATTACACCGGCCTTCTTGTAACCGTAACCCTCTTTGAATACCGCCTTCAGCCCCTTCAGCGCGGCGCCGATAATCTCCTGATTGTTGCTCGCGGGCACATCCAGCGGGACGGAAATGAAGGGATAATACTGTGGCAGGTCCTCGCGGAAACGGTTGGTAAACATAAATACCGTGACCCTGCCCGCCGCAGTATGTTCCTTGCGCAGTTTGCGGGCGCAGATGGCCGCAAAATCGGAGACCCTCAGGGAGAGTTCGTCCATATCGGTGATAAGATCGGCGAAGGAACGGGATGTGCAGATGCTCTTGCGGGCCTCCTGCTCCTCCGTGGCCACGGCGATATGCCCCTGCAACTCCAGCCAGGTCCTCTCTCCCGTCACTCCGAGCTTGCCCCTTACCCACTCGCGCGGCATACGGGCGAAATCGAGGGCGGTGCGGATGCCCATAGCCTCAAGTTTCGGGGCGACCCGGCGGCCGATGCCCCAGATATCCCCCACCGGAGAGAGCGAGAGCGCCTTCTCGCGCTTGGCATCGTCATCGATGGTACAGACTCCGCGGTAACCGGCATATCTTTTCGCAAAATGATTGGCCACCTTCGCGAGGGTCTTGGTAGGTGCGATGCCTATGCTCACCGGAATCCCCGTCCACAGGCGGATCTTGCGGACAAGTTCGAGGCAGAGCGGCCTGTGCCTTTCGGAGGGAATCCCTTCGAGGTCCATAAATGCCTCGTCTATCGAATAGACTTCGATGCGCGGTGCCGCCTCACGCAGGATGGCCATCACCCTCCGGGAGAGGTCTCCGTAGAGGGTATAATTCGAGCTGCGGACCTCCAGACGGCCGCTGTCCACCAGATTGCGGACCTGGAAGAAAGGAGTGCCCATCTTGATGCCCATCGCCTTGCTCTCGTTACTGCGGGCCACGACGCATCCGTCGTTGTTGGAAAGCACCACGACGGGGCGCCCTTCCAGGGAAGGCTGGAAGGCCCTTTCGCACGAAACGAAGAAATTGTTGCAATCGACAAGAGCGTACATCGCAAAAAGGTCACTTGACCTTCTTTATGACATAGGTTACCGTTCCCCAGATGGTAAAATCGTTGCCCTCCTCGACGTGGATGGGCTTGTATTTGGGATTGGCTGGCAAAAGCCAGATGTCGCGCCGGTTGAGTATGTTGTACGAGACCCTCTGCCGGGCCGCCTTCTTAGCGCCTGCGGCCTCTTTCCCGGTAAACGAGATGCGTTTCAGTGCGAATTCACCGTCCAGGCAGCAGACCACCATATCCCCCTCCTGCGGTTCGAGGGCCTTGTCTATGACCAGGACATCCCCCTCCTCGACTCCCGCATCGCGCATCGAATCCCCCACCACGCGGCCGTAGAACGTCGCCTCGGGATGGCGGACCAGTTCGCGGTTGAGGTCTATGACTCCGGACATATAATCCTGAGCCGGCGAAGGGAATCCCGCGTGGATTCCCTCCGAGGCCATTTGCGGCAGTCCGGAATCCTTGCTGTCGGAGGCCAGGACCGCCATTATCTCTTTGATTTCGTCTATATCTTTCTTCATTTTTCTCCTCTCACCTTATGCTCGTCCCACCAGTCGGGATAGGTGGGACTCTTGATGCCGGCCTTGCGCTGGCGGACATAGTCATCCAGGACCTTGATAACCTTGGGACAGAGCACGAAGAGGGCCACGAGGTTGCAGATGCCGCAGACTCCCATGCATATATCGGTCAGCTCCCACGCCTCCTCGAGCGAGATGCAGGTGCCAATCATCGCCATCGCCGCGACTAGCAGGCGGAAGATGAAGAGCGCCGTCTTGCTCTTGGTGAAGAACCTGAGGTTGGCCTCGCCGTAATAATATGTACTGATGACTGTGCTGAATGCGAAGAAGAAGAGCGCGATGGTTATGAAGACGCTTCCGGCGGGCCCTATCTGGCTGGAGAGGGCCGCCTGGGTGAGCTCGATTCCGATGCCGCTCTTACCGGAAAGGTCCACGCCGCTGACAAGCAGGATGAAAGCCGTGCAGGAGCAGATGACTATGGTATCGATGAAGACGCCGAGGCTCTGGACGAGACCCTGCTTTACGGGATGAGAGACGTGGGCCGTAGCCGCCGCGTTGGGAGCCGAACCGAGGCCCGCCTCGTTGCTGAAAAGGCCGCGGCGCACGCCCTGCATTATGGCTGCGCCGAGGACGCCTCCGGCCGCCTGACGGAATCCGAAGGCGGAGTCGATGATGAGTTTGAAAGCGGCGGGAAGGCTGGAGATATTCATAATCACGATTACCAGGGCTATGATCAGGTAGCCGATCGCCATGAAGGGCACTACGACAGCCGTAACCTTGGCGATGCGGTGGATGCCGCCGAAGATGATGGCTGCCAGCAGCAGGGTGACGAAGATTCCCACTACGACGTGGTTGAATCCGAACTGGTTCTGGAATGCCGCTCCGATGGTATTGCACTGCACCAGAGTATAGCCGAAGGCGAAGGTGAGGATGATGAGTATCGCGGAGAGGACCGCCATCCAGCGGAGCCCGAGACCCGATTCGATATAATATGCGGGACCTCCGATGAAGGAGTCCTTGTCCTTGCGTTTGTAGAGCTGTGCCAGGGTCGCCTCCATAAAGCCTGTAGCTGCGCCGAAGAGGGCGGTGATCCACATCCAGAATACGGCGCCGGGGCCTCCCACGGTGATGGCGGTCGCCACTCCGGCCAGGTTGCCGGTACCCACGCGGCTGCCGAGCGATACGGCGAAGGCCTGGAACGAGGAGACGTGCTTTTCGGTGGTCTTGGCATCGCCGCTCTTGAAGAGCAGGCGGAAGCTGTCGCCCAGAAGACGGAATTGCACGCCCTTGGTCCTGATGGTAAAATAAATGCCACAGCCTATCAGGAGGCCGATAACCAAATACGTGTAAAGGTAATTGTTGGCGGTCTGGAGAAGTTCTAGCATAGCGGAAAAGTTTGAGTGGAGCACAAATATAATATTTTTAGCTCTAATTTGCTACCTTTGTAGAGAGTATGAAAAGAGTATTGCTTGCCGTTTTGGCGTTGATGTGGGTATCGGTTTCGGTGTCGGCGCCGCAGAGGATGACGCGGGAGGAGTATATCCTGCGCTTCAAGGATGAGGCTGTAAGGCAGATGCGCCTGAGCGGCATCCCGGCCAGCATCACTATGGCGCAGGCCTGCCTGGAGTCGGACAACGGCAACAGCCGCCTTGCCGCCGAAGGCAACAACCACTTCGGCATCAAGTGCCACGGCTGGGCGGGGGATTCACTCAGGGCGGACGACGACGCGCGCAATGAGTGTTTCCGCAAATATCCAACTCCGGAGGAGTCTTTCAGCGACCACTCCGACTTCCTTCGCTACCGCGACAGGTACGCCTCCCTGTTCGAACTGGAACCCACCGATTACAAGGGGTGGGCATACGGCCTGAAGGCGGCGGGATATGCCACCTCCCCCACTTACGCCGAGAATCTGATCCGCATAATCGAGGCCAACAACCTGCATTTGCTCGATATCCTCGACACCGCCCAGGCGGCGGAGATTCCCCCCGCCCCGGCCGTGGCCGAGGCTCCGGTGGAGGTAAAGCCCTCGAAGGGCAGTCCGCTTTACAGGATTTCGCTCGAAAGGCAGGTTTACAGCCGCAACGGGGTGATGTATGTTCTCGCCGAGAGTTACGACTCATTCTCCTCCATAGCCGAGGAGTACCGCCTGTTCAAGCTCGAACTGCTCTATTTCAACGACCTCAAGGAGGACCGCAATATGGAGGCGGGCGAGGTTGTCTATCTGGAGAGGAAGAAAGGAATGGGCGCAAAGCATCTCGACAAGCACGTCGTGGAGGAGGGCGAAACTATGTACTCCATAGCGCAGCGCTATGCGATAAGGCTCAAGGCACTCTACACTCTTAACGGAATGCGTCCCCCGGAGGAGCCCGCTCCCGGAACGATTGTCAAACTGAGGAAATAATGGCAAAAAGAACTGGCAGAAAGAAAGGCTTGGGCATAGTGGCGTTGCTCCTTTGCGGCGGCGCGCTGCTTGCGGCCCTCAATTATTACGGCACATTCATCCATTCCAACATAGTCTCCGATCCGCCGGACAAGGGAATCGTGAAGATTTACAGGTCTTATTCGTACGATGACCTCTGCAAGGCCATGACCGACAACGGAGTCATCGACAATAAGGCCACATTCCTGAGGGCGGCCAGGCATATGAAACTCGACGAGAAGTTCAAGCCCGGGCGCTACCGTTTCCGCAAGGGAATGGGCAACAAGCAGATAGTCAGGATCCTGTCCCACGGATGGCAGACTCCCGTCAACCTCTCTTTCAGCGGATACATGCGTTCGATGGAGCGCTTCGCGGGGCATCTGGGCAGCCGGCTCGAGGCCGATTCACTGCAGTTCCTGCAGGCCCTGACATCGCCCGGAACACTGGATAAATACGGCTTTACCAAGGCTACCTTCCCGGCCATGTTCATCCCCAACACCTACGAGGTGTACTGGACCGTGACCCCCGATGAATTCATCGAGCGGATGCACAAGGAGTACGAGAGGTTCTGGAACGAAGAGCGCAGCGCCAAGGCCCGGAGCATCGGCCTCTCCAGGACGGAGGTCAGCACCCTGGCCTCGATAGTCATAGAAGAGACCAAATACGAGCCGGAGATGGCGAGGATTGCGGGCGTCTATATGAACCGCCTCCACAAGGGAATGCTGCTGCAGGCCGACCCGACGGTCAAGTTCGCCGTCGGCGACGAGAGCCTCAAGCGGATACTCAACAGGCACCTGAGCGTCGATTCGCCCTATAATACATATAAATATGAAGGGCTCCCTCCGGGGCCCATCACAATCCCGCCTGTGGCGGCTATCGACGCGGTGCTCGATTACGAGCATCACAACTATCTCTATTTCTGCGCCAAGTCCACGCTGGACGGACAGCACGCCTTCTCCACCAACCTGGCGGGACACCTGGAGAACGCCAGGCGCTATCACCAGGCCGTCAGCGGGATATAGAAGGCAGAGTCTCCGGCCAGTTCAGAATGACCTCCTCCGCTTTGCGGAATTCGGGGTCGCACTCGCGGTTTATCACCCTGAAGTATTCGTTGGTCCCGAAGAAGGTCCTGGCGATCAACGCTTTCAGCCTCGGCTTGAGGACCGGGTATGAGCCTTCCAGCTGCTCCACGTTGAGCTCAAAATCCTTTTTGGAAGCGTATTCGGTGAGCTCCTCCACGACCGAGTTCTCGATCTCGGGGGTGTACCAGGCGTAGAACGAATCGAAGTCGGGGCAGTTTTCCGTCACAACCGGACGCATCCTGTCGCAGTACTCATTGACGAATTCGGTGAGTATGCCGCGCCTGACCAGGGATCCGTAATAGGGAGTGAATGCGGTGGTATCCTCGGGGATGAAGATATCGGGCAGGATGCCGCCTCCACCATATACGGGACGGTTCTGGACCATCGTATGGAAAAGCAGGCTGTCGGGCAGGCGCAGACTGTCGAGCGAGAAGAATTCGCCGGCGGCATAGCGCTCGGAGAGTTTTTTGTAATACTCGTCCTTCTCCCCTACGGTATAAGGCGTCTGGATGACGCGGCCGCTGGGGGTGTGGTAGCGAGCGATGGTAAGGCGCAGCTGGGCTCCGTTCTCGAGCCTGAACTGGCGCTGCACGAGGCCCTTTCCGAAGGTCCTGCGGCCGATTATGATTCCCCGGTCCCAATCCTGGATGGCTCCGGCGACTATCTCGCTGGCAGAAGCGCTGTTCTCATCGACCAGGAGTACGAGCGGACGGTTCCTGAAGAAGCCCTTGCCGTTGGCCTTCTGGGTGTTTACCGGCTCGTGCTGCCCTTCGGTATAGAGAATCGTCTGGCCATCCTCGAGGAATGAATTGGCGATACTCAAAGCCACATTGAGGAATCCGCCGCCGTTGCCGCGCAGATCGAGGATGAGTCCTTTGGGTTCATCCTGGCATTTGTCGATGAATGCCCTCAGGAATTCGATATAGGACTTCGCGGCGAAACGGCCGAGCTTCACGTAGAAGACGCCCGACTCGGTCCTGTACGCGGCATCTATGCTTTCGATGGGGATCTTTCCGCGCACTATCTCGAATGCGAGGGGTTCGCCCAGTCCGTGGCGGACCACCCTGACATTGACCTTGCTGCCCCTGGGGCCGCGGAGCTTGGCGCGCACATCGTCGTTGGTCAGCCCTACCGATGCGACATTCTCATTGTCGATCGAGATGATCTTGTCGCCTATATTGAGCCCCACGGACTCGGCCGGACCGCCCGAGATGACGTTCTGGACAGTGAGGGTATCGGAGATTATGGCGAACTCGATGCCAACTCCCTCGAATGAGCCGTCGAGCGACTCGTTGACCTCCTGGACCTTTTCGGCGGGGATGTAGGTCGAGTGCGGGTCGAGGGTCTTGACAAAGCCCTCGATGGCGCTGTCCACCATCTTCTTGGTATCTACGGTATCGACGTAGAAGTTGTTTATCATTATCAGGGTGCTGCCGAGAAACTTGATCTCATCGAGCACCTTCCGGGCGTGGGGATTATCGTTGACCTGCCCGGTCGCAAGGGCCTGGGCGCCGGCATTCGGAGCTGCGGCAAGCAGCAGGGCCAGCAGGGCCGCACTAATCATTCTCTTCATTTAATCTCCTGTATGGTACATTGAACTTCTCGCCCTCGCAGGCAAGGTAACTCTCCGGAAATATGGCGCGCGCCTCCTGAAGGAGCACATCCGGATCCTTGTAGCGGGACGAGAAATGGGCTGCAATAAGTTTGCCAACCCCCGCACGCCGGGCGAGGTCGGCAGCCTGGGCCGCGGTGGAGTGGTAACGCTCGTTGGCAAGGGCGCGCATCTCCTCCGTATATGTGGCCTCGTGCAGCAGGATATCCACTCCCCTTACATACTCCTCGAGTTCGGGGAAAGGCGCCGTATCGCAGCAATAAGCCGCCGAACGGGCATACCTGTCGGTCGGAGCGAGAGGGTGTTCCTGCCACTTCTCCAGAAAATGGAAGCCGTAAGTCTCGATGCCGTGGTTGAGCGGGAAAGCCGAAACCTCCACGGTCCGGGTCTCGCAGATGACCTGCCTCTCCTTGAAGGTGAGCGGATGGTGGGTTATGGGATATTTTATCCCCTCCCCGAAATGGCCCATGAAGAAATTCAGCATCGACGAGAAATCCCTCGGGGCATAGATGTGCAGCTCCGCCGTGCGCCCCAGAAGGGCCATGGTCGAGAGGAGCCCGAAGATGCCGAAGACATGGTCGCCGTGAAGATGCGAGATGAGGATCCGGTCGATCTTCATCGGCGAGATTTTATACCTGACCAGCTGGAACTGGGCCCCTTCGCAGCAGTCTATCAAGAACAAGCGTCCGCGCGCATTGAGCACGTGGACGCTTGAATACCTGTCAACCATGGGTTTGGCCGAAGCCGACCCCAGAGTCGTAAGGGAAAATTCCATCTGGATTACTCCTGGGCCTTCTCCATCTCGTCCTTGAGGGCTGCGAGCTCGGAGATGTCACCGAGGGTGGTCTTCTCAAGGTTGGCCTTGAGCTTCTTGACTGCCTTCTGGGTGTTCTTTGCCTCCGAATCCTCTGCCTTCTCCTCAGCGGGAGCAGCTTCCTTGCGGCCGTCGCTGTAGGTCTTGACGTGGGAAAGGATGATCTTCTTGCTTGCCTTGTTGAATTCCTCTACGCGGAAAGGAAGCACCTCACCTGCCTTTGCGGGAGTGCCGTCTTCCTTGACGAGGTTCCTTGCGGAGCAGTAACCTTCAACGCCGTCTGCCAGGGTGATGACTGCGCCCTTCTCGACGAGGTTTGCAACGGTTCCGTTGTGTACCGAACCTACGGTGTAAATAGTCTCATAGGAATCCCAGGGATTCTCTTCGAGCTGCTTGTGGCCGAGGCTGAGACGACGGTTTGCCTGGTCGACTTCGAGGACGACAACCTCGAGGGGCTCTCCGATAGCGGTGAACTCCGAAGGATGCTTGATCTTCTTGGTCCAGCTCAGGTCGCTGATGTGCACGAGGCCGTCAACACCTTCCTCAAGCTCTACGAATACGCCGAAGTTGGTGAAGTTGCGGACAGTTGCGGTATGCCTGGAGTTGATGGGATATTTTTCTGCGATGGTAGCCCACGGATCGGGTTTGAGCTGCTTGATACCGAGGGACATCTTGCGCTCCTCGCGGTCGAGGGTAAGGATGACAGCCTCAACTTCGTCACCGACCTTGAGGAAGTCCTGTGCGCTGCGCAGGTGGAGGCTCCAGCTCATTTCGGAGACATGGATAAGGCCTTCTACACCGGGCTGAACCTCTACGAATGCGCCGTAGTCAGCGATGACCACGACCTTACCCTTGACGACGTCGCCAACCTTGAGGTTGGGATCGAGAGCATCCCAGGGATGAGGGCTGAGCTGCTTGAGACCGAGAGCGATGCGCTTCTTGGTGTCGTCGAAGTCGAGGATGACGACATTGATCTTCTGGTCGAGCTGGACAACCTCTTCGGGATGGCTGATGCGGCCCCAGGAGAGGTCGGTGATGTGGATGAGTCCGTCCACTCCGCCGAGGTCCACGAATACACCGTAAGAGCAGATGTTCTTGACGGTTCCCTCGAGTACCTGACCCTTCTCGAGACGGCTGATGATCTCGGCCTTCTGGGCCTCGAGCTCTGCCTCGATGAGAGCCTTGTGGGAAACGACCACGTTGCGGTATTCCTGATTGATCTTGACGATCTTGAACTCCATCGTCTTGTTTACATATACGTCATAATCACGGATGGGCTTGACGTCGATCTGGCTGCCGGGGAGGAATGCCTCGATTCCGAATACATCGACGATCATACCGCCCTTGGTGCGGCACTTGATGTAGCCCTTGACGATCTCGTTGTTGTCGTAAGCCTCGTTGACCCTGTCCCAGGAACGGAGGGAGCGTGCCCTCTTGTGCGAGAGGATCAGCTGGCCTTTCTTGTCTTCCGCGTTCTCTACGAAGACATCTACCTTGTCACCTACTGCGAGGTCGGGGTTGTAGCGGAATTCGTTGATGCTCACTACGCCCTCGCTCTTGTAACCTATATTGACGATAACTTCGCGCTTGTTCATCGCGACGACAGTACCTTCGACCACTTCGTTCTCGCTTATGCGGGAAAGGGTCTGGCTGTAGCTCTCTTCGGTAGCTGCCTTGTCGGCCTCGTCGAAGCCGTCATTCTCGAATGCGTCCCAGTCGAACGTTGCGTTGTCCGCCGACGCGTTGCTCTTTCTCTTGGGTGCGGGAGCCGCTGCGGGCTCTGCGACCTTCTCTGCAACAGGCTCTTCAACCTGCGCTGCAGGGGTCTCTACGGTCTCAGCTGCCTGAGCCTCGAGGACCTCTTTGTTTTCAATTTCGTTTGCCATTTGTTGTAATTTGTTTAGCAATAAGTAGTTAGACTATATTTATAGTACCCCCTTTTTCGGGAGCCTGCAAAGATACGACTAATTCTTTGTTTTGCAAACAATTATTATTAGCGGGAAGAAAGTTTTGGAATTGGGCCGAGGAATTTAAGGACAGAATTATTAAATTCGCACTCTATACGACAAATCAATCTAATACCCAACCATATGAAAAGCATTGGTCTGAAACGCCTGGCAATCGCCGCAGCAGCGGTGCTTTGCCTTTTCCCCTGCGCCAAGGCTCAGGAAATCAAGTACAAAAAGCCTTCGAAAGATGTGATGGAGATGATCCTCGCGGCTCCCATCCCGAAGGCGGTATTCAATCCGCAGATGGACATCGCGGCTGTATACAGCAAGGACGATCCCTATGTATCTGTTTCCGAAATGGCGGCCATAAAGGAGTTCAAAGTGGCCGGTGTGCGCCTCAACGGCGAGAATTTCAGCCAGACCCGCAAGGGTTATTTCACCAAACTCGACATCATCAGAATGCCGGGCGGAAAGCCTGTCCAGGTAATCGGAATGCCGGTAAACGCCAAGATCCACGACTTCAAGTGGTCGCCTGACGGCAAGACCCTCTGCTTCCTCAACGATACGAGGTACGAGGTCGAGCTTTACAAAGTAGATGCTACGGCCGAGAAGCCTGTCGCAGTCAAGATCAACGCCAACCGCGTCAACAGCATATTCGGCAACGCCTTCGACTTCATCGACAACAATACCATCATTTACAGGAGCGTCCCCGTCGATCTCGGCAAATTCCCCGAGGAGAATGCGCCCAAGGGCCCCATCGTGCAGGAGAGCTTCGGAAAGAGAGGCTCCTACAGGACCTATCAGGACCTGCTGAAGACCCCTTACGACGAGGCGGTATTCGAGTATCTGGCCACCTCGGTCTTCTCCGTGTATGACGGAAACGCCACCCGCACCATCGGCGGGAAGGGTGTCATCAAGAGCTTCGACCTCTCGCCGGACGGACAGTATATGATTGTCTCCACCGCGCACAAGCCCTACTCCTACTCCGGCACCTACAGTTCCTTCCCCAGCAAGAGCGAGATATGGAGCACCTCCACTGGCGAGGTCGTGAAGGTCCTCAGGGATCTTCCCAAGAAACCGGAAAAGAATGACGCAAAGCCCGCCGACAAGGACAAGAAAGAGCCCAGGAAGCCCTCCAAGAGCGGTTATGCCTGGCGTACCGACAAGGGCGCCGTCCTCACCTGGACCGAAACCCTGCCTTCCGACGACAATAAGGACGAAGATAACGACAGGCGTCCCGGACGCGATGGCGACGACCAGGAAGACAAGGATAAGGACAAACCCGAAAGGACCTGGTACACCGCAATCTACCAGTGCGAGGCACCGTTCGACACCGACAACGGCAAGAAGCTTGTCATAACTTCCGAATTCCGTCTCGGCCGCGTCCTCTGGGGCAACGACAAGGTGGCAGTCTATTCCGATATGTCCTCCAAGGAGAAACAGACCCGCACATTCGTATTCAACCCCTCCGACACGACCAAGCGCACCCTCATCCTCACTGAAGACACCTCCCTCGACACCCTCGGCAACCGCCCCGTACGCGGTTCCATCGTAACCGAGCGCGGCACGGGCAAGATCAAACTCGACCCGAAGGGAGCATACATCCTTATGAGCGGTGAGACCCGTCCCGATGAGAACGGCGACAACATGTCCTTCATCGACAGGGTCAGCCTCAAGGACGGCAAATGCGAGAACATCTGGACCGGAAAGGCTCCCTACAAGGAACTGATCGCCGGCATCAAGAGCTTCGACGCCAAGGGAATCGAATTCGTCACCTCCAAGGAATCCGAAACCGAGGTGCCCAACTATATGGCGATGAGCATCAAGAACAAGAAACTCACCGAGACTCCCATCACCTTCTTCGAGAACCCCATCCCCCACTACGACAAGATCCGCAGCGAATACATAACCTACAAGCGCGCCGACGGCGTCAACTGCGCGGCCAGGGTCTTCGTACCCGCCGACTGGGACAAGGAGCGCGACGGCAAACTGCCCGTCTTTATGTGGACCTATCCTTACGAGCACAAGACCGTTATCAGCGCCGAGAGGCGTCACCGCGCCGACCGCTACGGATTCGTGGTTCCCAACCGCAACAAGCAGGTCTTCTGGTGCCTCCAGGGATATGCCGTGGTCCTCGAATGGTCGATGCCCATCATCGCCGAGAAGAACGGCGGCCAGCCCAATGAAGTCTTCCGCAAGAATCTCGTGATGAACGCCGAGGCCATTGTCAACGCCCTTGACGAGGCCGGAATCGGCGACCGCAACAGGATGTCGGTCGGAGGCCACTCCTACGGCGGATTCATGACCGGCAACCTGCTGGCCCACACCCGTCTCTACAAACTCGGCGTGGCCAACAGCGGAGCTTACAACCGCACCCTCACCCCTTACGGATTCCAGAGCGAGAACCGCGACTACTGGAAGATCCCCAAGATCTACAACGACATGTCGCCCTACAACTACGCCGACAAGGTCAAGGATGCGATCCTCCTCACCCACGGTATGATGGATGAGAATACCGGAACCCACCCCATCCAGTCCGAGCGCTTCTACTATGCGATCGCAGGCCACAACGGCAAGGCACGCTGGCTCCAGCTGCCTTATGAGGGCCACGGTTACGCATTCAAGGAGAACCTCCTCCACTACTTCTCGACCATCGAGGAGATGCTCGACAAGTTCGTAAAGAATGCGAAACCCGAAGCTGAGAAGAAGGCCGGTGAGAAGGCGCCCGAAACCAAATAATGATACTTAAAACCAAGTTCAACAAATAAGGTATAATGAAACGAAATATCGTTGCCGCACTGCTGCTGTCAGGTCTCCTGACGGCAGCAGGTGTTGCAGGGGCACAGGAAGTCAAATATGAACGTCCCTCCAAAGAAGTGGAAGAGATGCTTCTGGCCAAGCCTCTCGCCAAGATCGATTTCAACGACCAGATGACCGAAGGAGTCATTTACCAGGCCCGTGAGAAGTTCCGTCCCCTCTCCCTGATAGAATCAATCCGGGAATTCAAAGTGGCCGGACTGCGCCTTAACGGCGACAACTTCAGCCAGACCAGGAAGGATTTCTTCGAAGAGATCAAGCTCATAACCGTCAGTTCCGGAGCCACCCGCGATATCGCCGGGCTCCCCGCAAACCTGATGGCACACAGTTTCAAATGGTCGCCCGACGGCCGTTGGCTCTGCTTCCTGAACGACACTCCGAAAGAGGTGGAGCTCTACAGGGTCGATACCCGCGCCGAGCGGCCGACAGCCGTCAAAATCAATGAAAGGCCCGTCAACAGCATTTTCGGCGACGCCTTCGATTTCGCAGGCAACGACGCGGTCTTATACAAGAGCGTCCCTTCCGACATCGGCCCCTTCCCCAAGGAGGGATTCCCGAAAGGCCCCATCATCCAGTCGAGCAAGAACAGGAAGGATACCTACAAGACATTCACCGACCTTCTGAAATCGCCCTATGACGAGGCGGTGTTCGATTATCTGTGCACGGCCGAACTGTCGCTCTATGACGGCACCTCCACCCGCACCGTGGGAGGCCGCGGCATCATCAGCGAATTCGAGCTCTCCCCCGACGGAAAATACATAATGTGCACCACCATCCACAAGCCCTACACTTATGCCAAGAGATACTCCAACTTCTACAAGCGCATAGCCATAATGGATATGGAGGGACGCGAGATCAGGCTCCTCAAGGAACCAAAAACCGCCCCGAAGGGAGTTCCCACCCGCAGTATGTGGGGATGGAGGGCCGACAAACCCGCCACCCTCTTCTGGAAGGAGAAGGCCTCCGGCAAGGGCGCAGCCAATCCCTACAGCATCAGGGAGTGCCTCTATCCCTTCGACTTCAACGTAGGCAAGGTCCTGACCGAAAGCGCCAGCGACATCTCCAGCGTGATCTGGTGCAACGAAAAGACCGCCCTCTATATCTCCACTTCCGATAAGGTGCGCAGGACCAAGGCCTTCAACCCTTCCGACATCAATGTCCTCCCTGTCACGATCCTGAGCGAGGACACTTACGACTTCACCTCCAACGGACACTCCTTCAACGGCGCGATCTGCCGCCTCAGGGGTTCCGACAAGGCGGTGACCGACCCCAATGGCAAATATGTGCTGCTCGGCGGAAGCGACAGGATGGAAGGCGGCCTGAAGTACAGCTACATCGACCGCATCAACCTCAAGGACGGTAAGGCCGAGACGCTCTGGACCTCCGGAATCGAATACAAGGTAACCCTCACCAACGTTGTCTCCTTCTCGGACAAGGGCCTGAGTTTCGTGGCGACCCACGAGACCGCCAGCGAAGTGCCCAATTACGCGCTTTACAGCGTCGACCGCAAGGGCCGCACCTCGCAGAAGGAGATCTCCTCGTTCGAGAACACCCTGCCGCACAGCGATGAGATCAGGATGGAATACCTCCAGTACAAGCGCGCCGACGGCCTCAACTGCGCCGCCAGGGTTTATCTGCCCGCAGGATACGACAAGGAGCGCGACGGCAAGCTGCCCGTCTTCATGTGGACCTATCCCCGAGAGCACTATACATTCAAGAGCGCTGAGAACAACTACCGCGCGAGCCACAACACCTTCGGAATGCCTATCCAGGGATGCCAGATTTTCTGGTGCCTCAAGGGCTATGCGGTGGTACTCGACTGGACAATGGCGATAGTCGCCTCCGACAAGGACGCCGACTACAACGCCAACTTCGTCAAAGAGCTCACAATGAGCGCCGAAGCCATTGTCGACGCACTCGACAAGGCCGGCATCGGCGACCGCGACAGGATGGCCGTAGGAGGCCTCTCGTACGGCTCGTTCATGACCGCCAACCTGCTGGCCCACACCGACCTCTACCGATGCGGATTCTGCAACAGCGGAGCCTTCAACCGCACCCTGACCCCTTACGGATTCCAGTTCTACAACAAGGATTACTGGGAGTCGGAGCAGATCTACCACGATATGTCGCCCTACAACTACGCCGACAAGATCAAGGAGCCCATACTGATATGCCACGGCCAGATGGACGAGAACCAGGGAACTCACCCCATCCAGAGCGAAAGGCTCTACTACGCGATAGCCGGACACGGCGGCGAGGCGACCTACATCCAGCTCCCCTACGAGGGTCACCAGATGGCCTTCAAGGAGAATGTCCTGCACTACTTCTCGCTGGTCGAGAAGATGCTCGACGAGCACGTAAAGAACGCCAAGCCAAGGAGCTCCGAAGGTAAGTGAGTATCAGAAACGAATTATTGACTATATTTGCAGCCCAAATCTGAAACACAATGGCAGAAAACACCCTCATAGAGAAACTCGACGGCCTGAAGGAGAAATACGCAGAGATTTCCCGCCAGATTTCCGACCCGGAGACGATGGCGGATATGAAGCGATATGTGCAGCTCAACAAGGACTACAAGGAACTTGAGCCCATCATAGCCGCCGGCGAGAAGTACAAAAAGATGGTAAGCGACCTTGCCGGAGCCAAGGATATCCTTATGAACGAAAAGGATGAGGATCTCCGCGAGATGGCGAGGGAAGAAGCCACGCAGCTTGAGGAAGAACTCCCCAAGATGGAGGAGGAGATCAGGATAATGCTCATCCCCGCAGACCCCCAGGACAGCAAGAACGCCATAATGGAGATCCGCGGCGGAACCGGCGGCGACGAGGCTGCCATCTTCGCGGGAGACCTCTTCAGGATGTACTCCAAGTATTTCGAGCGCAAGGGCTGGAAATGCGAGGTTACGAGCGTCAGTGAAGGCACCGCGGGAGGTTACAAGGAGCTTATCTGCAAGGTCTCGGGCGAGAAGGTCTATGGCACCCTCAAATATGAGAGCGGCGTGCACCGCGTGCAGCGCGTGCCCCAGACCGAGACCCAGGGCCGCGTCCACACCTCGGCAGCGTCCGTGGCGGTACTGCCCGAAGCCGACGAGTTCGACGTGGAGATCGATATGAAGGATGTCCGCAAGGATACCTTCTGCTCCTCCGGACCGGGCGGCCAGGGTGTCAATACGACTTATTCCGCAATCCGCCTGACCCACATCCCCACCGGAATCGTGGTCCAGTGCCAGGACGAGCGTTCCCAGCTGAAGAACCTCGACAAGGCCCTCAACGAGCTCCGCACAAGGCTTTACAACATCGAGTACCAGAAATATCTCGACAGCGTATCGGCACAGCGCAAGACGATGGTCTCCACCGGCGACCGCTCGGCGAAGATCCGTACCTACAACTATCCGCAGAGCCGCGTCACCGACCACCGCATCAACTATACGATGTACAATCTCCCCGTCTTTATGGACGGCGACATCCAGGAGGTTATCGACCAGCTTCAGATTGCCGAGAACGCGGAGCGTCTCAAGGCTGCCGGAGAGTAATCAGCTTTTCGAGAGCAGCCTGGGCGCAGGCGCATCCAAACGACGCGGGCAGGTACGACAGAGTGCCTGCCTGCGATTTTTTATTACGGTCCTCAGCCACGATGATGGCATCCCTGTCGGGCAGTTCTTCGGAGAAGACGACGGTCACCCCCTTGCTTATCCCCTCCTTGCGGAGGCGCTTGCGCAGCATATAGGCCAGGGGGCAGTTATATGACTTCGAGATGTCCGCGATGCGGATCCTGGTCATATCGCTCTTGGCGCCGGAGCCCATCGAGGAGACCATCGGAATCCTGTGCGAGACGCAGTATTTAATGAGTTCCACCTTCGGGGTGAGGGTATCTATGGCATCGACGAGGAAATCCGGAGCGTACGGCTCGAGAATGGCACCGACATTCTCCTGGGTCACATATTCCCGGACGGTGGTGAGATTGACTTCGGGATTGATGTCGCGCAGCCTCGATGCCATCACCTCGGTTTTTGGACAGCCCATCGTGGAGTCCAGTGCAAGAAGCTGGCGGTTCTTGTTGGTGAGGGTGACGCTGTCGGAATCCACCAGCAGCAGGTTGCCCACCCCCGCCCTTACAAGCATCTCGGCGGCGTAAGCCCCCACTCCGCCGAGGCCTATGACGGCCACGCGGGAAGCGGCGAGCCTCGCGAGTTTCTCCTCGCCGAGAATTATAGCGGTCCGCTCCTGCCAGGGATACATAATATATACTTTTTGATTAAAGACCTTTAGCCTTGGCCTCGTCCCAGATGGCATCCATCTCCGCGAGGGTCATATCCTTGAGGTCGCGCCCCATCTCCTTGGAACGGAGTTCGAGATAGGTGAAACGGTCGCGGAATTTGTTGCAGGTGCGCTCCAGCGCCGTATCGGGATTGAGGTCCCACAGGCGGGCGGCGTTGACTACCGAGAAGAGGACATCGCCGAGTTCGCCCTCCGCGCGCTCCCTGGCCCCGGATTCGCCGGAATCCATCGCCGCCAGTTCGGTGCGGAACTCACCTATCTCCTCATCCACCTTCTGCCATACATCCTCCTTCTTGTCCCAGTCGAATCCCACGGCGCGCGCCTTGTCCTGGATGCGGTAGGCCTTTATGAGGGCGGGAAGGCTCTGGGGCACGCCCGAAAGGACAGTCTTGTTGCCGTCCTTCTCGGTCCGCTTGAGCTGCTCCCAGTTCTTGACCACATCCCCCGCAGATGCCACTTCGGCGGCACCGTAAACGTGCGGATGGCGGTAGATGAGTTTGTCGCAGAGCAGGTTGATGACATCCGTGATGTCGAAGGCCTCCTTCTCCTGCCCTATCTTGACATAAAAGACAATGTGCAGAAGCACGTCGCCGAGTTCTTTGGAGATATTGTGCAGGTCATCCGCCATTATGGCGTCGCTGAGCTCATATACCTCCTCGATAGTCTGCGGGCGGAGGCTCTGGAGGGTTTGCTTGCGGTCCCACGGGCACTTCTCTCGGAGTTCGTCCATTATGTCGAGCAGGCGGGCGAAGGCCTGCATCTCCCTTTCCCTTGCCATAGATATCACTCCCTGGGTTCGATATAAAGGCTGAAGAAGAGCGGAGCATACTCGCCAATGGCTGCTTTGTTGCCGCCGTCCCCGTAACCGTAATTGGAATTGAAGAAAGTCTCTGCGCGGTCACCGTATTTCATCATCGACAGGGCGCGGGTGAAGCCCTGTATATTGGAACTGTTGGTGATAAACGAGGCGAGGTCGGCATAAAACGTGACACTCATGGCATCATAGCTGCCTGAAGGGCTGTAAATCCGGTACTTCTTGGCGGTATCCTCTATGTTGGTATCGAACACGCTGCCGTCGAGGCGCCTGCCGATATACCAGACATTGATTGACGCCTCATCGGCAATGCTGTCGCAGCCGGCGGTCTCAGAAACGAGTTTGTAGTAGAAACCTTCGGCGATGGTGTCCATACCGCCGTAATATTTGCGGCTGAACTCTTTGAGCTGCTCCTCCTGGACGGCATAGATATCATCTATCACGTCGTCTATCTCGACTTCGTAGATGACGTTGTCGTTCGCGACCGTTGGGAATGCGTTGTAGCCCGCGCTGGCGACAGTGGCCTTGGCGGGAGGCATGGCTACCGTAACCCGGCCGCCCACCTTCATCGTCTTGAGCACGTGTTCAAGCCCGGGGACTATGCTGTTGCAGCCCATCCGCCATATATCGCTGCCGTAGTAGTCGGCTTCGGAGAATGTGCCCAGCTGTTTGCTGAGGTCGATATAATTGGTCGACAGGACATTGCCCTCGAGGTCCTTGCGGATGTAATGGGCGCAGACGTACGAGGAATCCCCTATCGCCTTGCCGTCGCCTTTGTAATAGTCGAGGATATAGACACCGGAATCGTTGGGGGCGATATCGGCGCCGTAATTGACCTTGACCCAGGAGGCCAGCATCCTTTCATAGGGTGATGATGTATCTGTCGTTATCCTGGCGCAGGAGACGGCCAGGACGGTCAGCACTATCGCAACAGCTGCGATCACAACTCTTTTCATATCTTTTCGCATCATTTTTTCTTTATTTCAAGGACGTTCACGTGGTACATCAGCGCCGACATCGAGGGAACTATCCCTACCGACGAGTTATAGTAGCCATATCTGGCCGAGAAGAATATATAACACTCCTCCCCTTCCGTAACGCCCCGGAGCCCTTTTTCGAGCCCCTCAATCAGATCATCGGGACCGAGTTCGACCGTCAGTTCATTCGACAGGAACTGGGTTGACGGGGAACTGGTGAAGATGTATCCGTCTATATTCATATGTAAGGAATCGCCGGGAGCGGCAACCACTGTGCTGTCCCCTTCGATTATGGTCACGCGGTTGGCCCCGTCCGAATGGGTCACCGGATATTCGGCATATCGGGAAGATATATACTTTTCGATGGCATCCTCCTGATTCACGACGGTGAGGGCATTCTCGCTCTCGCAGGAAGCCATAGCCAGCAGCGCAGCCGCGGCCAGGAGTATCGTCATATATCCGGATTTCATCATTTTTCGAAAAACTCTTCCAATGATTTCAATAAATATGCCGGAATCTCCTCCGCCGGCATAGCTATGCGGCCCCCGGCGGCATTGATATGCCCGCCTCCGTTGTACCATCCGCGGGCGAGGGCATTGACATCGGTACCGGGACGGGAACGGAGCGAGACGCGTACGTATCCCTCTTCCCTGCACTCGGTGAAGAAGGCCGATATATTGACGCCCGCGATGGTGAGGGGCAAGTTCACGAACCCTTCCGCATCGCCCGGACGGAAGGAGTACATCTCCTTCTCTTCCGCGGTCAGGACCATATACGCCGCTCCGAATCGGGGCAGGAGCGTCATCTTGTCCTTGAGCAGATGCCCCATAAGGCGCATCCTCGGTTCCGTATGGTTATTGAGCACCTTGAACTGCAGCGCGTTCTTGTCAACTCCCCTCTCGAGCAGGGAAGCCGCCATCACGAAGGTGGAGGGCGAGACCGAGTTCGCGAAGTTGTTGGTATCGGTCATCATCCCCGTATAGAGGTTCTCCGCCACTTCGAGGGAGAGATTCGAGACATCCCCGCCGATTTCCGGCATCCCCATCAGCACCCTGTAGAGCAGTTCGCAGGCCGACGAGACTTCCGTAGAGGAATAGACGACATCGAACCGGTCGGTATCGGGCTCGACGTGATGGTCGATGAGGACCTTCGCGCCGGCAGCCGAGAGGATCTGGTTCTCGAGGTACTCGGTACGCGAGAGGCGGTTGAAATCGAGGCAGACTATCAGGTCCGCCCCAGCGATCGCGGCATCCACCTCCACGGGCGAGGTCTCGTAATCGATCAGGCCGCTCCCGGGCGGAGCGATGAACTTGAGGTAGTCGGCCAGCGGGCAGGGCAGCACCGGTGTGACGTCGAGGCCGCGGCCGCGGAGATAACGGGTACAGGCCATAAGCGAACCGGCGGCGTCACCGTCCGGCCTGAAATGGCTTATGGTCACCGCGCGGGAAGATTTTGATATCAGGGCATCGAGCCGCCCCGTTCCGGGGAATGGAGTATCCGTTCTCATCGCAATTTCGAAATGCAAAATTAAAAATATATTGTTGCAAGTGCTAAATATTTATGTTACTTTTGTAGGAAGTTTTCGAACCGGAATTTATCAAAACACTAATATGAAAAAGCTACTTACTTACTTCATTTTGCCTGTCCTGGCAATCGTACTGGCTTATTTTATCGTACAGAGCATCACCAAGCCTGTGAAATTCAACAAGGAAGTTGACGCGCGAAAAGCCGTGGCAATCGAAAGGCTCAAGGACATCAGGACCCTTCAGACCACCTACAAGTCGGCATACAACCGCTATGCTCCTACGATGGATTCCCTCATAGATTTTTACAACAATGGCAAGATCGTCATCATGACCCAGTTCGGATCTGAGGACGACTCCCTCGCCGTCAACCATACCGAAGCCGTCAAGAAGACCCTCCGCGGCCTCACCGGTGTCAAGCTCAACGAGAAACTCTACGAGCTCTACCAGAAGGGTGACAAGAACCTCATCGTCCGTCTCCCTATCCCCAAGGCTGTCAAGGACACCCTCTTCAACGACAGGCCCGACTTCGATCCCGAGAAGCTCCGCTACATCCCCTTCTCCGATAACGACACCATCCTTATGAAGACCGTCGTCAAGACCGTCTCCGGTGTCGAGGTTCCCCTCTTCGAGGCTCAGATCCCTTACGGATGGCGTCCCGCTCCCGGCGAGCCTTTCCGTGGCCTTCTCAAGGATATGGATGAGCAGCTGATTATCAACCTCAACGCTACCTATACCGATACCGGCCGTTATCCCGGCCTGATGGTTGGTTCCGTCGAGAATGCTAACAACAACGCCGGAAACTGGGAGTAGTGTTCAAATACACGCTCGTACCGGAAGCGTTCTTCAAACCTTCCGAAGCGCATAAGATTTTATCGGAAGCGGTACGGCTCTCCCAAACGGATAAAATCGAATACCAAGAACTGCCTCAATTCAAGGCAGTTCTTGTTTATGCCCTCTCCCCTGATGAAGAGGCGGCTCCCGTCATCTTCGACCTTCTCGCCGAAGTCCTGTCGATCCCGGAGCACAACAAGGTGGCGGCCTGCTTCGACGGAGAAGCCCTGCACCTTGCCATCGTAACCGGAGAGAATCTGCTGCTTGCCAACTCCTACCCTGCCGGAGACCCTGTCACGGCCGACTATTTCCTTTTCGCCGCGCTCAAGCAGTTCCAGATCAACCCCCAGGTGACGACGGTTTATCTCAGGGAACCCGTCTCGCCCGAGATGGCGGACGACATAGTGCGTTACTGCAAAGGAGTCGAGACGCTATGAGGATCGTAGGCGGAGATCTCAGGGGACGCACCATAATGCCCCCGGCCGGATATCAGGCGCGGCCTACCACCGATTTCGCCAAGGAGGGGCTGTTCAACACCCTGACCAACGAGGTAGATTTCAGCGAGGTATCGGTCCTTGACCTCTTTTCCGGCACCGGCAGTATCTCATACGAATTCGCATCCCGCGGATGCTACGACATCGTGGCGGTGGAGATGAATCCGGCCAACGCTACCTTTATTAAAAAGACGGCAGCCTCGCTGAAGCTCAAGGGGGCGATACAAGTCGTCCATCACAATGTCTTCGACTTCCTGGGCATCTGCACCAAGAAGTTCGACATCGTTTTCGCCGACCCGCCCTACGCCATCGAGGGGCTCGACACCATCCCGCAAAAGGTATTCGATAGCGGGATCCTCAAGCCCGGGGCCCTGCTCATTCTTGAGCATCCCGGCACATTCTCCTTCGAGGGCCACCCTGGATTTTTCAAGGAGCGGAAGTACGGCAATGTCCACTTCTCATATTTCAGGGCATCGGAAAAATGAAAACAAGAATTATATTGGCATCAATTATGCTGGCTGCGGCACTATATATATGCCCCGCGGCAATGGCATGCTCCTCTATCATCATTTCCGGCAAATATACTGCATCGGGAAGGCCTGTAATGCTGAAAACCAGAGATCAGGGAGGAGATTCCTTCAACACTAACATCAAGTATTTTACCGGAGGAAAATACGACTACATCTCGATGGGCCCAACCCCGTGGAAGACAGCGGACAAGATCCGCAGTACCGGAGGCGGCATGAACTCAGCCGGATTATGTATGGCAGGGCTCACGTCGCATAGTTTTCCCGATGATACACTGAAGATACAAGGCCGTGGTTCCGCATTTCTGGAAAGGTATGCACTGGCCAACCTTTCCAGCATCGAGGAGTTCGATGAATATCTCGCTTCCCTGCCCCATCCGCTGGCAATGAGGTTCAACCTGGGAGTTATCGACGCCCATGGCGGAGCTGCCTATTATGAATTCGGCAACGATAAATGGGTAAAATATGATGTCAACGACCCTGAAGTCGCCCCCGATGGCTACCGTTGCTGCACCAATTTCTCTTTCAGCGGCGACCGTCCGGACCTTAAGGGACACGACCGATATGACGACTGTGTCGCCATTATGGAGGGGCTCAAAAAGAATGCAGACGGGAAATACGTGGTCGAGCCCGATTATCTTATCGATATGTTCGGCCGTTCCTTCACTAATGTAAACAACCCTCAGATGAAGCCCGACAAAAATGGCATGGTATCGGATTTAGGCCTGATCAGCCACCGGAACACCAGCAACATCATCGTCTTCGAAGGAGTGCCCGAAGGAACCGACCCCAAGTACTGCATAATGTGGACTGCCCTGGGGCATCCGAAATGCTCGCCGGCAATTCCCCTGATGGCCTCGCATGGCAACACCATCCCTGAATACATTGACTGTCCGCCGGCAAAATTCGCACCTATATTTGAAGATGTCATGACTATTTCAGACAACTTCCTATATACCCAGAAGGCGACAAAAGGGCGAGAAAGATACTTCGATAAAGAAATGGCGGTTGAATTGAGGGCGGTTGCTTTGAAAGCTGAAAAAAAGATAAACAACCTGTTCCTGCCTCTTTACCGCAAATGGGAGTCAGGCGCAATTACCGATGATCAATTCAAATCAGAATACATCAAGCAGCTGAACGAATACTACACTATTTTCAAGAAAACGTTCAGGCCCTATCTGTATTAATGCTGCGTTTTGGGATTGCAGAACCCTGACGGATGAAAAAAAGGGGAAAAATATTTTGCATCTTTAAGGAAAGTCTCTATATTTGCAGTCCCAAAACCAAACTGGTGCGGTAGTTCAGTCTGGTTAGAATGCCGGCCTGTCACGCCGGAGGTCGCGAGTTCGAGCCTCGTCCGCACCGCAGAAAAGGCCCTACAGATAGCTGTAGGGCCTTTTCTTTTTCAAAAGTTGGCTACATTGTGCCTACATTTGAGCATTTCTATAGAAAATGCCTGGAAGCACGATGGTAGTGTGCCTCCAGGCGGTTGCGTTTATGAATACTCCGTGATGGAGATATCCACTACAAAGTTAATGGAATTTCCGGGAAATAGGTATTTCCACATAATATCTTCAACTTGCCGTCAGATCCAAGACGACAACTATGAAGATTCTTCTCGACAATGGCCATGGCTTTGATACGCCTGGTAAACGTAGCCCTGACGGCCACTTCCGCGAATACGCATACAACCGCTACCTCGCCTTTCTCATCCACGAGCGCCTTAATGCTATTGGACTTGATGTCAAGATCCTCGTTCCTGAGCGCGAAGACATCTCCCTGAAGGAGCGCTGCCGTCGTGTCAATAAGATCTGCCAGCAGCTGGGCAAAAACCAGGTAATCCTCATCTCTATTCACGTCAACGCCGCTGGAAACGGCCAGAATTGGCTCGATGCACGGGGCTGGAGCTGCTTCACTGCCCGAGGCAGGACCAAGGCAGACGAGCTGGCAACGTGCCTGTACGAAGCCGCGAAAAACCATCTGCCGGGGATGAAGATCAGGACTGACTTCACGGACGGAGATCCCGACATCGAGAAGGACTTCTATATCATCCGACACTCCAGCTGCCCAGCTGTCCTGACAGAGAATCTCTTTATGGATAACCGGCAGGACGTTGCCTTCCTGGAATCAGAAGAAGGAGCCAAGGCCATCGTCAATCTCCACGTTGACGGAATCCTACAGTACCTATCCAAATAACCACATATATATACTGCAAGCCCCGGCAATCCTCCTGGACTGTCGGGGCCTAATCATTTCGATAAACAGGGAATTTACTTCACAATCACCTTCCCGCCGGTGACATCCTGGAAATGCTCCTTTGACCAGGCAATGAGGCCGTCGACATGAGGCATCAGGGATTCGCCAAGAGGGGTAAGCCGGTATTCTACCCGGGGAGGAATCTCCGGATAGGCCTTACGATGCACCAGACCATCGCGCTCCAGGTCCTTGAGTTTGGCTGAGAGCATCTTCTGGGA
>JAFSXX010000045.1 GCA_017443845.1 Bacteroidales bacterium | reverse complement strand
GGCCATCGGGCCGCGGGTAGAGTAATTCCCCGTCCATACGAGCTGCGGCTCAATGCCCCCGCTTCGCGTCTTGCCTCCGCTTTGCACCCCGAACCAGTTACGCGCAGCGGTCTCTGCCGTCCCGACATCGATGGTCGAGCCGTATGCGCCGCAGCAAAACGCTGCGAAAAGCAGTACTGTCAGGAGGAATCGTCTCATTGCTGTTCAAGCTCTAAAGATACAAAAAAACAGCATCAACTGTTTCCCTGTCCTTATGTATAAGCCTCAAAGTGCCAATACTATTGCCGGATCGATATTCAGGCGGGAGGATATGGCTCGCGCCTGTTCAAAAGTCGGATTGACTTTTCCACTCAGGATTGCATTCAGGCGGGGTGCAGTTATCCCCAGAATGGCGGCCATCTCCTTTTGTGTCCAATTGTTCTCGGCAAGACGCGAGTTCATCGTTTCCGTGAGAGTAGGAGGTTCAATAGGATATAGTTCCTTTTCGTACTCTTCGACGAGGGCAGACAGCAAGTCCAGTTCCTGAAGACGGGGATCATCATCGGGCGTGCTCTCGTCAGTCTCAAGGAACAGTTCATCAATTCGAGCCATCATGGCTTTATATTGCTTTTCATTCTTAATCTGTGCCATAATTTTTTCCGTTCTGTCCATTACAAAAGTACCACTGTTTGACAACAATACAAAATGAAGGGAACCCAGCGAGCGGATTCCCTTCGAAACAATATATGATCAGATAATCTTATGGAGCTACTTCTCCTACTGTCCAACCAAATGAAAGTGTTCCTTTTATAGAATGGTTGTAAGTGGCTGCGGGACTGACAGTTTTCTTTTCATATCCTTCTGCATAGGTAGGGGTGTAAGTATTACCACTGGAAGTATAATCAAGATCTTTATTATAATATCCGCCGCTGACTGTGATCTTTAAAAAATCTGCATGAAAAGCAGAACGGATATTACGGGTTTGAGTGGAACTAAAGAAGTAACCGCCATTAATAGATATAGTACTCGCTAATCCACTTGCGCTACTTCCATTATAAATAACTGGACGTGCGGTAGAATTGGTGTTACTTGAATAGAAGCAGCCCGAGTTAATAGTAGTGTGGGCATACATATAATTACAAACTGCAACGGCATTACCACTGTCCGCTGTAATAGCGCCAACAGAAATTTCAGAATTGTTAATAACTAATTCTCCCGTTCTATTACTTACGGCAGTTATGTTACTTCGTTCAGCATAAATAATCGAATTATTGATACTCAACTTGGCATTGGATTGAATATTATTCGTTGCTGATTCAGAGTTGTATAAATAAACGATAGCAGGATAATAGTAAGACGATGCATTACCTGTCCATCTGTTAATTATTTTACAGTTAGAGATAGTAACATCAGAAGATGCTCCCGTAATATAGAAGAGATATGATCCAGAAGTTTCAATGGTTCCTTCGTGTCCTGCAGTATAGTCGGTAACGATTAAGGTGCCATAAGTCTGGATTAGTTGGTTTGTAGATGTCGAAATCGTTTTTCCATTTAAGTCAATTGTGATAGAGTGTCCATTGCTATTGGTCAAGTCAAGTACTTCATTCCATGTAATATTCTGATTCATCTTGACAGTAGCATTATCGCTTGCATTCTTGGCTGCTGCGATTGCCTCTGCGAAATCGAAGTAAGATGTCGGATCTCCACTACCAATGGTGACAAAAGCAATAGGATCTGCGATTTGTACCATATAAGCATAGTCGCGACTATTATAGTTAACCATTGGGTTAAGTTCTATCGCCCTATAGTTAACTACATCATAGAATCCAGTAGGATTATTCTTGAAATATCCCCCCAATAGCGTGATCTCGTCATTGGAATGGGCAAAATCACTTGTGCCGCCATAGAAAAATCCTCCATTAACAACAACTGTGGAATTTGCTTCTGCATAAATTGCAAGTGCTTCAGCTACAAGTGAGCCGTTGTCGATTGTAACCGAGCCACTTGCAATACTTAATGCCGTCTCTCCAGTTGTTAGGATTTCTCCATTGGAACCACTATCATCAAGAGAAAAATCATGCACATTTAATGCAAGCGCCGGGGATGCGGATGTCGTCCAAGTGTGACCATTTAGATCAAGTGAAGCCGGCTTGTTTGAGCCTGCCATTGTAAGGGGAGATGTGCTTATAACATTATCAAGTAGTTTGATAGCTATTTTAGTGTTAGAGACCGAAGCATCAACAGTTACATGGTTTATGGCACTTTCTATCGTAGCGTGTTCATAAACAGTAGAACCCCTAGTAGTTGTTGCTACTAATGAAACCCCTTCGTCAGCACTGGAAATGATGGTATATGGATATTCATCTTTTGTTCCTTCATCAGTGTTGTGGGTGTTGTAGTATGGAACGTTAGAATCGCTATGTGTAGCGCCATTGTTAACCGGACGATTGAATATACCACCAGTTACGTGTCTTTTACCATTTCCAGATACAGGGTTGATGCCAGGAGCTGTAAAACGGCCGCCAGAGATATTTAATGTTGATTGGTCTGCGGTATTGACATTTATAAGGGCAAAATCATTATCAGTGGACGAAACCGAGGCATTTCCGCTGATTGAAACCGAACCATCATAAGCTACATAAATGGCTGTTGCTACATCCTCGATAATACCACCTGAGATTTCTGCCGATCCGTTTGTGCTTACTCGGATGGCATTTTTGGTACTATTATTTGCTGCGGGGGCGAGTGATTTAATAGTACCCCCCGTTACTACGAGTTTCGGATCATTTGTCTCAGAATAAACATAGCAACCATATGATCCATTTTCTGTGGCGGTTACTACTGCATTATCTGATATGGTAGTGATGCCATCAGTCACAAAAATACCATATGAGTCTGCTGTTATGGTCGCATTACCGGAAACATTGAGTGTACCCAAAGAATAGACACCATGCACTATCGACGAAATAGTAGCATTCCCATTTATAGATACGTGAGCGTTTGTTTGAACACAAATGGTGCGATATGCAGAAGTAAGCCTTCCGCTAGATATGGTAACATTGGCAGAACCGGCTGTATAGAGCAGATATTTGTTAGTAGATTCAGATTCAATCTCACCGCCTTGTTCGTTGTCTTCAATAACAAGTGTTCGAGCATTGACGTGTATGCCATAATCTGAAGTTATGGTCGTTAACTTGCAGCCGTTCAAATCAAGGGTCACGTCGCCGGAACCGGTATTGTTCAGCAACAACTTGGCTGCGGCCGTGCAGTCAGCCAGCAGTGTCACGGTACAAGGAGCAGCTGCAGCATTGGCAACGGCCCAGGCCTCGTCGATGGTTGCATATCCGATACCGTCAACGTCAGCTACTGCGCCACCGAGCTTTTTGCTCATATAGTAGTACTTGCCAGGCTCCATCGCGCTTGCGGTGATGGAGCTTACATTGGCATACTTGATGCCGCCGGCAACGGCGTTGAGGGTGATCTCAGGGGCTTCGGTGGTGGGCATTGCGGCGAAATAGACGCCCGCTTCGCAGATGCCGTTCGCGTCCGTGGTCCAGCCGCCATCGGGAGCATTGGGATGGGTGGCGGTGATGCTACCTGTTTCTGTGCCGGGAACAAGTTCGAGGACTCCGTCCTTGACTCGGAACATTCCTGTGGTGATGACGCCATTGACGGTCATCGAGGTGACCGTCGTAGCGGCGGTGACGCCGTTGAGTTGGAATTTCTTGACGCCTATGATTGCCGTCTGGTTGGCGAAATGGAGCTCCAGTTCATTATCTGCGTTGACAGAACCGGTAGCACACATCAATGCAGGGGTGGAGGCGTTGAGAACTCCGCCCTGCGCGGCCAGGTTGACGGAGAGAGTGTTGTCATTCAAGTCGCTGACCGAATAGCCGGGCGCATAGATTGCGTAAACCGTTGTTCCTTCAGCTGGAGAATACGAACCCTCGGGCTCAAGAGTCGCTCCTTCATCGCCTGTGGCCGTCACGCTGAGCGTGAATGTGTTGTTGTTGCTGTCGAATCCGAAAACTTCATCGCCGACTTCCCAGGCGGGGGTGATTGTGTTCGCTGTGTTATCAACATCGTAGGAAACCCTGGTTTCCATCTTTCCGTCGATAACTGCTGTGATTTTGAGTTTCTTTTCGACAATCTGTCCATTGTTCTCTTCGATTGTCTTGCAGGAGTGCATCGACGCTATCAGTGCGACTCCAAGAATGAGAGTGAATAATCTTTTCATCGTAGCATCTCCTTTAGTTGTTGTCTTCTTCAAAATCGTCTCCCCAGCCTTCACCTGTGTAGGGTTTCGGGTCGCTTATTGCAAAGCATTTCACCGGTTCCACCCGGAATTGGATGGCTTCCGGGGCGAGGTAGCCCGTTTTTTGGGGCAGTGCAGTTGTCTTTTTCATTGTCTTATTGTTGTTTTTTCTTGTGTTTCCTATGGCTCGTGTGACTCTTTTTCTGTCGGACGGATGGCGGGAGCGGGGTGTGCGTCGCGAAGATGTTAAAAGTAACGAATCGCAAGGTATTTTTTTTTTGAAAAAACAACAATTTTAACGCTGCAATTAGTGTTGTAATGAAAGTAAAACCGGATATATGGAGCGAAATACTTATTTTGAAAAGGTCGCTAAACGATAAGGCTTGAATCGGTTTTCCCGTTTTTTGCACTGATTCAAAACCTTAGGGAGGTTTCAGGTACGTATTCTTAAATTGATGAAAATGTTTGCCACGAAATGAGAAATAATGGTGCAGCCTCCTGCCACGAAATGAAAAAAACTGCCTGTATTTTCATCTCGCGTCCACATTTTCCTGAGAAATGCCCGATTTCCGGCCACGAAATGAAAATCTTAGGGCTTTCTTTCATTTCGTGTCCCGCCGCAAGAAGACGCCCTCCCCGGGCTTCCTGAAGCAAGAAAGCCTCAGAGCTTCCTGAGCGCCCTGGCCAGTTGGTCGGGGCAGCTGGTGCCTCGGCCGCCGCAGTTGATGCCGTCGAGCAGGGTGATGACATCGGCGATTTTGCGCCCCTTGCACAGCGCGGCGACGCCCTGGGTGTTGCCGTTGCATCCGTTGGTGTAGCGGACACTGCGGATCGTATCGCCTTCGGTCTCTATGTCGATTTGGGTGGAACAGACTATTCCGCAGGTGGAAAATGAGGTCCGCCTGATCCCGTTTTCGGAAATATCGTTGAGAAGATTAACGTCGTACATAAAGCATAATCAATTAAATCACAGTGACCTCCCGCCCCGCGAAAGGAATGTATCTCGTAAGAAGGTCGGCCGTAAGGATCTTGACAAAGCAGGTGGCAGTGCCGTCGGTGCAGGCAAACCATTCAGATGAGGCGATGGAACTGTCCATTATCAGATGGACATCCGATGCCGACGGCAGAACGGCGCTCAGGATGGTTGTGGCGCCGACTTTGACTCCTGTCAGTTCCCACAGCTTTTCGGCCGAGGCGAACGATACCCTCGGAATGCCGAGCGCGCCGCAGAACTCCCTTGTGACAAAGGGCTTGTCGGCCGGCATTACATACAGGTAGAATTCGGTCTGCTGCCGGTTGCAGAGGAACACCGTCTTGACGACGGGCACTCCCAGCCGCGCCGAGATGTTGAGGCAGTCCTCCATAGTGATCCCGGGATCGGTATCGACCCTCCCGAAGGGGATCCGGCAGGCCTCGAAGGCTTCGTAAACGCGCTTCTGGAGCTCTGAGGAGAACTCCGCGGGAGGCGTGGAAATGATGTCGCTTACCTTGAACATTGTCAATATATCAGTATCCCCGCCAATGCGGAAATGAGGATTACGATAGTGGCGTCAACCTTGAACCAGGTAGCCGCGAAGGCCGCTGCGAAGATTGCGATGGAGGTCCAGTCGCCGAAGGTCTCCCGGTTGAGGAAAACCAGCGCCGCGGCTCCGATCATTCCGGCCAGCATCGGCCTCATCCATTTGAGCGCCCCTTCGACATAACGGTTGTTGCGCAGATGCGAATAGAATATGGTTACGGCGATCATCAGCGTTAGGGCCGGAATGCAGACGGCGGTTGTGGCCAGGAACGAACCCCAGATATTGCCAGTCACCGTGTATCCTACATAAGTCGCGCTGTTGATGGCGATAGGCCCCGGAGTCATCTGCGAGATGGCCACGATGTCGGCAAGCTGTGAGCCTGTAATCCAGCTGTGCCGCACCACGACCTCGTTCTGGATGAGCGAGAGCATCGCGTATCCGCCGCCGAAGCCGAAGAATCCGATCTTCAGGAAAGAGAGGAATAACTGGAGATAAATCATAGGCCTGAGGATTTATCGGTCTCATTCTGCGCCGGACCCTTGCGGGCTTTGACCATAACTTCGGCCACACCCGCAACGGCGCCTGCCACGATGAACCAGATGGGGGAGATGCTGGTCTGCCAGATAAGCAGCGCCGCGGCGATGCCCAGCAATATCATAGGCCACTTGAGCGGCTTGAGCATCCTCACGCAGGGCACCGCGATGAGCGCTACCACAGCCGGGCGGATGCCGCGGAATGCGGCCTCCACATATTCGTTCCCGCGGATGTCACCAAGGAACATCGCTATTACCAGAATGATTGTAAAACAGGGAATTACGGTGCCCAGCACTGCGGTCAGGGCGCCGATCCATCCTTTCTGGCGGTATCCTACGAAGACGGCGGTGTTGAGGGCGATGGGGCCCGGGGAAGATTGGGCGAGAGCGAGGTGATTGTAAAAATCCTCGCTCCCGAACCACTTCTTCCGGTCCACGACCTCCTTCTCTATCATCGGAATCATAGCGTAGCCGCTTCCGAAAGTGAAGGCGCCGATTTTGAAAAAACTCCAGAATAACTGCCAGAGCATCAATCCTGTTTTGCAGCCTCCTTGCCGCCTTTGAATTTTTCGGTGCTCAGCATATGGTAATTGGCATAGCACCCGATCTGAATCAGAGAGGTTTTGGGCGGCGGAGTGTACATCAACATCTGCTTGATGTGCTCATTGTCCACATAGAACAGCATCGAGACCCTTCCCTGCTCGAGGGAGGTGCTGTCGAGGGGAATGTACTGCCCGTTTGCTACGGCTTCGCGGATTTCGGAGTCAAGCGCCCTGCAGTCGGCTTCGGGACTGTCTATCATATTGAGATAGACGACCTTGCCGACGTTGAGGTTCTTCATCAGCTGCTTCGTCTTCTTGTCGTATCCCGTGACGGAAATCAGCGAATAGAAGGCATTGCGCTTTATCAGCACGGTATCGGCATTTTCGCAGCTCGAGTACTTGCTGACAAAGTTGATCTGCGCAGCGGCGTTGCTGCCGCCTGCGAGCATCAGCGCAGTACACAGTGCAATCAGCAGAAGGGCCTTTTTCATTAATAGTACTTATAGAAACCTACGATAGTCTCGATTCCGCGATAGAACTGCTTGAGCAGATAACTCTCGTTGGGCGAGTGGATGAGGTCCCTCTCGAGGCCGAAGCCGAGCAGGGTAGGGGTAGCCTTCAGGACCTTCTGAGCGGTAGCGATGACGGTGATGCTGCCGCCTCCGCGGTAAGGCATCGGATCCATTCCGTAAACTTCCTTCATGGCCTTGGCTGCCGCAGCGTACTCCTTGGAGCCGAGCGGGGTGACGAAGCACTCGCCGCCGTGGCAGAACTTCACCTCGCTGGTGACGCCCTTCGGGGTGATCGCCTTGAAGTGCTTTGCGAAGAGCTTGGTGATCTTCTCGCTGTCCTGGTAGGGGACGAGGCGCATCGAAATCTTGGCGTGGGCCTCCGAAGCGATGATGGTCTTCGAGCCCTGGGTATAATGTCCACCCCAGATGCCGTTGACATCGAGGCAGGGACGGATCGAGGTGCGCTCCGAAGTGGTGTAACCCTTCTCTCCGCGGACTCCGTTGATGCCGACACCGGCCTTGAACTCCTCCTCGCTGAAGGGAACCTGGCTAAGCATCTTGCGGTCCTTGCGACTGAGCTCCTCGACATCGTCGTAGAAACCCTTGACAGTGACGTGGCCGTCCTTGTCGATGAGCGAAGAAATCATATCGCAGAGAGCCTGGATCGGGTTGTAGATGGCTCCGCCGTAGTGACCCGAGTGGACATCCATCTTGGGTCCGCGGACGGTTACCTCCATATATGTCATTCCGCGCATACCGGTGCAGATGGAGGGGACATCTTCGGCCTTCTGGGTGGTATCGGAGATGAGTATTGTGTCGCAGGCGAGCTTGCGCTTGTTGGCCTTGATCCAGTCGCCGAGGCTAGGGGAACCGATCTCCTCCTCACCCTCGAGCAGGAACTTGATGTTGTGGCGGAGTTTCTTCTCCTTTACGAGATATTCGAATGCCTTGATGTGCATGAAACTCTGGCCCTTGTCGTCGTTCGCTCCGCGGCCCCAGATGGCGCCGTCCTTGATGACCGGCTCGTAAGGGTCTGTCTTCCACAGCTCGAGCGGCTCTGCGGGCTGCACGTCGTAGTGGCCGTAAACCAGCACGGTGGGAAGTTTAGGATCGACTTTCTTCTCGGCATAGACCACCGGGTTGCCCGCGGTCTCGCAGATTTCAACCTTGTCGGCACCAGCGGCCTTTACGAAGCTTGCGAGCTTCTCGGCGCAGCGGCGCATATCCTGCTTATGCTCAGGATCGGAACTTACTGAAGGGATGCGCAGGACCTCGAACAGCTCCGAGAAAAAGCGCTCCTTATTCTTTTCGATGTATTCTTTGATTTCCATGGCTTGGTGTTAATTTTGGTCTTTCTTACAAAGGTACTTATTTTTTTATTACTTTTGCACTCTTTAATGGAATCGCGATAATAATAATCAAAACATTATATGAACGTAAAACAGAAAAAAGTTGACGACCTCAATCTGACCGTCACCATCAAGCTCGAGAAGGAAGACTGGGCTGATGCCAGGAAGAAAAAACTTAATGAATTCCGTCGTACCGCGGAGCTGAAGGGCTTCCGCAAGGGTATGGCTCCTATGTCCCTCATCGAGAAGATCCACGGCGGAGCGGCGCTTGCCGATGTCATCAACACCATCGTCACCGAGCAGCTCAATAAGTTTATCGACGACAAGAAGCTCAAGCTCATCGGCGAACCCCTCCCCAGCGAGAAGGAGGAGAAGAACGACTGGAACAATCCCGATACCTTCACATTCGACTTCGACCTGGCCCTCGCTCCCGAGGTGAAGGTCGCCCTTTCGAAGGAGGACAAGATACCTTATTATAATGTGACCACTTCGGCCAAGGCCCTCAAGGATTACAAGGCCAACCTGCTCAAGCAGTTCGGTACCCTCGAGACCGGCAAGGCAGCCAAGGCCGACGACTTCGTGATCGCCGACTTCGAGAGCGGCGACCAGAAGGTCGAGAAGGCATACGTCGCCCTCCGCAGCATCAAGAACGAGGATATCAAGGCATCGTTCGTGGGCCTCAAGGCCGGTGACGAGCGCGATGTGGATATCGTCAAGACCTTCGAGAACGAGGCCGACCGCGCCGCTATGTTCCAGGTCAAGAAGGAGGAGGTCGCAACCCTCCCCGCAGAGTGGAAGATGACCGTCAAGGAGATCAAGACCTTCGTTAACGCCAAGCTCAACCAGCAGACCTACGACAATATCTTCGGCGAGGGCAAGGTGAAGAACGAAGAGGAGTTCGACGCCGCAGTCAAGGAGCGTCTCGAGGGCGAGTACGCTCAGGAGAGCGAGTACCGTTTCATGATCGACGCCAAGGAGTATATGATCAAGAAGGCGGCCATCGAGCTTCCCGACGCATTCATGAAGCGCTGGCTCCACACCGCCAACGAGGGCAAGTTCACTATGGAGGAGATCGAGAAGGAGTACGACCTCTTCGCAAAGGATTTCCGCTGGGATATGATCCGCAACGAGATCATCAAGGAGCAGAAACTCCAGATCACCAACGAGGCTGTCATCGGCGAGGCCAAGAAGATGGCGGCATACCAGTTCGCGATGTACGGTATGACCAACACTCCCGACGAGATGCTTACCAATTATGCCCAGAACATGCTCAAGGATGAGCAGCAGGCACGCCGCATCGTGGAGAAGGTTGAGGACGACCTCGCCCTCGACTACATCCGCAAGACCGTTACCCTCGACACCAAGAAGGTATCGCTCGAGAAGATGCGCGAACTCACCGCTTAAAACAAACACCTGAATAGACTATGACCGAATTTGAGAAGTATGCTGTCAAGCACTGCGGGATAAGTTCTTCGACTCTTTCCCGCGTCTCTTCGATGTATGGCAGCTACATCAACCCGACCATCATCGAGGAGCGCGCGCTCAACGTGGCCCAGATGGATGTCTTCAGCCGCTTGATGATGGACCGCATCATCTTCCTGGGCTGCGGCATCAACGACGATGTGGCCAATATTATCCAGGCGCAGTTGCTGTTCCTCGACGCCAACGGGTCCGACAGCGACATCACGCTGTATATCAATTCCCCGGGTGGAGTTGTATATTCGGGCCTTGCCATCTACGATACGATGCAGAGCATCAGCGCCGACGTGGCTACGGTATGTACCGGAATGGCCGCTTCGATGGCCTCGATACTGCTGGCGGCCGGCACCAAGGGCAAGCGCAGCATACTGCCTCACTCGAGGGTGATGATCCATCAGCCGATGGGCGGCGCCGAAGGACAGGCTTCGGATATCGAGATCACAGCTCGGGAGATTCTCAAACTCAGGTCCGAACTCTACGACATCCTCGTGGAGCATACAGGCAAGAGCCTGAAGCAGATCACCAAGGATGCCGACCGCGATTTCTGGATGTCGGCCCAGGAGGCCCTCGACTACGGAATGGTGGACGAAATCATCAAGAGGAAGAAGTAGGATGGCAGAGAAGGAAAAAGAGGACGGCCTGCGCCACTGCGATTTCTGCGGCCGTTCGCAGGACGAGGTGGATCTGCTGATCACCGCGGGCAACGCCTCGATCTGCTCCGACTGTGCCGCGATGGCATACCAGTACTGCAAGGAGGCCTTCGGCGAGGATGAGTCGCATATCGAGACCAACGGCCGCATCAAGGGCGAGCAGCGGAAGCTCAAGCCCCGCGAGATCAAGGAGTTCCTCGACCAGTACGTGATAGGGCAGGACGATGCCAAGAAGACCCTTGCCGTTGCGGTTTACAACCATTACAAGCGCATCGGCCTCAAGAAGGGGCAGGACCTCATCGAGAAGTCGAACATCCTTCTGGTAGGACCTACCGGCACTGGTAAGACCTTGCTGGCCAGGACTATCGCCAAGATGCTCAATGTCCCCTTCGCCATCGTCGATGCCACCGTGCTCACCGAGGCGGGATATGTGGGAGAGGATGTCGAGAGCATCCTCACGCGCCTGCTCCAGGACGCTGACTACAATGTCGAGCTCGCCGAGAAGGGTATCGTATTCATCGATGAGATCGACAAGATAGCCCGCAAGAGCGACAACCCCTCCATCACCCGCGACGTGTCGGGCGAGGGCGTGCAGCAGGCTCTTCTCAAGATACTTGAGGGCAGCCTTGTGAATGTCCCCCCGCAGGGCGGACGCAAGCATCCCGAGCAGAAATTCATAACCGTCAATACCGAGAACATCCTCTTTATCTGCGGCGGCGCCTTCGAGGGCATCGACCGCGAGATAGCGCAGAGGCTCAATACGCAGGTGATCGGATTCGGAGGGCAGAAGGACCGCGAACGCATCGACCGCAACAACCTGATCCAGTACATCGCTCCGCAGGATCTCCGCGCGTACGGCCTGATCCCCGAGATTATCGGCCGCCTTCCGGTCCTGGCGCACCTCAATCCGCTCGACCGCGACAGCCTGCATTCGATCCTTGTCAAGCCCAAGAATGCCCTTATCAAGCAGTATCAGGAGATATTCGCTCTCGACGGAATCAAACTCCGAGTGAAGCCCGAAGTACTTGATTTCATTGTGGATACGGCAATCGAATACAAGCTCGGGGCGCGAGGCCTGCGTTCGATTTGCGAGGCGATAATGCTCGATGCGATGTTCGACGCTCCGACCGCAAGCAAGAAGACGCTCACCATCACGCTTCCCTACGCGCAGGAGAAAGTCGCGAAATTCACCGGTAAATTGATAGGATCCGCAGAGGCTTAGCCGCTGCGGATTTTTTTTGATATTAAATTAATTACGACTATCTTTGGGGCGCATTTCAAAGGAATGCCTCCATTCGGAGGTCCCACCCCAATCCATTTTTTGATGTACGACATAATAGAACTTAGCAAGAAAAGTCAGGAAGACTTGTATGCTATCGCGAAAGAATTAAATATCGCAAAACCCCAATCCATCGCCCCGGGCGATCTGATTTATACCATTTTGGACGAACAGGCCATCCAGAGCCGCGAGAATCCCCGTCCCAAGAAACAACGCCAGAGAATTAAAGTCGCCAAGACGCAGCAGAACGCCCCTGCGGCTCCTGCGCCCGCGGCTGAGAAATCTGCAGCACAGGCTCCCGCTCCTGCAGAGAGTACTGATGCTGCCCCTGCGGCTCCCGCAGAACAGCCCGCTCCCAAACGCCGCGGCCGTCCCAAGAAGAATGCCCAGAGCGAACAGGCGGCGGCTCCTGCTCCCGCTGCAGAGGCGAAGCCCGCTGAAAAGCCGGCTGCAGTTCCGGCTCCCGAAGCGGCAGAGGCTCCCGCACAGGCCAACGAAACTCCCTCCGAGCAGCCCCAGCCCCGCAAGCGCGGCCGCAAGCCCAAGGCAGCCCAGACCGCTGAGGTGAAGGCCGACGCGGCAGCTCCCGCAGAGGAGGCAAAGCCCGCTCCCGCGGAGCAGCCCAAGGCGCCTGAACAGCGTCCCGCGCAGCCTCAGAATGAACAGCGCAGGCAGCAGCCTCAGAACGCTCAGCAGCCCCAGAATCCCCAGCAGCGTCCCCAGCAGCAGCCTCAGCAGCCTCCCAAGCCCCGTTTCGAATTCGAGGGTGAGGTGGAGGCCATCGGTGTGCTCGAGATTATGCCCGACGGATACGGATTCCTGCGTTCATCTGACTATAATTATCTCAACTCGCCCGACGATATCTATGTATCGCAGGCGCAGATCAAGACATACGCCCTCAAGACCGGCGATACCATCCTCGGCGAAATCCGTCCTCCCCGCGAGGGCGAGAAGTATTTCCCGCTGCTGAAGGTCAAGAAGATCAACGGCCGCGAGCCCGCCTTCGTGCGCGACCGCGTTCCCTTCGACTTCCTTACCCCGCTCTTCCCCGACGAGAAATTCAATCTCACCGGCCACGGCCACAACAGCAATATCTCGATCCGCGTGGTGGATCTCTTCACCCCTATAGGAAAGGGCCAGCGCGGCCTCATCGTGGCGCAGCCCAAGACCGGTAAGACCGTCCTGCTCAAGGATATCGCCAACGCCATCGCCGACAACCACCCCGAGGTCTATATGATAGTGCTGCTCATCGACGAGCGTCCGGAGGAGGTTACCGATATGGAGCGCAGCGTCAAGGCGGAGGTCATCGCCTCTACTTTCGACGAGCCCGCTGAGCATCACGTGAAGGTCTCCAATATGGTCCTCGAGAAGGCCAAGAGGCTTGTGGAGTGCGGACACGACGTGGTCATCCTGCTCGACTCCATCACCCGCCTCGCGCGCGCCTTCAATACCGTGCAGCCCGCTTCCGGCAAGATCCTCTCCGGTGGTGTCGATGCCAATGCCCTGCAGAAGCCCAAGCGCTTCTTTGGCGCTGCCCGCAATATCGAGAACGGCGGTTCGCTTACTATCCTTGCCACGGCCCTCACCGAGACCGGCTCCAAGATGGATGACGTCATCTTCGAGGAATTCAAGGGTACCGGCAATCTCGAGCTCCAGCTAGACCGCAAGCTCTCCAACAAGCGCATCTTCCCGGCAGTGGACGTGACTCTGAGCTCTACCCGTCGCGACGACCTCCTCTACAGCCAGGAGTACCTGCAGCGCGTCTGGATTCTCCGCAACTACCTTTCGGATATGAACTCGGTCGAGGCAATGGAATTCATGAAGACCCGCCTCGAAAAGACTGTGGACAACAACGAGTTCCTCATCTCTATGAACGGCGACAAGCTCCAGTAAGCCAACTCTTCGATAACGATAGAAAGCCACCTTGCGGGGTGGCTTTTTTGTACTTGGACGAGGCCTTCTGGTACAGGGCATACCCCTTTCAAATCGTCTCGCTCCGCTCGACCCCTCCCACGGCCAGCCTTGCTGCCAGCCAAAGCAAGCTTTGCCTGACATCAAGCCAGTCCGCGGGCCCCTCCCTCTTATGGTGCCGAGGGTGGCACAGATTTGAAAGGGGTATGCCCTGTACCAGGAGGCTAATCACCTGGGCTAGGTTTGTTATAAATTGTGAATGAGCTGATGCGAAAATGATGATTATTGCTATCTTTGCAAGAAACAAACTTATATCAATTGTATTAATAAATAAGGAGAAACTGACAATGGCAAAGCCTATCAAAGAAACCCCGATCCTATACGATGAAGATGCGTATCGCTTCGAGATGGCGGCCCGCGATGTCGTTCCCCTGCCCGATGAGGAGGTGGATCAGATGTGGAGAGATTATGAGGAAGTGAGAAAGTGGTGTGCGCCGGGAGTATTATGCAACTGTTGATAAGAAAATTCCTTCCCGGAGAGCCTCTTCCACCTTTGTTCGACTGCGGTAAGACCGATCTTAATGAATTCCTGTTAGAAACGGGAACAGCGACGCCTAATGCGACTTTGTATGAGAAGGAGCATCTTTCCAGAACCTATTTAGTCGAGGATTCCGATACGGATCAAGTATTGGGATACTTCAGCCTTGCGTGTGACAAAATCGAAAGGACTGTTTCTGATCCAAAAATCTGGAACAGGCTTTCGCGTAAGGTCCCGAATGCAAAACGAAGGTCGTCATACCCGGCCATAAAAATAGGTCGATTGGCAATTAGCCGCCAAGCGCAGAACTTAGGACTGGGATACTCCATCCTGAACTTCATTAAAGGCGTCTTTTTCAACGAATCCCGTGCGGGCTGCCGCTTCCTGACCGTAGATGCATATCTCGATGCTGAGGATTTCTACACGAAATGCAATTTCGCTCGCCTGATAGCCCCCGAACCAGGCGACGAAACAGTCTTGATGTACTTCGACCTGAAAAGCATCGAGCGCATTTAAACGGAAATAATTGAGCCAAGATAAATCGCGCGATGCTTTTGGCATCTTGACTGCTTATTTATCCCAGTAGCTGGAGGCTTTCTTGAATTGCAGGAGGTCGGCGAGGGCGGAGGCTTTGGCAGCTATGCGGAAGCTCCAGCTTTCCCATTGGCCGTTGGGGACCCAGGAGACTGAGATGGCGAAGCAGTGGAGGTCGTAGCCGGCAGTCAGCTGCGTGGTGGTCATCTTCATCTTGGTGAGGTCGATACCCGTGTTGAGGGAGGCCTCCAGGGCTTTCGTGAGCCTTATGTTTCCGGCGATGGAGAGGGTCTGGGTGTGCTGGTTCTTGACCTGGAGCGTCTCGTTGGAGTACTGGTAGCTGCGCTGGAACGAATAGTTGTATCCGAATCGGAGCGACCAGGGGATGTTGGGGTTCATATAGTATGCCCAGCCTCCCGGAATGTATTCGCCAGTGACTGGATGGTAATAGACCATAGCATAGTCGGAATTGCCGTTGCGGCCGTCGTTGCCCTTGTAATCGCCGCCTCCGTTGATGGAGTAGGAGAGGGACGCTCCGGCGTTCATCAGACGGGCGATCTTTCCGGTCTTGAGGAGGTTGAACTTGTTGATGCGCTGTCCGCGCTCGTTGATGGCGTAAGGGTCGAGGGTCATGTTGCCGTTGACTCCGAGCTTGCCGAAAATCGTGGTGCTTCCGCTGACGCTGATGGTGGACATCTTCAGCGAATCGGCCAGGAAGTTATACGAACCTCCGAGGCTCAGCTGGTCGATCAACTTGATCTTCTTGGTTCCGGCTCCGATCGAATCTTTCGAATTGAGCACCTTGGCCTCAAGGTTGTTGCCGAGCGAGAAGGAGAGGGCCGCGGTCTGTCCCTTGCCCGGAGGGCCGTACAGCATTCCGCTGTATTTGTTGTACTCTTCGGTATGCTCGACACCCTTCGAGTCGGTATATGTGAGCGACGTCACGCCGTTGAATGGCGCCCAGAGCTCAGGTTTGTAGCTGAAGCTGAACGATGGCGTTATCATATGGCGGACGGCCTGCAGCTTGCTCTTTTTGCCGAAGTTGAACATACCGTAGATGCGGGTGCTCATAGAGATTCCGGCCGAGAAGTTGTGCGATGCCCCGAAGGTGCTGAACATATCGGTGAAGTAGCTCTCCACCCGCTGCGTCTCCTCGTTGAACTGCTTGAGCTGCTCCCGGAAGTACCAGTTCATTCCGTACGTGACAGAAGGGGAGAACTGGAAATATTTCAGCAGCGAGAAGGAGGGAAGGCCTATCTGGAAATTGTGGGTCATTCCGTTCTGGAACTTGTTGAGGAAGCCCTCCTTGCCGAACTCGCTCGCCTTGAAGTTGATCTTGTTCTGGAAAGTGGTGTTGTAGCTCAGCGAGATCTGCTCGTAGATGCGCTCCTTGCCGACGCGGACCTTGCGCTTGAAGGGGTAGAAGCGGTTGACCGTGAAGGTGATGTTCGGGAGCGTTATGGCGTACGAACTGTCGCGGGAGTTCTGGCTGTGCAGGGCGTTGAAGGAGAGGGACATCTTGCTCCAGGTCTTGGAATAGGAGATGGAGGATGACGCCTGGTTCTGGAGACTCTCGGTGATTCCGCTCGAGTTGTATTTGTTGTTCGAAGGGCTGGAGAAGTTGACCGAAGCGCGGAAGGAGGTTCCGGGGCGCGCCTTGGGGTCCTGCGAATGGCTCCACTGCACTCCGAAGTTGGTGGATTCATTGAAACTCGGGGTGCCCCTCTCGCCCGTGATATCGTCGGAGTAGTTGATGCTCAGCGAGCCGTCGAACTTGTAGCGCTTCTTGTAGCGCGAGGTGACTCGGGCCGCCCAGGAGCCGTAGGAGTAGATGTCTCCCGTAAGGGCGAGGTCCATGAAGTCGCCGATCACGAAGGAGTATCCCAGGTCCCTGAGATAGAGTCCGCGGGCGTTCTCGTCGCCGTATGTCGGGATGAGGATTCCGCTGGCGCGGTCGGGCATCTCGGGCACGAATCCGAAGGGGAGGGCGATGGGCAGGGGAACGTCGCCCAGCACCACGTAGGCCGGGCCGAACATCGTTTTCTGTTTGGGCTCGGTGATGACCTTCGCGGCCGTCATCTTCAGATAATAATGGGGATGCTCCGCGTCGCATACAGTGTATTTGCCTCCTGCGATGTTGAACGACTGGTCCGGCATCAGCTTGAGCTTCTCGCCCAGGAGGCGTCCGTCGTCCTGCTGGGTGACCATATTCTTGATCTTGGCCTTCTGGCTGGTGAAGTTGTAGTAAACCTCGTCCATAGTGTAGGACTTGCCCTTGTCGGTCATTACCGGCTTGCCGATAATCGAGTCGGTGACGGGGTCCTTGGTGCCCTTGGCATAGACGATGTTCTTGTCCATGTCGTAGGCCATGTAATCGGCCTTGAGTTCCATATCGCCGTACGTGGCCGTGACATCTCCGAAATAGTAGATTATATTCTTCTCGAGGTCCTCGATTACGGAGTCGCGCGCGGTGGAGAATGCGGGGCGCTCGATGGCTCCCTTCACCACCTGGTTGGAGAGGGAATCGTCGTACCGGCCTTCGGTCGTATCGCCCGGGAACGGCAGGGAGTCGTCCGGCGAAACGGGCCTTTGGGGGTCATAAACGGACATCGGCGGCGTATGCGTGATGGAGTCCCTGAAGTTCTGCAGGACATCGGCAGGAACGTTGAGGGTATCAACCGGATTTTTGAGAGTGTCGACCGGAGTCTTGAGGGTATCGACCGGAGGCTGCACCTTGAGCGTATCCTGCGCAAGGGCGCAGGGAGCCCAGACCAAAATGGTCAGCAGCAATGCGATAACTTTATATCTCAGGTCGGTGCGATGCATCCGGGGTTAATTCTTGATAAATTTCGCTATATTTGCGAATCCGCAAAGTTATGAAATTTCATCAATTTATATGCCATCCTCTATACATAGGTATATTATAAAACTGCTTTTTCTCCTGCTTCCGCTCGGTATTCTGCCGGCACAGGCCTTGGGGCAGGATGTGATGGCTGTGCGGACGGTGGTGATCGACGCCGGCCACGGCGGTCACGACCCCGGAACCATCTACGGCTCTGTCAAGGAGAAAGATATCAATCTCGATGTCGCCCTCGCGCTGGGCCGCCGCATCAAGGAGGGCTATCCCGACGTGAAGGTGATCTACACCCGCACCAAGGATGTCTTCATCCCCCTGGTGGAGCGCAGCGCGATCGCCAACCGCAACAAGGCCGACCTCTTCATCTCGATCCACGTCAATTCGGCCGGCAAAGGATCTTCGGCCCGCGGCACCGAGACCTTCGTGATGGGTACCGACAAGAGCAAGTCCAATATGGAACTGTGCAAGAGGGAGAACTCGGTAATCACCCTGGAGGCCGACTATACCACCACCTACGCCGGATTCGACGCCGATGCGGTGGATTCCTTCATCTTCCTCAACCTGATGCAGAGCGCGCAGTTCGAGCAGAGCATCTATTTCGCCTCGCTTGTGGAGGACAACTTTATGAAGGGCGGGCCGATCAGGCACAGCCGCGGCATCAAGCAGGCCCCGCTCCTCGTGCTCTGGCGGACCACTATGCCCTCGGTCCTCGTGGAGGTGGGCTTCCTCTCCAACCAGACCGACCGCAAATCGCTGACGGACAAGGATTCCAAAGACAAGATGGCGGAGTGCATATACGACGCCTTCGTCTCCTATAAAAAGAAATATGATCCCGCTTCGGAGGAGATCGCGGTAACCCCCGCGGCAGATTCTTCCGCAGTCGCAACTCCGGCGTCTCCCGCTGCGGCCGGGGTCAAGGCTCCGGTGCCCGATACCTTGTACCGTGTTCAGATCTTTGTTGTCTCCGCTAGGTTGAAGGATGGCGATCCCGCCTTCAAGGGAATCCGGAATTATGTCTGTATTCCCGCCGGCGGATTGTTCAAATATGTCGTAGGCGGCTCTGCAAAGCGCTCTGAGGCCGATGCGCTTTTGAAGGAGTTGAAAACGAAGTTTCCGGGGGCGTTTATAGTCAAAACCGATGCCTCCGACCACTTCCTGAAATGACCTTAAGAATAACCTTAAATATTTCAGTAAGTTACTTCGTTGCCGTCTCTGCAAATAGCTGATAATCAGGAAAATAAAATTTTTCCGAATTTATTTTTCTGATTCTCTGACACTTGTAAAAAATTCTATATTTGCAAGCGAAAATAAATTTTTTTATAACCTTTTTTTCACCCAACTTTGTAGTACCAAAAACGGAAAACTTAAACTATCCATTCCCGCTTTTCTGTATGACCGATTCTAACTGCAACGAAGTTTGGGGCAGGTGCCTTGCCATCATCCGTGACAACATCTCCGAGGCCAGCTACAAGACTTGGTTCTCGCCGATTAAGCCGGTATCGTTGGAAGGTTCGGTCATAACCGTAGAGGTTCCCTCCGATTTTGTCAAGGACTACATCGAGTCGAATTATCTCGATCTGCTGAGCAAGGCGCTCCGCAGGGAGATCGGCCCTTCGGCCAAGCTCATCTACAAGATCCGCATTACCGACGGCGGTTTCCTGCGCGAAGGGCAGAAACAGCAGCGCCCCTATACCAACCGCGAGGTTTCGGCGCCGGGTGTGGCCCAGTCTTACAACGGCAATCCCTATCTGATTCCCGGCCTGACAAGGCTCAATATCGATCCGAGGCTCAATCCCATCTATTCGATGGAGAACTTCGTGGAGGGAGACTGCAACCGACTGGCGCGCGCCGCCGGAATGAGCATCGCAGCCAATCCCGGGCGCAACTCTTTCAATCCGCTCTTCATCTACGGCGGTCCCGGCCTCGGCAAGACCCATCTCTCGCAGGCCATCGGTATCGCCATCAAGGAGCGTTTCCCGGAGAAGGTGGTCCTCTATGTTAATGCGAATACGTTCCTCAATCAGTATATGAACGCATCCTGCGCCGCAAGGCAGGGCAACAACAGCAACCAGGTGGCCGATTTCCTGCGCTACTACCAGCTGGTGGATGTCCTGATCCTCGACGACGTTCAGGAGTTCTCCGACAAGAAGGGTACGCAGCAGGCGTTCTTCCATATCTTCAACTACCTGCACCAGTGCGGCAAGCAGCTCGTGCTGACTTCCGACCGCCCGCCGGTGGAGCTCAAGGGGCTCGAGCAGAGGCTGCTCTCCAGGTTCAAGTGGGGTATCTCGGCTGAACTTCTCCCGCCTTCCTATGAGACCCGCCTCGAGATCCTCAGGGTCAAGAGCATCAACGAGGGCGTCGAGATTCCCGAAGAGGTTCTCGCTTTCGTGGCCCGCAAGGTCAAGAGCAATATCCGTGAGCTTGAGGGAATACTCTTCTCGCTCATCGCCAACGCCACCTTCAACAAGCGCGACATCACCCTATCGCTTGCGGCCGACCTGGTCGAGAAGATCGTGTCGGACCACAAGACGGAAATCTCGGTGAGCAAGATCCAGACGGCTGTCTGCAACTACTTCAATATCACGACGGACCAGTTCATGTCCAAGACCCGCAAGCGCGAGATAGTGCAGGCCCGCCAGATAGCGATGTACCTGAGCCGCAACCTGACCAAGACTTCGCTCGCTTCGATAGGGGCCCAACTCGGCGGCAAGGACCACGCGACGGTCCTCCACGCCTGCAACACGGTCTGCGACCTTATGGATACGGACCGCGGTTTCCGGGGCTACGTGAGCGATATCGAAAAGCAACTTACTTCCGCCGACTGACAATCGGCGTTTTTTATACTTTTTTACACAATAGTTATTCCGGTGGCGGGTATGCCCTCTGAAACCTGTGCCACCCTCGGCACCATAAGAGGGAGGGGCCCACGAAGAGGGAGGGGTCCGCGAAGCGGACGGTTTCAGAGGGCATACCCGCCACCGGAATAACGGTAACAGACTATGAATACAGACAGAGTATTATCCATCTTCAAGGAGATAACCTGTGTTCCGAGGGAGTCGGGGCACGAGGAGAAAATCATCGAATATCTCAAGAAGTTTGCCGCTGACCGCAAACTCGAGTGCAAGGTTGACAAGGCCGGAAACGTGCTGATCGTCAAAGAAGCCACCAAGGGTTATGAGAACCGTCCCGCGGTAGTGCTCCAGAGCCATAGCGATATGGTCTGCGAGAAACTCCCCGGAGTTGACTTCGACTTCTCGAAGGATCCCATCAAATATGAGATAGAGGACGGATGGATGATAGCCAAGCAGACTACCCTCGGCGCCGACTGCGGAATCGGAATGGCCTCTTCGCTCGCCATCCTTGACGACCCCGCTGTTGAGCATCCCAAGGTGGAGTGCCTCTTCACGGTCAGCGAGGAGACCGGCCTCGACGGCGCCCGCGCCCTCAAGCCCGGCTTCTTCAGCGCCAAGACCCTCCTCAACCTCGACGACGAGGATGAGGGCTACTTCTGCGTAGGTTGCGCCGGCGGAATGGACACTGTCGGTACATTCACATATACCCTGAAGAAAACCCTTCCCGGAGCCGTATTCACCAAATTCTCCATCGGCGGCGGCCAGGGAGGCCACAGCGGCGACAATATCGGCGACGGCCGCATGAACGCCGTCCAGCAGATAGGACGCTTTCTCAACATAGCCCTCTCGATGGGCGCCGACCTCTGCTCGATCGACGGCGGCAACAAGCGCAACGCCATCGCACGCGACGCCTCCATAGTCCTGGCGATTCCCTCGCGCAGCGAGAGCAAAGTCGTAAAGGCATTCAACGCTTTCGGCCAGGAATTGATGGACGAGTTCGCTGTTACCGACCCCGACGTGTTCGTCGATGCCGAGCCCGTTGAGTGGAAGAAGGACGTGATCGACCTGCGTACCGCGAAAGCCCTTGCGCGCACCCTTGTGGGCATGCCCCACGGAGTGATGGCTATGAGCGCCGACATCGAAGGCCTCATCGAGACCTCCACCAACCTGGCTTCGGTCAAGATGGAGCCCAGGCACCGGATACGCGTCGGCACGATGCAGCGCAGCTCCGTCAACTCCCAGCGCATCTTCCTCAGCCAGAGGGTTGCGGCCGTGATGGAACTCGCGGGCGCCAAAGTGACCCATTCCGACGGATATCCCGGCTGGAAGCCCAATATGGATTCGCACATCAAGGATGTCTGCGTCGCCGCCTACAAGAAACTCTTCAAGAAAGAACCTGTAGTGCGCGCCATCCACGCCGGCCTCGAGTGCGGCCTCTTTACCGACAAATTCCCCGATGTCGATATGATCGCCTTCGGTCCCACGCTCCGCGGCGTACACGCCCCGGGCGAGAAGCTCGATCTGGCATCGCTCGACAGATTCTATTCAGTCCTTCTCGAAGTACTCAAGACGATATGAGAATAATAGCCCCCTCGATGCTTTCGGCCGATTTCGGCAATCTTGACCGCGATGTCGAGATGGTTAATGCCAGCAAGGCCGGATGGTTCCATCTGGATGTGATGGACGGTGTTTTCGTGCCCAATATCTCTTACGGCATCCCCGTGACCAAGGCTATAGCCCGCCTCGCGCGCAAGCCGATGGATGCCCATCTGATGATAGTTGAGCCGCACAAATATGTCAGGAAGTTCGCCGACCTCGGCGTGGAGTATCTGTCGGTGCACTATGAGGCGTGCAAGTCCAATCTGCACGAGACCCTGGCGCTTATCCGCAACAGCGGGATGAAGGCCGGAATCGCCATCAATCCCGAGACTTCCGAAGAGTTCCTGACCCAGTACCTCGACGAGGCCGATTTTATCCTGGTGATGTCGGTCCATCCCGGCTTCAGCGGCCAGAAGTTCATAGAAGGTTCTACCGAAAAGGTCGCCCGCGTCAAGGCCCTCATAGAGCGTGAGGGCGCGGACTGCTTCATCGAGATCGACGGTGGGGTGGGAGTGGGCAACATCGCCGCCCTCGAGGCTGCGGGTGCCAGCGTATTCGTAGCCGGAAGCGCCGCCTTCTCGGGCGCCGATCCTATGGCCAATATCGCGGCCCTTGCCGGAAACTGATCAGATAATATATCTCAATTCCTTGAAGGCGAAGTCGATGGCTTCGCCTTCTTTGTTGCCCTCTGCCTTGCGCTCGATGCGCAGCAGGCCGCCGGGGGCGAGGCCTTTGATGCGGCCAGTGAAACGCTCGCCTTCGATTGCGACGGTAGTGGGGGTGAGGGTGTCTCCGGAGGCGCGGCAGTCGATGAAATCGTACCAGCCGCCGAGTCGGTAGAGGCGGCCGAGGTAATCTTTCCCGAGGCTGTCGAGGAGTGCCGCACTGGGCTCCTCAAGGAGCTTGCAGCGCTTGAAAATGCGATCCAGCAGCAACTGAAGTTCTTCTTCCAGGGAGTAGGAGAGACCGGTCTGGAGAGTAAGCGACGTGGGGTTCGGAGCCGAGGGATCGAACTCTTTCTGGTTGAGGTTGAGGCCGATACCTATAACGCTGTCTGCCAATTTGTCACCCGAAAGGGAGTTCTCTATGAGGATGCCGCATATCTTGCGGTCGCCGCAATAGATGTCGTTGGGCCACTTGATGCGGGCCTCCACGCCTTTGGCGAGAAGGTAGTCGGTGATGCCCAGGGTGACTGCCTCCGAGATGGCGAACTGCTCCGCCGCGGGCAGCGCAACGGGCCTCAGGAGTATCGTAAAGGTCAGGTTGAGACCGCTCGAGCTCTTCCAGGAGTTGCCTCTCTGGCCTCGCCCGGCACTCTGGAAAAGGGCGGCATAGACCGCACCCTCGGGGAGATTGCCGCGGTCTGCGAGAATCCTGTTGTTGGTGGAGTCGGTCACATCGAACCAGCGTACCGGATAATTTTCTGCCATCGGGATTTGCGGGTGTTTGATTGGTTTGATAATTGCATTATCTTTGCTCGCGAAATTAGGCATTTTATACATTAGATGAAGAAAAAAAGTACTCAAGTTGCCGTTGAGGTGCCTCAGGGGCCCCTCGATGAGGTAAAGGTTATCGCCGAGGCGATGATGGAGAAGAAGGCCAAGGATGTGATATCGCTCGATCTGCGCAATATCGGCACCTCGATATCCGATTACTTCGTGATATGCAACGCTGATTCCACCACCCAGGTGGTCGCTATATCCGATTATGTCGAAGAGATGATGGAGGCCCGCTGCGGCCGCCCCGCCGTACGCAAGCAGGGCCGCGAGAACGCCTTCTGGATCATTCTCGATTACTCCGACATAGTGGTTCACATATTCAAGACCGACCAGCGCCTGTTCTACCGTCTGGAGGACCTCTGGGCCGACGCTGTCAAGACAACTTACGAAGACCAGGACTGACATGGCACAGAATACAGGCAATAACCAGCGCAGGCCTTCCGGCCAGAATCCCCGCAAGCCCAATATGCCGATAAAGACCCCGGCTTGGCTCTCCATTTTCTATATACTCCTATTCGGCGGACTCATCTATATGATGTTCTCCTCCGGCAATACGGCCAGCCCCGTCAAGAAGGAGTGGATAGAGGTCCGCGACCAGATCATCCCCGAAGGGTATGTGGACAAGATTGTATATGTCCGCAACGAGCGCAAGGGAGAGATCCATCTCACCACCTCAGGAATGGACCATTACAAGAATCAGTTCAGCGGCCGCATCCCCAAGGCGGGCCCTCATTTCTATTTCCTCGTCACCGAGAATTTCGACGCCGAGGCTGAGCTTGAGGCGGCCCGCGCTGCCCTTCCCGAGACCCAGCGCTTCAAGATAGTGACAGAGCAGAAGGACAACTACTGGGCACGCATCATCGACTGGCTGCTCTTCCCGATACTCCTAATCGCGATGTGGCTCATCATGTTCCGCCCGATGCGCAATATGGGCGGCGGCGGTGTCGGCGGCGGAGGCATCTTCAATGTCGGCAAGTCACAGGCCAAGGTCTTCGACAAGACCGGGGCCGAGAAGGTGACATTCAAGGATGTGGCGGGCCTGGAGGAGGCCAAGGTGGAGATTATGGAGATCGTCGATTTCCTCAAGAACCCCAAACGCTACACCTCGCTGGGCGGCAAGATTCCCAAGGGCGCCCTTCTGGTCGGCCCTCCGGGTACCGGAAAGACCCTTCTGGCCAAGGCTGTGGCAGGCGAGGCCGACGTGCCATTCTTCTCGATGTCGGGTTCCGACTTCGTGGAGATGTTCGTGGGAGTGGGCGCATCGCGTGTCCGCGACCTCTTCCGCCAGGCCAAGGAGAAGGCCCCCTGCATCGTCTTTATCGACGAGATCGACGCCGTGGGCCGTGCCCGCAGCAAGAATACCGGCTTCACCTCCAACGATGAGCGCGAGAATACCCTCAACCAGCTCCTGACCGAGATGGACGGCTTCGGCACCAATTCGGGAGTCATAATCCTGGCAGCTACCAACCGCGCCGACATTCTCGACAAGGCCCTGCTGCGCGCCGGACGTTTCGACCGCCAGATCCACGTGGACCTGCCCGAGCTCAAGGAACGCCTCGAGATATTCAAGGTCCATCTGCGCGGCCTCAAGCTGGAGGACGGCTTCCAGATCGATTTCCTCGCAAAGCAGACCCCGGGCTTCTCGGGCGCTGACATAGCCAATGTCTGCAACGAGGCGGCCCTGATCGCTGCCCGCAACAACAAGAAGGCCATCGGCAAGCAGGACTTCCTCGACGCCATCGACCGCATAGTCGGCGGACTCGAGCGCAAGAGCAAGATAATCACCCCCGAGGAGAAGAATACCATAGCGCATCACGAGGCCGGTCACGCGACAGTAAGCTGGCTGCTTCCCAATGCCAACCCTCTGCTCAAGGTGACCATCATCCCGCGCGGACAGAGCCTCGGCGCAGCCTGGTATCTCCCCGAGGAGCGCCAGCTGACCACCACCGAGCAGATGAAGGACGAGATGGCCGCAACCATCGGAGGCCGCGTGGCCGAGGAACTGGTCAACGGACGCATTTCCACCGGCGCCCTGAGCGACCTGGAGAAGCTCACGAAGCAGGCCTATGCGATGGTGACCTATTTCGGAATGAGCGACAAGATCGGCAACATCTCGTACTACGACTCCACCGGACAGAGCGAGATGAGCCTCACCAAGCCTTACAGCGAGAAGACCGCGGAGGTTATCGACGCGGAGGTGCGCAAGCTCATCGACGAAGCGCACTCCACCGCGACCCGCGTCCTGACCGAGAACCGCGAGGGTTTCGAGAAGCTCGCATCGATGCTGCTCGAGCGCGAGGTTATCTTCTCCGAGGACCTCGAAGAGATATTCGGTCCCCGAAAGGGCGGCCGCAACCCCAACGACCTGTTGAAAGACGAACCCAAGGAGGCGAAGGCCGAAGAGCCCGCCGGGAATGCCGATGAACCAGCTCCTGAAAAGAACGATTAGCGGTGCGCTGTTCCTGGCGCTGATGCTCTGCGGGCTGCTGCTCTCCGAGTTTACGTATCTCGGGCTTATGAGCGCGGTCCTGCTCTGCTCGCTGATTGAATTCTACAGGATGATGATTCCGGGCCGTTACCGCACAGAGAAGATCTGCATCGCGGTGGCGGCTCTGGCCTTTTATATAGTGGCATTCTGCTGCGTGAGGTTCGCCCTTCCCTCGAAGTGGCTCCTGCCTTGCCTGCTTCCCGTCCTTGTGGCGGCCGTGCTGATGCTCTTCGACGCCAGCTCGGATTACGACTTCGACACCTCGATATATTTCCCTCTACTGTATGTGGCCTTCCCGGTGGTCTCGAGCCTCTTCCTGGTCTTCTGGGAGGGAGCCTATACCCCGTGGATACTCCTTGCTGTGCTCATTATGATCTGGATGAACGACATCGGGGCGTATCTCATCGGAATGGCTTTCGGACAGCGGGAGGGGAGCGCAAAGCTGTTTCCGGCCCTTTCGCCCAAGAAATCCTGGGCCGGGGCAGTAGGAGGCGTATTGTTCACCCTCCTCACAGCCTGGGCTTTGAAAGCCTTCGCAGCCGGCCCCGCGGGCCTTTCGTGGCTTCCCTCATCCGCCTGGTGGATCCTTGCGGGGGTGGTCGCGGTCCTCGGCATTTTCGGCGACCTGTTCGAGTCCCTGCTCAAGCGCCACGCCGGAGTCAAGGATTCGGGCAATATCATTCCCGGTCACGGAGGCATCCTCGACAGGTTCGACGACGTGCTTTTCATCCTCCCCGTGGCCGCCGCTTTACTGAGATTTATCCTTTAACGATATGATACGCATCGACAAAAACTCCCGCGGAACCGTGGCGGCTGTCTATATTTTCAGTGCAGCGCTGCTGGTTGCCACCTTCCTTCTTTCCGGCAGCTGGTGGGTGCGCGTTCCCGTTCTGGCCCTGCTGATATGGTTCTGCCGCTGGCAGACGCTGTTCCACAGCGTCCCCGAGCGCACTCCCGTCTCTTCTGAAACCGAGGTGGTGGCCGTCGCCGACGGCAAGATAGTTATCTGCGAGGAGGTCGATGAGAAAAAGTTCCTCAACGCCCGCGTGAAGATGATCTCCATCTATATGGATTTCTGGGATTATCACGTCAATTACTGGCCCGTTACCGGCAAGGTTTCATTCACCCGCTATTTTCCCGGCAAGCACGCCCTCGCCTTCAAGCCCAAGGCTTCGGAGGAGAATGAGCATACCTGCACCATCGTCCGCAATGCGGCGGGGCAGGAGGTGCTATTCAAACAGCTCGCGGGCGGCTTCGCGCGCCGTATCGTATGCTATGCCAAACCCGGCCTGGAGGTGACGGGCGGACAGCAGTGCGGTATCATCAAATTTGGCTCACGCATCGACATTTTCCTCCCCCTCGAAGCGGAGATCCTGGTAAAGAAAGGGGATGTGGTGACTGGCTCTGAGACCGTTCTGGCAAGATTATAGCATAACTTAAAGCAAAATATCATGAAAAAGATGGGAATTTCATTATTGATTGCTTTTGCTGCGCCGCTTCTGGTAGCGTGCGGCAGCGTGAATACCGAAGCCCCTTCGGAAGAGGGAAGCAACGAACTCAAGAAGATAACCCTCACCAAGGCCCAGGAGGCCGTTGGAGGATCGGTTACCGGATTCGGGATCGATCTCTTCCGCGAAGTCGCGCTTGAGGAGAAGGACAATATGATGATTTCGCCCTTCAGCGCATCCCTCTGCCTTTCGATGCTCGCCGCAGGAGCGCAGGGTGAGACCTATTCGCAGATGGCTAAGGCGCTCGGCTTCGAGGGCCTTCCTGCCGAAGATATCGCATCTTATTACAAGACCGTCGTCGAAGGTGTCCTTTCGGCCGATTCCTCCACTAAGGTTTCCATAGCCGATGCCATCTGGATTGCCAAGAATATGACACTCAAGAAGCCTTATGCCTCTTCCGTCGCCGCTGATTACAATGCGGTGATCGACAAACTGGATTTCACTAATAAGCTCGCGGCCTTGGCCACTGTCAACTCCTGGGCTGACAGGAATACCAACGGTATGATCAAAAAGGTTCTCGAAGATGTCGATCCATACACCCGTATGATGCTGGCCAACGCCCTCTATTTCAATGGCAAGTGGCGCGACGCCGAGGCCTTCTCGACCTCGCCCCGCAAGTTCGCCGACCTCGAACGCAAAGCCCGCGAGACAATGTTTTTCCGCGGATACGGAATCGATGCCCTTTGGGGCCGGACATCCGACGGCGTTACTGTCTTCAGCCTGCCTTACGGCAACGGCGCATTCAGGATGGTTTTGGTGCTTCCTGATTATGAAAAGGATTTCATGAAGTTCCTCGCCGGTGTGGATGCGGCATCCTGGAGCAAGTGGATGGGCTCCCTCGGACGTGAGAAAGTGAATTTCGAGATACCTGTCTTCAAGAGCGATTTCACTATGGAGGATTCCTTCAAGAAGGCGATGCAGAAGCGCGGGATGGAGCTCGCCTTCACGCCGCAGGCCGATTTCGGCAAGATCAGCGACGAGAGTCTGTATGTCAATATGATGCTCCAGAAAACCGCGATCGATGTCAACGAGAAGGGCACCGAGGCCGCTGCAGTCACTGTTATCGGAATGAAGGTGACCAGCGTAGCCGATCCTGTGTCCCCCAGGACCTTCATCGCCGACCATCCGTTCATCTACGCCATCGTGGAATCAACCTCCAACACACTTCTCTTCATCGGAACTCACGTCAAATAGATTTGTCCCGGGCATTTAAAAAAACGGACCGACAAATTGTCGGTCCGTTTCTGTTATACTGGCAGTGCAATTATGCCTGCTCGATAGCGCCCATAGGGCAGACGCTTGCACAAGTGCCGCAGTCTGCGCAGATGTCGGGATCGATCTTGTAGATGTCGCCAGCGGAGATAGCCTCTACAGGGCATTCGCCGATGCAGGTGCCGCAAGCAACGCAATTGTCAGTGATTTTGTAAGCCATAATAATTATTTTGGTTGGTTGGTTTCTTAAAGGGAGTGCAAAGATAGTACCTTTTTTGGATTAGTAGCCAAAAATTTCATCAGTCGTCACTTTTTTGATCTTGCCGAACTTCTCGAGGGCCTTGAAATCGATATCGCTCTCGCGGCCGAGGATGCAGATGGTGTACTTGCGGTCCTTGACATTCGCCTTCTGGAAATCGACGACATCCTTGAGGGTGTAACCCGAAGCCTTCTCGTAGATATCCTTATTGATATCGTAGTCGAGGCCGAGCTTCTCGGCGTTCAGGTAGGAGTTGAGGACTGCCGCCTTGACAGTGCGGGCGGTACGCATATTCGAGATCATGCTCTCCTTTGCGATGCCGAAAGCCGTCTCCGACTCGGGCATATTGTTGATGATCTCCTCGAATGCGGTGAGGGCGTCGATCACCTTGTCGTTCTGGGTCTGGATGTAGTTGAGGAAGATTACGGAGTGGTCGAGGTCGGAAGGAGTCATATAGCGGGCTCCTGCGCCGTATGCCAGTCCGCGCGCCTCACGCATCTCCTGGAAGACTATGCCGTTCATTCCGCCTCCGAAATACTCGTTGTAGAGCCTGGAGATGGGGACAACCGTTGCGTCGAACGGCTCGCCGTTGCTTGAAAGCGAGTAGATGATGGCCTGGTTTGCGTCATAGGGAGCGAAGAGGATGGTGTTCTCCTCGGTGATCAGGTACTTGAAGGGATCGCCTTCCACCACGGGCTCCAGCTTCTCGGGGCAGTTGTGGAGTTTGTTTACAGCTGCAACCAGTTCGCTGCCGGTGAGAGGACCGTAGTAGGTGACCTTGTGCTCGCCGTTGAAGAGGCTGTGGATCTTCTCGAGAAGCTGATCGTCGGTGAGGGCGAGGAGCTCTGCGTTGGTGAGGATGTTCCTCGAAGGATTCTCGGGGCCGTAGAGACCGTAGTTCTGGAGGCGGCCGGAGTTGGAACGCTGGTCGTGCTTTGCATTCTCACGCTCCTGAAGGGTGTTGAGCTTGAGCATCATAAGAGCCTGGGGATTGGCCTGGGCATCGGCTATGAGTTTCTCCATCAGAGTTGCAGCCTCTTCCATGTTCTCTGCAAGTCCGCTCAGGCGTACGGTAGTGCGTTCGCCATCACAGAATACATAATAATCGCATGCGAGACGGTAGAACTCCTTCTTGACCTGCTCGGGAGTCATGTCGGAGGTTCCGAGGTATTCGAGGTAGTCGCAAGCGAAGGGGAGAACCTTGTCGGCATAGCTGCCGGTCTCGAAGATGTAGTTGAGCTGGAAGGTGCCGTTGGTGACATTCTGCTTGTAGAGCACGGGAATGCCGCTCTTGGCCTCGAGCTTGGACAAATCCTTTGCATAATCCACGAATACGGGGTTGATGGGCTTGACCTTTGCGGCCGCTGCCTGGATATCCTTCAGGAACTGGCTGGCGGTGTCGCGGTTGGTGAAGATGGGAGTGATCTGCGGCTTCGCGATCTTGAAGTCGGCGGGATCTTTCTCCTGAAGCTTGTTGACCTGTACGTAGTTGTTGCCGAAGTTCTCGTTTGCGAACTTCACGATGTCCTCCTTGGTGATCTTGGAGAGGCGATCCACCTCGTTGACCACATCGCTCCAGGGAACGTCGTTGATGAAGCTGTTGACGGCGATCCTTGCCATATAGCGGGTCGATTCCATCATATTCATATACTGGAGCTTCAGGTTGTTGATGGTGGCGGTGAGCAGATCTTCGTCGAACTCTCCCTTCTTGACCTTCTCGATCTCTGCAAGGGCGATGTCGCGAACCTCGTCGAGGGTCTGGCCGGGCTTGGGCTCAGCCATCACGAGGAATGCGGAGTAATCTGCCAGATCCTCAAGGCCTGCGTTCATTCCCAGGGTCAGCTGCTGCTGGTTGACGTCGAGGTCGATGAGGCCGGCCTTGCCATTATAGAGGACGCTGCTGAGAGCGTTGAGCATCAGGGCCTCCTCGGAGTTTGCGCCGGGGAATCTCCAGCCCAGTATCACACTGGGGGATTCATTGCCGCGGACAGTCTTGACTATGGGCTCGGTGATGGGCTTCTCAGGTTCGAAAACTGGTCTGGTAAGGTTTTCGTTGGGCTTCATTCCGCCGAAGTACTTGTCGATGATCTTGATGGCCTTTGCGGGGTTGAAGTCGCCGACCATCACCACTGCCATATTATTGGGGACATACCACTCGTCGTGATACTTCTTGACATTGGTAATCGAAGGATTCTTCAGGTGCGAAGGAAGTCCGATGACGTCGGTGTTGTAGGGATGGTTCTCGAAGAGGCCTTCGAAGAGTGCGTTGAACTCCTTGGTCTGGTCCTGAGCCGCGTACATATTGTACTCCTCGTAGATGGTCTCCAGCTCGGTGTGGAAGCCGCGGAGCACGCAGTTCTGGAAGCGGTCAGCCTGGATCTTGGCCCAGATGTCGATCTGGTTGGAGGGGATGTTCTCCGTGTAGCAGGTCACGTCGTAGCTGGTGTAGGCGTTGGTGCCGCTGGCTCCGATGGAGGCCATCAGTTTGTCGTACTCGTTGGGGATCGAGATCTTGGATGCCTCGTAGGAGATGGAATCTATCTGGTGATAGATAGCCTTGCGCTCGGCCTCGTCGGTGGTCTTGCGATAGACTTCGAAGAGTTGCTCGATCTCGTTGAGCATCGGTTCCTCAAGCTCGTAGTTCTGCGTTCCGAAATTCTTGGTTCCCTTGAACATCAGGTGCTCGAAGTAGTGTGCCAGTCCCGTTGTCTCGCGGGGGTCGTTCTTGCTGCCTACCTTGACGGCGATCTGCGCGTCGATGCGGGGCTTGTCCTTGTTGACGATCATATACACCTTCAAGCCGTTGTCGAGGGTGTAGATGCGGGCGCCCGTAGGGTCGCCCTTCACCTGCTCGTATTTGTATCCGCCGCAGGAGACCATGCAGAGGGCCGCCAGCGAGAGCAGGACAGTATAAAGATGACGTTTCATATAGTAGATGATTTATGGTTTATTCTTCTTCGGGATTGACGAGCATCTGCTTGAGTTTCGCCATACCCACCGTGGCGGGCTCCTGTATCTGGGTGAAATCGGGATAATCGATGTGTATCGGCTTGGGGTCTATCAGGTAGATGGGGGTGCCGCGGCGCGCGTAATGATAGAGGCCCGCGGCGGGATAGACCGCCATCGAAGTGCCGATTATCAGGAGGATGTCCGCTTTCTGTACGGCGGCCGCGGCCTTCTCGAACATCGGCACCGCCTCGCCGAACCAGACGATATGGGGGCGGAGCTGCACTCCGCGTCTGTCGCAGTCCCCGATGTTGATGTCTTTGTAGCCGATGTCGAATGCGCTGCCGCTGTCCTCCCTGTCCTCGGGGCGGACCTTGGTGAGCTCGCCGTGGAGATGGATGACATTGCTGCTTCCGGCCCTCTCGTGGAGATTGTCCACGTTCTGGGTGACTACCGTTACGTTGAACCAGTTCTCGAGCTCGGCGATGATCTCGTGGGCCCTGTTGGGCTTGCTGGTCTCGAGCTGGCGGCGCCTTTCGTTGTAAAACTTCAGCATCAGGGCGGGGTTGCGGTACCATCCGTCAATGGATGCGACATCCTGCACCGGATAATTCTCCCACAAGCCGTCGCTGTCCCTGAAGGTCTTGATTCCGCTCTCGGCGCTCACGCCCGCTCCCGAGAGTACAACCAGTGACTTCATATCGTTGTTATTTTATGAAATAGTAGTTTCTGAGCCAGTATTCGAACAGGGGGTCGAGGATCCTTGCGGTGTCGTCCTTGTCGAACGTGATGACCTCTTTCTTCTTCAGGGCGTCCTTGAGACGGAATACGTTGGCGGAGGAGTTGAGCTTGTAGGTGTCGAGCACCTCCTGACTGCTGAACCGCTGCACTCCGTCGAGCACCGCCTTCAGGAAGTTGATCTGGTTGGGGGTCAGATCGAGCATTATCTGCATGAAGCGGGGCCTGTTGTTGTGGATGAGGGCCGCCTCGGCCTGCTCGACCACCAGGTCGGTGATATATCCCGCGGGGAATGCGTAGCAGAAGGAGCAGAGTTGCTTCACGTACCACATGCTGCCCCCCGAGATGCGGTAAATCTCCTCGGCCACGTCCTGGTTGATGACGCGTCCCACGTTGAGGCAGGTGCTTACGATGTAATCGACAATGGTCTGCCTGGCGATGGGCTTGAGGGTTACGGGATTGACCATATAGTAGAAGAGCTTGCGGTCTTCGAATATGGCCTTCATCATATTTACGAACGATCCGGTGATGATATAGCGGACATCTGTCTGCTTCGACCAGAGTTTGTCGAGACTGTCGATGCTGAAGCCGGGCTCCTCGATGGTGAGCACGTTCTGGAACTCCTTTATATATATGATGAGTTTGCGTCCGGACTCTTCGGCGATGAGCTGGGGCACTTCGAGGATTTTCTCCTCCGGCAGATTGCGGAAATCGATGCTGAAGGGGAGGAGGGAGTTGCGGTTGACCTCGTTGAAGCACTTGGTGACTGCCTCGCGGAAGCAGGCCAGGAAATCGGCGTAGCTGCGTACCCTGAACAGGTCGATCTTGCAGAGCGCAAAGTCGTAGCGACGGGCCTTGAGGCGGCTCAGGGCGTTGCAGACCAGTGTATTCTTACCAGATTTGGGCGCGTCGTAGATGACCGCGCCTTTGCGTTTGTCGGTAATTGTATCGATAAGGGAGTTGATTTCTTCCGTACGCCCAAGCAGGTCGTTGCCCATCGCGGGCTTGTCAAAATCAAACAGAAGGTCCATAGAAGTATGCCGGTTAGGTTTTGTAACAAAAACATTAGTGTTACAAATATAGTGATTAAACGGATATCGTATCAAAAAAACAAAAAAATGTTTGCACCCTAAAAATATTTGTCTACATTTGCAGTCCCAAATCGGAGGCATCCTTAGCTCAGCTGGTAGAGCACCTGACTCTTAATCAGGGTGTCCAGGGTTCGAGTCCCTGAGGATGCACAAAAAAAGACCGCATTTTTCAGCGGTCTTTTTTTGTGCATCCTCAGGGACTGATGAGCGGTGGATTGACTTTTTACTTATCTTAGCGGCGTTTTTTAAAGAAGGTTCAATCGAGGTGAAATCGAAGGCGACAGGTCATATTGCGACGGCTGCGGCGTACGCGATATTCGGGCTGAATATTATTTTCTGCAAGGATATTGCGGACTCCGACGTGATTTCTCCGATCGCCCTCTTCAGCGTCAGGGCGATAGGGGCCGCGGTGCTTTTCTGGCTGATCTCGCTTTTCGTGCCGCGCGAGAAGGTTCCGCCCGCTGACCTGCTCAGGATAGCGGCCGCCTCCTTCATCGGCTTCTTCATAACGCAGTACACCTTTCTCGAAGGAATGACGATGGTGACCACCATCGATGCCGCCGTCCTGGGAACGCTTGGCCCCATCTTCACGATGATATTCGCCTTCTTCTTCCTTAAGGAGCCCATTACATTCAAGAAGGCATCGGGCGTGGCCCTCAGTTTCGCAGGAGTCCTTTTCCTGATATTCAATTCCGTGCATTCGGGCGGCGCTTCCTCGTCCACCGTGGGCGGCATCCTGCTGCTGCTTTTCAACAGCCTCAGCTTCGCCCTCTATCTCGCCCTTTTCCGCCCGTTGATAGAGCGTTACAGCGTCATCACCTTCATGAAGTGGATCTTCCTCTTCGCGCTACTGATGTCGCTCCCCTTCTCAGCCAAGGGGCTGCTAGCCGTGGATTTCGCCTCCATTCCCTCTTCGCTGGCGCTCGAAATCGGCTACCTGGTCTTCTTCGCCACTTTCGTTGCCTATTTCCTGATCCCGATAGGGCAGAAGCACCTCCGTCCGACTCTGGTGAGCCTCTATGCCTACCTTCAGCCGGTCATCGCCGCTGCGGTAAGCATAGCCTACGGGCTGGATACCCTCTCTTGGCAGAAAATCGTCGCCACCATCCTCATCGTCGTCGGCGTGATACTGGTGAGCTTCAGCCGCGCCGCTTCCTCCGCTTCCGCCTCCACTTCCGGCGGGGACCTTAGAGTTTAACGTTTCCACTTCTTACAGGTGATGGAGACCTGCGCAAAATCCGCAAGTCTCCATCAAAAACGGCCTTTTTTGAGGGAGACCTGCAAGATTTCAACAGGTCTCCATCGGCAACTCTTCTGCGAGAATCAGTCTGATGGCGTCTGGCCCAGGGAATCAGACGCTGTCGAGCAGCGCCGCAGCTTCTGTATAGCTGATTCCGCAGACACGCGCTATCTGGTGTGCATCAGCTCCGAAACGATATCGTAACTGGCGGGCGCATTCCACTTTCGCGGCATTGTCGAGAGCGGTGAAGTCATTCTTTTGGAAAAGGCTTCGGCATAGGTCAGGGAGAGCGGCGAGAACGGTCTGATCCCTGAATGATGCCGCCTGCGTCTCAGGTTTCTTGCGAGCTTTCGAGGAGTTGTTGAGGAAGTAGTTCATCCGCTTCGGCGTGCGGAAGCGGCTTTCTACCATTTTAACATCGATATAAGAGGAGGGTAGGATATATCCCTCTTCACAGATTCTCCATTTTTTAGGTAGTTGGGTGAACTCGGTGTGCAGCAGCTTCTTGATGGCGCGCATTGATAAGGATTCGACATGTCTGCCTCCCTCTGCTCCCTGATAGAAGAATGCGTTTCCGGTCCACCATCGATAACCCGAGGGATGGGCACAAATGTTCGCTGCCACGCAATTCATCTGCACATAGGCGATGACCTTTTCCAAGGCTTCGGGTTCATCTTCCGGAACCGGCCTGATATCCACGCCGTTGCGACGGAGGAATCCGCTGACTCCGTATTTGCGCTGATAATAGAGTGAGTATCGGTGCTTGAACCGGCCTATGAATTCAAGTACCTTTTCCTTCGGGCCCCTGATGACGAAATGAACATGATTGGACATAAGGATGAAAGCCAGTACCATAACCTCCGGACATTCCGCCGCCTGTATGGCGATATAATTCATCGCCACTTTGAAATCCTCCTCATCCCTGAACCACAGACTCTTCTCAAGATGATCCGTGGAGAGCAAATAAATCTTTCCCATACATATCTCCCGGCACATTTGCTCCGGATATGCAAATGTAATATCGACTTCCACGGAAGTCAATATCTCACTGTGACAATTATTGGGGATTGTCTATTTTTGTAACGCATTTCATTTTTTCAAACTTTCTAAAATGTCGGTTTCAATGCCCGTGGAATCCCATCCTTTCGAACCGTTTCTTCCTCCGGATGCCCGGATCCTTTTCCTGGGCAGTTTCCCGCCACAGCCGAAGCGCTGGAACATGCCGTTCTATTACCCCAACTGGATCAATGATTTCTGGAGGATAATGGGCCTGATACATTTCAACGACAGGGATTATTTCTGCGATGTGGCCCGAAAACGGTTTTTTGAATCTGAAATCCGTTCTTTCTGCCTTCGGGCGGGACTGGCCTTTTACGATACCGCTGCGGAGGTCCGCCGCCTGAATGACAATGCTTCCGACGCATCCCTCGAGATTGTGCATCCCACCGACATCAGAGCGCTTCTGACACATATTCCGACGTGCGGGGCCGTGGTGGCTACCGGGCAGAAGGCCGCTGAAGTCATCGCGGAAACCTTCGGTTGCGACGTGCCTTCGATTGGAAATTACGTCGATATCGCCTTGGGGGAGAGGCGTCTCCGTTTCTGGCGGATGCCTTCGAGCTCCCGGGCTTATCCTATGTCGCTTGCGGATAAAGCCGGCTATTATCGACTTTTGTTTCAATGAGGCCTGTATGAAGCGATGGAGACCTGCGCAAAATCCGCAGGTCTCCATCAAAAACGGCCTTTTTTGAGGGAGACCTGCAAGATTCTGACAGGTCTCCCTCACCCGGTCATAGGGTTATAGGAATATCGACTCCTCGCTGTGCTGAACCTGTTCGGGAGCGATGGGCTCGGAGGAGACGACTTTGTCCACGATGCTCTTCTCGTAGCCGCGCCAGGGGAGGACGCCCTTGTACTCTTTGTAGTGGACGGTGATGCGCTGTCCGGTAAGCCCCTGGAGCTCCTCAGCGACATCCTTGCGGGCGGAGAACTTGAAATTCTTGGACTGGACCGAGTTGCCTCCGGCCTTGGTGCCATATCCGGTGAGGATGATTTCGCCCTCGTAGGTCTTGAAGATGTATCCGGTATAGGTCAGCGAGTTCAGTTCGCCTGTCTTGGTGCCGTCGCTGAAGACCCACCAGAATTTGAAGTAACAGAAAACAGCCGCAAGCAGCAGCGCGATTACCAGTACGGAACTGATGATTTTGCCAGTTTTGCTCATATCGATATTATTATAGATTCACGTTGATTCCCAGTCCCGCTATGTGGCGCGCCTGCGAGGTGCCCGCGGTAGTGAGGTACATATAGAACAGATCGGCCGAGCAGTGCCCGCCGACAGGGATGACGCATCCTACGAAGTGCCTGGTGTTGATCCATTTGGTCCAGGTGAACATCTCTATGGTCAGATAGGGCCTGAAGCCGTAGCCGGGAATGGAATACTGCGCGCTCAACTTGCTCCTGAGCAGATTGCTCCACTCTCCCTTGTCGGTGTCGAGGATCCTGACGTACATCTCCCTGAGAGAGACGCTCAGCGGACCGGATTTCAGGCTTCCGGTAGCGCTGAAGAGGAATTTGTGTTTGAGGCTCCACGCTCTGGCCCCGGACTCGGACTCGCTCACGGAAACCCTGCGCGGAGCGGGAGAGTTGCAGTAATCGTAGGCGACGTCGCACTTGAGCCATTCGTTGAACCGGTATCCGACCATAGGGCGTATGAACCAGATATCGGTCCCGCCGAAGCGGTCCTTGGTACGCAGTTCGCCGCGCAGGCCGACCGAAGGGCCGGCGGCTCCGCCCGCGGTTTTCCACGACTTCTCTATCTGGATGCTCGTCCAGCTGCCGTAATCGTCCGCCTCCTGAGCCGCTGCGATGCCGGGCAGGAGGAACATAAACAGAAGTAAGAATGGTGCTGCAGATCTCATAGCGGTTTCAAATATAGGGAATTTCCGCGAAAAGTGTTATTTTTGCAAGATATGAGCGATTTGAATCCTATCCTCGAACTCTTCCGCAGCTATGCTTCGAAAGAGGCCCAGACCGTAGAAGAGCTGCCCACCTCTGGCAGCAACAGGCGCTATTTCCGTATCACAGGCCCTGAAGGCAGCGTGATAGCGGTAGAGGGAACCTGTGTTGAGGAGAACAAGGCGTTCATAGCCCTCTCGCGCCACTTCCGCTCCAAGGGCCTGAACGTTCCCGAGGTTTATGCCGTCAGCGGGGACAGCCTCCGCTATCTCCAGCAGGATCTGGGCGACGAAATACTCTTCAACCACCTCGCCCCCGGCCGCGAGCGCGGAAGCCTCAGCAAGGAGGAGAAAGATATCCTGATGAAGACCATCTCGGCCCTTCCCGCCATACAGTTCAAGGGCGCCGAAGGCTTCGACTTCTCGGTCTGCTACCCGCAGCAGGAGTTCGACGCGCGGATGATCTCATTCGACCAGAATTACTTCAAATACTGCTTCCTCAAAGCCACCGGCCTCGAGTTCAGCGAAATCAAGCTCGACGAGGATTTCCGCAAGATGTCGGAGGTCCTCCTGCGCAATGCCAGCGACACTTTCATGTACCGCGATTTCCAGTCGCGCAACGTGATGATCCGCGACGGCGACCCCTGGTTCATCGATTTCCAGGGCGGGCGCAAGGGTCCCGTCTATTACGACGTGGCATCCTTCATCTGGCAGGCCAAGGCCGACTATTCGGAGAGTCTCAAGGCCGAACTTATCGATGCCTATCTCGAGGCCCTCAAGGAGTTCCAGAGCATCTCCCGCGAGGAGTTCCTGGCGACTCTCCGCCACTTTGTGCTCTTCCGCACCCTCCAAGTGCTCGGCGCCTACGGATTCCGCGGCTATTTCGAGAAGAAGCCCCACTTCCTCCAGAGCGTCCCCTATGCGATGGCGAACCTCAAGAGGCTGCTGGCGGAGCCCTTTGCGGAGTATCCCTACCTGACCGAGATCCTCGGAAGTCTCACGAGGATGCCGGAGCTTACCGAAATCAAGCAGGACAAGCTCGAGGTCGAGATCTACAGCTTCGCCTTCAAGAAGGGCATTCCCAACGATGCCAGCGGCAACGGCGGAGGCTATGTCTTCGACTGCCGCGCCCTCGAGAATCCCGGCAAGTTCGAGCACTACCGCCATTTCAACGGCCTCGACGGCGAGGTTATCAAGTTTATGGAAGACGAGGGAGGCGTATTCCGCTTCCTCGACAATGTATATTCCCTGGCCGATGCCCACGTGCAGCGCTATATCGAGCGCAAGTTCACCCACTTGATGTTCAGCTTCGGCTGTACCGGCGGTCAGCACCGCAGCGTCTATTGCGCGCAGCATCTGGCCGAGCACATCGCCCGCAAGTTCAATGTCAAGGTGCTGCTGCACCACCGCGAACTGGGCCTCGAACAGGATTTTTAATACAAAGATGAAGGCCTTCATACTCGCAGCGGGATTGGGAACGAGGCTCAGGCCTCTGACGGACAGGATGCCCAAGGCACTTGTCCCGGTGGGAGGCGTGCCCCTGCTCGAGCAGCTCTTCATCCGCCTGAAGGATGCCGGATACGACGAAGTCGTGGTCAATGTCCACCATTTCGCCGATATGATAGAGGATTTCCTCCGCCAGAAAGAGAATTTCGGCCTGAAGGTGGCCATCTCCGACGAGCGCGACCTGCTGCGCGAGACCGGAGGCGCCATAAGGCACGCCGCCCCGCTTCTGGAGTGCCCGGAAGGGCGTTTCCTTGTCCATAATGTGGATATCCTCACCGACCTTGACCTGCAGTGGTTCGAGTCGCGCGCGGCAGAGGGGAAGGAGGTTCTCGCCACCCTTCTGGTCACCGACCGAGAGACCTCCCGCTATCTGCTTTTCGACGACGCGATGCGCCTTGTGGGCTGGACAAATGTCAAGACAGGGGAGGTGCGCTCGCCCTACCCCGGACTCGACCCCGCGAAGTACCGCCGCCTCGCATTCTCGGGCATTCACAGCGTCTCGACATCCATCCTCCCGCTCATGGCATCTTGGCCGGAGAAATTCTCCATCATCGATTTCTATCTCTCGGTCTGCGGGAACTCCGTTATCCGCGGCGTAGAGGGCCACGGGGTGAGCATATACGATGCGGGCACGAAAATTGATATCAGCACGGAGGCCCGGACAAGATGAAAAGACGCATATTGATAATACTGGCCGCGGCAATCCTGGTTGAGCTTTGCCTTCCCGCCCCCGCGAGGGAGAGGGGATGGCATCCTGTTTCCCAGAATCCTGACAGCCTCGGAAACGCTCCCCAGCCGTTGGATTCGGTGGCCCTCCGCGACTCCCTGCTCGTCGATTCGCTGCGTAGGGTTTACGCGCCGCTCGGTCTCTGGGACATCGATTCCGTGACCCTCGCCGATATCGACTCGTCGGTGGTGGCTTACCGCGATTCGATCTTCGCTGACCTGCCCGACACGGTGGATATCCGCCGCGCCAAGCGCCGCATCGCCCGCGAGTACCGCGACAGCGTCCGCATCGCGACCCCGCGCCTGCTGGAGACCTTCGCGGTCAACGACACCCTCTGGTACCGCAGGATCATAATGTGGAATGCCGAGCAGAATTTCAACGGGATGGAGATGAAGGAGCTCGACACGCTCTACAACGGCCATTTCTACGACTATCCTTTCTTCCAGAAGGATGTGGGAGCCACATATCTGGGAACCACCGGCTCGGCGACCCAGCATTACAACTACTTCAAGCGGGAGCATCTCGATGTCTTCCCGCAGTTCGATCCCTATCTGAGCTGGTCATATACTCCCGACAATCTGCCGCAGTTCAATACCAAGACCCCTTACACCCAGCTGGCCTATGAGGGTACCACCTTCTCCCTGAAGGCCCGCGAGGAGTCCCAGATCCAGCTGCTCACCACCCAGAATATCACCCCCGCGTTCAACTTCACCCTCTCCTTCAACCAGTACGGTTCCGCCGGAATGTTGCAGAACGAGAAGACCGACGACCGCACGGGATTCGTGGCGCTCAACTATCTCGGCAAGAGGTATCTGGTCAATGCCGGCTATATCGAGCAGAATGTCCACCGCACCGAGAACGGCGGTCTCCAGGATCCTTCCTGGATCAGGGATACCATAGTCGATACCAAGGAGATCGAAGTGAACCTCTCGAGTGCCTCCAACGTGCTCAAGCGCCGTACCGCCTTCATCACCCATTCGCTCGCCATCCCGATGAACTTCTTCCGCAAAGACAGGGATTCGCTCCAGGTGGGGGAGGGTACCACGGCTTATATCGGCCACAGCAGCGAGTATTCGACCTATAAGAAGGTCTATTCCGACAAGATTTCGACCGACTTGGAGCGCAGTTTCTACAACAACAATTTCCTGATCAACCAGTCGGCCAGCAACGATTCGATCGCGCTCACCCGCTTCGAGAACCGCCTCTTCATCAAGTTGCAGCCCTTCGCGCAGGACGCCATAGTCTCGAACCTCAATGCCGGAGTCGGATATCAGATCCTGTCATATTATTCGTTCGACCCTTCGTATTATCTCAAGGGCAATTCCCCCGAGACGCATCACAATGCCTATGCCTATGCGGGCGTGGCGGGCTCCTTCCGCAAGTATTTCGCCTGGGACGCCGACGGCAAATATACCTTCCTGGGCCATAATTTCAGCGACCTCTCGCTGGGCGGCAAGGTGCGGTTCTCGGTTTATCCCTTCGACGGCGGCATCCATCTGACCGGCAAGATCCGCACCGACCTCACCACTCCGGTGCCCTTCCAGCAGAAGCTCTATTTCAACCACCACTCCTGGGACAATGCCTTCAAGAAGGTCTCGGAGAGCAGGGTGGAGGCTGCCCTCCAGATTCCCAAGCTGAATCTCAATGCCGGCTTCGGGTATGCGCTGGTGGCCAATATGCTCTATTACGACTCTTCGTCAATCATCCGTCAGGCTGAGTCTCCCGTGAATGTGATGAGCGCCTGGCTCGACGAGAATATCCGCCTCTGGTTCCTGCATCTGGACAACCGCATCCTTTTCCAGCTCACGTCCAACCAGGATGTCCTTCCGCTGCCCAAGCTCGCGGCCCACTTGCGCTATTATGTCCAGTTCACCGTGGTCAAGGATGCGATGGATATGCAGATCGGTATGGACGGCCTGTGGACTTCGAAGTTCTACGAGCAGGGGTATATGCCTGATCTGGGTGTCTTCTATAATCAAAATGAGGACCTGATGGGCGGCACGCCTTATTTCGACGCGTTCGTCAACGCCCAGTGGCAGAAGGTCTGCGTCTATGTCAAATATACCAACGCTCTCCTCGGATGGCCCGAGAATAATTATTTCTCGACTTACCGTTACATCAGGCCCGGCCGCGGATTCAAGTTCGGAGTGTTCTGGCCCTTCTAGCCTATGTTGCGATACTGGTCCAAAGCCCTCGTTTCGGCCCTGATGCTGGTAGCCCTTCCATTTGAGAAGGCCTACGATTTCGATGCGGATCGCGAGGCGATGGAGTGTCTGAAGGGAAATATGAGCAGCGTCATCATGCTCGATACGCGGCTCTTTTCCAATCAGTCGAAGGATATCGGCTTCAATTATGCCCTTCTAAATGCCTTTTCGGATTATACGGGACTCAAGGTCAATATCGAGAGCCGTCCCGTCTCGGACGGGTGCTGGCGCAATCTTGTGGCCGGGAATTATCAGCTGATGGCTTTCGAGGCCCGCGATTCGCTCCCGGTTCCTCCGGAGTTTTCGGGCAATGTCCTGCTCAGCATGCCCATCAGGGACAATATGGTCTGGGCCGTTCCGATGAAGAATGAGTATCTGATCAACTATGTGAATGTCTTCCTCCAGGATATCAAGCGCAACGGCCGTTATCAGGATATAGAACGGCGTCATTACCGTTCGTATCATATCGAGCCTTTCCTGGATTCCGACCTCAAGGCGAACGCCCTCTCGCCGTATGACGATATCGTCAAGAAGTACGGTAATTTCACGGGCGTGGACTGGAGGCTGCTGAGTGCCATCATCTATCAGGAGTCACGCTACAATATGGCTACGACTTCGATGCGCAATGCCAAGGGCCTTATGCAGGTTCTCGAGAGTACCGCCGCCCATTACGGCGTGGACGATGTCTATGACCCGGAGCTGAATGTCAAGGCCGGTACGCTTCATTTCTCGCATCTGGTAAGCGCCTTCAGCGATGAGGGTATGTCGGACGAGGAGATCATAAAGTTCGCCCTGGCGGCCTATAATGCCGGCGAGGCCCGCATCGAGCAGTGCCGCCGCGTGGCCGATTCCCTCGGCCTCGACCGCAACAAGTGGGAAGATATCGTCAAGGCCTTCGATTCCATGCCCAATTTCGGCGGCCGCGAGGAGACCCGCAGTTATGTCGAGAAGGTCATGGCCAAGTTCGAGGACTATAAGCGGATCATAGAATAATCCCTGGATATTATTCCTCCATATACCACTTGGAGTATTCCACGTAGTGGATGGCGTTGGCGCGGGACTGGCCGGGTTTGGTCATCTTGATGAATTTGGCCGGGACGCCGCCCCAGAGCTCGCCGGGGCCGATTTTGGTGTTCTGGAGAACGAGCGCTCCGGCCGCTACCATAGCCTCTTCGCCCACCTCGCAGAAATCCAGCAGGGTGGCGCCCATTCCGATCAGGGCTCCGTCGTGTATAGTGCAGGCGTGGACCGTGGCATTGTGGCCGATAGTGACGTCGCTGCCAATGACGGTGGGGCCGATTTTATTGGTCACGTGGATGCAGGTGCCGTCCTGGACATTGGTGCGGTCGCCGATGGTGATGGGGGCCACATCGCCGCGGATGACGGTGTTGAACCACACCGAGCAGTTGTCGCCGAGGGTGACCTCGCCTACGATGGTGGCGTTCTCGCTGAAATAGCAAGCCTTACCCCATTTCGGGGTAAGGCCGTTTACTGATTTTATGAGAGCCATAATCCGCTATTTGAGACCACGGTTTTCGAGCAGGCCGTCAACCTGGGGATCACGTCCGCGGAAATTGCGGTACATAACCGAACCCTTGTCGATGCCGCCGGGGGTGAGGATATACTTGCGGAACTTGGCTGCCACCTCCTGGTTGAAGATGTCGCCCGTCTCCTTGTATGCCTTGAATGCGTCGCAGTCGAGCACCTCTGCCCAGATGTAGCTGTAGTAACCTGCGCTGTAGCCGCCGCCGAGCGAATGGCTGAAATTGGTGACGCTGTAGCGGGGGAGGATCTGGGTGGGAATGCCGCGTGCGGCGAGCTTTTCGGCCTGGAACTTCATGACGTCAAGGTCTGCGGGAACATCCTCGAGGCAGTGGAGGTCCATATCGACTAGCGATGCGGCCAGGTATTCGACGGTTGCGAAACCCTGTCCGTACTTGCTGCTGGCCTCGATCTTGTCGACCAGTTCCTGGGGGATGACCTCACCGGTCTTGTAATGCTTCGCATAGTTCTTCAGCACCTCAGGCTCGAATGCCCAGTGCTCGTTGACCTGCGAGGGGAGTTCCACGAAGTCGCGCTCCACGCCGGATGTGCCGCGGTACTTGACATTGCGGAAGAAGGAGTGGAGGGCGTGTCCGAATTCGTGGAACATGGTGGTCACGTTGTCGATGGTCTGCAGGGCCGGTTTCTCGGATGAGGGCATAGCCAGGTTGCAGCAGTTGAGGACGATGGGTTGCAGGCGCTGCGCTCCGTCGTACCTCTGGCTGCGGAAGGTGGTGTTCCAGGCTCCGGCGTTCTTGCCGTCGCGGGGGAAGTAGTCGCTGTAGTAGATGGCTATGACATTGCCCTCCCTGTCGATGACATCCCACGCCTTGGCGGTGGGCTCGAATGAGGGATAATCCTCGGTGCGCTCGCGGAAGTTGAGTCCGTAAAGCCTGTTGGCCACATAGAAGACGCCGTTCTTCTGGACGTTGTCGATCTCGAGGTATTCGGAGACGAGAGCCTCGTCGATGTCGAATTTGGCCTTCTTGGCCTTGTCGAGATAATACATATAATCCCAGGGCTGGGGCTGTCCCTTGACCTTGTCCTTCTTCATCATAGACTTGATGTCGGCGAGTTCCTCGTTGGCCTTGGCCACTGCGGGAGCCCAGATCTGGTCCAGGAGCTCATAGACGTTCTTGGCGTTGCCGGCCATCCTGGTCTCGAGCTGCATCTCTGCGAAGTTCTTGTAGCCCATCAGCCTGGCCTTCTTGAGGCGGAGGTCGATGATCTTGCGGGCGATCTCCTTGTTGTCGTACTCGTCGTCGTGGTTGCAGCGGTTGTTGTACATCAGGTAAACCTTCTTGCGGAGCTCGCGGTTCTTGCAGTACTGGAGTACCGGATTGCAGCTTGCCCTCTGCATGTTGAAGGCCCATTTGCCCTTCTGGCCGATCTTCTCGGCGAGTTTGGCGGCGAGCTCGATGTTGGCCTGCGGAAGGCCCTCGAGTTCCTTGAGGCTGTTGGCGATCACGTATGTCTGGTTGGTGTCGTGCTTGAGGTTCTGGGAGAACTGCAGCTGGAGACTGGAGAGTTCGAGGTTGATGGCCGCGAGTTCCTTCTGCTTGTCGGGGCTGAGGAGGGCACCGCTGCGGACATAGGATTTATAGGTGTCCTCGAGCAGCTGTTTCTCCTCTTTGTCGAGTTTGTATTCGTTGCGGTGGTCATACACATATTTCACCTTCTCGAAGAGGGCGGTGTTCATATTGATCCACGAGCTGTGGGCGGAGCGGAGAGGGGAGAGCTCGCGCGCCAGCGCCTGGAGTTCGGGGGTGGAGCTTGCGCTGTTGAGGTTGCTCCAGATACCGGCTTTCGAGAGCAGGTCGCCACTCTCGCTGAGGGCTGCGATGACATTTTCAAAATTCGGGGTCTCCTTGTTGTCGATGATGGCCTGGATCTCGGCTTTTTCCTGTTCCATACCCTTGAGGACGGCTTCGCGGTAGTTCTCAACCGTCAGCTTCTCGAAGGGCGGAATCTCGTAAGGAGTGCCATAGCGGCGTTCCAGAATCGGGTTCTGGGCGAGGGCGGCGGTGCACACTGCTGCGAGTGCCACTGCCAGGATTATGTGTTTCTTCATATTGGAAATAGGTGTTGGATTATTCGTCTGACTCCTTCGCAGGAGTACACAAATGTAAGAATTTATTGTAAATTAGCGGTCGCTTTCGGGCATTAAGAACCAAAAAATCCTGAACTATGTATTCGTTCCTTATCAGCATAGCGCTCCTAATCCTTGGTTATCTCTTCTACGGACGCTTCGTGGAGAAGGTTTTCGGCCCCGACCCAGCCCGCCAGACTCCGGCTCTGACCAAGGCCGACGGCATCGACTATATCGCGATGCCATCCTGGAAAGTCTTTATGATCCAATTGCTAAACATCGCCGGTACCGGCCCCATCTTCGGCGCCATCCTCGGCGCCCAGTTCGGCCCTGCGTGCTATATATGGATAGTGGTGGGTTGCATCTTCGGCGGCGCGGTCCACGACTATCTCTCGGGTATGCTTTCGGTAAGGCACGGCGGTGAGGGGCTTCCCGGCCTCATAGGCTTCTATCTGGGAAGCAAGACCAAGGCGGTGATGCTGGCATTCTCGGTGCTGATGCTTATGCTGGTGGGCGCGGTATTCGTCTACAGCCCCGCCAAGATCCTCGGCGACCTGGTCGGCGGCGGAACCAATACCGCGGTCCTGGTCTGGGTCTTCGTGGTGCTGGCATATTATATCGTCGCCACTCTGGTCCCGATCGATAAGATAATCGGCAAGATATATCCCGTTTTTGCGATAGCGCTTATCCTGATGGCCGTCTCACTGATGGTCTGCATGCTCGTGGTATTCCCCTCCGGAATGCCCGAGGTATGGGGCTCGCTGGCCAACCGCGCTCCGCAGAACGGCAGCATCTTCCCGTGCCTCTTCATATCCGTGGCGTGCGGCGCGGTGAGCGGTTTCCACGCCACCCAGACTCCCCTTATGGCGCGCTGCATGAAGCGTGAGACCCTCGGACGCCCCATTTTCTACGGCGCGATGATAACCGAAGGCCTCATCGCCCTTATCTGGGCTGCGGTGGCTTCGTACTTCTTCTTCGCGGGTGGCGCCGAGTCGATGGGAATCGAACTGACTCCGGCCCTGGCTTCCGATGCACCTTCGATCGTAAGCATCGTTTCGAAGCACTGGCTCGGGGCATTCGGCAGCATACTAGTTCTCCTGGGAGTGGTAGCGGCCCCCATCACCAGCGGCGATACCGCGCTCCGTTCGGCCCGTCTCATCGTGGCCGACGCGCTCCATCTGGACCAGAAGCCGATAGGCAAGAGGCTCGCGGTCAGCCTGCCCATCTTCGCCGTTACCGGCCTGCTGCTCTGTTTCAATATAATGAATGCGCAGGGCTTCGGCATAATCTGGCGCTATTTCGGCTGGGCCAACCAGACCCTCTCGGTGTTTACCTTCTGGGCCCTGACTGTCTTCCTCGCTCGTTATAAGAAAGGCCTGTATTATCTGATTACCCTCATTCCGGGATGCTTTATGACCGCCGTCTGCTTTACATTTATTTGTACAGCCAAGATCGGCCTCAATCTCCCTGATACCACCATTCCCTATCTCGCCCTTGGAGTAGTGGCCCTCAACCTCGTCCTTTTCTTTACCGCCCTGCCCAAGATCCGCAAGAATCCGGTTTCTTTTTAAGAAGAAGCACTAGACAGATCAACTCTGTTCAGTCAAATCCCCCCGGGACTGGAGACTTGCCCTGCCTTGGGAGGATTCGATTCGCAGCAGACAAGTTATCCGCCGCAGGCGGATGACGCAGGATGCGAGACTCTACATCCTCCCACGGGCAGGGTAAGCGGAATCCCGGGGGATTTGACAAGAATCCGGCGAAGCATGATTAATTTATTAATTGAAGTCATTTGAGATAATAGATTTTGATTATTAGCTAGTAATTCGTAATCTATTTTGCCGTTGTAATTGTTTTAGAGGAATAAAAGCATTGTTTTAGGTATCTGTGGGGCATATTTTGGGGTAAAAAAATATTGAAGTAAGTGAACAAGGCTGCAAATTATTACTATATTTGCATTCGAAAGATGATTGAAGTGAACGCTGCATTGAACATAGCAATTGTGCTGATTATCGCGATTATTGAGATTGCGGTTCTTATTCCCGTATTTGTACTCCTGCTTAGTAAGCGATGCAGATTCACGAGTTGTTAGTATTAAATTGTAAGTAATTTGAACTTCACCCGGGAATCTAAATAATCCCGGGTGAAGTTTTTTATTGATTATGAAACTCAGAAGTACGCAGACAATCGAAGGCCGCAGGATGGCGGGAGCAAGGGCTCTCTGGCGCGCTGCGGGAATGAAAGAATCCCAATTCGGCAAACCGGTTATAGCCATAGCCAACTCTTTCACACAATTCGTCCCCGGCCACACACACCTTCACGATGCCGGCCAGATCGTAAAAGCCGAAATCGAATCCCTCGGATGCTTCGCCGCCGAATTCAACACCATAGCGGTGGATGACGGCATAGCGATGGGCCACGACGGGATGCTCTACTCGCTCCCCTCGCGCGAAATCATCGCCGACAGCGTGGAATATATGGTAAACGCCCATAAGGCTGATGCCCTGGTCTGCATAAGTAACTGCGACAAGGTGACGCCCGGAATGCTGATAGCCGCAATGCGTCTCAATATCCCCACGGTCTTCGTCTCCGGCGGCCCGATGGAGGCCGGCGTACTCGGCAGCAAGAAACTCGACCTGATCGACGCAATGGTCAAATCGGCCGACCCGTCGGTGAGCGACGCGGACGTGGCGGCGATAGAGGCTGCCAGTTGCCCCGGCTGCGGCTGCTGCTCCGGAATGTTCACCGCCAACTCGATGAACTGCCTCACCGAGGCCATCGGCCTCGCCCTGCCCGGCAACGGCACCGTGCTGGCCACCCACTCGGAAAGGGTGCAGCTTATGAAAAAGGCCGCAAGGCAGATAGTCGCCAATGCGTACAGATATTATCAGGAGGGCGATGAAAGCGTCCTGCCCCGCAGCGTAGCCTCCCGCGCCGCGTTTCTCAATGCGATGTCGCTCGACATAGCGATGGGAGGCTCCACCAATACCGTGCTTCATCTGCTGGCCGTCGCCCGCGAGGCGGGAGCGGATTTCACGATGTCCGATATAGACACCCTATCACGCCGCGTGCCCTGCCTCTGCAAGGTTTCCCCCAATACCGACAGATATCATATCAGCGATGTGGGGCGCGCGGGCGGTGTCTTCGGGATAATGTCCTGCCTGGCCAAGGCCGGACTCCTCGATACCGGTACGCGCAGGGCCGACGGACTTACCCTCGGGGAGGGCCTCGACCTCTATGACGTGACTTGCGCCGAGCCCTCCGCGGAGGCCCGTGAGACATATCTCTGCGCCCCCGCCAACCGCTTCAGCACCGCTATGGGCTCCCAGTCGGAGCGCTTCGCGGAGTTCGATACCGACAGGGCTTCGGGCTGCATCCGCGATGTGGAGCACGCTTACTCCAAAGACGGCGGACTCTGCGTGCTTACCGGCAATCTCGCTCCCGACGGATGCGTGGTCAAGACGGCCGGGGTTGATGAGTCCCTGTGGCATTTCGAGGGTACGGCCAAAGTATATGATTCGCAGGAGGCCGCATGCGATGCTATCCTCGGCGGCGCCATCAAGGCCGGAGACGTTGTCGTGATCAATTACGAAGGCCCGAAGGGAGGCCCGGGAATGCAGGAGATGCTCTATCCGACCTCTTACCTGAAGTCCGTCCATCTGGGCCGTGAGTGCGCCCTGATTACCGACGGCCGTTTCAGCGGCGGTACTTCGGGACTGAGCATCGGCCACGTCTCGCCGGAAGCTGCCTCGGGCGGCAATATCGCCCTCGTGCGCGACGGCGACAGGATAGTGATAGATATTCCCTCGCGCAGCATAACACTCTGCGTCGCGGATGAGGCTCTCGCCTCGAGGCGCACAGCGGAGGAGGCCCGCGGCCGCAAGGCATTCACCCCTCCAGTCCGCGTAAGGCCCGTAAGCTCGAGCCTCAGGGCATACGCCTCGATGGTCAGTTCCGCCGACAAGGGCGCGGTCAGGATAGTGGAGGATTAGGCGATGGCAGAACCGGGAAAGAAGATGACGGGTGCCGAGATACTTCTCGAGTCACTCATAGCCCAGGGGGCCGAAACGGTATTCGGATATCCGGGCGGACAGATAATGCCTGTCTATGACAAATTATACGATTACGGCGACCGTATCCGCCACATACTCGTGCGTCACGAGCAAGGGGCGGTACATGCGGCGCAGGGCTATGCGCGCATCAAGGGGGCTCCGGGAGTGGTGATGGTTACTTCCGGTCCCGGAGCCACCAATGCCCTTACCGGAATAGCCGACGCATTGATAGATTCGACTCCGCTGGTGGTCATAGCGGGCCAGGTGCCCAACGGCGCCCTCGGTACCGATGCCTTTCAGGAGACCGACTATATCGGCCTCACGGCTCCGATCACCAAGTGGAACTATCAGATCCGCAGCGCCGAGGATGTGGCCCACGCCGTGGCCAGGGCCTTCTATATCGCCGGCTCCGGCCGTCCGGGCCCCGTGGTGCTGGATATGACCAAGGACGCCCAGGTCGGCATTGCCGAATATGTGCCTGCGAAGTGCGACTTCATACGAAGCTATCAGCCCTGCCCGGTTCCGGATGATTCCATACTCGATAGGGCGGCGCGGATGATAGATGCGGCCGAAAGGCCCCTGGTGGTGTTCGGACACGGTGTGATGCTCTCCGGCGCGGAGAAAGAGCTCGCCGCCTTCCTCTCCAAGGGCGACATTCCGGCCGGCTCGACGCTCCTCGGACTGAGTTGCCTGGACAGCGACAATCCCCATTTCATCGGAATGGTGGGAATGCACGGCAACCTCGCACCAAATGTGATGACCCAGCAGTGCGACCTCCTGATAGCTGTCGGAATGCGTTTCGACGATCGCGTCACCGGTACGCTCTCATCCTATGCCTGCCAGGCGAAAAAGATCCATATCGATATAGACCCTGCGGAACTCGACAAACTCGTCAGGGTGGACCTTCCCGTGCTTGGTGACGCCCGTTACGTCCTCTCTGAACTCACAGCGAGGATCAGGGAGGTGAAGCGCCCCGAGTGGATGATGCGTCCGATAATGGAGGCCTCGGTCGAGAAGCACAAGGTGATCGATCCCGAACTCCATCCCGCCGGCGGAATGCTGAAACAGGGCGAGGTGGTGGCTGCCGTTGCGGAGGCATGCGGCGGCAATGCGGTGATTGTCACCGACGTGGGCCAGCACCAGATGTCCGCGGCCCGCTATTCGCGTTTCCACAACAGCAGGAGTATGATAACCTCGGGCGGCCTCGGCACCATGGGATTCGGCCTTCCGGCCGCGATCGGAGCCAAGATCGCAGCTCCCGAGCGCACGGTCTGCCTTTTCGTGGGAGACGGCGGCATCCAGATGACCATCCAGGAACTGGGAACCATAATGCAGGAGGGCACCGGAGTGAAGATCGTCCTGCTCGACAACAACTGGCTCGGCAACGTCCGCCAGTGGCAGGAACTCTTCTTCGGCTCCCGCTACAGCTTCACCCGTATGATGAATCCCGATTATTCCGCGATCGCGGCTGCCTACGGCATCGCGTACAAGCGTGTCGAAAAGCGCGGGGAACTCGCCTCCGCGGTAAGGCAGATGTTCGAAACCGACGGGGCGTTCCTGCTCGACGTACACGTTGAGGAAGCGTTCAATGTATTCCCGATGATTCCGCCGGGAAAGAGTGTGGATCAGATAATGTTAAATGAAACCGACTGGATATGAAAATACACGGCGATAACGAAAATCTCTACGAAGTGACGGCATATACCGAGGATTCCCTCGGCCTTCTATACTCCATATCCGGAATCTTCGCGCGGCGCAGCCTCGACATCTACAAGCTGCTGTGCTATCCCTCGGCGATAGAGGGGGTATTCAAGATAAAGGTCTATGTGTGGGCCACCCCCGATCTGATCCGTCAGGCGGTTCTCCAGATCGAGAAGAAGGTGGATGTCATAAAAGCCTATTTCGAGATCGACAGCCAGCGTTCCAAGAGGGAGGTAGCCGAAGTGAAGGATATCCTCCGGAACAGGGAAGAACTGAAAACTAATTGAGACAAACTGTAACAAAATATAAACTTAAAGATTATGGCAAAAATGAATTTCGGCGGCGTTGAGGAAAACGTCATGACCCGTGGGGAATTTACCCTCGAAAAAGCACGTAAAACCCTTGAGAATCAGACTTTGGCAGTAATTGGATACGGCGTCCAGGGACCCGGTCAGTCGCTCAACCTGCGCGACAACGGTTTCAATGTCATCGTAGGGCAGCGTCCCGGCAAGACCTTCGACAAGGCTGTAAAGGACGGCTGGGTGCCCGGCGAGACGCTCTTCGGAATCGAGGAGGCGTGCGCCAAGGGAGATATCATAATGTGCCTGCTCTCCGATGCGGCGGTGATGTCGGTATGGCCGGTGATCAAGAAACATCTCACTACCGGCAAGACTCTCTATTTCTCTCACGGTTTCGCCATCACCTGGAACGACCGCACCGGATGCGTCCCTCCCGCAGACGTGGATGTCGTGATGGTAGCCCCGAAGGGCTCTGGCACCACTGTCCGTTCGCTCTATCTCGAGGGAAGGGGAATCAACTCTTCCTATGCCGTATATCAGGATTATACCGGAAAGGCTCTCGAGAAGACCCTCGCGATCGGAATCGGAATCGGCTCCGGATATCTCTTCGAGACAACCTTCCAGCGCGAGGCGGTCTCCGACCTCACCGGTGAGCGCGGCTCCCTTATGGGTGCCATCCAGGGCCTTTTCCTGGCTCAGTACGAAGTGCTCCGCGAGAACGGCCATACCCCTTCGGAGGCATTCAACGAGACCGTCGAGGAGCTCACCCAGAGCCTGATGCCCCTCTTCGCGGCCAAGGGAATGGACTGGATGTATGCCAACTGCTCAACTACCGCGCAGCGCGGCGCGCTCGACTGGATGGGCCCGTTCCACGATGCCATCAAACCGGTCGTCCAGAAACTCTATGAGAGCGTCAAGAGCGGCAAGGAGGCGCAGATCTCCATCGACGCCAACAGCAAACCCGATTACCGCGAAGGTCTCGAGGCCGAGCTGAAGGCGCTCCGCGAAAGTGAAATGTGGCGTACCGCCAATACCGTCCGCAGCCTCCGTCCCGAGAATAACAAATAGATCTGTCGGCCATGAAACAGGACAGAGTATTGATTTTCGATACCACTCTCCGCGACGGGGAGCAGGTGCCCGGATGCCAGCTCAACACGGTCGAGAAAATCGAGGTGGCCAAGGCTCTCGAGGATCTCGGCGTGGATGTCATAGAAGCGGGCTTCCCGATCTCGAGCCCGGGGGATTTCAACTCGGTGGTCGAGATTTCCAAGGCCGTGACCTGGCCTTCGGTATGTGCCCTGACGCGCGCCGTGGAGAAGGATATCGATGTGGCCGTAGAGTCCCTGCGCTACGCCAAGAACAAGCGTATCCACACCGGAATCGGAACATCCGACCAGCATATCCGCTACAAGTTCAATTCCACCAGGGAGGAGATACTCGAGCGTGCCGTCAAGGCAGTCAAATATGCCCGCAGGTTCGTGGATGACGTGGAGTTCTATGCCGAGGATGCCGGCCGCACCGACAATGAATTCCTGGCCATGGTCATCGAAGCCGTAATCAAGGCCGGAGCGACCGTGGTCAATATCCCGGATACTACGGGATACTGCCTCCCGGACGAATACGGCGCCAAGATAAAATATCTGGTCGATCACGTCGACGGCATCGGGAACGCCATTATCTCGACCCACTGCCACAACGACCTGGGAATGGCCACCGCCAATACCATGGCCGGCCTTCTCAACGGCGCACGCCAGGCCGAGGTGACCATCAACGGAGTGGGAGAGAGGGCCGGAAATACCTCCCTCGAGGAGATAGCGATGATCCTCAAATGCCACAAGGACATCGCCCTCGAGACCAATATCAAGACCACCCGCATCTGCCCGATGAGCCGTATGGTCGCGAGCCTGATGAATATGCCGGTGCAGGCCAACAAGGCCATAGTGGGCCGCAACGCCTTCGCCCACTCGTCTGGAATCCATCAGGACGGCGTCATCAAGAATATGCAGACGTACGAGATCATCGACCCCAAGGATGTGGGACTCGACGGCAACTCCATCGTCCTGACGGCCCGCAGCGGCCACGCCGCCATCCGTACCCGCCTCGAGGCGCTCGGAGTCACCCTGTCGGATGAGAAACTCGACAAGCTTTACAGCGAATTCCTCAAACTCGCCGACAAGAAGAAGGAGATCAACGACGATGACCTTCTCGTCCTCGCCGGAGCCGACCGTACAGCCAACCATCACATCAAACTCGAATACCTGCAGGTTACCGCCGGCCTCGGAGTCCGTCCCGTGGCGAGCGTGATACTCGACATTGCGGGCGAGAAATTCGAAGCCGCCTCCGCCGGAAACGGCCCTGTGGACGCCGCCATCAACGCCCTCAAGACGATCATCAAGCGTACTATGGTGCTCAAGGAGTTCACCATCCAGAACATCACCCGCGGCTCCAACGATGTCGGCAAGGTCCACATGCAGGTCGAGCATGACGGCAGACTCTATTACGGTTTCGGCGCCAATACGGATATCGTCACCGCATCTGTGGAGGCCTACATCGACTGTATAAACAAATTCTGAAACGATGAATACCCTCTTTGACAAGATATGGGATTCCCACGTGGTGAAGAGTATCGAAGATGGCCCGCAGCAGCTCTATATCGACCGGCTCTACTGCCATGAGGTGACCACGCCGCAGGCATTCGAGGGGCTGAGGGCGCGCGGTATCCGCTGCTTCCGTCCCGATAAGATATTCTGCATGCCCGATCACAACACTCCGACCCACGACCAGGACAAACCCATCGCGGATCCCGTCTCGAAGGCGCAGGTCGATACCCTCGAAAGGAATGCCGCCGAATTCGGGCTCACCCATTACGGGATGATGTCTCCCGACAACGGCATCATCCACGTTGTGGGCCCCGAGAAGGGACTCTCCCTGCCGGGAATGACCATTGTCTGCGGCGACTCTCATACCTCCACCCACGGCGCGATGGGCGCTGTCGCCTTCGGCATCGGCACGAGCGAGGTGGAGATGGTGCTCGCCTCCCAGTGCATCCTCCAGCAGAAGCCCAAGTCGATGAGTATCAGGATCGAGGGTAAACTGGGCCCGGGCGTTACGGCCAAGGACCTGGCCCTCTTCCTGATGATGAGGATATCGACCTCCGGAGCCACCGGATATTTCGTGGAGTACCGAGGTGAGGCGGTCCGCAGCCTCTCGATGGAGGGGCGTCTGACCCTCTGCAACCTCTCGATAGAGATGGGGGCCAGGGGCGGCTTCATCGCTCCCGACGAGACCACTTTCGAGTATATCAAAGGCCGCGAGTTCGCGCCCAAGGGGGCGGACTGGGATGCGGCCGTCGAATATTGGAAGACCCTCCGCAGCGGCGATGATGCCGTATTCGACAGGGAGATCCTCTTCGATGCCTCCGAGGTCGCTCCGATGGTGACCTACGGTACGAATCCCGGAATGGGGATTCCCGTGGACGGCACCGTTCCGGAAGATGCGGCGCCCCATTCCCTCGCATATATGGGCTTCGCCCCGGGAGAGAAGATGCTTGGCAGGAAGGTGGACTACGTCTTCCTCGGCGCCTGCACCAACGGCCGCATCGAGGATTTCAGGGCCTTCGCCTCCATAGTGAAGGGACGGCGCAAGGCTGAGGGCGTGGTCGCCTGGCTCGTGCCCGGCTCCTGGGCGGTAAGGCGCCAGATAGAGGAGGAGGGGCTCGACAGGATACTGGAGGCTTCCGGATTCGAGATCCGTCAGCCCGGCTGTTCGGCCTGCCTGGCGATGAACGACGACAAGGTGCCCGCCGGCAAATATTGCGTATCGACGGGAAACCGCAATTTCGAAGGACGCCAGGGACCCGGCGCCAGAACCATCCTTGCAAGCCCCCTGACGGCCGCCGCGGCCGCGGTTACGGGCGTCATAACCGATCCGAGGACAATGCTATGAAACAGAAATTCGACATAATAGAGAGTACCTGCGTCCCCCTTCCCGTCGAGAATGTGGACACCGACCAGATCATACCGGCCCGCTTCCTGAAGGCGACCGGGCGCGACGAGAAGTTCTTCGGGGAGAATCTTTTCCGGGACTGGCGCTTCCACGCCGACGGCACTCCGGAGCCCTCGTTCGTGCTCAACGATCCCCGTTATTCGGGGTGCATATTGGTCGCCGGGCGCAATTTCGGTTCGGGTTCGAGCCGCGAGCACGCCGCCTGGGCGATTGCGGGCTATGGATTCAGGGTGGTGATCTCCAGTTTCTTCGCAGATATCCACAAGAACAACGAACTCAACAATTTCGTACTCCCCGTGGTGGTCTCCGAAGGGTTCCTCTCCGAACTGTTCGCCTCCATTTCGGCCGATCCGAAGATGAAGGTAAGGGTGGACGTGCCCTCCCAGAGGGTGACCAACCTGGCGACCGGCAGGAGCGAGCGGTTCGAACTCAACTCCTACAAGAAGTACTGCCTGATGAATGCCCTGGACGATATCGACTGGCTTCTCGAACAGAAAGAGGCCATCGAGGATTTCGAAAAGAAGAGCCGCAGATGATCGAGATACTTGATACCACGTTGCGCGACGGCGAACAGACGGCCGGGGTTTCATTCAATGCGGATGAGAAACTGACGATAGCCCGGATGCTGATCGACGAGCTCAAGGCCGACCGCATCGAGGTGGCTTCCGCGAATGTCTCCCGCGGCGAATCCGAATCCTTCCGCAGGATCTGCGCCTGGGCCCTCTCGAAAGGGATCCTCGACCGCATCGAGGCCCTCGGCTTCCTGGACGGCGGAAAATCGGTCGAATGGATCTACAGCCACGGCGGCAGGGTAATCAACATCCTCGCCAAAGGCTCCATGCACCATTTGACTAACCAACTCCGCAAGACGCCGGAGGAGCATATCCGCGATATCGCCTCGACGGTCGGGGACGCCCGTTCCCGCGGAATGGAGGTCAACGTCTATCTCGAGGACTGGTCGAACGGAATCTCATCTTCTCCGAAATACGTGGATATGCTCGCCGACGCCCTTAGCGAGATGCCTGTCAGGCGCGTGATGCTGCCCGATACCCTCGGCATACTCGACCCCTGGAGGACAGGGGATGCGGTATCCAGGATGCTCCAGCGCCATCCGGAGCTGCGCTTCGATTTCCACGGACACAATGACTACGGACTTGCTGTCGCCAATTCGCTGGCGGCGGTCAAGGCCGGGGTGCGCGGAGTGCACTGCACCGTCAACGGCCTCGGCGAGCGTACCGGAAATACCCCTGTCGCCGTTTTCGTGGCAGGGCTCAACGATATGCTCGGCACCGCATGCGGCATCGACGAGCGCCGGCTGATGCACGTCTGCAAATATGTCGAGAGCATCTCGGGCGTCAGGGTCCCCGACAATGAACCCGTGACGGGCGAGAATGTCTTCACCCAGAGCAGCGGCATCCACGCCGACGGCGACCGCAAGGGCGGACTCTATGCCAACCGGCTTCTGCCCCAGCGCTTCGGCCGCACCCGCACCTATGCCCTCGGCAAGATGAGCGGGAAGGCCAATGTGCTGGAGAATCTCGATACCCTCGGGCTGCATCTCTCTCCTGAGCAGGTTCGTATGGTGACCGACCGCGTCGTCGAACTCGGCGACAAGAAGGAGATGCTGACGGCCGAGGACCTGCCTTTCATCGTGGCCGATGTGCTTAAGACCGGCCCGATGGAGGAGGATAACATACGCATAGTCAACTATTCGCTCCAGCTGGCCCGCGGGATGCGTCCCGTGGCCAGCCTCAAGGTCAATATCCACGGCTCCGAATACGAATCCTCCTCCGACGGCGACGGCCAGTACGACGCTTTCATGAAGGCGCTCTGGAAGATATATGCCCGCCTGGGCAAGCCGCATCCCGTCCTGACCGACTATCAGGTCTCGATACCCCCTGGGGGCAAGACGGACGCCCTTGTCTCGACCACCATCTTCTGGGACAACGCCGGGCACCGTTTCAAGACCCGCGGCATCGATTCGGACCAGACGGAGGCCGCCATCAAGGCGACCGTCAAAATGTTGAACATTATTGAAAATTTTAATTTAAATTCGCTGAAGTAAATGAAACTCAAAATTGCAAAGCTGCCAGGTGACGGTATAGGCCCGGAAGTGGTGGAGCAGGCGGTGAAGGTGACCGATGCCGTATGTTCCCTCTTTGGCCATGAGGTTGAATACCGGTTCGGACTTGCCGGCGCCTGTGCCATAGACGCGACAGGCTCACCGTTCCCCGAAGAGACATACCGTATCTGCACCGAAGCCGACGCCGTCCTTTTCGGCGCGGTAGGCGATCCCCGATACGACAACGACCCTACGGCGAAGGTGCGTCCCGAGCAGGGACTCCTGGCCATGCGCAAGCAACTGGGCCTCTATGCCAACCTCAGGCCCGTGGAGACCTTCAAACCCCTGATCCACAAGAGCCCCCTTCGCGAAGAACTCGTCGACGGAGCCGACCTGCTCTGCATCCGCGAGCTCACCGGCGGAATGTATTTCGGCGAGAAGGGACGCCTGGACGGCGGAGATACGGCCTATGACACCAATATCTACCACCGCTACGAAGTGGAGCGCATCCTGAAACTAGCCTTCGACTACGCGCGCCGCCGCCGCGGCCACCTCACGGTCGTGGACAAGGCCAATGTCCTGGAGTCTTCCCGCCTCTGGAGGCAGGTGGCGCAGGAAATGGCTCCGCTCTATCCCGATGTCGTCACCGACTATATGTTCGTGGACAACGCCGCGATGAAGCTCGTGACGGGTCCCGAGTTTTTCGACGTGATGGTCACCGAGAATACCTTCGGCGACATACTTACCGACGAGGCGAGCTGCATTAGCGGTTCGATGGGCCTGCTGGCATCCGCTTCGATAGGGGAGAAGACAGGCGTTTTCGAGCCCATCCACGGCTCATACCCCCAGGCCGCCGGCAAGAACATAGCCAACCCCCTTGCCACCATACTCTCGGCCGCGATGATGTTCGAGTATGCATTCGCCCTCAAGGAGGAGGGTGCGGCCATCCGCCGCGCCGTCGCCGCTTCGATAGAGGAGGGCGTCGTCACAGAGGACCTCTCCGCGGGCGGAAAGGCCTACTCCACCTCGGAGGTGGGCGACTGGGTGGCTTCACGGATTTGCAGATAAATAATAAAGAACAACGATATGGAAAATCTCGACTGGTCAAACCTTTCTTTCAATGCCAGACACACCAAAGCCGTCGTAAAGAGCGTTTACAGGGACGGACGCTGGTCCGCTCCCGAGGTAAGTGACGATTTCAACCTTCACCTCGACATCTTCGCAGGCGTATTCCACTATTCCAACTCCTGTTTCGAAGGACTCAAGGCATTCCGCGGAGCGGACGGCAAGGTAAGGATATTCCGTCCCGACGAGAATGCGAAGCGCATGGCCTCGAGCGGCGCTTATCTCGATATGGCATATCCCTCGGAGGAGATGTTCATCGATATGTGCGTGACCTGCGTCAAGGAGAATATAGATTATCTGCCTCCTTACGGATTCGGCGCGTCGCTCTATATCCGTCCCGTGCTCATTGGCTGCAACCCGCAGCTTGGAGTGCAGTCCTCCAAGGAGGTCATCTTTATGGTGATGTGCTCCCCCGTCGGACTGTACAGCACTTCCAAGGGGCTGACTCCCACTACTGCGATAATTTCCCGCAATTACGACCGCGCAGCGCCGAACGGTACGGGCCGCTTCAAACTCTCGGCCAACTATGCGACCTCGCTCCATCCCTACAACCTGGCCCACAGGCTGGGTTACGGCGAGCTGCTCTACCTCGATTCGGCTACCAAGACCAAGATAGACGAGTTCGGCTCGTCCAACTTCATGGCCATAAAGGGCGACAGGTATGTGACGCCGCTCTCCAATTCCGTCCTGCCTTCGATTACCAACAAGAGCCTCCAGCAGATTGCCACCGACTTCGGACTGACGGTCGAGAAGCGCCCCATCCCGGTGGAGGAGCTCGCAGAGTTCGACGAGGTCAACGCCTGCGGCACGGCCGTGGTGATCACCCCCATCCATACCATCGAGGACCGTCCCGGACTGGAGAGTGACGTGGTTACGGCCTCGTATCATTTCGGGTCGCCCGACAAATGCGGCCCCGTCAGCCAGAAATTGTACGAGCGGATCCGCGGAATCCAGAACGGAACCGAAGAGGATCCCTATGGCTGGTGCCTTGTCCTATAATTGATTTCAAATGAAAGTATTGCTCGTTCAGCAGGATATCGTCTGGGGCTCGCCGGCCGCCAATATCGAAAGGCTCGAGTCCCTGCTTTCCGACGCTCCCGGGGCCGACTTGGTCGTCCTCCCCGAAATGTTTACCACCGGTTTCTCCACGGCTCCCGGAGAGTTCCGGGAGGAGGATCCTCCCCGCGGCCTTCTCTGGATGCGGGAATTCGCCCGCAGGAATGACTGCGCCATAGCCGGCAGCGTGGCCTGCCGGGAGGGGGATAAGCTTATGAACCGCCTCTTCTTCGTGACTCCGCAGTGGGAGGAATATTACGACAAGCGCCATCTCTTCAAGTATGGCGGGGAGGGGAGGACCTTCAGCAACGGCAACCATCGCAAGGTGGTGCAGTGGCGTGGAGTACGGTTCCTGCTGACCGTCTGCTACGACCTCCGCTTCCCGGTCTGGAGCCGCAACAGGGGGGATTACGACGCCATCATCTGCGTCGCCAACTGGCCCATCCCGCGCCAGCTGGCCTGGGATACCCTCACCCGCGCCCGCGCCATCGAGAATCAGTGCTGGTTCCTGGCGGTCAACCGCTGCGGCACCGATCCGCTCTGCGAGTATGACGGCAATACCGTCCTGATCAATCCCTACGGCGAGTATGTGGCCTCCTGTCCCCTCGGCAAGGAGTCGTATGCCCTCGGCGAAATAGATATGGACCTGCTCAGGTCCTATTGTTCCAAATTCCCCGTCCTCGACGACGAGGACGATTTTGCACTCCGTGAAAAATGAAACTCTTCAGCGATGAATTGGTGGCAGAAGCCTGCAACTCCTGCAATGTCCGGGACCTGACCACCGCAACGATAGGCGAGATGGTGCTCGTGGCGCAGTATCTCGAATCCAAGACAGGCATTCCCTTTATCCGGATGGACCAGGGCTCTCCGAGCCTTCCTATGAACCGCTACGGCATCGAGGCCGAGAAAGCCGCGCTCGACAGCGGCATCGGCTCGCAATATCCCGCGGCAGGGGGAGTGCCGGAACTCAAGAAAGCCGCATCCCGCTTCATCAAGGCCTTTATCGATATCGACATTTCGCCTGTCGGCTGCGTTCCGACCACTGGTTCCGTCGCGGCCTCCTTCGGTGCGTTTATCGGCTGTACACAGCGCATCCCGGGCAAGGACAAGGTCCTCTTCATAGATCCCGGATTCCCCATCCAGAAATCCCAGCTGAGGGTGCTCGGCATCAAGTGGAAAGAGTTCGACATCTATCATTACCGCGGGGCCGAGGCGCTCGGGGCCAAACTCGAGGAGGAACTCTCTTCGGGCGATGTGGCTGCCATCATCTATTCCAATCCCAACAACCCGGCCTGGATCTGCCTCGATGAATCGGAACTCCGTGTCGTAGGCTCACTTGCCACCAAATACGACGTGGTGGTGATGGAGGACCTGGCCTATTTCTGTATGGATTTCAGGCACCCGCTCGGGAAGCCATACGAAGCTCCTTTCCTGCCCACCGTGGCCCGCTATACAGACAATTATATCCTTATGCTCTCGGCCTCCAAGATATTCAGCTATGCCGGCCAGCGCATCGCCCTGTGCTGCGTAGGAGACAATCTTTACAAGCGCCATTATCCCGCCCTGGCGGAGCGCTACAACGACTCCGGAATCTTCGGGGTGACGCTCACCGCCTCGATCCTCTATATGATTACCAGCGGCTGCACGGCCACCACCCAGTACGCCTATGCCAGGATGCTGGACCTCTCCTGCGACGGAGTGATCGACTTTGTCGAAGATGTCCGCGAATATGAGCGCCGCGCCGCCAGGATGAAGGAGATATTCTGCCGCCACGGCTTCAATGTCACCTACGACCGCGACGTGGAGGAGAAGGTCGGCGACGGCTTCTTCTTCACCCTGAGCTACCCCGGCCTGACGGGAGGCGAGCTCCTCAGCGAACTGGTGAGCTACGGAGTGAGCAGCATCTCGCTCTCCACCACCGGCAGCCTCCGCGAAGGCATCAGGGCATGCACCAGCAGGATGCGCGACGATATGTACGATGTCCTCGACAGCAGGATGGCGGAGTTTGAACAGGACCATATTTCCCGTTGAGCCATGATCTGGAATCCCAATAAAGAGTGCATGTCGCGCGATGAGCTTCGCGGACTGCAGGGGCGCAGGCTCCACAAGGTCGTGGCCTATGTTTACCATAACGTGCCTTTCTACCGCAACAAGATGCAGGAGATGGATATCTCTCCTGACGACATCAATTCGATAGACGACATAGTCCGGCTGCCTTTTACCACCAAGCAGGACCTGCGGGACAACTATCCCTTCGGGCTTCAGGCCGCTCCGCAGTCGGAAATAGTCCGCATCCACGCCTCTACCGGAACCACGGGAAACCCCACTATCGTGGGTTATACCCGGAAGGATATCGGCATCTGGAGCGAGTGTATGAGCCGATGCCTCTCGGCATACGGAGTGGGACGCGACGACATCTTCTCGGTAGCCTATGGCTACGGCCTCTTCACGGGAGGCCTCGGCGCGCATTACGGAGTGGAGAATTTGGGCGGAACCGTCATACCCACCTCCACCGGCAATACCGAAAAGCACGTCAGGCTGATCAAAGACCTGGGCGTCACGGGCATTGCCTGCACGCCGTCCTACGCCCTCCACCTTGCCGAGACGATGGAAAAGATGGGAATCCGGGTCTCGGACCTGAAACTGCGGGTGGGCGCTTTCGGCGCCGAGCCCTGGACCGAGAATATGCGCAGGGAGATAGAATCCCGCCTCGGCCTCAAGGCCTACAACCTCTATGGCCTCAGCGAGATTATGGGCCCCAGCGTCAGCTACGAGTGCGAGCACCAGGATGGCTCCCACATCAACGAGGACCATTTCTATCCCGAGATAATCGACCCTGTCACTTGCGAGAGGCTGCCCGACGGAACTCCCGGTGAGCTGGTTTTCACTACCCTTACTAAGGAGGGAATGCCGGTGCTGCGTTATCGTACCCGCGATCTGACCCGCCTTCTCCCCGGCGAATGCGGCTGCGGCCGTACATTCGTGAGGATGGACAGGATTACGGGCCGGAGCGACGATATGCTCATCATCAGGGGAATCAATGTCTTCCCGAGCCAGGTGGAGAGCGTGCTCCTCTCGATTCCCGAGTGCGCGCCCAGATTCAAGCTTATCGTCGACCGGGAGAGGAATCTCGATACCCTCACGGTCCAGGTCGAAGTGCGTCCGGAGTATTTTGCCAAGGGATTCGATACCCTTTCCCCCTTCACGGATCTCGAAAAGCTTGTGGCCTCCAGGCTCAAGAGCGTGCTGAGCATCGCCGCGAATGTGCAGATAAAGACTCCCGGCACCATTGCCAGGAGCGAGGGCAAGACCAGGTTCGTGGAAGACAGGCGAGTTTTGAAATAACAGAATACCGATATGAAGCAAGTATCAGTTTTTATAGAGAATAAGGCCGGCACCGTGGTCGGCGTGCTCGAGACCCTCAAGAAGGCCGGAATGCAGCTCTATGCCATCAGCATAGCCGATACGGCCGAGTATGGAATATGCAGGATGATCTGCGACGATCCGGAAGGGGCCTGCGAGGCGCTCCGCGGCGCGGGCTTCGTCTCCTCCATAACCCGGGTTTTCGCCGTGAGGATGGACGACCAGCCCGGTTCGGCTGCCGGCATAGTGGCTATGTTCGCCTCGGCCGGGGTCGATATCGCATACCTCTACTCCGCGATAATCAGCGGCGAACCCTTCCTGGTTTTCCGCACGAACGACAGTGACAGGGCGGTGGAAATCGTCTCTTCCAACGGATTGACACTAGCGGAGGTCTGACGGTATGAAGGTAGGCATAATATGCGCGATGAAGTCGGAGCTCGACCTTGTGGCGGCTGCCGATTTTGGGAACCAGAACGAGATCAGGTGCATCCTTTCAGGGATGGGAAAGGTCAATGCCGCAGTGGCTACGACCCGGCTGATATACGATTATGCGCCCGACTGCATCATCAACGCCGGTGTGGCCGGAAGCCTCAACAGCGATATCCGCGAGGGGGCGGTGGTGATCGGGGCGAAAACCGCATACCACGATGTCTGGTGCGGGGGAGAGACGCCCCTCGGGATGGTGGAGGGGTTCCCGCAGCGCTTCGCCGCCCATCCCGTGCTTCTGGAGGCCGCGCGTGGCTGCGCTCCCGACCTCCACAGCGGACTCATCATCACAGGCGACCAGTTCTACCTCAGCGAGGTTGAGGACCGGCGCCAGAAAATGCTCTATCCCGATGCGCTGGCGGTGGATATGGAATCGGCCGCCATCGCGCACGTGTGCCATATTTTCGATGTCCCGTTCCTCAGTTTCCGCATCATCAGCGACAGCCACGACGACGGCCAGCAGCTGAAGAACTACACCGACTTCTGGCAATCGATGGCGGAACGCTCGTTCGGAGTCATCGATTCGCTGCTGCACTCCCTGCCTTCCAGCCTGTAGGGTTGCAATTTTTGTCAATACTGATTAATTTTGCCTCCGTAAAATATCACAAAGATGAAAAGATTGCTGATTATTACGGCGGCGCTGCTCTGCTGCACGCTGGCTGGAGCGCAGAAATTTTCACTGGGCGCAGGATATTGCAATACCGCTGTCCAGGAGAAGATGGCCGATGTCGAGACTACCAGGAATTTCTACAACGGCGCTTTCGTGGAGGTCGGCGTGGATATGCCGGTGAACCGCTATTTCTCGATTCTCACGAAGGCGCAGGCCGGATTCTCGCTGCCCCGTAACAAGGCCTACGCGAAGATTCCCGTGGCGGGCAAGCTGATATTCGTTTCGGATACCGATTTCAAGCTCTTCCTCTTCCTGGGACCCGAGTTCTGCTACAGATTTTCCGACAACGGCTCCGACAATCTCAAAGTAGCCTTCGAGGATATCCGCATGAAGCAGTACAATGTATATGCGGCAGGCGGTGTCGGACTCGACCTTTACGACCGTCTCCGGATCCATCTGGGATATGAGCACGGCTTCATCAACGAGTTCAAGGGAGAGTATGCTTCGTATCTCGCGGCGCACCCGACCGATTTCGTCGTAGGGGTTTCGCTGCTGCTTTGATTTTTTTTATAAAATAAGCAAGATTTTATATATTTGCGCGCCAAAACAAAAGAATATGAAAAAGATATTTATCGCATTAGTGTCGTTCGTCGTCCTCGCTTCGACCGTTAAAGCACAGGATACATTCTATCCCGGTTGGTACTTTGGCCTTCAGGGTGGAGCCAATTATACAACTTCCAATTATTGGAATATGGGGCACTTCAAGCACATCACCCCCAACGCGGCCCTCAACCTCGGATACGATTTTACTCCGGTATTCGGACTCCGCGGAACCCTCAGCGGCCCCATTGCCAACTTCCCTGAAGGAAACGGCGCCCACAGGTTCAATTACGGCCAGCTCGGCCTCGATGCAACCATCGACATTATCAATATTTTCAAATATGGTCCCAAGAGGATTGTCAATCCCTATCTCTTCCTCGGCGGTGCGGTTTACGACCGTTTCAAAGTAGAGGACGTAGCAAACAAGATTGGCGTCGGAGTACGCGGCGGTCTCGGCGTCAATTTCCGCCTCAGCGACCTCGTAACCCTGGGTCTCGAGCTTCAGGACAATATGCTCGGCAACCAGTTCAATACCAAGGATGACAACAGGATCTTCGCAGGTGGCGTCCTCAATTGGAAGAAACCCTTCCAGTGGGATGACAACTTCGCTGCTCTCGCAGGCCTGAAGTTCAACATCGGCGCAAATGCCAAGAGGAAGGCTGCCATCGCAAGCGCCGCTGCCGCTGAGGCTGCCGCTCTCGAGGCTGCAAGGGCTGCAGAGAAGGCTGCCGCTGAAAGGGCTGCCGCTGAGAAACTCGCCGCAGAGAAAGCAGCTGCCGAGAAGGCTGCCGCTGAGAAGCTCGCAGCAGAAAAGGCAGCAGCTGAGGCTGCCGCAGCCAAGGCTGCTGCCGAGAAGGCTGCCGCCGAGGCACGCGCATCGGTCGAGAATGTCTATTTCGACCTCAACAAGTCTGTCATCAAGAAGGCCGAGAGTGTCAAGGTTGACAATGTCGTCGCCCTTATGAACAAGTATCCCGAGGCTGTCGTAACCGTTACAGGCTATGCTGACAAGCAGACCGGTACCGCAAAGCGCAATATGACCCTCTCGCAGCAGCGTGCGGAGCGCGTGGCTAAGGCTCTTACCGATGCAGGCATCAGCGCTGACCGCATCACCGTCAAGTATGTCGGCGACACCGAGCAGGTTTCCAGCGTCCGCGAGGAGAACCGCGTAGCTGTCTGCGTTACCCGCTAGTCATATACGCTTAAACGATAAAAAACGCAGGAGTTTTTGCTCCTGCGTTTTTTTGTCTCCATTACTCCCACTCGATCGTTGCCGGCGGTTTCGAGGAGATGTCGTAGCAGACGCGGTTGACGCCCTTGACGTTGCGGATAATGTCGTTGCTGACCTCGGCGAGGAAGGAGTGGGGGAGGTCGGCCCAGTCGGCAGTCATTGCGTCGGAACTGGTCACTGCGCGGAGTACGACGGCCTGCTCATAGGTACGCTCATCGCCCATGACTCCGACAGTCTTGTTGGGAAGCAGGATGACTCCAGCCTGCCAGATCTTGTCGTAGAGGCCGTGGCGGCGCAGCGCGCCGATGAATATGTCGTCGGCCTCCTGCGCGATGCGGACGCTCTCGCGGTCCACAGCACCCAGGATCCGGATTGCGAGGCCCGGACCCGGGAAGGGATGGCGGAATACCAGTTCGCGGGGAATTCCGAGCTCGAGGCCAACCTCGCGGACTTCATCCTTAAAGAGCCATTTGAGCGGCTCGCAGAGTTTGAGGTTCATCTCCTTGGGCAGGCCTCCCACGTTGTGGTGGCTCTTGATGGTCTTGCCGGTGATGTTGAGGCTCTCGATGCGGTCGGGGTAAATGGTGCCCTGGGCGAGCCAGCGGGCATCTTTTATCTTGGATGCCTCTGCGTTGAAGGTCTCTACGAAGAGGCGGCCTATGATCTTGCGCTTCTGCTCGGGATCAGTGACGCCCTCGAGGGCGTTGAGGAAGGTCTCGCTCGCGTCCACGCCTATAATGTTGACTCCGAGGCCGGAGTAGTTGGCTATCACCGATTCGTATTCGTTCTTGCGGAGAAGGCCGTGGTTCACGAAGATGCAGGTGAGGTTGTCGCCTATGGCTCTCGAGAGGAGGACGGCGGCTACCGAGGAATCGACTCCGCCGCTGAGGCCGAGGATGACGCGGTCGTTGCCGAGTTCAGCCTTGAGTTCGGCCACCGTGCTGCTCACGAAGGAGGCGGGGCTCCACTCCTGGCGGCTTCCGCAGATGCCTACCACGAAGTTCTCAAGCAGTTTCTTGCCGTCGGTGGAGTGGGCCACCTCGGGGTGGAACTGCACTCCCCAGACGGGTTCGCTCTCCGATTCGAAGGCGGCGAAGCGCACCTTCTGGGTCGAGGCGATGCGCCTGAAACCGGCGGGGATGGCGGTGATGGTGTCGCCGTGGCTCATCCATACCTGCGAACCTTCCCCGATGCCCTCGAGCAGCGGTGACTTTTCGAGGTCGCAGAGGTTCGCGCGGCCGTATTCACGGGTGCCGGCGGCCTCCACCTTGCCTCCGAGGGTGTGGCTGATGTATTGCGCTCCGTAGCATATTCCGAGCACGGGGAAGCGGCCGCGGATAGCGCTCAGGTCGATTTTGAAGGCCGAGGGGTCATATACGCTCAGGGGCGAGCCGCTGAGGATGACTCCTATCACTCCGTCGGTATCCTCGGGGAATTTGTTGTAGGGCAGTATTTCGCAGAATGTGCGGAGCTCGCGCACCCTTCTGGCGATAAGCTGCGTCGTCTGGGAACCGAAGTCGAGGATTATTATTTTCTGACTGTTGTTCATATATATGGTTTCAGTTTGGTTTCGTTATTCTTCTTCGCGGGAGTACTCGATGGCCCTGTTGACGTAGGCTACGAAGGGCTTTGTCTTCTTGAAGAGCTTCAGCAGATTGTCCACAAGGTCGGGGGAAGTGAGGAATTCCCTGTCCAGGACGGTCATCAGGCAGAAATTCCGGAGCTTGAGGTATTCGTCGTTGGGTCCGCCGGCTGTGAAACCCTGCGGGACGCGCTTCAGCGACTGCGATTTGTCGAGATACCAGCGCCTTCCGGCCGATTTGACTATGGAGTCGAATTCGTCGCCGCCCAGCTCGATGTCCTCCCTCAGGATGCGGAGCACCTTGGGGTCGCAGATATAGTCTCCGGCTGCGAGAAGCGGCACTTCGAATTGAGATTCCCCGTTCTCCGGGGTTACGTGGAAGTAGTAGCCGCTGAAGCCCGATTTCTTGCCTCCGGGGCAGACAAAGAGCCCGAAGTGGGTCTTGTAGGGGGATTTGTCCTTGGAGAATCGGATGTCGCGGTTGATTCGGAAAGAGCAGTCCTGGATGGTCAGCGGCCCTATCGACGGGTCGAACTTGCGGATGCCCTGGATAAGCCGGACCGCAATTTCGTTGAAGGTATTCTTGGCCTGCAGGTATTCCGCCCTGTGGGCGTCGAACCAGAACTTGTTGTTGTTCTGCCTGAGTTGCTCGAGGAATTCCAGTATCTGTTCCATTATTCTTTGAGGCGGCTGTCAATTATTATGGTCACGGGGCCGTCGTTGACCAGGGAACACATCATCTCCGCGCCGAAAATGCCTTTCTGGACAGGCTTTCCCGCGGCTTCGGAGAGCAGCCGGCAGAACTCTTCGTAAAGAGGGACGGCGGTCTCGTGCCCGGCGGCGCGGTAGTAAGAGGGGCGGTTGCCTTTTTTTGTCGAGGCCGTCAGGGTGAACTGCGATACGGCCAGGAGTTCGCCTCCCGCATCGGAGACATTGACGTTCATCACCCCGTCAGCATCGTCGAATATCCTCAGGGCGGCGGCCTTGGCGGAGAGCCACCTGGCATCTTCCAAGGTGTCTCCGGTCTCGACTCCTACGAGTATGAAAAGGCCCTTGCCTATGGAGGCGACCGTCTCGCCTGAGACGGTTACCGAGGCTTGGGATGCGCGCTGGACGACGATTCTCACTTGTTTCGGTAAAGATTTTTACAAAAGTAGGAAAAAAAGGAGTAAGTTTGCCATATGAAAAAGATATTTGCAGTACTCGCCGCAATGGCTTTTGCGCTCGTTTCCTGCAATCCGGATATCGAGCCCTCAGGTCCTTCAGCAGGACAGGATACGACAACTACTACTCCGGTGGTCCCTCCTCCATCTGCGAAAATCGTCATCGGAATATGCCACAGCGGAATGACCTCCACAGGCCTTTCCAATTATCAGAAATGCATCGGTGACGCCGGCGGAACGATTCTCCTCAATGGCAACTACTGCTTTACCAAGGCCGAAGCCGAAGCCTATGTAGCCAAGATCGATGCCCTGATCTCTCCCGGCTCGACGTCGGGCGATGCTGACGGCAGCGACGGCAAGCCCAAGCGCTCGGTCAGTGACAACAACCTGATCCAGGCCGCATTGGATGCGGGAAAGCCCGTGCTTGGAATCTGCTACGGACATCAGCGGCTCAATGTCGTCCTCGGCGGTTCGACAAAGGCCGTCTCCGTGCTCGCCCCGAGCTCCGAGGTTACCCACAAACTCTCCCAGAACGGCTCTAACGTCGGGCTCAACACCCTGATCCACGAAATCACAGTCGATTCTACTTCGATCCTTTATACCCTCCTGGGCGAAACCAAGGTGATGGTCAACTCGAGCCACGAATATGCGGTTGCGAATGTCTCTTCCAAGGTATGGGTGACAGCCCGTGCCGGCGACGGCATCGTCGAGGCCATAGAGGGGAAGGACAATAAACGGATTATGGGCGTGCAGTTCCATCCCGAGGTGCTGTACGGCAAGATGGGTCTTGTCCCGCACCTGAGGATTTTCGACTGGTTCATAGCCCAGGCCAAGGAGGCCAAGAAGGAGAGGGAAAGTTCTTCTTCCGGCGAAGGCTGAATGGTTACAATATTTTTGGGGTTCAGAAAAAAATCCTTATCTTTGTCGTCCCATTGGTGCCCGGGCCGGGAGGTTAGGCACTGGTCTGCAAAACCAGGTAGAGCGGTTCAATTCCGCTGGGCACCTCAAAAATAAAAGCGAAGCCAAATCGGCTCCGCTTTTATTTTTGAGGTGCCCTTAGGCACTCACTTCTGACGGGGGCACGGCCCCCGAACCCCTCGTAGCTTCGCTACGTTTAAAAAAGCCGCAGAAATGCGGCTGTATTTGTTTTGAGGTGCCCCTAAGGGCACTCGTTTTTGACGGGGGCACGGCCCCCGAACCCCTCGTCTAGAAATATTTCACGACTTCGTCGAGGTCCCTGTGGGTTGGCATTCTGGGCTCCTGGTCGCGGTAGCCGAGGGCGATAGCGGCGGTGATGACCTCGTTCGAGGGAATCGAGAACAGGGCCCTGAGGGCATCTGCGTCGCGCATTCCCATAATCAGGGTGTCGAATCCCATAGCCCTTGCCTTCAGTATCAGATAGGCGTTGCTCAGACCGTTGTCATAGGCTCCCCAGAAGTCGCCCAATTCGTTGGTCTGGTTGCCTTTGAAGAAACCGGACTTGCCCTGCTCGAAGGTGGATATGATGAAAACGGGAGCGTTGAGAACCCTCTCCTTGTTGCCGCCGACCATCTCGAGCACGGCATCGTGCTTCTCCTGGCTTACGGCTACATAATACTTGCTCGGCTGCTGGTTTGCCCAGGAGGGAGCATTCTGGGTTGCGGTGAAAAGCTCGTTGAGTTCAGCCTCGGAGATGGTCCTGCCGGCCTCATAGGCGCGGATGCTCCTGCGGGTGGTGAAAACCTCGTCGAGGGTGGGAGAAGCGGGCGCAGCCTCTTTCGGCGTGCATCCGGAAAGCGCCATTGCGGCGAGAGCGCACATAACGAACAGAATCTTTTTCATAGTGGAAATTATTAAGCAATGTATATAACGCAAAGTTACCGAATTTCTTTTGATTAATGTCGCAATATGGTTAACTTTACACTATTGAATAAACTATGGAAATGAAAAAGATCCTGTCCTTCACGGTCGCCGTATGCGCACTCATTTTTGCGCTCTCATCCTGCGCCGACATCACCGAATCCATCAAGAACACCCGCTGGGTAGCCGACCTGAGCATCTATGACGAAATAGACACCGGTGAGGCCGTTATAATGTTTACATCAAATGGATATCGTTTCAGTTTGACGGCGGAAAAGGTCGAACGGCCGGGTAGCCCGGGCGATATGAATGCAGGAACTCAATCTAGATACATAGGAGAAGTCTTCTACGAGTATCCGACTGTAAAAATTCCTTATCTGAGAAAGGACGGCAAGAATAACGAAGTAACTTATTATTGGACCGGAACGGTATCCGAAGACGGCAAGCAGATGATCATCAAAGAGTTTGAGGGACTCTTCGACGGCTCATTGATGTCGGGAGTACTCCACGACGTGGTCTTCACCAGACAATAATCCTAAAAACATCAATATGAAATCACTTAAAGGAACCAGGACAGAGAAGAACCTGATGCATTCGTTCGCCGGCGAGAGCCAGGCCAGGATGCGCTATAACTATTTCGCTTCGGCAGCCAAGAAAGAGGGCTACGAGCAGGTTGCGGCCATTTTCGAAGAGACGGCCAACCAGGAGAAGGAGCACGCCAAGAGGATGTTCAAATACCTTGAGGGCGGAATGTGCGAGATCACCGCATCTTTCCCCGCAGGCGTAATCGGCAAGACCATTGACAACCTCAAGGCAGCCGCAGCAGGCGAGAACGAGGAGTGGACCGAGGCTTATCCCGAGTTCGCACGCATCGCGCGCGAGGAGGGCTTCGACGAAATTGCAGAGATGTACACCAACATCGCGGTAGCCGAGAAGGGCCACGAGGAGCGCTACAACAAGCTTCTGAAGAACCTCGAGGAATATACTATGTTCAAGAAGGACGGCAAGGTTTACTGGCAGTGCCGCAACTGCGGATTCATCATCGAGGCCGAAGAGGCACCTGAAAAATGCCCTGCATGCCTCCATCCGCAGGCTTATTTCGAGGTTCTGAAAGACAACTATTAGTCTATGTCAGAACAGGATACTATTGGCGCGGCTCCCGTGCTCAACGCCCATAACAAAGAGGAATATGCTCCGGCCCACACGGCGGAGCATATCCTTAATGCCACTATGGTGAAGATGTTCGGCTGTCCCCGTTCCCGTAACGCGCACGTGGAGCGCAAGAAGAGCAAGTGCGATTATCTGCTGGCCGAAGCGCCTACAGAGGCCCAGGTGGCAGAGATCGAGCGGCGGGTGAATGAGGTCATCGCCCGGAACCTGGACGTAACCATCGAATACCTGCCCCTGGCAGAGGCCGCTTCGGTGGTCGATCTGAGCAAGCTTCCGGAGAATGTATCCGATACTCTGAGGATTGTACGGGTTGGCGACTACGATACCTGCGCCTGCATTGGCAACCACGTTTCCAACACCTCCGAGGTGGGAACGTTCAAGATTATCAGCCACGATTATGAGGATGGCCGCTGGCGCCTCCGGTGGAAAGTGACTTGCGGGGAGTGATATCCTCCGTTGTCTTTACAGGCCTGATACTTCCAGCAATTCCGGAAAACTGTCGATGATGTAGTCGGCGCCGGCGGCGGCAAGGTCCTCGCGGGAGGCGTTGCCCCAGGTGACGCCGCAGGTCCTGACGCCGGCGCGGGCACCCATAAGGATATCCACCGGCATATCGCCTATGACTATGGCTTCGGAAGCGCTGAATCCGAGGTCCTCAAGCGTTTTGAGCACAGGCGCGGGATCGGGCTTGGGGCGCGGGGCTCCGTTGGCACCGAGGACATAGCAGATGTAATCGGAAATCCCCATCTCCTCCAGGAATTCGTTGAGAGTCTTCTCGCCACGCGACGAGGCGATGGTTATCTTGATTCCGCGCCCATATATCTCCCTGACTGCTTCGAGGGCGCCGGGGAAGAGCTTTGGCTGGAGCAGCACCTTGTTCTCGTCGAAAATCTCCCGGTAAACGGTTACGCACTCATCTATCTTTGTCTGGGGCAGGTCGGGGAACAACTGACGGAATCCCTCCGGCAGCGGCAGCCCGATGGTGGCTCCGCAAGTGTTCTCGTCCTTCAGCGGCAGGCCGAGCCTGATCATCGTGTCGCGGAAAGTCTTGATGATATTCTGGCGTGTATCGCCCAGTGTGCCGTCGAAGTCGACAATGGCACATCTTGTCATTCCTGTTTCAATCATAGCGCAAATATAGCAAAAACACTATATTTGCCCTCGAGATGAACAGACAAATCAGGAACTCGCTGCTGCTTACCTTCACCGCCCTGATATGGGGCGTCGCTTTCGTTGCCCAGAGCGAAGGAAGCGAGCATTTCGGCTCGTGTACCTTCACGGGCATCAGGTTCCTCGTGGCATCCGCCGTGCTTCTTCCCTTCATCCTCATAAGGGACCGCAAGGCGAGGGGAGAGCGGCCGGCAGGGGAGAACGGCAGGGCTCTCTGGCCCTCAGGCATTATCTGCGGCGTCCTCCTGTGCGCCGCCAGCCTTCTCCAACAGGAAGGCATCGCGCAGGGAACCAGTGCCGGAAAGGCCGGATTCCTGACGGCGGTCTATATTGTCCTGGTGCCGATTCTGAACTTGCTCATCTTCAAAAAGACAACCTCCCGGACTATATGGATTGGAGTCATCCTGGCCCTCGGAGGGCTCTATCTTCTGTGCATCAACGAGGCTTTCACCTTCCGGCTCTCCGACCTGCTGGTAGTGGCGTGCGCTCTGCTTTTCGCCTTCCAGATCCTGGCTGTGGACCGTTTCTCGCCTCTGTATGATGCCCTCAAACTCGCAGCTGTCCAGTTCTTTACCTGCGGAGCGCTATCCTCGCTGCTGATGATTCCTATGGATATCATACCGAATGGTTTCCAGACCTGGGCTTCGTCATTCTCCTCGCCAGGAGCCTGGATATCCCTCTCCTACGCCGCGATCCTCTCGAGCGCCATCGGCTACACCTTCCAGATAATGGGGCAGAAGGGGCTCAACCCCACGGTGGCATCCCTCCTTATGAGCCTCGAGTCGCTCTTCGCGGTCCTCGCGGGATGGCTCATCCTCCATCAGAGCCTGACCGTCCGCGAGAGCATCGGTGCGGTCCTTGTCTTCGCCGCAGTGATCATCGCACAATTACCCACTCCCAAAACCGCCGGATCAAAATGAAAAATATACTCTTCGTCTGCCACGGCAACATCTGCCGCAGCCCGATGGGCGAATTCATACTCAAGGACCTTGTCGCCAGGCGCGGGCTCGGATCCGCCTATCATATAGAGTCCGCCGCCGTCTCATCGGAGGAGATAGGCAATCCCATCTACCCGCCCGCAAAACGGTGCCTGGAGCGCCACGGCGTGCCATACGACGATGCCAAACGCGCGCGTCGCATTAAGGCGGAGGATTATGGCAGGTTCGACATTATCATCTGTATGGATGCCTCCAACCTGCGCCTCATCCGCCGCATCATTCCATCCGACCCGGAGGGCAAGATCCACCTTATGATGTCTTATGCCGGTTCTGACCGCGATGTAGCAGATCCCTGGTACACAGGGGATTTTGAAGCCACCTGGAGGGACCTTTCGCTGGGCTGCGCGGCAATGCTCGACAGCCTCGAGGGGAACGAATGACCTTATGAGGGATTTCGCCGCGATAGACTTCGAAACCGCGAACGAGTGCCCGTGCAGCGTCTGCAGCGTGGGGATTGTCGTGGTGCGGGAAGGTGAGATTGCAGAGCGGTTCTACAGCCTCATCCATCCCGAACCCGATTATTACCAGTGGTTCTGCCGCCGTGTCCACGGCCTCGGCCCCGAGGATACCGACGGCGCGCCGGTTTTCCCGAGGGTATGGGAACGCATCGAGCCGCTGATCGAAGGCCTGCCGCTCGTGGCCCACAATGCCCGTTTCGACGAAGGCTGTCTCAAATCGGTTTTCAGGGTCTATCAGATGGATTATCCCGATTACCGGTTCTACGACACCCTGGCGGCCTCCCGGCGCCATTTCGGCCGCACATTGCCCAATCATCAGCTCCAGACGGTCGCTACCGCGGTGGGCTACGACCTCACGCGTCATCACCACGCCCTGGCCGACGCCGAGGCCTGCGCCGCGATAGCGATGGAATTATTGTAGAGGGCCATCGGTACGCCAAAATGGCAGAAACGCCCCATGGACCGGGATTTGTAGAATAACAGCGCAAACAAGATAATATGGGACTCGCAAAATGGATCGGCGGATATCTCGGATGGGTGGCTTTCGGACCCATCGGAGCGCTTCTCGGCTTCTGGCTCGGGGCCGCCGTTGACGGATATATCGACTCTTCCCGCAGGATAAGCTCCGGCAACGGAGGTTCAGGTTCGCGGACCTATTCCCGCACCACCTCTTCCGGCTCCGGCTACGGTCCCGGCGGGAGTTATCGCCGCACATATACGCAGCAGGAGCAGCGCAACAGCTTTATGGTGAGCCTCCTGGTGCTTTCCGCCGCCATCATCAAGGCCGATGGCAAGAATCTACAGGCCGAGAAGGACTATGTGAGGGATTTCGTCCGCAGGAACTTCGGCGATTCCGCTGTCCAGGAGGCTATGCAGATCCTCGAACAGCTGATGCGGCAGGATATCAATATCTATACTGTCGGAGCCCAGATAGCCGGGAATATGAACTATTCCCAGCGCCTTCAGCTCTTCCACTATCTTGTGCAGCTGGCCCTTGCCGACGGAGATTTCTCACGTAACGAAAAAGCTGTCCTGGAGACCGTGGGCTCCACAATCGGACTGAGCGGCGCCGATATCAATTCCGTGATTTCGATGTTCTACAGGGATACGAATTCGGCCTACGCCGTCCTCGAGATATCCCCTGATGCGACCGACGAAGAAGTCCGCACCGCATACCGCAAAATGGCGATGAAGAACCACCCCGACAAAGTCGCCACCCTCGGCCCGGATGTCCAGAAGGCCGCCGCCGAAAAATTCCGCCAAATCCAGGACGCCTACGAATCCATCAAGAGGGAACGCGGGATGAACTAAGGCTTTTACAGCCCCGACTCGAATCTCATTCTTGAGCCGGTCACGGGGTGGCGGAAGGCGAGGAGGGAGGAGTGGAGCATCAGGCGGTCGGTGCCGGGCATCTGGCCGCCGTAGAGGCGGTCGCCGAGTATGGGGCGGCCTAGGCCCAGGGGATGGGCGGCGTGGACGCGGAGCTGGTGGGTGCGGCCGGTGTAGGGAGTGAAACGCACCTCGAGGATGCCGCCTGGCAGTTCGCGGAGCACCTCGTAATCGGTCACTGCGGGCTTTCCGTTTTCGAAATCGACTTTCTGGCGCGGGCGGTCGTAGTAATCCAGCATCAGCGGAAGGGAAATCTTGCCGCTTTCGCCCGGCTTCAACGGCCTGGGGGAGAGACTTCCCGGCCCCTTGGCATCGGCCGCCGCAGGGCAGAGTCTTGCCAGATACTGCTTGCGAACCTCGCGGCCTTCGAACTGGTGGCGGATCGCTGCCTGCGCCTCGGGAGTCTTGGCGAAGACCATCAGTCCGGAAGTGTCCATATCGAGCCGGTGGCACTCCAGGATATGGCACCCGCAGCGCTGTGAGAGCCATTCCAGCAGATTGCCGCGCGAGGTCCTGCCAGGGACGGAGAGCATTCCGGCGGGCTTGTCGACCACCACGATCGAACTGTCCTCGAAGTGGATCACCGGATCTCCGAGCTGCCAAAGATGGTCGCAGTCGAGAGGGTTGGGTTCGACGTCCAGCCCCTGCAGCATAAAACCCAGCAGGGGGCCGCATTTGCCTGTGCAGGAGGGATAGAATGCCCCCTGACGCCGCACTTCCGAGGCAGGGGAGGCTCCGTACCAGAATTCGCCCATCGCGAGGGGCTTCAGGCCGTGCCCATATGCGTACTGCAGAAGCTTGGGAGCCGCACAGTCGCCGGTTCCGCCGGGGGGCACAAGGCCGCTCCGGGCGAATATATCCTTGATACTCAGCTGTTCTCCGCGGGCGTTTGAAACTATGTACTGCCCGAAGAGCCACTCCTGCAGCCGGACGGATTCCTCGTGCGATCCCGAATCGATATCTACAGCCGTTGTGTCGAATATCGGCGGCACGAAGCCTTCGACGATCGAGCGCCCTCCGGCAAGGCCGGAAAAGCCATATAAGAAGTCCGTGCCGCCTCCGGGCTTTCCGACCATCAGGACCCCCATCATCTTGCCTTCGGCGAAGAGTGAGTGGAGTCCAGGGTCCGAGCCGATGCGGCGGCAGAGATTTGCAGCCGCCTCGGCCACAAGCGGATGCGGCATATAGCAGAATGGATAGGTAAACTTTTCGGGAAGTTGCGTCACCTGAGCGGAGGCCGCCCCGGAGGCGCTATTCGACATAGAGCATCAGTCCTTTGAGATACTCCCCTTCGGGGTGGTAAATGCTCACCGGATGGTCGGCGGGCTGGCTGAGCCGCGCGAGGATGCGGACATTGCGCCCGGTCTGCGCCGCAGCCGAGAATACCGCCAGCGAAAAGGCTTGGCGGTCAACTGCCTGCGAGCAACTGAAAGTGAATACGATGCCGCCGTGAGCCACCTTGGAGATGGCGTCCGCATTGAGCCTCTGATAAGCGCGCAGCGCATTGTGGAGCGCTCCGCGGTGTTTGGCGAAAGCAGGCGGATCGACAATCATCAGATCGTATTTGCCCTCGGGAGCCGAATGCAGGAAATCGAGTGCGTCGCAGCAGTAGCTGTGATGAACCGCTCCGTCACCCTCCTCGCGGGAAGTGGCAAAGCCGTTGAGGATCACATTCCTGTCGGTCATCGCCATAGCCTTGGCCGAACTGTCCACCGAATCGACGCTGAGCGCGCCTGAAGCGAGGGCGTAAATCGAAAATCCGCCCGTATAGCAGAAGAGGTTGAGTACCCTCCGGCCCGCGGAATGAAGCCCTACGAGCTGCCGGTTCTCCCTCTGGTCGAGGAAGAATCCGGTTTTCTGACCCTCCTCCCAGTTCACGTGGAACTTGTGCCCGTTTTCGAGCACGAAGGCATCCTTGGCAAGCGCGGAACCGTCGCCGTAGAGATACCCGTCAAGCAAGTCGAGGCCGGCCTTGAAAGGGGCCGTACCCGAACTTTTGTCATATACTGCCTTGAGTCCGGAGCCGTAAACCTCTCTGAGCGCCGCCGCTATCTCGTGGCGGGCCAGGAACATTCCCACCGAATGGGCCTGCATTACGCAGACTCCGCCATAATAGTCGATGATAAGGCCTGGCAGCGAGTCTCCCTCGCCGTGCACAAGGCGGTAGCAGGTGGTTGAAGTTGCATCTTCAGGAGCCATGCCGAGGGCCTTGCGCTCCGCCAGGGCCGCTCCGAGACGCATCTTCCAGAATCCTTCGGGAAGGACCGCTTCGCCGAAGCAGAGTATCCTGACCGCGATGGATCCGATCTGCCAGTGGCCGCATCCCATAACCTGTCCCGAGGCGGAACGGACCTCCACCACATCGCCCTCCGCAGGCTCGTCGCCCTCAAGGCGGGCTATCGCACCCGAGAAGACCCAGGGGTGGAACCTGAGCAGCGAATCCTCGCGTCCCTTTCTGAGAATGACGCTCGTCATAACGCAGCTGTGAGGGGCTTGAGTTTGACCTTCGGCGAGACCAGGAGGGTCTTGTACATCCTAAGGCAGATCCAGGCGTCGGTGGCGGCATAGAGCTGCTGCGCGTCGGAGAGGGGATCCTCTTCCCAGTTGGAGCACTGCTGCGCCTTGGAGACCTTGCGGCCGAAGATTATGGCCGCCATCTTGCGGACGCTCTTCTCGCGGATGCCGTATTCAAATCCGAGCTGCTGCAGGTCCATAAACCGCGCTGCCCTGAAATCCAGATGCTTGTAGAGCCCGTAGATATCGTCCTGGACCGCCGCGCCCACCTTGGTGATGCTGCGGTCGGCCAGGATGTCGGCGACTGCCCTGGGAAGGCCCATCTTGTTGAGCCTGAACAGGAATGCGTCGGTTTCGCTGGAAAGCTGCAGGAGCGCCGTCTTGTGCCGGGGGGTGTTCGGGGTGAAGACGGGGCGCGTTTCGGTATCGAAACCTATAATACGCTGCGAAGCGAGATGACTCACCGCAAAATCAAGATCCTCTCCCTCGGCTTCGATTACCCAAATCTTGCCGGGGAAAGAAATCAGTTCGTACGTCTCTATCTCTTCGGGTGTAATTGTTTCCTTATACATCAGAGCATCGAGGGAGCTATCAGAGAGTACGAATATGGAAGGAGCTTCTCTATACGCTGGAGGTTGGTTTCATCGATATTCGACTTCGCGAAGGGGACCTGCTTGGTGGTGATCTCGTCGGTGCCGGCGTTGCGGCCGTACTTGAAATCGTAGGTAAGGTTGCCCTCCGGGGTAAGCTTGTCGGCGCTGAGGCTGCCCGAAGGCACGGAGATGTATCCGTTGACCTTCATAGGCTCGATGTTGAAGGCGAGGTTGCCGTCGGTGCGGAGGGTGTTGTAGCACTCGATGGCGGTATAGACTGCGGGGTCGATGAATGTGAAATCGTTGGCGATCAGGTGCGCGTAGGGCTTGAGTCCGTCCTTGGTGTAGTTGCGCAGCTCATCGATTACCTGCTGGAGGGTCTCGATCAGGAAGGGATAGTGGGTGCAGCCCAGGATCACGGCCTTGAGGGGAACGCTGCTCCCGCTCGCGCGGTGCCTCTCCACGAGGGAGACGAGATTGAAGCGGGCGTAATTGATGGCGCTGTTGAGCTGGAGGTCGGTCTTGATGCCGTTCTCATCCACGTTGAAGAGCATCCTGTTCTCGGAGTAGTCGAAATTGTAGGCTCCCATCAGCTCCTCCTTGAGGTCGGCGTCTCCGGTGCCCACCTTGGGGCCGCGGTAGCTCTCGCGGGGAGTGTTGAGATATACATTGACATAATCGGGCTCGCTGTCCACCGACTCGGCGAATCCGTAGCCGCTCTGGTTGACGACGGTGACCTGGGTCTTGAGCCCGCGCTCGGTTATCGATTCCCTGATGGTGCGTTCGTATGCCCCGGAAGCGATGGTGCCCTGCGTCGCCAGGACTCCGATGGCATAGGGCGCCGTCTCGTCCTTGAGCTGGTCGAGGACCGCATTGACACCGGCGTTGATGACACCGATGACCTTCACTCCCTTGCCGGCCTGGTCGAGCATCGAGCGGACGTCCTTGAGGCCGTACGCCGTAGCGGTATTGCAGGCGATGACTATGATCTTGACGCGGGGCTTGGTGCCCGTAGGAGTCTCCTGGAATGCGTTTTCGTAATACTTGGTGCCGGTCAGGAAGGCCGCGTCCTTTATAACCAGCTCGCGCAGGTAGTCGGCCTTTCCGCAGGCGTCATATACGCCGTAAGGCATATTTGCCTGGTCGGCCAGATAGATGAAATGCTCGCCTGCGAAATCGAGGATGCCGTCGGACCCTTCGGAGCCTGAGATATTGTCGAAATTGTCGAGCGACAGAATCTTCTCGAGTACGGTGAGTCCGCCGGTGCCGCTGTCGAAGACACCGATGGGAAGCCCCTTGAGATTATCGGGATAATCCCCGAAGCCTACGTATATGGGTGATTGCGGATCGTTGAGCGCCTTTTCGACCGCGGGAATGTTATCGACCGGTGCGGCTGCTTTTCCCTTGCATCCTGTCGCGGCGGCGGCCACGCAGATAAGCAGTATTACTGCATTGATTCTGAGTTTCATATAAATTCTCGTCTAAGACAATCTTTTTATCCTGCAAATTTACTATTTCTTAATTAAATATGTGCAATTTTTATAACTTTGCAGCACTTTAATATTTCATAACGAACCGCATATTTTTTTATAACCATGGTTAAACTCTCTGAAGTGGCAAAGAATCTGCCTTTCTCGGCCACAAGAAAACTTATCCCTTACGCTCAGCAGGCTGCAGCGAGGGGCGTGAAAGTCTATAAACTCAACATCGGCCAGCCCGACGTCGATTCCCCCAAGTGCGCTATCGACGCTGTCAAGGCCATCAACCTCAAGAAGATCAGCTATCCCGACTCGCACGGTAACACCAGCCTCCGCGAGGGAATGGTCAAATATTACAAGGGAATCGGCATCAACGTAGAGACCGAGGATATCATCGTCACCAACGGCGGCAGCGAGGGCGTTTCCATCGCAATCGCGGCTACCTGCAACCCCGGCGAGGAACTCCTCACCTTCGAGCCGTTCTATGCAAACTACAAGAACATGTGCATCCAGCACGGTGTCAACCTCCGTACGGTTCCCACCCATATCGAGAACGGCTTCGCCCTCCCCGATATGTCCGAGATCGAGAAGAACATCACCCCCAAGACCAGGGCGCTGCTCGTCATCAACCCCGGCAACCCTACCGGATGCCTCTACAGCAAGGAATCCCTCCTCCAACTGGGTGAGATCGCCAAGAAGCACGACCTCTGGATCATCTCCGACGAGGTTTACCGTGAATTCTGCTTCACCGATGAGCCTCACTTCTCCTGCATGCACATCCCCGGCCTCGAGCAGAACGTCATCCTCATCGACTCCGTCTCGAAGCGCTACAACCTCTGCGGCGTGCGCATCGGTTTCCTCGTTTCGCACAACAAGGAGTTTATGGGCAGCGTCCTCCGCTTCGCGCAGGCACGCCTCTGCTCCGGCGCTCTCGGACAGATCGCGGCTGAAGGGGCACTCGCAACCCCCCAGTCCTATTTCGACCAGACCCGCGCCGAGTTCATGCATCGCCGCGACGTCCTGGTAGAGGCCCTCAACAAGATCCCCGGCGTCACCAGCCCGATGCCTATGGGAGCCTTCTACGCGGTTGCCAAACTTCCTGTCGACAACGCCGAGAAGTTCGCAATCTGGATGCTCGAGCACTTCGAGCACAAGGGCCACACCGTACAGGTTACCCCTATGGCCGGATTCTGCACCACCAACCTCGGTGACCAGATGATCCGCATAGCTTACGTCCTCTCCGCCGAAGAGCTTCTCGAAGCCGTCGAGTGCATCAAACTCGCCCTCGAGCAGTATCCCGGCACCATCCGTTAATTCTCCGGAAAGTGTCAGTGGACAAAAGCATAAGGGTGCTTGTCGTCTGCGGCGGCATCTCCACCGAAAGGGAGGTCTCGCTCCGCAGCGGCAATGCCATCTATAAGGCGCTCGTCAGCCGCGGCTTCCGCAATGCGGCCCTCTTCGACCTTACCGGTGACAACATCGGTGAGATCATCGAGATGCGCCCCGACATCGTATTCCTCGGCCTGCACGGAAAGGGTGGGGAAGACGGCACCATACAAGGCATGCTCGACCTCGCCGGGATACCCTACACGGGTCCCGGCGTGGCCTGCAGCGCCGTCTGTATGAACAAGGTTTTCACCAAAAGGGTCCTGCGCGACGCAGGGCTGCCCACCTCGCCTTTCCACGTGATGAGGCGCGACGAATGCTCCGACCCTGCCCGGGTCACCGCCGTCCTGAGGGAGAAAGTCGGATTTCCGATGGTCCTCAAATCCCCCTGCCAGGGCTCCAGTATCGGAGTGGTGATGGCGAAGAAGGAGGAGGATGTCCCCGCCGCGCTTGAGGAGGTCTTCCGTTATGGCGACCATCTGCTCGCGGAGCAGTTCCTCGACGGAACCGAAGTCACCCTTCCGGTTCTGGGAAATGACGAGCCCACCGCCCTGCCTATTATAGAGATAACTTCCGAAAGGGAATTCTACGACTATACCGCCAAATATACCTCGGGCCTCTGCCACCATATCATTCCCGCCCGCATCAGCGGGGAGGATGCCGCGAAGGTCTCCGAGATCGGCCGCAAGGCCTACCGCGTGCTCGAATGCCGCGGCCTCTCGAGGGTCGATTTCATCATCGACCGCCAGAAGGGGCCTATGATCATCGAGGTCAACACCCTTCCGGGTATGACCGATATGAGCCTCTTCCCGGACGCTGCCCGGTATGTCGGAATGTCTTATGAAGATCTGGTGGAGAAGATCCTCGAGTATGGCCTCGAGGCTCCCGGGGACCTGGCTTAACCGAAGGTCTTGATCATTATTGCGTCGAATGCGCGCGCGGGGAGCACTGCTTTCAGCGCGCGCGTCGCTTTTGAACCCATCCCCATCCTGTAGCTGATGTGGGGGTTGGGAGCGGTGGCGGCCTTGAAAATGGCCTTCGAGACCTTCTCGGGAGAGGATGCCAGATGGCTGTAGGCCCAGCGGAAGAGCCCTGCCTGGCGTTTAGCCCCCTCCTCGTAGGGAGTCCCCTCGGTGGTCTCCTCGAGATGCTGCATCGCTATGCCGCTCCACTCGCTGCGGATGGCGCCGGGCTCGATGAGAACCACTTTGATGCCGAAATCGCGCACCTCCATCCTCAGGCATCCGCTGAGTCCTACGACGGCATATTTCGTTGCGTGGTACCAGTCGCCGCGGGGTTCGCAGAAGTGGCCGGCCATCGACGCCACGTTGATGATGCGTCCGCCGCCCTGCTCCCTCATATATGGAAGCACGAGTTGGGTGAGGCGCGCGAGGCCGAAGACATTTACGTCGAACTGCCTGCGGGCCTCCTCCTGGGGCACCGTCTCGAGAGGGCCGAAGTAGCCGTAGCCCGCATTGTTGACCAAAACGTCGATGCGCCCCTGCTCCGCGATTATCCGCCCGATACCCTCCTGCATGGAGGCCTCGTCGGTTACGTCCATATTGAGCAGAGTGGCGCCCGCGTCCTTGAGCGCCGTCATCCTCTCAAGGCGTCTCGCCGCGGCATAAACCTTATGCCCTGCGGCGAGCAGCCTGAAAGCCGCGCTCATACCGATGCCGGAGGAGGCACCGGTTATAAGAATGATTTTATGGGATTCCATATTCTGGCCCTGTGGCCGTCAATCAGAGTTCCTCGAACTTGACATCCGAGAAATTGTCGCGCGGAACAGCCTCTACGACCGGGCAGCGCTCCTTGATGTAGTTTACCACTTCCTGCAGTCCGTCGGAGAATTTCTGGAAATCTTCCTTGTAGAGGAATATCTTATGCTTGTCATAGACAAATCTTCCGTCGCGTTCCTGCCTGCGCTTGCTCTCGGTGATGGTCAGGTAATAATCATTTCCCTTTGTCGCCTTGACGTCAAAGAAATAGGTGCGCTTTCCCGCTCTTACGGGCTTGGAGTAAACATCGTCGCCCGTATGCTCCTGCTGACCACCGTTGTCGTAATCCTCAAAGTACATATCTCACATTTTTTGGTAAAAGTTTAACAAAGATAAACTTTATTTTGGTTTGAAAGGTTATCTTTGTGCAATAATTGTAAAAATTGATATGCTGAACCGTCGTCTGATACGTATAAAGGCCTTCAAGACCTTGTTCTCATACGAAAATTCCGGGGCCGGACATCCCGATGCCGCAGTCAAGGAACTTCTCCTCTCCTGCGAAAAGAGCCGGGATCTCTATTTCTTCTTACTCAATATAGCCGGACCGGTTGTGGAGGTCGCCAGGGAGAGGATAGATGTGGGGCTCCACAAGTTCCATCCCACCGAAGAAGAGGCGAACCCCAACTACAAATTCGTCAACAACCGTTTCGCCGCCCTGATCCTCGACGATCCCGAGGTGGGCCGCATCTGCCAGAAGAAGCATCTTGTCTGGGGCGAGTACGATGTCTTTATCAAGAAGCTTTTCGCGTCGATACAGGCTTCCGATTACTATCGGGAGTATATGGCCTCCGGAGAGGACTCCTTCGAGGAGGACTGCCGCCTTTGGCAGCGCATCTACGAGGAGGAGTTCGAGGACAACGAGATGCTCGAGCCGATGCTCGAGGATCTCTCCGTATATTGGGTCGATGACGTGGCCTATGTGCTCAATGTCATTATCCGCAATATCGACGAGACCATCCGGACCCGCCGTATCGCGAAGCCCGAGGTCTTCCAGAAGGAGGATGACCGCGAATTCGCTGTCAAGCTCCTCGAGGAGAGCATCGCCGGCTACGACGAATATGTAGAGCTCATCTCCTCGAATCTCTCCAACTGGGAGCCCGACCGTCTGGTCTCTACCGACATCGCCCTCATCGTGATGGGTCTTGCCGAGGCCGTGACCTTCCCTAGCATCCCCGTCAAGGTCACGATCAACGAATATGTGGAGATTTCCAAGTTCTACAGCACTCCCAACAGCCGCTCGTTCGTCAACGGAATGCTCGACCGCCTGGTTCGCGCCAAGATGGAGAGCGGGGAGATAACCAAGGTCGGCCGCGGCCTTGACGAAAACTGATTCAAACCAATTAATTGTTACCTATAATGAATTATCTCGCAATTTTCCTGCAGGCTGCCTCCGCGGAAGCGGCTCAGGCTCCCAAGGGAGGCACAGGCCTCTCGTTCTTCCTTATGCTCGCCCTTATCTTCGTGGTGATGTGGCTCTTTATGGTCCGTCCCCAGCAGAAGAGGCAGAAGGAGCTCAACCAGTTCCGCGATTCGCTCAAGAAGGGCGACAAGGTCGTTACCGTCGGTGGCATCTACGGCACCGTGAACGAGGTCAAGGGCAATGGCAAGATTGTCCTCGAGATCGACGCCAATGTCAAGATCACCGTCGATAAGGCATCCCTCGTCAAGGACTTCAGCGAAGCCCAGCAGCAATAGCTGAGCCTTCCCGGCGATGGCCCTTTACGGAAATAAGAAAGAACGCTTTAGAAGAAGGGGAGAGGTGGCGATTTTCGCATCCTCCCTTCTTCTTGCTTTTGTCATCTGGGTGGCGCACAACCTCACCCAGGATTATTTCTCGTACCGCCAGTACCGGATAACCGTGGTCACGAGCCTCCCGGGCTTCGCATCGCAGGCCGAATCGGAGGATATCCTCATCGCGGGCGGCGACGCCAAGGGCTTCGATATCATCGGGCGGCGCTCCGGCCGCGCCCGCAATGCCGAATCGGTCACCATCGAGGTCGATCCCAAATACTTCACCCAGGATATGTACCGTTCCGACCTCTTCACCGTAAAGGCGCGCGACATACAGGAGACTCTCAACCAGAAGGTGGGCACGGAGTTCAACATTACCTATGTGCCCGACCAGAAGCTCTCGTTCGTATTCGACCGACAGTCCAACCGCAAGGTGCCGGTGGTACTGTCCGAGACCCGGGTCCTCTGCAGGCCGCAGTATATGGTGGTCTCCGACATAACCATACAGCCGGATTCGGTGCTCGTCTATGGCAATGAGGACGAAATCGCCCACATCAGCGCTGTCCACGCCTACCCGCTGCGCCTTCAGAACCTCTCAAAGCGCACGAAAGGGGAACTCCCCCTGCGCGGGATTCCAGGAATGCGCATAGGCAGCCGCACCGTAAGCTATGAGATAGAGGTAGAGCGTTATGTCGAGCAGACGGTCGAGACCGATGTCGTGGCCGTCAATGTCCCCGCCGGCAAGAGGCTGATAGTGATTCCCTCGCGTGTCAAGGCCGTCTGCCGCATTCCGTTCCGCAACGAGGGCAGCCTCACGCGCGACGACATCCACTTCGAGGTCGATTACAACGAGGTGGTCTCATCCGCCGGCTCGCAGGCTGTTCCCGTGATGCGTCTCTCCAACGGTACGGTGTACGCCTGCGAGACCTATCCCAAAGTGGTCGATTGCATAATCGCCGATTATTAGGAGGTGGCAGGATGAGTGCGGAGACATTGCTCGTAAGCGGCGGCATCGGCAGCGGAAAGTCTTATGTCATAAAGACTTTCAATATGCTGGGCGTACCCTCGTACGACGCCGATTCGAGGGCCAAGGGACTGTATGACACCGACCCCGCGCTGCTGCGTGCGGTCGTTGATGCGGCAGGGGAGGATATCCTGCGCGAAGGCCGTCTGGACCGCCGCGCACTTGCCGCGAAGATATTTACGACACCGGCCCTGAAGGCCGAAATCGAGGCGCTCGTGCATCCCGCGGTGATGCGCGACTTCTTCCGCTGGCGCGACAGATGCGAAGAAGGGATTGTAATAATGGAATCCGCGATCCTGATGGAGCATCCCGAACTGCTCTCTCAGATGGATTACAAACTGGCGGTGACAGCCCCCCTGGAGGTGCGTATCCGCAGGGTTATGGAGCGTGACGGCATAAGCCGCGACAAAGTGGCCGAGCGCATCGCCTGCCAGTGGAGCGACGCCCAGAGGGCCGCCCTCTCCGACTTTACGATAGAAAATGACGGCGTGCAGGCCATCCTGCCGCAGATTATAAATGTTTTGAATACAATAAAAGAGAACAATAAAAATGGAAAAGACTGATCTCAAGAAAATCCTCTCCATATCGGGAGAGCACGGACTCTTCAACTATCTGGCGCAGGCCAAGGCCGGCCTGATCGCCGAGAATCTCGAAACCAAGAAGCGCTCCACTTTCGGAGCCCACGCCCGCGTCTCCTCGCTGGCCGATATAGCGATTTACACCGAAACCGAGGAACTTCCCCTCAAGGAGGTCCTGCGCAGGATGGTCACCAAACTCGACGGCGGCGAAGCCATCTCCCCCAAGAGCGATCCCCGCGAAATCGAGAAATTCTTCGGCGAGGTCGTGCCTGACTACGATGCCGACCGCTTCTATGTCTCGCACATGAAGAAGATCCTCGAGTGGTACAACTGCCTCCGTAAGTTCGCGACTCTCGAGTTCGCCGACGACGAAGAGGAAGAAAAGGCCGAAGAGGCAGCTCCCAAGGCTGAATAATGCCCAAGCTCCAGCTCATAAACCTGGGCTGTTCCAAGAACAGGGTCGATTCGGAGCATCTGCTCGCAAGGGCTGAGGCTGCCGGGTGGGAGATTGCGCCCGAAGGGGCCGACCTCGCCACCGCCGGCATCGATACGGTGCTGATCAACACCTGCGGCTTCATCGGCGACGCCAAGGAGGAGTCCATCAACGTCATCCTCGAGGCGGCCCGTGCCAGGGAGGAGGGGCTCATAAAGCGCCTTCTGGTATTCGGATGCCTTGCCCAGCGCTACCGCAGCGAACTGCCGGGACTCATTCCGGAGGTGGACTCATTTTACGCGATGGACGAATCCGACCGGCTGAAGGCCGACCTGGGCCTTGCCGCAACGCCCTCCGACGCCGAATATACCGGCCGTCTGCTGACCACGCCATCCCACGTGGCATATCTCAAGATATCGGAAGGATGCGACAGGCGCTGCTCATATTGCGCCATCCCGCTAATCCGCGGCCCGCACGTCAGCGTGCCCGAGGAGATACTTCTGCGCGAGGCCCGTTCGCTCGCCTCTAAGGGGGTGAAAGAGTTGATCCTCATAGCCCAGGATACCACCTGGTACGGACTCGATATCTATGGCAAGCGGACCCTGGCGCGGCTTATGGCCCGCCTCTCGGAGATCGACGGCATCGAGTGGATAAGGCTTCACTACTCCTATCCGGATGCCTTCCCCGAGGATGTCCTCTCGGAGATGGCCGTCAATCCCAAGATCTGCAAGTACATCGATATCCCCCTCCAGCACAGCGAGGATGCCGTCCTCAAGGCGATGCGTCGCTCGGTTGACGGCGCCGCCACCCGCGCGCTGGTCGAGCGGTTCCGCGAGAAGGTGCCCGGCGTCGTGCTCCGCACCACTATGATGGTGGGCCATCCCGGTGAGGGAGAGGAGGAGTTCGATGCGCTGCTCGACTTCGTACGCAAGTACCGCTTTGAGCGTCTGGGGGCATTCCAGTACAGCGAGGAGGAGGGGACTTGGGGCGCCGAGCACCTCAGGGATTCCATTCCGGCCGAGATCAAGCAGGAGCGTTACGACCGCCTGATGGAGGTCCAGAGCCTCATCTCCGAGGATTACAATATCTCCCGCATCGGAAGCCGCGAGAGGGTTCTGGTGGACTCTTTCAGCGACGGCGTGCTCACTGCCCGCTCGCAGTTCGAGTCGCCCGAGGTGGACGGCGAAATCCTCATCGGGGATGCCGCGTCGCTCGAAGGTTTGGATACCAGGGAAATAATTGGCAATTTTGTGAATGTTAAAATCAAGTCGGCGGGCGAGTATGACCTGCTGGCAGAAATAGAGAAATAAGATTATGAAACTTTTGGAAGGAAAGGTCGCGCTGATCACTGGCGCGGCAAGAGGAATCGGCAAGAGCATAGCCCTTGCATTCGCCGCAGAAGGCGCTGACATAGCATTTACCGACCTTAATATAGACGAGGGCGCTCTGGCCACCAAGGCAGAGCTCGAGGCTCTCGGGGCAAAGGTTCTGGCACTGGCATCCAATGCCGCCGACTTCGAGGCGTCGCACAAAGTGGTCGATGCCGTCAAGGATGAATTCGGACACATCGACATCCTGGTCAACAACGCCGGTATCACGAAGGATACCCTGATGCTCCGTATGACCGAGGCCCAATGGGATGCCGTGCTGAATGTCAACCTCAAGAGCGCGTTCAACTTCGTACACGCCGTTTCGCCGGTGATGATGCGCCAGAAATCGGGTTCGATCATCAATATCAGCTCCGTCGTGGGAGTCCACGGCAACGCCGGACAGTGCAACTACTCGGCTTCCAAGGCCGGTATGATCGGTCTGGCCAAGAGTATCGCCAAGGAACTCGGCTCCCGCGGTATCCGCGCCAACGCCGTAGCTCCCGGCTTTATCCTCACCGATATGACGGCCAATCTCCCCGCCGACGCGATGAAGGCCTGGAACGACGCCATCCCGATGCGCCGCGGCGGCACCCCCGACGAAGTCGCCAAGGTCTGCCTCTTCCTGGCCTCCGACCTGGCTTCTTATGTGTCGGGGCAGGTTATTCAGGTGGATGGCGGCATGCTGATGTAACACGCTGGTGTACTGAGACGTGAAAGAAATCCTGCAGATCTTCTGCAGGATTTCTTTCGTTTGTTTGCCTGCCACGAAATGAAATAGTGTGGTGTTTTTTTCATTTCGTGGCAGCAAATTGACAGAAATCCCGCATTTCACTGCCACGAAATGAAAGAAATGGCCCTTATGTTCATTTCGTGGCAACTGCATCCCCATAAGCGGAGATATCTGATGCGTAGGGGGGATTCGATTCGCAGCAGACAAGTTATTCGCCGCAGGCGAATGACGCAGGATGCGAGACTCTACGTCCCCCCGTGCATCAGATATCGCAGCGTTGGGGATGCAACTCTCAACTCTCAAACGTTGATTAGCGTGGCGGCTGAAACGTTGATTAGCGTGGCTGGCTATGCAATATCTCCTATAGGCCTTTGAGCCTGGGCGGAATGTAGCCCGGCCTGATGACCTTGACTCCGCGGGGGGTGATTTTCAGAATGAGGGACTCCATGGGGGCGAAGTCCAGTTTGACGGTGTCGCTGCGTCCGTGGTGGTTGACTGTCACCTCGCGGCTGCAGCCCTTGTCCTTGAATGCCATGCCGTATTCCATCGGGTAAGCGACTTCGGAGCAGATGGGGTTGGCTACGAATGCGTAAAGCTCGTTGCCATCCTCGCGGCACCAGAAATCGGGCAGATTCTCACCCTCGATGAGGGGCTTGCCGGGAATGATCGCGGGATCGGCCGAGACGTTGTCCATTGAGTAGAGTTCATCGACAAGCGCATTGTAGTCGATATGCTTCACCATACCGGGCTCCTTCGGCGCGCGCATCAGGCAGACGGGCAGCCCGTCTTTCGCCAGGCGGACGATCTCCTTCAAAGAGGCATAATCCATATGCTCGACATCCACGCAGAGCGATTTGAAAGAAGTGTTGTCCAAATGGAGGGTCTCGTCGGAGAAGGATGCCTGCTTGAGGAAGTGTCCGTTGATCCACATCGGCTGGCGGCCCTTGAAGACTTCGGGGGTCTCGAGATAGCGGAACTCGTACTTTCCGCCGATCCAGTGCATCGCTTTGATTATCTCGTCGGGATACTGGCCGCTCATCCAGCCATCCTCCACGGGCATATAGACGGCGATGTCGGTATAATTATAGCCCCTGCGCATATAGTCCGAGATCTTCGTCATATAGTTGTTGAAGGCGGTGAGATTGTCGCCGCTGAGGTTCTCATCCTCGCAGGAGGATGCCTGGCAGGTGGTGTAGAACCAGTTGTCCTGGGTTCCGACCTTGTTGAAGGCGAAGCCGTGCCAGAATATCTGGTTGGTGCCGTTGGCGAATATGGCGTCGCATATCAGCTTTAGGTCGGCTATCTGCTCCTCGCCCTGATGGGGGCTGTGGCCGCGGCCGTTCATATAGCGCAGGCCGGTCCAGCCGTACGCACAGGTGAAGGTCTCCGAGGAGACGGCTTCCTTCCCGCCGAGGGTGGCCGCGGAAGCCACAATGCGGCTGAATCCGGGCTCATAGAGGATAGCCTCGGTCTCGGGAACATCCACCAGCGAGAAAGCGGTCAAAAGATCGGTCGGGGCGCCGCCCACCTGAGCCCTGGAGAAGGCTCCGACGCGCCTCGCATTTTCGGCGAAGGGGTAGTAGAACTGCTCCATCACATATTTGGAGAGGGTGCTCATATAGTCGTACATCACATCCGAGTTCTCCGGATCCTTGAGGGTCTCGGCCTTCATATAGGGCTCGATGTCGTATCCGTGCTCAGCCATAAATGTATCACCGAAGCCGTCGGTCCAGATGTAATGGGTGTTGACCTCCCAGGAATCCACGAAGAGTCCCGACTTGCCGCCCTTGTAGGCCTCGCCGAGCCCTGCGTTCATCTTCTGGGCATAGCGGTAGAATACGTTGGAATCCAGATGGTTGATGGTCCTGAGAGGGTTGGGCATATCCCAGGTGTTGCGCTTCCAGCCCTTAGTGGTGTCGGAGTATGTGCGGGTCTGGTCGCCGTCGGGGAGGTCCCGCTGGCAGAAGGGCCAGAGGGTGCCGTAGGTGAAGTCGCAGCCCAGAGCGAGCGAATCTGCGACCCTCTTGGCATAAACCACCGGTTCCGCCCATTCGGGGGAGAGGAAATCGGGATGCGCCTTGGTGGAGTCGAGGAACATCGGATAGATCCAGGCTATCTCGACGCCTCCGAATCCGTGCTCCTTGAGATAGACCAACTGGTCGCGTACATCCCCCTTGTCGATATAGGAGGAGAACCACCACCAGCGGGTGTAGGGCTTGTGGTTGGAGTAAAGTTCATCGGATGAGGCTGACTTGCTGCCCTGGCAGGAGACTATGCCCGAAATGCATACGGATGCCAGGAGAATGGCGGTGAGAAACCTTCTCATAATCTGCATTTTATTGATTTTGAAAGCTTTTGTTAAAGCTTGAAGCTGTCTTTGAGGCCCGTGGTCTTGTTCATCACGAGCTTTTCGGGAGTGGAGTCAGGGTCGCGGAAGAAATATCCCACGCGCTCGAACTGCACAGCCAGGTCGTGCTTGTCCTCAAGCAGCGCCGGCTCGGCGTAACCCGTCTTGACCACGAGGCTGTCGGGGTTGAGGAACTCCTTGTAGTCGCGGTCCTCGGGGATGTTGCCCATATCGGCCTCGGTAAAGAGGCGGTCGTAGATGCGGCACTCGATCTCCTTCATATAAGCCGTGCTGACCCAGTGGATGGTACCCTTGACCGAACGCCACTGTCCGCTCTGGGGATGGGTATCGGGGTCGTAGGTGCACTTGAGCTCGACGACCTTGCCGTCGGCGTCCTTGATGACCTCGTTGCACTTGATGATGAAGGTATATTTGAGACGTACCTCGCCGTCGGGCTTGAGGCGGAAATATTTCTTGGGAGCATCCTCCATGAAGTCGGCCCTGTCGATGAGCAGTTCTCCGGTGAAGGGGACGCGGCGTTTCGCTCCGTCGGGAGCGGCCGGGTTGAGGGGAGCGTCGAACCACTCCACCTTGCCGGGTTCCCAGTTGGTAAGGGTAATCTTGATAGGGTCGTCGGAGACCACCATATAGCGGTTGCTGCGCTCGTTGAGGTCCTGGCGGACGCACCACTCGAGCAGGCCGATATCCATCAGCTGGTCGCGCTTGCTCACTCCGATCTTCTCGCAGAAGGCCTTGAGCGCCTCGGGAGTGTAGCCGCGGCGGCGCACTCCGCAGAGGGTCGGCATACGGGGATCGTCCCATCCGCTTACGAAGCCCTTCTGGACCAGTTCGAGCAGCTTGCGCTTGCTCATAAGGGTATATGTCAGGTTGAGGCGGGCGAATTCGTACTGGTGGCTGGGATAGATGCCCAGGGTCTGGATGAACCAGTCGTAAAGCGGCCTGTGCACGTCGAACTCAAGGGTGCAGATGGAGTGGGTGATATGCTCGATGGAGTCGCACTGTCCGTGGGTATAGTCGTACATCGGGTAGATGCACCACTTGTCGCCGGTGCGGTGGTGATGGGCGTGCTTGATGCGGTAGAGAATGGGGTCGCGGAACATCATATTGGGATGCGCCATATCGATCTTCGCGCGGAGCACCTTCTCGCCGTCGGCATATTTGCCGGCCTTCATCTCACGGAAGAGGCGGAGGTTCTCCTCCACGCTGCGGTTGCGCCAGGGGCTGTCGGTGCCCGGCTTGTCGATGGTGCCGCGGCCCTCGCGGATCTGCTCGAGGGTCTGGTCATCCACATACGCCTGTCCGCGCTCGATCATCATCTCTGCCCACTCGTAAAGTTGGTCGAAGTAATCGGAAGCGTAGCGCTCCTCAGCCCACTGGAAGCCCAGCCAGCGGATGTCGTCCTTGATGGCATCCACATATTCGGTGTCCTCCTTGGTGGGGTTGGTGTCGTCGTAGCGCAGGTTGGTCTTGCCGCCGTATTTCTGGGCGAGGCCGAAATTTATGCAGAGGCTCTTGGCGTGTCCCAGGTGGAGATATCCGTTGGGCTCGGGAGGGAAACGGGTTATTATGCTCTTGAACTTGCCTTCCGCAAGGTCTTTCTCGATGATCTCTTCGAGGAAATTGAGTTTCTTCTCGGGCGCTTCGGCCGCTGCATTTACTTTCTCTTCCATAGTGGTGATTATTTCGTGGAGTAGAACCTGAATCCCTTTGCGACGCCATCCACGACGGCATTCCAGCGGATGATGATGCCAATGACGCATATCAGTCCGAGCCAGATGAAAGCCTTCGTAGTGTCGCTCTGGCGGTTGTACCAATCCTTGAGATTCTTGAACATTCCGGCGTAAGTGTTTTAAATCACAAAAATAATCAAAAGATTCCTTAATCGCACCTGCGGGCCTTCACTTTATAGGCTTCTTTTTTATTATCTTTGTAGATAATCTAAAACAGACATTATGCTGAAGATAGGCGATAAGATGCCCTCCTTCGAGGTGATCGACCAGGACGGGGTTGCGGTGAGGTCCGAGGATTTCATCGGCAAAGGCAAAAAGACTATAATTTATTTCTATCCGAAGGACAATACCTCGGGCTGCACTTCCGAGGCCTGCTCCTTCAGGGACAACTATGCGGCCCTGACCGAGGCCGGCTACAATGTGGTGGGAGTGAGCCGCGACAGCGCCAAGTCCCATACCGGATTCCGCGCCAAGTTCGAGCTGCCCTTCCGCCTTCTGGCCGATACTTCGATGCAGATGATGCAGGATTTCGGAGCCTGGGGCGAGAAGAAGATGTACGGCAAGACCACGATGGGAACACTCCGCCGCACCTTCATCTTCGACGAGAACGGTATCCTGGAGAGGATCATAGAGAAGGTCGATACCAAGAACGCCGCAGCGCAGATTCTGCAGGATTAGTATGGGAAATATAGACAAAGTACTCGCCTTCAACCGCGCTTTCGTGGCCTCCAAGGGCTATGAGAAGCATCTGACGGATAAGTTCCCCGACAAGAAGCTGGCGGTGCTCAGCTGTATGGACACCCGCCTGTCGGTGCTTCTCCAGGAGGCCCTCGGCCTCAATAACGGCGATGCCAAGATCATAAAGAACGCCGGCGCCGTCATCCCGACACCCTGGGATTCGGCGATGCGAAGCATCATAGTTGCCGTCTATGAGCTCGGAGTGGAGGAGATAATGGTAGTGGCCCACACCACCTGCGGTGCCTGCCATATGAGTTTCGGTCATTTCCGCGAGGAGATGCTCCGCCGCGGAATCCCCGAAGAGGAACTCCGCCGCACCGACATCGACCTGGACTCCTGGCTCGAAGGCTTCCACGATACCGAAAAGTCGGTCCGCGACACCGTAGGCGCCATAACGGGCCATCCCCTGATTCCCAAGGACCTTGTCGTGAGGGGTTTCATAATCGACTCCGCCACCGGCGAACTGACAGAAGTGAAATAGCATTATGGCAAAACGAGAATTCGGCACCTGTTTCTTCGAGCAATACGCGCAGATATCGCTCTCGGCCCTGCTGGGCAGCGATTACGACTGTCTGGTGAACCGCGACAGGCCCGACCTGCAGAGCAGCGACGGCCACTCTATGGGCATCGAGGTTACCCGGGCGATGGAGGAGAGCCGCAAGGCCCATCTCGACCTGCTCAAGGATATCTCCGGCATCACCCCCTCCGGCAGGGAGGAGGAGACCGACCTCGGCCGCATAGTGGAGTTCGGATACGGATACGGCCTCAGGAAGGGCCGCTTCGTGGGCGCGAGGGAGCTCTCCTACTGGTCGATGGCCCTGCCGATGCAGCGCATCATCGAGAGCAAGGTCCACAAGAACGGCGACGGATTCTACGGCACTTTCGACCAGATGGGGCTCTTCATCTTCTCGCACGACAATCTCCTCGAACCCGAGGCGCTCAAGGCGATGAACTATACGATGTCGCTGCAGAAGAATCTCGAGCGCCGCTACGACCGCCTTTACCTGGCCGATGTCGACGATCTGTTCGTCTGCAATCTGGAGGAGGGTCTCAGCGAGGCCTCCCGCCTCGTGCGCATCGCCATAACCAGGGAACAGCGGCAGAGTTTCTATATGGAGGCCATAAGGCGCCAAAACGCATAAGTACCACAAGGCGCCAAAACGCATAAGTAAAAGAAAAGTTAAAAACAGCAGTATATATGATAAAGGTCGATTTGGAAGGTTGCAGGCCGTTTGCCGCAAATATGGAGTACCAGGAGTATGTATCGGGAGCCAAAAGGGCATTGATGACGCTCGACAGCGGCACCGGTGCCGGCAATGATTTCCTCGGCTGGAACGAGCTTCCGTCCGAGACCCCGAAGGAGTTGCTGGATGCCTGCCTCGAGGTGGTCGATTCGTGGCTCGAGAAGGAGATCGAGCTGATAGTGGTAGCCGGCATCGGAGGGTCGTACCTCGGCGCCAGGGCCGCCATCGAGGCCCTCTCGCACAGCTTCAGCCGGGAGATGAACCTTACGGCCTCGCCGCATGTGGTCTTCGCGGGCCACACCCTCTCGGAGGAGTACATGGCCGAACTGATGGACCTGGTCTATATGAAGAATACTGCGGTGGTGGTCATCTCCAAATCCGGCACCACGACCGAGACCGCGGTGGCCTTCCGCCTGCTCAGGAGCCACCTCGAGCGCCAGTATGGCCCTGAGGAGGCCGCGAGCCGCATAGTGGCCATCACCGACGCCTCCCGTGGCGCCCTCAAGTCCCTGGCCGACCGCAACGGATACCGCACCTTCGTCATCCCCGACAATGTGGGCGGCCGCTTCTCGGTCCTGACCCCGGTGGGGCTGCTGCCCATCGCCCTGGCCGGATTCGACATCCACGCGATGATCGACGGCGCGCGCCAGATGCAGCGCATCTGCGACGTCCCTGACGAGACCAACCCGGCCGTCAAATATGCCGCGATGCGCAACCTGCTCTACAACTCCGGCAAGAAGATCGAGATCCTGGCCTCCTTCAACCCCAAAATGTCCTTCATCGGCGAGTGGTGGAAACAGCTCTTCGGCGAGAGCGAGGGCAAGGAGGGGAAGGGGCTCTTCCCTGCATCGGTCACCTTCACCACCGACCTCCACTCGATGGGGCAGTATATCCAGCAGGGCGAGCGCCATCTCTTCGAGACCTTCCTCAAGGTGGAGAACAGCCGCCGCGAGGAGACCATCGAGCACGACGAGGAGAACTCCGACGGTCTCAATTTCCTCGAGAATACCAACCTCGAGCACTGCAACGATATGGCGCAGCTCGGCACCCGCCTGGCCCATATCGACGGCGGTGTCCCCAATATAACGATCTCCATCGACCAGCTCGACGAGTACAACCTCGGGCAGCTATTCTACTTCTTCGAGAAGGCCTGCGGCCTGAGCGCCTATATGCTCGGCGTCAACCCTTTCGACCAGCCGGGCGTGGAGTCCTACAAGAAGAATATGTTCGCCCTGCTGGGCAAGCCGGGTTATGAAGAACTCGCGGAGGAGCTCCGCCGACGCATAGATGAATGAGTTTCTCCGGCAGGTAGCGCGGTGCTACTATGATGAACTGGGCAAGGAGGTGGGGGAGTGCTGCTTCGTCTTCCCTAACCGCCGTTCCGCCCTCTTTTTCCGGAAGTATCTGGGACAGTGTGCCGGAAAGCCCTTGATCGCGCCTCACCTGATGTCGATCAACGACCTCTTCTCGAAACTCTCCGGCCTCGGGACCGTAGGCAAGATTCCGGCCCTGGATATGCTCTGGCGCCGTTATTCCGCCCTGATGTGGCCCGACAGGGAACCCAGGGAGAGCTTCGACGAATTCGTTTTCTGGGGCGACACCCTGCTCAACGATTTCGACGATATCGACAAATATATGGTCGATGCCCGCGGCCTCTTCACAAATATCGACGACCTGTCGCGCATCGATTCGGCTTATTCCTACCTGAGCGAGGAGCAGAAGGAGGCTATCCGCACCTTCTGGGGCAATTTCCTCGCAAACGGAGCGGTGGCCCCGGAAGAGGCGCGCCTCGACAAGAAGGGGGAGTTCACCACCGTCTGGACCATCCTCTACCCGCTTTACGAGGGCTTCCGCAACGACCTCAGGGAGAAGGGGCTGGCCTACGAGGGGATGATATACCGCGAGGTAGCGGAATCCTCCGCCCCGCTGGATCCGCTGAAGGGCTACCGCAGGATCGTATTCGTCGGCCTGAACGCGCTCAACGAGTGCGAGAAGAGGCTCCTGAACCGTCTCAAGAAAGAGTGCGAGACCGATTTCTACTGGGATTTCTACGGCGACAGGCTCACCGATCCCAAGAACAAGTCGTCGATGTTCCTCCCCTCAAATATAGCGGATTATCCCTCCCGTCACAAAATCGATCCGGCCCTCGCCGCATCTCAGGAGTTCCGCTCCATAGCCGTCCCTTCGGCCGTGGGGCAGACCCGCCTTACCGCCGAATTGCTCGAAGATCTCGTCGCCGGACAGGGGAGGGTAGCCGAGGAGACCGCCGTCATCCTACCCGACGAGAACCTGCTGATGCCGATGCTCGGCGCCATTCCGGAGTCCATCCAGGATGTCAACGTGACGATGGGATTCCCCCTCTCGGCCAGCAATGTGGCCACATTCCTGAGGATGCTCGACCGCCTGCACCGCAACTGCCGCATCAAGAACGGGGAGTACCAGTTCTACCATAAGGATGTCATAGCGCTGCTCACCCATCCCTTCATCCGGCGCGCCCTGGAGGGCTCCGGGGACGGGACAAAGATAGCCGACAGCCTTACGGCCTCGATCCGCAAGAACAATATAGTCTATTCGCCGGAGGCGGATTTTGCCGCCCACGAGGCCCTCAGTGCCATATTCCGCGGAGTGGAAGGGGCCGCCGGCCTTCCGGATTACCTCCATAAGGCCATCGCCATACTGCAGGAGAATCAGGAGAAGATCGACCGGGAATTCCTCTACAATCTCGACAAGTGCGTCACCTCGCTCGCCAATTACGGCCTCGAGGTCAAGCCCGCCACCTTCTTCCGCCTTCTCGGGCGTCTGGCCGAGGTGATAAAGGTCCAGTTCAGCGGCGAACCCCTCCGGGGGCTCCAGATTATGGGCCCGCTCGAGACCCGCGCCCTCGATTTCAAGAATGTCATAATCCTCTCCTCCAACGAGGGGACCTTCCCCAAACGCAGCGTCAGCGCGTCGTTCATACCCTATAACCTGCGCCGCGGATTCGGCCTGCCTACCTACGAATTCCAGGATGCCATCTCGGCCTATCATTTCTACCGCAGCATCTGCCGCGCCGAGAATGTGACCTTCATCTACGATTCGAGGATGGAGGGGCTCAACAGCGGCGAGGTGAGCCGCTATGTCAAGCAGCTCAAGTATCTCTACGGGGTACCCATAAAGGAAGAGACCGCCTCGTATGTGATGGGGGACGGGGATTCGGCGATGGGGCCCGTGCCCGTCGAAAAGACGCCCGAAGTGATGGCCCACCTCGAGGAGTTATTCCTCAGGGGCGACGGGCGTTTCTCGGCGACGAGCCTCAATAACTATCTCGACTGCAGGCTGAAATTCTACTACGGCAACGTACTTGGCATATCGGAGGCCGACGAGGTCAGCGAGGGACTGGATGCCGGAATGTTCGGCTCTGTGTTCCACAAGTCGATGGAGGTGATATACAAGCCCTGCGAGGGCCGGCTCCTCACTCCCGAAGATGTCCGCGCCCTTGGGGAAACAGACCTTGTCCCCATAGTCGATGAGGCCTTCCGCACGGAGTGCCGGATACGCGAGGTGACGGGCCGGAACCTTATCGTCAGGGACTTGATAATCAGGTTTATCCGCGCCGTGCTCGAAGTGGATGCGGCCTATGCGCCATTCACTTTCGTAAAGGCGGAGGAGGGGCGCTCATTCAGGTTGAAACTCGACCGGGAGCGGGAAGTGACCATATTCGGAAAGATCGACCGCGTGGATTCCAAGGGAGGACAGACCAGGATAGTGGATTACAAGACCGGAGCCGTCAAGGGCAAGGTGGTTTCCAAGGAGTTGAAAGATATGTTCGCCCGCGACAAGGAGCGCCCGTATATCGGCTTCCAGCTCTATCTCTACGCTTTGCTGGTTCTCGGCGGCGAGGTATCGGCGAGATGCTCCAACTACACGACAGCGGTCTATGCCCTGAGGGATATTTTCGAAGGGGCACCCGCCGGAATAGCCTGCACCGAGGAGGATATGGTGAAGTTCAGGCAGGAACTGGTGGATCTCATTTCCGAGATCCTGGACCCCGCGGTGCCATTCTCGCCGCGTGAGGACGATTTCTCCCAGACCTGCGGATATTGTAATTTCAACAAACTGTGCAACAGATGGTCGGACTCCAAATAATCAAGGCTTCCGCCGGCAGCGGAAAGACGCACAGGCTCGCCGAAGAGTATATCGGGCGGCTGATCAAGGGCGACGACGGCCTCCCCGCGAGGGAGGATGCCTACAGGCATATCCTGGCCGTGACCTTCACCAACAAGGCCACCGACGAGATGAAATCCCGCGTCATCGAGAACCTCTACGCCCTCTCGAAGTCCGGGAAGCCGGAGGCGAAACAGGCCTCCAGGATACTGACTGCCATATTGCACGACTATTCGGGCTTCTCGATAAGCACCATCGACCGCTTCTTCCAGGGAGTGATGCGCGCCTTCGCGCGTGAGATAGGCGAATTCGCCTCCTACAAGGTGGAACTCGACTCCAACCAGGTGCTCGACCACGCAGTGGACCTGATGATGGCCTCGCTCGAGGACCCCTCCAACGCCGACCTCTTCGGCTGGCTCAGGGAGTACTCCATAAGCCAGATAGAGAGCGGGGAGAAGTGGGACGTGACATCCTCCCTCAAGCAGATGGCGGGCCTTTTCCTGAAGGAGGATTTCAAGCTCAGCCGCCGCAGGGCGGGGACCGGATTCGGGGACCGCGGGGCGATCAAGACCCTTCGCGGCGAGATGGAGGAGATGGTCCGTCAGTTCGAAAGCGACCTGGTCGCCCTCGGAAAGAGGGGAGTGGCGATAATGGAGAGGCATTCGCTGGATTACGGCGACTTCAAGGGAGGGCAGAGTAAATCGCCATTCATCCGCTTCGTCAAGTTGGCCAAAGGCGAATATCCGCGCTCGGACAGGAGCAAGTTCATGACGAAAACTTTCCTCGACCTGCCCGACAATCTCAATAACTGGTGCACCAAAACCTCCCCCCGCAAAGCGGATATCGAGGCCGCATATCACGGCGGGCTCAATGACGCCGTAACGGAGGTCGCGGCCCTCCTGGGGCCCGGTTCGAGCCGCCTGAGGCACTACAATACGGCCTTGATGCTGCGCGACAAACTCTATATCACCGGCATTTTCTCTGACCTCTACGCGCGGATGCACGAGTACCTCAAGGAGAACAACACTATACTACTCAGCGAGACTGCGGAAGTGCTCGGAAAGATCATCGACGGCAGCGACACCCCGTTCATCTACGAGAAGACGGGAACCCGCTACGACAACTATATGCTCGACGAGTTCCAGGATACCTCCCGCCTGCAGTGGGAGGCCTTCAGGCCGCTGCTCTCCGAGAGCATCGCTTCGGGCCATTCGGACCTGATAGTGGGCGATATCAAGCAGAGCATCTACCGCTGGCGCGGGGCGGACCTCACGCTGCTGGGCGAAGATCTCGAAAGGGAGTTCCCCGCACCCTCATCGAACACCGACACCCTTCACGGCAACTGGCGCAGCGCCTCCAATATAGTCGGCTTCAACACCGATTTCTACCTCAGGGTGGGCGACCTGCTAAGCGGCTCCCATCCCAATATAGCCCCGCGCATCAAGGAGTTCTATGCCGACAGCAGGCAGGATGTGATGCGTACCGAGGCCGGCAGCGGGTACGTCAAGGTGATCTTCCTTCCCAGGAAACGCGAGGACGACTCCGGCAGGGAGGTCAAGTGGAAGGAAGCGGCACTGGAGATGACCGGCCCCATCGTGGAGTCCCTCCGCAAGCGTTACGACCTGCCCGAGATCACCTTCCTCGTCAGGAAGAACAGCGAGGGCGCGCTTGTGGCTGCCAAACTGATCTCCCTGGGTTACGAGGTGGTGACAGAGGATTCGCTCAATATCGCCTCCTCGCTGGCGGTGCGCAAGATCGCGGCGCTGCTGAAGCATCAGGTCAACCCCGACGACGATGTCAACAACCAGATACTCGCGGCCCTTTTCGGCGGTGCGTTCCACGAACTCGATCTGTCGCAGGCCGCATCGGTCGATGCCTCGCTTTACGGCCTCTGCGAATCGCTCCTGTCGCAGGTCTGCGCTCAGGTGAGCCGCTCGGACACCCCGTTCGTGACGGCATTCATGGATTCGGTGCTCTCCTATATGGACCGGTACGGTTCCGACCTCGCAGGATTTGTGGAGTGGTGGGAGAATGTCGGATGCCGCAAGAGCATCTCCGCCCCCGAGGGATCCGACGCCATCCGGGTGATGACCATCCACAAAGCCAAGGGACTGAAGTCCGGAGCCGTGGTGCTGCCGTTCCTGGAATCGAAGCTCTCGCCTTCGGGGCTGAGCAACGATTATATCTGGTGCACCCCTTCCGAGGAGCCTTTCTCCAAAGTGGGAGTGGTTCCGGTGAAGATGACATCGGCCCTCGAAGATACCGTTTTCAGCGAGGAATACAAGCGCGAGAAGCTCGGCTACGCGGTGGATGCGGTCAATACCGCTTATGTCGCTATGACGCGCGCCGTGGGCGATATGGTCATCATCGCGCCGGCACCCGAAAATGAGAACAAATGCAACTCGGTCTCCGATTTGCTGTATCAGCATCTCAGGGATGAAATCTCCCCCGAGGGGGTGTATGAGCTGGGGACCCCCGACGAGGTCAGGCTCTCCAGCGAACCCGCGGCCGAGAGCATCAGGATGAAGGATTATGCCACCGTTCCCCTTTCGGGCCGCCTCTCCGTCTCGCTCCGTGGAGACGACTACTACGACCGCGAGGCCGGCATAGTGCGTCACGACATACTGGCCCGGATCGACACCGCCGAAGATGTCGGCCGCGCCGTGGAATCGGCCGTCAATGCCGAGGAACTCGATGCCGCGGAGCGGGAAAAAGTATCAGCCGAGATGGAGGGCTACCTCGCCTCCGTGGCCGGGCGCCACTGGTTCGACGGCACCTACGCCCCCCTGAACGAGGTTTCGATAGTCGATGCCGACGGCGAGGTTCACCGCCCCGACCGCGTGCTGGTGGAGAAGGGAATGCCGGTGGGGCAGGGGCGCGCCATCGTCATCGATTACAAGTTCGGGCAGGAGAAATCCTCGTACCGCAATCAGGTCCGGAAGTATATGGAGCTCCTCTCGCAGATCGGTTACAGAGATGTTACCGGATATATATGGTATTGCAAGTTAAACAAGGTCGAAGAATGCGTATAAAGTCCCTCCTGGCAGGCGCGCTGCTGCTCATTGCATCCTATGCCGCCGACGCCCAGTTCTACAATTTCGGAACCGACCCCTCGTTCGTTAAGTGGTCGCAGATCCGCACGCCCGATTTCCAGCTCATCTATCCGCGCGGCCTGGACTCCCTGGCCAGGGTATATCTCTTCAACCTCCAGCGGATGCGGCCGGTGGTCAACGCCCAGCTGATGCTCGACACCAAGCCGATCCCGGTAGTGCTGCATCCCTACACGACCCTCAGTAACGGCTCCGTGTCGTGGGCCCCGAAAGTGGTAAACCTCATCACCACTCCGGAGGCTTACAGGTGGACCAGCGAGCCCTGGGTGGAGCAACTCGCTACCCACGAACTGCGCCACGTGGTCCAGACGCAGCACTTCACCAAAGGCGTCTTCTCGGCCCTCAAGTACCTGATGGGCCAGCAGGCGGTCGGACTCGGGCTGGGGCTCTTCTCCTCCTCGGTCTTTATGGAGGGCGACGCCGTCCTCGCCGAGACCGAGAACTCCGAGTCGGGCCGCGGCCGCAGCGCCTCCTTCCTGATGTACCAGCGTGCGCTCCTTCTGGACGGCATCGAGTGGAACTGGGACAGGTCGGTATTCGGCTCGTATCACAACAAGACCATCGACAAATATGCCGTAGGCTACACAATGTTCGCCGCACAGAGGATGCTGAACGGCGATCCCTACTTTTCCGGCCGCTTCTTCCGCGAAAAGGCCCACCTGTATGCCATCAGGAAGATGTTTATGAAGAAATCGGACCGTCTGCTCCCCTCCAAGGACAAGATGATAAGCGACTATCAACAGCTCTTCGGCGATATGTGGCGGAAGGAATTCGAGCAGATAGGGGAGATAACCCCCTCCGTGAGGCTCAGCAGCGAGCCGCGCCTCTACTGCGACTACACCAGCCCCGTGCCGGTCAACGATTCGCTCTCCGGCTACGGCCCCTCGGTCTTCGCAGTCAAGAACGGGCTTGAGTATGTCCCCGAGGTAGTGCGGATCGACACCCTCGGCAAGGAGCATCACGTCTGCTGGTTCAGCTCCTACTCCTCCAAACTTACCGAAGCCGTGGGCGGACGCATCTACTGGTCCGAGACGGTGATGCACGAGGCCGCGAACCTCGAGAACTTCTCCGAGATATGCTATCTCGACCTCCGCGGTGGCGGATGTCATTCCTTAGCCCCGAGCACCCGCTGGTACAACCCTTCGGTCCATCCCGACGGCACCGTGCTGGCGGTCTCCGAATACCCGATTGACGGCTCCTCGAGGCTGCTTATAGTCTCGACCGACAACGGCGAGGTACTCGCCGATTTCGGCGCTCCCGAAGGGGGACAGGTGGTCGAATCGTGCTTCAGCGGCGACTATGTCTATATCACCTGCATCGGCGCCTCCGGAGTGGGCATCTACCGCAAGTATATCTTCTCCGGGGAGGGTTCGCAGTGGGAGACCGTAACCCCGCAGCAGCGGAAGGAGATCCGCAACCTGCGCTCCTGCGGCGACGGCATAGTCTTCGCCACCGACCTCGACGGAGTGATGAATATCTACTCGATGGACGCCTCCGACTTCTCGCTCCACAAGCTGACCAACGCCAAGTATGGCGCCAATTATCCCTTCCTGGGCCCCAACAGCCACCTGATGGCCTACAGCGAGTACGACCGCTTTGGTTATCATCTGGCCTCGGCCGGCGAGAATGAGCTGGAGTGGTCGGTCTCGAGCTTCGACGAGCCCTATGTCAACACCATAGCCGAAGCCCTTACCGAGCAGGTTTATGAGGCCGGCCTGGAGGCCCCTGCCGGGGATTCCTCCTACTTCGACGTCAATCTCTATCCGGCCCGTAACTACAGCAAGGTCCTCAATGCCATAAATATCCATTCCTTCGCTCCGGTCTATTACGACGTGGACCGCATAAGGGCCTTCTCTATGGACAATTATTACGAGCTGGCCTCCCTCGGAGCCACGGTCTATTCGCAGAACCTGCTGGGCACTATGACCACGATGCTTGGATATTCATACCACGGCGGATTCCACTCCGCCCACGGAAAGGTGACGGGCACGCTGCTCGACTTCGACGTCGAGGCCTCGGTCGATTTCAACGACCGCTTCAGGACCATCGAAATGCCCTTCAAAGCGGCGCAGGACCCCGATTATATAGCCCCGACGAGCACCAAACGGCTCATCAAAGGCTCCCTGACCCTCGACTATCCGCTCAATCTCTATCACGATGGCTGGCAGAGTATGCTGATCCCTTCGGCTACGGCCAACCTCTCCAACGATCTGACAGGAGTCGGAGAGGACGACGCGGTCCGCTACGTCCCCAAGTCGGACCTGACCCTCGGGCTGCGTTACTTCAAGATGCTCAATGCGGCCAAGGCCGCCATATTCCCCAGACACGGCGGCAGCCTCTCCCTCGCCTTCAATATGCCGCTGCTGAGCACCGGCGTCTATTCGCCGCAGGCCTTTATGTCGGGCTATCTCTACTTCCCGGGATTCACCCGCTCGCAGGGCCTAAAGCTCTCCGGCGTGCTGCAGCACCATTTCCTCGGGAAAGGGGAGAAGCTCCTCCTGGAATCGATAGCCGCGCTGCCAAGGGGCTACAAGGTCAGCAAACCCACCGTGGACTACGCCAAGGTGATGATGGATTACGCCATCCCCGTATGGCTGGGCGACGTCTCGATTCCGAGCGTGCTCTACCTGAAGCGGATGCAGCTGATCCCCTTCGCCGACTTCGCCTACGACCGCGACAGGGACGGCAACAACCGCTGGTACGGCTCGGCCGGAACCGATATAATGTTCCATTTCCATATCTTCCGCCTCGGCGCCGAAATCAAGGCCGGCATCAGGTATGCCCGCCTCTTCACCGACGACGTGCCGGGCAAGTCGAAGAACTTTTTCGGCCCTCTTGTCGGAGTGGGACTCTAAAATGGTTATTTTTGCAGGATGAATTCGATTACTTTTCTTGGAACCGGAACCTCGCAGGGCGTGCCTATGATCGGATGCACCTGCCCGGTCTGCACTTCGGCCGACCCGCGCGACAAGCGTCTGCGCACCTCGGCCCGAGTGCGTTACCAAGGGCTCGACATCGTAATCGATGCGGGCCCCGATTTCCGCCAGCAGATGCTCTCGGCGGGCATTTCTCGCCCCGACGCCATCCTGCTCACCCATCACCATATCGACCACGTAGGCGGGCTCGATGACGTGAGGGCCTTCAACTACCGCCCCGAGAACAACTGGGCCTGCACCCCGTTCCCGATCTATTGCGAGAAAAGGGTCGAGGAGGCCCTGCACAAGATGTTCTATTACGCCTTCGCCGAGTCAAAGTATCCCGGAGTCCCGGATTACGACCTTATAACGATCGACGAACGGCCCTTCGCAATAAAAGGGGTCGAGATCGATCCGATAAGGGTATGGCACTATAAACTTCCGGTGCTCGGCTACCGCTTCGGAAAGCTGGCCTACGTCACCGACGCCAATTTCATCCCCGAGGAGGAGTTCGAGAATCTCAAGGGGCTGGACATATTTGTAATCAACACCGTCCGGCGCGGACACCACATATCGCACTTCTCGCTCGAGGAGGCCATCAAGGTGGCGCAGAGGGTGGGGGCGAAGCGAACTTTCCTGACCCACCTCTCGCACCAGCTGCCCCGCTACGAGGAGCTCCTGGCCGAACTCCCGGAGGGCATAGAACCGGCCTATGACGGCCTGGAAGTCGAGTTTTGATATGGCAGGCAAACTCCATCTGATACCCACGCCGCTCGGCGATTACGCCCCCTCGCAGGTACTCGCGGCCCCGACCCTCGAGACCATCAGGGGCATCGGTCTCTTCTTCGTGGAGGAACTCCGCACCGCGCGCCGCTTCCTCTCCGCGGCTGGGCTCAAGGGGCACATCGACAGCCTCGAACTGCACGAGATCAACGAGCACTCCACCGAGGAGCAGATCTCCTCGTACTCGGCCCTGCTCGGCACCCGCGACGCCGCCCTTATCTCTGAGGCAGGCCTTCCCGCCGTGGCGGACCCCGGTGCGCGCCTGGTCGAGATGGCGCACGCCAAAGGGGTGGAGGTGGTGCCCCATCCGGGTCCCTCGTCCCTTATGATGGCGCTGATGTCCTCGGGACTCAACGGGCAGTGCTTCGCCTTCGCGGGGTATCTGCCGGTGAAGCCCGACGCCCGCCGCGCCGCTATCCGCGACCTCGAGGCCGACGCCCGCCGCAAGCGCCAGTCGCAGATAATGATAGAGACTCCCTATCGCAACGACTCCCTGCTGGCCGACCTGCTGGCGGTATGCCGTCCCGACACCCGCCTCTGCGTGGCCGCCGACATCACCTGCCCCGACCAGACTATCCTCACCCGAACCATAGCGCAGTGGAAGCGCGCGCCGATGACCATCGGCAAGCGCCCCTGCGTCTTCATAATCCTGTAGATGCTATGTCAGATAAGAAGGTGGCATTCGTGACCCTGGGCTGCAAGCTCAACTTCTCCGAAACCTCGACCCTCGCCCGGGAGTTCGTCTCGCGCGGATATAAGGTCGTAAGGGCGGGGGAGAAGGCCGATGTATATGTAATCAACACCTGCTCGGTGACCGAAACCGCCGACAAGAAGGGCCGCAACGCCATCCGCAAGTTCCACAAGGCCTCGCCCGAAGCCATAATCGCGGTCACGGGCTGCTATGCCCAGCTCAAGGCCGAGGAGATCGCCGCCATAGAGGGCGTCGCCGTAGTGGCCGGAGCCCGCGACAAGGGGCGCCTCTGCGACCTGGTCGAGGAGGCACTGCAGAGCTCCGCAACCGGGGGACGCATCTACAACTGCCCGATCGACGATGTGGAGAATATCTTCCCCGCCTGCTCCTCGGGCGAGAGGACCCGCACCTTCCTCAAGGTGCAGGACGGCTGCGACTACCGCTGCTCATACTGCACTGTCCCCCTTGCGAGGGGCCACAGCCGCAACCTTCCCATAGCCGACATCGTCGCCCAGGCCAGCCGCGCGGCATCCGAAGGGATGAAGGAGATAGTCATCACGGGAGTCAATACCGGCGACTTCGGCAAGACCACCGGAGAGTCGTTCCTCGACCTGCTCAAGGCCCTGGACGAGGTGGAGGGCATAGAGCGTTACCGCATCTCCTCCATCGAGCCGAACCTGCTGACCGAGGATATCCTCCGCTGGATCGCCACCGGCACCAAATTCCTGCCCCACTTCCACATTCCCATCCAGTCGGGCTGCGACAAGACCCTCAAGGCGATGCACCGCCGCTACACCTCGCCTATGTTCGAGGAGAAGATTGCGCTGGTGCGCGACATCCTCGAAACCCCTGAGGAGCGCTTTACCAAAGTCTTCTTCGGCATCGACGTGATCGTCGGCTTCCCCGGCGAGAGCGAGGAGGACTTCCAGGCCACATACTCGCTCCTGGAACGCGTGAGACCGGCCTTTTTGCACGTCTTCCCCTATTCCCGCAGGGCGGGAACCGAGGCGGCGGCCCTTCCGGGCCAACTGACTGCGGCCGTCAAGGCCGACCGCGTGGCACGGCTCGAAGCCCTCTGCGAGAGGCTCCACAACGAATTCTGCGAGGCCAACCGCGGCCGGATGGCCGAGGTGCTCTTCGAGAGCAAGGAGAAGGGCGGAATGATGTCGGGCTATACGGAGAACTACATAAGGGTCGAGCGCCCTTACGATCCCGCGCTTATTGGACGGATAGCGGAGGTGCGACTGTAGCTGCCGGCTGCGCCATATCGGGCAGATCCTTCTTGCGGAACAGCTTCCTGAAGAATTCCCTGAACGTATCGAAATCCTGCTGGTACACTATACCGGCGCCGTTGCGCTGCGTCTGGTCGAGATAGTTGCTGTAGCGGTCGGCCGCGTGCGAGAATATGTTGAGGCGCAGGCCGCCGTTCTTGTTGAGCTTGATTTCGACATCCACGTTGCCGATGAGGTCGCTGTTGCTCGAGGAGGTGGCGTACTCCTGGTTGCCGATGCTGCCGTTGATGGTCACCCTGTTGTTGAAGAGCTGGGTGGAGATAGCCACGTCGAAGATATCCACTCCGCCCATTCCCGGCTGGTAGTTGAATCCCAGATCGAGAGGGATGTCGAGCTGCCGGAATATCGTATTGACCTGGTTGGCCATAATCTCGGAGGCGTTGGAGTAGAGCAGGGTGGTGTTGTTGACGATGCCGCTCTGCTCGTCGGGCACGAAACTGCCGGAGAGCAGCAGGGCCAGGAACTGCTTGAGCTGCTTCTCCTCGGTGGAGAGGGCCGCCTGCACGAGGGTCTGGGTGGTAGGGTCGAGGTCGGGGATGTCGATGTTGAAGCCGATCTGCGGGTTGGAGAGCTTGCCGTTGATGTCGATGCCGCAGTTCACGGTCCTTCGGGAGCTGACCGACGTGGAGTCGGCGATGAGGGTTCCGATGGAGGCCTTGGTGCGGTAGGTCGCCGTCAGGTCGAGGTCGGACTGCATTATGTCGCCGTTGAAGCTCACGGTTCCGCCCGGCTCGATGATGAAGTCCTTGGAGGTGATGCCCATCAGGGCGAATTTATAGCTTCCGTCCTCCACATTGTAGCCGCCCTTGATATCGAGCAGGTCCTTGGCGAAATTGACCTCTATGTTGCCGTTTCCGTGCGCCTTGAGCATATCGCCGAGCGAACGGTTGACGTCGAGGCCCACCTCGGTGGCGTTGGTGATGTCGAGCTTGGCGTTGACCTTGAGGTTCGACGAGGATCTCTTCTTCTCGACCGTCGCCTTCTTGCTTATGAGCAGCGAGTCGTACTCGTCGAGCACCCTCACGCGGTTGTCCACGAAGGTCAGGATGGAGTTCTTCTGCGAGCCGCTCGAGGAGATGGGGAAGTGGATGGCGCCGTCCCCGGTGCGGAGATTGAGGGCGAGCAGGATGTTGCTGATCGGGCCCGTGAGGGAGATGCGGCCCGATCCGAAGGCCCTGCCGTACATTCCGCTGTCGGCCATCGAGGCGTTGGTGTTGAGCACGTGCATGTCGCGGAGACGGTCGATTAGCACGTTGAGCCTGATATCCTTGAAGAGGTCGTAGGTAACTCCTCCGCCGATGCGGGCGATGTGGCCGTAGCGGTCGGCGATGGTGTCGCTCTGGAAGGTTATGCCCTTCTCGCTGACGCTGAAGGGACCGTTGATCACATAAGGCACGTTGGTGAAGTCGATGGTGGCCGCGAAGTCGTTGAAGCGGGTCCCCTCACTCGTGACCTTGAGCTTGTCGAGGGCTCCTTCGGCCTTGATGCCGCCCGAAATGGAGCCGCCCGTCTTGCGGGCTATCCCGGTCAGAAGGGGATCGAGCCAGCTCACCTTGAAGCGGTCGAAATCGACCCTGGCCGAGAGGTGCTTGTCGGAGGGCTTGTAGAATCCTCCCACCCTCAGGGGATAGCTCTCCTCGAAGATGTTCTCCACCGAGAGCTTGATCTGCTCCAGGGCGTCGTCCCAGCTGCAGCGCACGAAGAGGTGACCCATCTGCTCGTCGTTGAGCGTGAGCGAACGGCACGAGAGGTCGGTGGTCAGCTCGGGATTCTTGCAGAGGACCCCCTTTCCGTTGGCCTTTCCGGTTATCAGGCCTCCCACCTCGAGGGGCATTTTGAGGAGACGGTTGACTATCGAGATGTCGAAATTGTTGAGGTTGAATGCCACCTTCGATTCGGGATCGTCGGATAATATTCCGTCCGCGATGAGGTACTGGTCGTCGCCCGAGGAGAGGTGGAAGTTGTCGATGGCGATCTTCTTGTCGCGGTAGCTGATGCGCGAGGGGGAGATGTTCCAGGTGACATCCTCGAACGTGAGGTCGGAGTTGAGTAGGTTGGCCACCAGCATATACGCGTCGCCACCCTGCTCGGGGAACTCTATGACTGTATTGAAGTTGCCCTTGCGGTTCTCTTCCTCCTTGTTGTCGAAGCGCAGGCCGAGGATCACCTTGTTGTCGTTGGCGGTGATGCCGATCTTGTTGTTGCGCAGGATGAGGTTGCCGCTCTGGAGGATGTCGGCGTTGATGGTCGCGTTGATGGGACCCTCCTGTCCGCCGGCGTCGAGCGAGAGATTCTTTATATAGTTGCTGCCAATGGCGATAAGGGGAGAGGTGGCGTGCATCGAGATGGCGTCGGTGCCGTTGAGCTCAGCCTTGACGGTCGTACCCTCGCTCACGTGGAGATTGGGCATGAAGAAGGCCGCGACCGGCTTCAGGTTGCCCGTCTTGAGGTAGAATGTTCCGCTTGCGGGGACCGCCTCTCCGGCCTTGCCGCCGGTCTTGATGACATTGCCCAGCTCCCTTGCCAGGTAAGCCTTGACTCCGGATACCAGCTCGCCGATCGAACTCGCACCGCGGTAGGAGGCGTCGGCTATCTGCGACTGGAGGGTGATGTTGTAGAGGTCGTCGTTGAACGCGCTCACATAGATGTCGCCGATATGGTGCGTACCGCCGTTGAGGGCGGCCTTAAGGTCCTTGACCGTGGCGTCGCCGAGGATGAACCTGCCGGGGGTGAACTCGCCTTCGGCGACTATCCGGCCGCTGACCTCGCAGGTGTCGCGCTTGTCGAAGTTGAGGGCGTGGAGGTCGGCATTGTCGAGGTTGATGTCGGCCTTGACATAGGTGCCGTTCTTCTTGTCGCCCAGAATGGCGTCGGCCGTCAGGTTCAGCGCCAGGTTGGGGTCGGAGCCGGTGAGCTCGAGTTTGACATTCCTGCCGTCGAGGCTTCCCGACGCGTCGATCTGGCTGTATTTGTATCCGTTGTATCCGAATTCGTCGATGTGGAGCTGCCTGATGTCGGCCTTGGTGGTCCTGCCCAGTTCGGCGGAGAGGTCGGCATTGAATGTGAGGTTGCCCATAGTGGTATCCTTGAGGAACCTGCCCACCGCCAGCGAGCGTCCCGCCACGGTTCCCTCGAACGAGGGCTTGCCCGAGGTGAGGTTCCTGCAGCGCAGGTCGGCGTCGGCCTGGCCGTAGGTGTCGGTGCTGAGGCTGAGGTCGGTGGCGAGGTCCGCGAGGCGGCCCTTGACGCTTCCGCTAAGGTGCACATTCTCGCCCGGCAGATACTGCGCTATGCTCCTGGAGTTGATCTTGGGGCTCACCGAGTGAAGCAGCGAACCGAGGTCGGAGGTATTGGTCACGAGGTCGGGGATCTGGAGGTCGAGCACCATCCTGTCGGTATCGGGAAGACCCTTGACGTTGCCTTTTACGTTGAGGACCGTCTGTCCGCTCTCCGATTCGACCTTGAGGTTCTTGGCGGTGAGGTTGTCCACCGTGCCGGCGATCTCGCCGCTCAGGTAGAGCCTGAGGTCGGTCCCCTCCAGGCCGTCGATGAACGATTTGGCGGTCCCCGCATCGAGCAGCGAGCGCTTCAGGGTGACGCTTACGGGCAGGCTTCCCGTTGCCTTGGTCAGCTCCTCGAACGACGAAAATCCCACCGAGGCGTCGGCCTCGAAGCGGGTGTTGCCGTCGTCGTATCTGAGGTCCTTGACGTTGAGGCCGCTCTCGGAGAGCCTGGCGCTGAGGCTCAGGTTGTCCAGATGGTATCCGCTCTTGGTCTCGCTGAAGGAGATGTTGCGGATATCGCCCGCGATGTCGTTCAACCCGGCGTACGAGAGGTTCGACGCCTTGAGGTTGAGGTCCTTGACGTGCAGGTCGTTGAAATCCATCGCCGTGCCGGCGATCTCCTTTTCGGGGGCGAAGGGGTTGACCATCGAGAAATCCACCCCGGAGACATTGACCTTATCGACCGTTATCTTCTCCCAGGGCAGCTTGGCCGGCTCCTTCTTCTCTTTCTTTTCGCCCGAGAGCTGGGCTATGAGGCGCCCCACGTTGGTCTGCTCAGGAGTGAGGTAGCGGATATTGACCTGCCCCTCATCGAGAGCCACGTGCCGCACCTTGAGTTCCTGCGGATTGAAGAGCGACTTGCCCTCGAGCCGCGCCGAGAGCCTGCGCACGTCGGCGATAGTGTCCCCCTCGGGCCCGAGCGCCGTCACCTCCTTGAGGATGACGGTGTTGAACGGCGCGATATAGACCGAGCCGATCGATATCTCGCCGTCGATCTTCTTCGACAGTGCCGATGCCGCCTGCCGCGCCGCAAATGTCTGCACCGCAGGTATCTGTATCAGCATAACGGCCGCCACCGGAATCAGCAGCGCCGCCACCAGTATCCCAAGGATTATATTTCGGACTGTCCTCACTTTATTGTCGACGGAAATATCCTTCAAAGATACTAATTAATGCCGAAATTATGCCAATAGTTGGTCTTGAAATAAACTTTCGCTTCCAGTCTCCACCGACAGCATGGAAAACCCCATACAGAAATACGGCGCCAGGACCTTGTCCCCGCACAACCGCTTCACCTCTTGCGCAGAGTGCCGTTATCTTGGAGGAGATGACGGCAGTTTGGTTTGTCGGAGGCTGTTACTTGACCGGTAGTAGTTTGGCGACAATCTCGTCGCGGACCTTTTCCCAGGCTGGTTGCGGATCGAAGGTGAGACCGGGACGGAGGAGACCGGTGGTGTCGCCGAGGAATTCGGGATTCTGCATCTTCTCGTCCATATTCAGCACGAATTCCTTGTAGGTTGGGGCGTGGCTGGCCACGAAGCGGAGGTAGCGGTCGTAGGCCGTCATTACGCGGTCAAGATTCAGTTTGCCGGTGATGAGTGCGGTGTAAACGTCGAAGAGGTCACGGCCTTTGAGACGCTGATAGAGTGCGCGG
>JAFSXX010000044.1 GCA_017443845.1 Bacteroidales bacterium | reverse complement strand
GTTGCTCATAACGAAGAGCGAGTACTTCATCCGCTTGGCAAAGTATATGGCGTCGCCGCCCGTGAATACGATCACGTTGCCGGGCAGCTGGCGCACGTAGCCCTCGATTTCAAACATTATGCCCGAAATCACTCCCGACTCGATGGAGCTCTCCAGGGAGGTGCCTTCCTGAGGGACTCTGGCGGGGGTGTTGACCATGGGCAGAGCCTTTGCGTAGCGGTTGAGGCTCTTGAAGCGGGTGCGGCAGCCCGGGGAGATGTTGCCACCTCGGTAGAGGCCGTCGGCATCGACCAGATCTATGGTGAGGGTGGTGCCGAAATCGAACACCGTGCAGGATTTGCCCTTGAAGAGGTGACGCACCGCCATGATGGAACAGGCGCGGTCGTAGCTGAGGTATTCGGGGATGCCGTAACGTTGCAGATAGTCCGGATGGGCGCTGTCGAGCAGCATCAGATGGCGGCACTCGCCCCGCAGGATTTCCTCTTCCGCCCCGGAGAACGGACGGCCGCACACGACCGCCATCACCTCGGGCTTTTCCTTTTCCGTGATGGAAAGGATGAATTCGAGGGTCTTTTCGCCCTGGTAACGGAAGGTTTTGCCGAGGGTTTTGCCCTCCGCCCAGGCCGCCTTGAGAGCGGTGTTGCCTATTTCGATGACCAAATTAGCCATAGCTCGCAAAAATAAGCATTTATTTCAACTTCCCCAAAAGGGCACGGGCCTTTTCGAGGGTATCCACCCCGCGCGCGACGAGTTTGAGTTTGCCCTCGACCTGTTTGAACTCGAACGGAAGGGTGAGGCGGCGCATCACTCCCTCGAAGGTATCCGAACTGTAGTAAGCCGACATCGGGTTGCCTACGAAGAAACATATGAGCATGCCGTTCTTAACTATTATCTTCTCGAATCCCAGGGCGGCGCCGAGGTTGCGTATCTTCACCACGTTGAAGAGGTTTTGCAGTTCCTGAGGCAGGGGCCCGAAGCGGTCGGCCGTAACCGAAGCGTAGCGGTCCAGGGAACGGTCGTCGGTAAGGGAGTCGAGGTGCTTGTAAATCCTTATCTTTTCGGCAGTTATGTCGATGTAAGAGTCGGGGATGAAGGCGGGCTGGTCGGTTTCGATGGCGCACTCCTCAACATAGGCTCCGCGCCGGCCGCGGGCGGTTTCGAGGCCTGTTTCGAGTCCGAGTTCGGCCATGGCTTCTTCCAGTATCTTCTGGTATGTCTCGTAACCCATCTCCATGATGAATCCGCTCTGTTCGGCACCTAGCAGGTTGCCGGCTCCGCGGATATCGAGGTCCTGCATGGCGATGTTGAAGCCGCTTCCCAGGTCGCTAAACTCCTCGATCGCCCGCAGACGCCGGCGGGAGTCTTCGGTGATGCTCACCAGCGGAGGCACGATGAGATAGCAGAAGGCTTTGCGGTTGCTTCGTCCGACACGGCCGCGCAGCTGATGCAGGTCGCTCAGGCCTATGTTCTGGGCCTGATTGATGATGATGGTGTTCGCGTTGGGGATGTCCAGGCCGTTCTCGATGATGGTGGTGCAGAGCAGGATGTCGTAATCGCCCCGCATGAAGTCGAGGATACGGTTTTCGAGTTCCTCCGATTTCATCTGCCCGTGGGCCACGCAGATACGCGCATCGGGCAGGAGCCGGTGCAAGATGTCGTGTATGGACGGCAGTTCCTCCACCTTGTTGTGCAGGAAGAAGACCTGGCCGCCGCGGTTCAGTTCGTAATTGACTATGCTGCGGATCTCGTTTTCGTCGAAGAGGATGATCTCCGTCTGGATGGGGATGCGGTTGGGCGGCGCCGTCTGGATGATGGAAAGGTCGCGGGCGCCCAGCAGGCTGAACTGCAGGGTGCGGGGGATCGGGGTGGCGGTGAGCGTGAGGGTGTCGACCCCGACCTTGAGTTGGCGGAGTTTTTCCTTGGCGCCCACTCCGAATTTCTGTTCTTCGTCTATCACCAGCAGGCCGAGATCCCTGAAAGCGAAGCCCGCCCCGAGTAGCTTGTGCGTGCCGATAATGATGTCTATCTGTCCTTTTGCCAGCTTTTCCTTTATCTCCGTTATCTGTTTCGCGGTTTTGAGCCGGCTGACGAATTCGATGTTGCAGGGGAAGCCCTTGAGGCGTTCGGAGAAGGTGTTGTAGTGTTGCAGGGCCAGGATGGTGGTGGGTACCAGCACCGCCACCTGCTTGTTGTCGGAAACGGCCTTGAAGGCGGCGCGGATGGCTATTTCCGTCTTTCCGAAGCCTACGTCGCCGCAGATGAGACGGTCCATGGGATGGGTCTCTTCCATGTCGCGCTTTACCGCCGCCGTGGCAGCCTCCTGATCGGGGGTGTCTTCGTACATGAAGGAGGATTCGAGTTCGTCCTGCATGTAGGTGTCTCCCGAGAAGGCGAATCCCTTGGTGGCCTTCCGCTTGGCGTACAGCTGGATGAGGTCCTTGGCGATGTCCTTGACCTTGCGTTTGGCGCTGCCCTTGAGGTTTTCCCATGCCTTGCCGCCGAGTTTGTTGATCTTCGGAGGCACGCCGTCGGCCGAGCGGAAACGCGAGATTTTGTTGAGGTTGTGGACGCTCACGAACACCACGTCGCCGTCGCGATAGACGAGTTTCACCACCTCTTTGGCGCGGCCGCGGTCGTCGGTCATACGCACCAGTCCGCCGAAGGTTCCGACGCCGTGGTCGATGTGCACCACGTAGTCGCCTATGTTGAAGGAGTTCAGGTCGTTAAGGGTGAGTTGCTCGGTCTTTTCGACGCTCCGGCGGAGCTGTACCCGGTGGAAGCGGTCGAATATCTCGTGGTCGGTGTAGCAACAGATTTTGTCTTCCGAGTCGATGAAGCCGGCGTGAATGTTCCGTCCTTTCACGAATTCGGGCAGACGGCCGCCGTTTTCCGAAAGAATGCTGCGGAGACGGTCGAGCTGGCTCTGCTTTTCGCCGTAGATGTATACCTTGAATCCGCTTTCGAGCCGCGCGGCGATGTCGGCCCCGAGGAGTTCGAAGTTTTTGTTGAAGGTCGGCTGCGGGGAGATGGAGAAACGTACCGGATTGGCACTGTCCTTCGAATCCAGGGGGATGTCGGTGTAGACGCGTTTGAAGGCCCCGAGCGCGGGGAAGAACGCCCGCTCACGGTAGATGTCGGACGAATCGAGCCAGACGGTGGTGTCGGCCGGAAGAATTTCGAGGATGCTGCGTCCGTCTTCGGAGGCGGCGTCTGAAAGGAGGGAGGAGACGATGTCGGCCTTATCAACCGTTTCCTTGGAGGTCTGGGTGTTCGGGTCGAAGATGCGGATGTCTTCGATCTCGTCGCCCCAGAAAGAGAGGCGGAAGGGCTCGCTGGCAGCGTAGGAGAAGATGTCGATAAGAGATCCACGAACCGCGAACTGACCGGGAGCGCCCACAAAATCAACCCTTTCGAAACCGGAGGTGCCGAGTGTCTCGATGATCTTGTCGAAACGGGCGGTCTGGCCTTTCTTTACCGTGAGTACGGCACCCTTCATCTTCGAGGCGACAGGAATCTGCTCTTCCAGGGCCTCGGGATACGAGACTACAAACAGTAGATCGCCTTTGTTGGAGAGTATCTTTTCCAGGGCGGCGGTGCGTTGGACGCCGAGCGTGCTCTTGTAGTTGCTGCGCTCCACCCCTTTTCCGGATTCGGGAAGATGGAAGACTATGTCGCCTTCGGTGAGGTTGTAAAGGTCGCCGCTGCAGTATTCGGCACTTTCGCGATCGGGGAGGATTATCAGCTGCAAGCCCTTTCTGGCTACCTGGGAAGCCACAAACCAACGGGCGGAGAGAAAGAGCCCCTGGCAGAATATTTCGCTCTCACGGGATATTCTGTCACTTAAGGTGGCGGAGGCTTTTGTAGATATTAACATTTGCCCGTATTAAATGGTTGAAAAGCTGTGTATAACCCTGTTGATAATGGAGGCCACGACGGGGACAGCCCGGGATTGAGCCCGTAATCAACTTTTCATCAACGATTTCTCCAACAACTTTCAACCTTTATATTTTATTGATACTGAAATAGTTGCATCAGTTTTCAACATTTCAACACCAATATAAAAATCATCCTTTTTAAAGAAAAAGAATTATATTTGTAATCCGTAACTCCAGACCTCTGAAGATGGCAGATTTCGATCCCCGCAACGCTCCGGACAGCAAAGATAAGGAATTGGACGGAATTATCCGCCCGCAGGAGTTGGAAGATTTCACCGGTCAGCGGGAGATTGTCCAGAACCTGAATATTTATATCAAGGCCGCCAAGATGCGCGGGGAGTCTCTGGATCATACCCTGTTCCACGGGCCTCCGGGTCTTGGAAAGACCACTCTGGCACATATCATCGCAAATGAAATGGGGGTGAATATGAAAATCACCTCCGGTCCGGTGCTGGACAGGCCAGGGGATCTGGCAGGTCTGCTCACTTCCCTGGAAGAGGGCGACGTGCTCTTTATAGATGAAATCCATCGTCTCTCCCCCGAAGTAGAGGAATATCTCTATTCTGCTATGGAGGACTATGTGATTGATATCATGATAGATAAGGGACCCGGTGCGAGGTCGGTGCGGATCAATCTGGCTCCGTTTACCCTGATAGGTGCCACCACCCGCAAGGGTCTTCTCACCTCGCCGCTCCGCGCCCGCTTCGGTATCGACTGTGCTCTCGAGTATTATGATTCGGCCGATCTGGAGGCGATAGTGCGCCGCTCCGCCGGTATACTGAATATTCCTATTGAGGATGAAGCCGCTCGCGAGATTGCCCTGCGTTCCAGGGGTACGCCGCGTATAGCCAACAGTCTGCTGCGCCGCGTACGGGATTTCGCACAGGTGATGGGATCCGGGGTCATCGACCTGAAGATTACCAAGTATGCGTTGGATAAGCTTCATATAGATGTGCGCGGACTCGACAGTATCGACAACCGCATTCTCGATACTATCATCAATAAGTTCAAGGGAGGCCCGGTCGGAGCCAATACCATTGCTACGGCAATAGGCGAGGATCAGGGCACGTTTGAGGAGGTTTACGAACCTTTCCTCATAAAGGAAGGATATATTCTTCGCACCCAGAGGGGACGTATCGCCACGGATAAGGCTTACGATCATCTGGGAATAGCCAAGTCCCCTTCGTCAGACAATACACTATTCTAATACGATATGGCAGAAACAAAACTCATTTCCAAGGTTCCGGACGGTCCGCTCGCCGAAAAATGGACGAAGCGGAAGTCGGAAATCCATCTGGTAAGCCCCAACAACAAGCGTAAACTTGAGGTTATAGTCGTGGGAACCGGTCTTGGCGGCGCTTCTGCGGCCGCCACGCTGGGTGAACTCGGTTATAATGTCAAGGTTTTCTGTATCAGCGATTCCCCCAGGCGCGCGCATTCCATCGCAGCTCAGGGTGGTATCAATGCGGCAAAGAATTACCAGAACGACAACGATTCGGTTTACCGTCTTTTCTACGATACCATCAAGGGCGGTGACTACCGTGCCCGCGAGGCTAATGTTTACCGTCTGGCCGAAGTGAGTAACGATATCATCGACCAGTGCGTTGCTCAGGGTATTCCGTTCGCCCGCGAGTACGGCGGATATCTGGCCAACCGCTCTTTCGGCGGCGTACAAGTGAGCCGTACCTTCTACGCCCGCGGTCAAACCGGACAGCAGCTGCTGCTCGGCGCTTACGCTGCGCTCAACCGACAGATAGCGGCCGGAACGGTGAAGAGCTATCCGAGGCATGAGATGCTTGACCTGGTCGTGATCAACGGCGAAGCTAAGGGTATCATCGCCCGTAATCTCACGACTGGACAGCTTGAAAGATTCGGCGCTCATGCAGTTATAATAGCTACCGGTGGTTATGGAAATACTTATTTCCTGAGCACCAACGCTATGAATTCCAATGGTTCTGCCGCCATGCAGTGCTATCGCAAGGGTGCTTATTTCGCAAATCCCTGTTTTGCGCAGATTCATCCTACCTGTATTCCTGTGCACGGTGAGCAGCAGTGCAAGCTGACGCTCATGAGTGAGAGTCTCCGAAATGACGGCCGTATCTGGGTTCCCAAGAAACTGGAGGACGTGGCCAAGTTGCGCAAGGGAGAGATCAAACCTTCGCAGATTCCTGAAGAGGACCGCGATTACTATCTCGAGCGCCGTTATCCGGCCTTCGGTAACCTGGTGCCGCGTGACGTGGCTTCCCGTGCAGCGAAGGAGCGTTGCGATGCCGGCTACGGAGTGAACGAAACAGGCAAGGCCGTGTTCCTGGATTTCTCCGAGGCCATACAGAGGCTCGGACATCAGAGGGTTGCCGAACGTTATGGCAATCTGTTCGAGATGTATCAGAAGATCACGGACTCCGACCCGTGGAAGGAGCCGATGATGATTTATCCCGCTATCCACTATACCATGGGAGGTATCTGGGTAGACTACGATCTGCAGACCACAATCCCCGGCCTGTATGCCATAGGCGAGGCTAACTTCTCGGATCATGGCGGCAACCGCCTGGGTGCTTCCGCCCTTATGCAGGGTCTGGCCGACGGTTACTTCATCGTTCCGGTTACCATAGGTGATTATCTCTCGCATAAGTTCGCCGAGCCGAAGACGGACGTGTCGGCTCCCGAGTTCGACGAGGCCGAAAAGGCCGTTCAGGCCCGCATCGACCGGCTGTTCGCAATCAACGGCAAGACTCCGGTGGATGTAATCCACAAAAAACTCGGCAATATAATGTGGGATAATGTGGGTATGGCTCGTGATGAGGCCGGTCTGAAGAAGGCTATAGCCGAGATCAAGGCTCTTCGTGAGGAGTTCTACCGCGATGTTCAGGTGCCGGGAACCCAGTTCGAGTTCAATCAGGAATTGGAAAAAGCCCTGCGTCTGGAAGACTTCTTCGATATAGGTGAACTCATGGCTCTGGACGCTCTTAATCGAAAAGAGAGTTGCGGCGGTCACTTCCGTGTGGAAAGCCAGACGGAGGAAGGTGAAGCCAAGCGTGACGACAAGAATTATATGTATGTCGCAGCGTGGGAGTTCAAGGGTGAGGGTGCTGAGCCCAAACTCCATAAGGAACCCCTCAAGTATGAGTTCATAGAGGTTAAGACCCGTAACTATAAAGACTAAGATTATGGAATTCAATCTCAAGATATGGCGTCAGAAAAACGCCAAGACCAAGGGTCATTTCGAGACTTATCATATTGCGGGTATAGAAAGCGACGC
>JAFSXX010000043.1 GCA_017443845.1 Bacteroidales bacterium | reverse complement strand
AATACTTAGGTGCAGACGCTCCGGTCGCATCGATATACGCTTTCCACTCGCTGTTGGTTACCGCGTACTTGCAGATGTAGTACTCCCTGGGAATGGAAACGGTCTCTCCGCCGGCAACATTTGAAGATGTCGCAATGAAAGTATAGCTCCCGGAGGTTTCAACTTTTACGTAGTTGTCCGGTACTGAGATTTCTACCGTAGGGTTATCCGGGTTCGAAGGCTCTTCACCATTGTCGGCCGGAGTGACTTTTCCGCAGGAAATCATTGCGAATAGCGGCAGAAGGAATAGAATACGAGACGTCATAACTGATGTGGTAAATACCGATTTATCTAACTCTCAAAGGTAAGGATTTTTCCTTAATCTTCACTGAAGGGGGCGTCCGTCGATGCTATTGATTCTTGACCACGTTTTGACCACAACTTCCAACAATCGGCCACATTTGACCACATTTTTCGGGGATTGTTTTGATGGCTTCAATAAGAGTGGTAACCAATTGGGGTTCAAACCCTTAATAGCCTCCAATAAACACACAATAATCCCCACCTGTCACCAACATCTTAGCTCCCGCCCAAACGTCTTGAACCCCACCGCTTCGGCCTTGCTATTCCGCAAGCTCTCACTGCCCGGCCTCCGCTAGCGCCCGATGGCACTTAGGGACGGAGCGAAGCGGAGGGTCTCAGACCCCTATATGCTCCGGTGGGAGTGTGATAATTCTCCAATAATGATTATCTTTGCAGCCCTATGAAGGAAAGCGAGAAGATAATAGAAAATGTCACTTCGGGTGAATACGAACACGGCTTCGAGACGGTTCTCGAGCAGGAATTCGTGCCCAAGGGTCTCAACGAGGATATCATACGCCTGATTTCGTCCAAGAAGCAGGAGCCGCAGTGGCTTCTGGACTTCCGTCTGGATGCGTTCCGCAAATGGCAGAAGATGCCCCTTCCCAAATGGGCCCACCTCGACATCCCGGAGATTGACTTCCAGGATATAATTTACTATGCGGCCCCCAAGAAGGCCCCGGTCTCTAAAGAGGTCGATCCCGAACTCGAAAAGACATTCGACAAACTCGGAATTCCCCTCCGCGAGCGCGGTGTCCTCAGCGGCACGGCCGTAGATGCCGTATTCGACTCGGTTTCGGTCAAGACCACATACCGCGAATCGCTCGCCGAAAAGGGCATAATCTTTTGCTCCTTCTCGGAGGCAGTCCGCGACTATCCCGACCTTGTCCGCAAATATCTCGCTACTGTAGTCCCCTCGGGCGACAACTTCTACGCCGCCCTCAACTCAGCCGTCTTCAGCGACGGATCGTTCTGCTACATCCCCAAGGGCGTCCGCTGTCCGATGGAACTTTCGAGCTACTTCCGCATCAACGCCAAGGGCACCGGCCAGTTCGAGCGCACCCTGCTGGTGGCCGACGAGGGCTCCTACCTGAGCTATCTCGAAGGCTGTACCGCCCCGATGAGGGACGAGTCCCAGCTGCACGCCGCAGTGGTCGAGATCATAGTCGAGAAAGATGCCGAGGTCAAGTATTCCACAGTCCAGAACTGGTATCCCGGCGATGCGCAGGGACGCGGCGGAATCTATAACTTCGTCACCAAGAGGGGTATCTGCAAGGGCGATTCAAGCCGCCTCTTCTGGACCCAGGTCGAGACCGGCAGCGCCATAACCTGGAAATACCCCAGCACCATACTCAAGGGCGACAACTCCGTCTCGGAATTCTACTCCGTGGCAGTGACCAACAACTGGCAGCAGGCAGATACCGGCACCAAGATGATCCACATCGGCAAGAATACCCGCAGCCGCATCATCAGCAAGGGAATCTCCGCCGGCCACAGCCAGAACAGCTACCGCGGCCTGGTGAAAGTCACCCCGAACGCCGACAACGCCCGCAACTACTCGCAGTGCGACTCCCTGCTGCTGGGCGACAAATGCGGCGCCCACACCTTCCCGGTCATCGAGTCGGACAACCGCAGCGCCGTCCTGGAGCACGAGGCGACGACCTCCAAGATCAACGAGGACCAGCTCTTCTACTGCTGCCAGAGGGGTATAACCCGCGAGGACGCAGTAGGCCTGATAGTCAACGGCTACGCCAAGGAGGTCCTCAACAAACTTCCGATGGAATTCGCCGTCGAGGCACAGAAACTCCTCCAGGTGTCGCTGGAGGGCAGCGTGGGATAAAAAATGATGGGAGCACTCGATACCATACTCTTCACCATCGCCGGCAACGGCGTGAGCCTCTCGGAGGTGATCTCGGTCATCCTCGGACTGAGCTGCGTATTCCTGGCCGGCCGCGGAAAGGTGCTCAATTTCTGGTTCGGGTACTTCTACAACATATTCCTCTTCATCCTCTTCGCAAGCCACAATCTCTACTTCAGCATGGCCCTGCAGCCGGTCTCATTCGTCATCAACCTGATAGGCCACTACCGCTGGACCCACCCGCGCGAAGGGGAGGAGAATGCCGCCAACGAACTCAAGATAACCCGTCTCACGACGCCCTACAGGGCACGCTACATAATCTTCGTGGTTATGCTTGCCCTGATCCTCGGATGGGCGATGCAGGAGGCCTCCGTGCTCTGGCCCGGAGCCTTCCCTCCCGCCAAGAAGCCCTTCCTGGACGCATTCGTGACGATGATGATCCTCACCGCCCAGTATCTCTCGGCGCAGAAGAAGATGGAGTGCTGGTTCGCCTGGACGGTGGTCAATACGACAAATATAATTTTATACATACTCGCCGGGCTGGTATTCATGCCGGTGGTGAGCGCCTGCTACCTGGTTCTCGCATACTTCGGATACAACTCCTGGCGCAAACAAATGAAGGAGCAATAGACTTATGCTGACCATCAAGGACCTCCACGCCAGCGTCGGAGAAAAGGAAATACTCAAGGGAATCAACCTGCAGGTGAATGCCGGAGAGGTTCACGCCATAATGGGCCCCAACGGCTCGGGCAAGAGCACCCTGGCTTCGGTCATCGCCGGACGCGAGACCTTCACGGTTACCTCGGGCGAAATTATCTACAAGGGCCGCGACATCACCTCGCTCTCGCCCGAAGAGCGCTCCTGGGCCGGCATATTCCTGGGATTCCAATATCCCATCGAGATTCCCGGAGTGACCAACGTCAACTTCATCAAGACCGCGGTCAACGAGCAGCGCAAGCAGAAGGGCCTTCCCGCCCTCTCGGCGGCCGAGTTCCTCAAACTGATGCGCGAGAAGATGGCATACGTCGAGATGGACAGCAGCTTCTCGGGCCGCGGCGTCAATGTGGGCTTCTCCGGAGGCGAGAAGAAACGCAACGAGATATTCCAGATGGCGATGCTCGAACCCGAACTCTCGATCCTCGACGAGACCGACTCCGGACTCGACGTGGATGCCCTCCGCATCGTCGCCACCGGCGTCAACAAGATGCGCACGCCGCAGAATGCCACGATAGTCATCACCCACTACCAGAGGCTTCTGGACTACATAGTCCCCGATTTTATCCACGTGCTCTACAAGGGCCGCATAATCCACACCGCCGGCAAGGAACTGGCCCTCGAGATCGAGAAGCGCGGCTACGACTGGCTAATCAATGAATAATCTGCCGATGGATGCGAATCAGTTCATATATGTGCCTGACCTGAGCGCGGAGGACGAATTCCGCTGCCGCGTGCTGCTGCCGGACAACCTTCAGCAGTACATCATCAACGGCAACGTCCGCGGGGGCAAGACCCCCTTCGAGCTCAATCTCGGCCGCGGCGAGAGGATGGAGAAGAGCCTCCAGATCATCGGAGTGCGCAACGCCGCCTGCAAGGGGGAACTCTCCTTCGAGGAGACCTTCCGCTTCGGACCCGGTTCCTCGGGCCGCATAATCTCCTGCTCGCACACCCTCACCCCGGACGAGTTCTCGACCCGTGAGAGGATGGTCATCAATCTCGAGGAGGGCGCGAACGCCGAATTCTTCGTGATGCAGAACGAGCACAACAAGGCGCGCCACGACCTCAGGTGCGACATCTCCCTGGCGGAAGGCGCATCGTTGAGGATGGTCTTCATCTCGCTCCACGGCGGGGAGATCAACAACGAGATAAACGTGGACCTCAATGGCCCCCACGCCGACTGCGACCTGAGCGGCCTCTACCTGACCGACACCGGCCAGAAGATGAGCAATTCGGTACAGCTGCGCCACCTGGTGCCCGACTGCCACAGCAACCAGCTCTTCAAGGGCATACTCAACGACGACGGAGTCTCGAAGTTCTACGGCGGCATCCTTGTGGCCCCCGACGCGCAGCATACCGAGGCCTTCCAGGCCAACCACAACCTGCTGCTCTCCGACTCGTCCAGGGCCTACAGCAAGCCCCAACTGGAGATTTATGCCGACGATGTCAAGTGCAGCCACGGCGCCACCGTGGGCCGTCTCGACGAAGAGGAGCTCTTCTATATGCGCACCCGCGGCATAACCGCCGATGAGGCCCGCCTGCTCCAGCAGATGGCATTCGCATACGAAGTCCTGGAGCGCATAACCAGCTCCGAACTCCGCGAGCGTGTGCTCTCCCTCGTGGAAGGACGCCTGCGCGGCGATTTCGCCTCCTGCAAGGGGTGCACCAAGAACTGCTGCTGAGTCAATGCACTCACAGCGGCCGCCGCACCTTGTGGATTCTCGTGCGCGGTACAAAGAGGGACAGCAATTTCGTAAAAATGTGATTTTTCGAATAAAACGCATTTCGAAAACGTGATTTTATGCCTATCTTTGTTTTCGAAAATGTGATTTGTTATGGAATTGCTGAAAAGAAAAATAGACGCCTTTCTTGCTTCATGGAAGCAGAATCCACAGCGTAAGCCACTTATTGTCAAGGGGGCCAGGCAGATTGGAAAGACCCGTTCCATCCAAGCATTCGGGGAAGCGAATTATGAATCGGTTATTGAAATAAACTTTGTCCTACAGAAGAAGTTCCGCTCTATCTTCGATAACGGCTATGAGGTGGACACTATTATCAAGAACATATCCTTGCTGGAGCCCTCATGGAAGTTCATTCCTTACAAGACTCTCATTTTCTTTGACGAGCTTCAGAAATGTCCTGACTGTGCCACATCCCTCAAATCCTTCAACGCCGATCCGCGTTACGACGTGATCTGTTCCGGTTCTCTTATGGGCATCTACTATGAGGAGATTGAGTCCAATGCCGTTGGAAACAAGGAGGATTACGAGATGCACTCTATGGATTTT
>JAFSXX010000042.1 GCA_017443845.1 Bacteroidales bacterium | reverse complement strand
GTCATCAACCTGCAGCTGGTTCCGGTGAAGATGGCGCTGCGGCTGGTGGAGCTGTTCATGATTCTGTCCGTGCTGATAGCGCTGCTGGGCCTTCTGGCCATGAGCGCATACTACTCCGGGGAGAACACCAAGGGCATAGCCGTGCGGAAGGTGTTCGGCAGCGATGTCTCGCGCGAAACCTGGCGGACGGTGAAGGATTATATGGTGCTGGTGGGCATTGCGGTTGTCATCGGCATTCCAGTGGCCGTTTGGATGGCAGGAAGGTATCTGAGCCGCTATGCGTACAGGATTGACGGCTATTGGTGGATCTTCGTCCTGGCGGCCATCATTGCCGTGGCGATTGCATTCGGGTCGGTGCTTTGGCAGACGCTGAAGGCGGCGAAGACCAATCCGGCGGAGTCGTTAAAGAGCGAGTAATCGCCTTCCGGATGCAAGATAACGTGTTGTTTTGCATTTATTTAGTATAACAGTTTGAATGATATGATGAGAAGTATTTTACGATTTGTGTGTGCGGCGCTGCTGGTGGCGGGGCTGCACGGCTGCGAGAAAATAGATGTGAGGCAGTTGGAAGGCACCTGGTCCGAGCAATATGACCCTACGGTCTTTGCGATGGATGGTTCGGTGACGTTCACCTTTGATGGGAACAACGGTTATCAGCTCCACGTATATGATGCCCTGAGCGGTGAATCGCACGATTACAGCGGAATTTATGTCATCGACTTCATCAATAAAGGTACCATCACCTTCAACCCGCATATGTCGGACTACAGCAGCGTCAGCTATAAGCTTGTAAAGCTGACATCAAAGGAGATGGAATGGCAGAAAGAGGGCACTACCTATTCTCAGGGGACCTGGGGATCGGATTATCGGCACTTTGTGAGGGTGAAGTAAATCCTTAAAACTGCCGCCGTCTCGGAGTGAGGTGGCGGCAGTTTATGATAGATAATGTCGAAAGATTTATCTATCTTTATGCTTCTATGAAGCAGGCCCGCACTTTGATCATATTGCACACGGCGGTTTTCCTGGCCGGATGGACCGGCATTTTCGGGAGACTCATCTCGCTGAGCGGATTTCCGCTGGTGTGGTATCGCATAATGGTGAGCGTGGCTGTACTGTTCCTCGTGCTGGCACTCTCGGGACGGCTTCACAAGGTCGGATGGCCGGCCATCGGAAGGATTGCGGGATGCGGGGTGCTGCTCGCTCTCCATTGGGTGGCTTTCTATGCCAGCATCCAGGCCTCGAATGTTTCGATCGGCGTGGCCTGCATCGCTACTTCGTGCTTTTTCACCACCATCCTCGATCCGCTGATAAACCGCAGGCGGATCTCCTGGGCCGAGGTCCTGATAAGTTTCATCGCCATTTCCGGAGTCCTGCTCATCTTCAGCCTCGACGTGCGCTACAGGCTGGGAATCGCTCTCGGCCTCCTCTCCGCCGCACTCTACTCCCTGTTCGCCATCCTCAATGTCAATGTGGCGGAAAAGACGGGAGAAGACAGCGCTACGATGCTGCTTTACGAGCTCCTTGGAGGTGTCATCTTCCTCACCCTTGCAATGCCGGTTTTCGCGAGGCTCAATCCGGCGGAATCCATCGCCCTCTGCGGCAGGGACGCCCTCTGGCTGCTGATTCTGGGCTCCGTGTTCACAATCCTCCCCTTCCTCTTCCAACTCCAGGCCCTGCGCAGCCTCAGCCCCTTTACCGTCAACCTTACATATAACCTCGAACCGCTCTACAGCATCGCCATCGCCGCCATTCTTTTCGGGGAGCTCCGCGAGGTGGGCCCCTCCTTCTGGGCGGGAATCACACTGATCATAATCTCGGTACTGATACAGACATACCGCATAAAGCAATCCGGAAACGATTAATTATGTCACTCCTCAAAAGCAGCAAAGAGATCCTCAGCCCCGCAGTGGAAGATTGGGAGAGTATGTATAAACTCATCCGGGAATACCGCATCATCCCCTTCTTCGAGAATCCGATTCCGGGATACTCCATCCAGGAGCACACTCCCGACGAATCGTGGTTCACCAGCGAGAATCTCGGCCCGTGGGACTGGAAAATAGAATGCATCCGGTGCGGCGACATCGCTTACGGCAAATTCCTGTGGGGTGGCAAGGCGGCTTTCGCAACGATCGAGGCTTTCCGGGAACTTATCAATTGGCGCAGGTCCCTGCCCAAATACGCTCCCACCCCCGACCATCAGCGCATCCTGGACCACATCGCCCAATACGGCGCCATCTCCGTGCCCGAAGTCCGCAAAATGTTCGGTATCACGAAATCCGCAGCCGATTCGCTCCTGGCGAAGATCCAGATGCAGACCCGCATCGTGACCGGCGACATCTCGAGGATTTACCGCGGTGCGGACCTCTCCTACTCCGGATGGCAGCGCAGCTCTTTCTGCACCCCGGAGTCCATTTTCGAGGGGATGGAGCTCCCGATTCCGGGATATGTGGCTCCAAGCCTCAAATCGGAACTAAGCCCCGAAGAGTCGCTCGAATTCCTCAAAGAGACCGTCCGCCGCACCTGCGGGAAGGTTCCGGATAAGATACTTATGAGGATGTTGGGCTAGGATCAGCCCAGAGGATTCCTGACGAGATTCACATCGGCTATATCGGGAATGGCCTCCTTCTCCCTCCAGCGGCTGCTCACGCGGCAGAGTTCTTCGCCTGAGCCGTTGCAGATAATTCCGACGAACGCCTTCTCCTCATCCGAAGGATATGTTTTACAGACGAGTCCATCCCCGAAGCGGGATTCGCGGATAAAGCGGATGCCGAGGGATACGGGCCTGTGCCCGCCAAGGAAATCCGTATCGAAACAGGAGAGCGCCAGCTGGACATAGCGGCGGTTGTTGGTATGGCCGTTAAAATCCAGGTCGATGAGATTGACCCTATGCTCTATGATATTGGAAGGGGTATCGGCAATCTTGACTGAGGCGCGTTTGCGGTGAGGACCTGCGGCCAGTTCGGGCCGGAGCTCGCCTGCGGGGATGAATCCCTCGCAGGAAACAGGCCTCCGCTGCGACATCGAGATGACCGACCAGCAGCTGTTGCCGCGCGCCGCAACTACCCCGGAATGGACTTCGCGCGCCACGAAGTCGGTCCATACCCTTATGGAGGACATCTCGCTGACCCACAGCTCGATCTCTATATCTTCCGACCACATAGAGGGCGGAGCCGGCAACTCGAGGTTTATCTCGGATATGACCCAGGTCATATCGCGTTTCTGAAGGTCGAACGCGGCAAGGTTCAGGGTTGTGAAATATCTTGCCACGGTATTCTCATAAAAAGCCAGGATACCGTCGACCGTCAGGCGGTAATCGGCGTCGATCTGCGACGCGGTAATGGGATAAACCGATGTGTACTTCATATCCGGAGGTCTATTCGCAAAGATAATGATAAAGGTACTGCAATTATTGGAAAATGCAGTACCTCCGATGAAAAAAACGGACGCCTTTCAGATCCGGCTGAAGGCCTCTTCCAGATCGCCGATTATGTCGTCGATATGCTCCGTACCTATCGAAAGCCTTATCGTACTCTGCGAAATCCCCTGATCCTCAAGTTCCTCGGCGGTAAGCTGGGAGTGAGTGGTGGTGGCCGGATGAATCACGAGCGACTTGACGTCGGCCACATTCGCCAGAAGCGAGAAAATCTCGAGCGAATCGATGAACCTGAAGGCCTCTTCCTTGCCGCCCTTTATCTCGAAGGTAAAAATCGAGCCTCCTCCGGCGGGGAAATACTTCTGATAGAGATTATGGTCGGGATGCGACGGCAGCGAGGGATGGTTCACCTTTGCCACCTTGGGATGCTTCGAGAGGTACTCCACCACCTTGAGGGCGTTGGCCACGTGGCGCTCCACCCTGAGGGAGAGGGTCTCGAGCCCCTGGAGGAAGATGAATGCCGAGACGGGAGAGAGAGTTGCGCCGGTATCCCTCAGGAGGATCGCCCGCGCACGGGTGATATAAGCCGCAGGGCCCACCGCATCGGCGAAAACGATGCCGTGATAGCTGTAATCCGGCTCGGTGAACTGGGGGAACTTGCCGGAGGCTTTCCAGTCGAACTTGCCGGAATCCACGATAACTCCGCCGATAGTCGTTCCGTGGCCGCCGATGAACTTGGTAGCCGAGTGGACAACTATATCGGCGCCATACTCGATGGGGCGCAGAAGATAGGGAGTCGCGAAGGTATTGTCGATTATCAGGGGGATCGAGTGGGAATGGGCGATGGCGGCGACGGCCTCGACATCGATAAGATTGCTGTTCGGGTTGCCGAAACTCTCGATGAAAATGGCCTTGGTCCCGGGACGGATGGCCTTCTCGAAATTGGAGAGGTCGGCCGGATCTACAAACGTCGTCTCGATGCCGTAGGGCACCAGGGTATGCTGCAGAAGGTCGTATGTGCCGCCATAGATATATTTCGACGACACTATATGGTCGCCGGCACGGGCTATATTGAGTATGGAATAGGTGATCGCAGCGGCACCTGAGGCCACCGCGAGGGCCCCCACCCCGCCCTCGAGGGCTGCGATGCGGCGCTCGAAGACATCCTGGGTGGAATTGGTAAGGCGGCTGTAGATGTTTCCCGGATCGGTGAGGCCGAAGCGGGCGGCCGCGTGCTCTGAATTGTGGAAAACATAGGAAGAGGTCTGGTAAATAGGAACGGCGCGCGCATCTGATGCCGGATCGGCCTTTTCCTGGCCTACGTGGAGCTGCAGCGTCTCGAAGTGCAGTTTGCGGGTACTCATATTCGTATTTCTTTTATTGGTTTTTCTGCCACAAATTAACAGCGTCTATATTTTTCAAACAAGTTTTCAGAAAAATTCAGTTGTATTTTCTGATTTTATCTATATTTGTGTATTATTAATCTAAATAAAGGCAAAAAACAGCCGGCAAAAAGAAAAATCCACCGCTATGACCGAGACTCTCGACAGGACGGACATCCTGATACTTAAAGCATTGCAGGAGAACGGACGCATCACCGTGAAGGACCTCGCCCTCAAGGTCCACCTCTCCACCACCCCTGTCTTCGACAGGATGCACAGGCTCGAGAACGAGGGCTACATCCAGCGCTACTGCGCGGTCCTCAACCCCTCCAAACTCGGCCGCGGATTCGTGGTGTTCTGCAGCGTCAGGCTCCGCAGGATGGGCAGGGAGATAGCCAACGACTTCGTCTCAAGGGTGCAGGCCATCCCCGAGGTGGCCGAGTGCTACAACATCTCCGGCGACTTCGACTACCTGCTGAAGATCTATGCCCCCGATATGCAGTATTACAACAACTTCCTTATCAACACCCTGGGCGCCATCGAGAGCCTCGGTTCGGTCCAGAGCTGGTTCGTAATGAACGAAATCAAAGGCAGCTACGGACTTCCCGCAAGTTGCCTGTAATATCCGGGAGCGAAATAAACTATCTTTGCATTATGATCGATTCCCTTATCAGATACGACCTCGGTGAAGGCGTCGAGGCCTTCACGGCCGGACGCGACGCCGAACTCCCCTACCATGTCACACAGGGCCATCAGGTCCACGGAAGCCGCGTCGCCGTCATCGACCGCCCGGGAATGACCAGGGAGGAACTGGAAGGTTATGACGCCTTCGTCACCAATCTCCCCGGAGTCGCAATAGGAGCCCGCACCGCCGACTGCGTCCCCATCCTGCTCTACGACCCCGTGCAGCGCGCCATAGCCGCCGTCCACGCAGGCTGGAAAGGAACGGTCCTCCACATATCGCAATGGGCCATCGAAGTCCTCCAGCGCGAATACGGATGCAACCCTGCCGATTTCAGGGCCGCGATAGGCCCCGCAATCGGCCCCGCCAGTTTCCAGGTAGGCGAAGATGTGGCGATGAAATTCAAGGATGCAGGATTCCCGATGGAAGAAATCTGGTCATTCCACGGCGCAGGCGACGGCACCCCGATGTCGGGTGGGCACCACATAGACCTCTTCGAGGCCAACCGCTGGCTCCTCGAACAGGCCGGCCTCCTCCCCGGCAACATCCAGGTCCACGCCATCGACACCTACACCGCCCCCACCCTCTACTCCGCCCGTCGCGAAGGCCCGCAGTGCGGCCGCAATATCAATTCGATAAAACTGCTATCAATAACGAGATGAAGAACTATATCCTGGCCATCGATCAGGGAACCACCAGTTCCAGGGCCATCATTTTCGACAAATCCTCGGCAATCATAGCCACCGACCAGAAAGAATTCACGCAATACTGTCCCAAGAGCGGCTGGGTCGAGCACGACGCCGACGAGATATGGGACACCGTCCGCCAGGTAGTCAGGGGCGCGCTCCTCAAGAGCGGCCTCACCCTCGCGGATATAGCCGCCATAGGCATCACCAACCAGAGGGAGACCACGGTCCTGTGGGACCGCGAGAGCGGAAAGCCCGTCTATCACGCCCTCTGCTGGCAGAGCCGCCAGTCGCAGTCCATCTGCGAGGAGTGGATAGCCAAAGGATACGAAGAGAAAATCCACCGGAAGACCGGTCTGATCATCAATCCCTACTTCAGCGGCAGCAAGATCCGCTGGATACTCGACAATGTGCCGGGTGTCAGGGAGAGAGCCGAGAAAGGCGAGATCTGTTTCGGCACCATCGACTCGTTCCTGGTTTACAAGCTCACCTGCGGCAAGAAGCACATCACCGACGTCTCGAACGCATCCCGCACGATGATATTCAACATCAACACCCTCGAGTGGGACAGGGAACTGCTCAGGGACTTCGACATTCCCGAAGCCATCCTGCCCGAGGTAGTGAGCACCAGCGGGGTTTACGGCACAGCCGACTTCCTCAAGGAGATCGAGCCCGGTGCGGAGGTGCCCGTAGCCTCCATCGTGGGCGACCAGCAGGCCTCCCTCTTCGGCCAGTGCTGCTTCGAGATGGGCAACGTCAAGAACACCTACGGCACGGGCTGCTTTATGCTGATGAATACCAAGGAGAAGCCCGTCATCTCCCGCAACGGCCTGCTTACCACCATCGCCTGGAAGGTGGACGGAAAGGTGGAATATGCCCTCGAAGGCTCCGTCTTCATCGGCGGTTCGGCCATCCAGTGGCTCCGCGACGGACTCCGCTTCTTCCCCAAATCCTCCGATTGCGAGCAGTTTACCCGCAGTTCGGACGGCGTATATGTGGTTCCCGCCTTCGTGGGACTCGGCACCCCCTACTGGGACAATGACGCCCGCGGCGCGGTATTCGGCCTGACCAGGGCCACCACCAAGGAGAATTTCGTCACCGCAACCCTCGAATCCATCGCCTACCAGTCGAAGGACGTGATGGAAGTGATGAAGGAGGATTCCGGCATAAAGATCTCCTCCCTCGCGGTGGACGGCGGTGCGAGCGCCAACAACTATCTTATGAAATTCCAGGCCGACATCCTCGATGTCAACGTGGTGCGCCCCGTCTGCCTCGAGACGACCGCACTTGGAGCTGCCTATCTCGCGGGTCTGGCTGTCGGACTGTGGAAGAGCAAGGAGGAGATAGTGGATTACCACACCATCGACAGGACCTTCTACAGCACGCTGGATGGAGGAAAGAGGGAGGAACTCTACAAGGGATGGAAAAAAGCCGTCGAAGCAACAAGGATATTCAAATAGACCGGTCACATATGTACGACATAGCGATAATAGGTGCGGGCGTAATCGGCGCCACAATCGCCCGCAACCTCTCCAGATACAAAGTCAGCGTCCTGGTCCTGGAAAAGAACAGCGATGTGGGGGACGAGACCTCCTGCGCCAACAGCGCCATAATCCACGCCGGATACGACCCGCATCCCGGCACGCTCAAGGCGGAGCTCAACTATCCGGGTCACATGATGTTCACCAAGGTATGCGAGGAGCTCGACGTCGAATTGCAGCGCATCGGCGCCCTGACCATCTCGACCTCCGAAGAGGAATCCGCCAAGCTGCGCGTGCTCCTGGATTACGGCATCCGGAACGGCGCGCAGGTAGAGATCATCGGGCAGGAAAGGCTCCGCGAGATTGAGCCGTTCGTTACGAAAAAGGCCGTCGAGGCCCTCTGGGCGCCCACTTCCGGCATCATCAACCCGTTCGAACTGGTGGTGGCCCTTATGGAGAATGCGATGGACAACGGGGTGGAACTCCACCTGGAAGAGAAAGTGACCGGACTCCGTAAGGAGAACGGAAGTTTCAGGATAGAGACCGAAAAAGGCAGTTATCAGGCCCGCGTGGTAATCAACTGCGCCGGAGTCGCCAGCGGCGAGATAAACAATCTCATAAGCGAGCGGAAAGAGGCCATCCGGCCCCGCAAGGGCGAGTATTATGTGCTCGACCACTTCCCCGCCCCTTATGTGACCCATACCCTTTTCAGCGTTCCATCCGCCAAGGGAAAGGGAGTGCTTGTCAGTCCTACCACCCACGGCAACTATCTCATAGGTCCTTCGAGCGAATTCACCGACTCGGCCGACGACAAGGGGACTGATGCCCCGACTCTCAGCCAGGTCAGGGAACAGGCCTTCAGGCTGGTCGATGAGATTCCGATGCAATACGTGATCAGGGAGTTCAGCGGGCTGCGCGCCTACCACGACAGCGGGGACTTCGTCATCAACTCGCCAGTCGAAGGCTTCATCAATATGCTCGGCATCCAGTCGCCGGGCCTCGCCTCCAGCCCCGCCATCGGCGAAAGGGCGGTCGGGATGGTCGGGGAGATCATCCCCCTCGAAGAGAAGCCGGACTACAATCCCCGCCGCAGGCCCCTCTACAGGGTTAACAACCTCTCTCTGGAGCAGAGGAAGGCGCTCATCGCCAAGGATCCCGCTTTCGGGCAGATGGTCTGCCGCTGCGAGCAGGTGACCAAGGGCGAGGTGGTGGACTGCATCCGCCGCAACTGCGGCGCCCGCTCCATTAAAGGCGTCAAGAAGAGGGTGAGACCGGGATTCGGAAAGTGCCAGGGTGGCTTCTGCGAGCCCCTGATAATGGAGATTCTCTCCGAAGAACTGGGAATTGACAGGAACCGGATCAACTATTCCAACAGGGGATCCTTCATCCTGATGGAAAAGACAAAGGGAGAAGAGTGATATGAAGCGGTACGACCTTGTAATAATAGGCGCCGGCGCGGCCGGCCTGGCTGCGGCAGTGGAAGCATACGACCGCGGCATCCGCAGTATCCTGCTGCTCGAAAAAGACAAATATCTGGGCGGTATCCTGCTCCAGTGCATCCACAACGGATTCGGCCTTCAGGAGTTCAGGGAAGAGCTTTCGGGACCGCAGTACGCGCAGCGGTTCGTCGACCAGCTAAACGAACGCGGAATCGAATACCGCGTCAATTCGATGGTGATCAACATCACCCGCGACCTTCAGGTGCATTACTCCTCCCTCGAAGAGGGATATGTCGAGGTGCAGGCCAAAGCCATCATCTGCTCCACCGGATGCAGCGAGCGCACCCGCGGCTCTATCGCGACTCCCGGCACGCGCCCCAGCGGCGTCCTCACCGCCGGCCTAGCACAGCGCTATATGAATATCGACGGCTATATGGCCGGCAAGCGGGTATTCATACTCGGCAGCGGCGACATCGGCCTGATTATGGCCCGCCGCCTGACCCTCGAGGGGGCCAAAGTATTGGGAGTGGCCGAGATAATGCCCACCACGAGCGGCCTTACGCGCAATATCGTCCAGTGCCTCAACGACTACGGCATCCCCCTCTACCTCCACCACACGGTAAAGGAGATCATCGGCCGCGACCGCGTCGAAAAGGTGGTGATCTGCCCGGTGGACGACAACCTGCAGTTCATCGAGGGCCGCGATATGGTCTTCGACGTGGATACCGTGCTGCTTTCGGTAGGCCTGCTGCCCAACAATCCGCTGCTCGAGAAGATCGGCGTCAGGCTCCATCCCAGGAGCAAGGGACCGCTGGTGGACGGGAATCTGCAGACCTCCATCCCAGGAATCTTCGCCTGCGGCAACGGCCTCTATGTCCACGACCTGGTGGACAAGGTCTCGGCCGAAGGGCGCAAGGCAGGCCGCAACGCCGCGGCATACATAAACGGAACCCTTGCAGCCGCGGAGGCCGAATTCAAGGTGCCGGCCGTCGGAGGCGAAGGGCACACCCTTCCCGAAGAGGGGAAGTTCATCTGCATCGTATGCCCCCGCGGATGCCATCTGAGCGTCGATGAAAACCTCAACGTGACCGGCAACTCCTGCCCGCGCGGAAAGGAGTACGCCATCAACGAAGTCACCAATCCCACCCGCACCATAACCTCGACCGTGGCCATCTCAGGCGGCGAACTGCACAGGCTTCCCGTCATGACCTCCTCCCCCATTCCCAAGGGGAAGATATTCGAAGTAATGCAGGAGATCGACAAGGTGCGCGCCTGCGCTCCGGTCCGGATCGGGGATGTCATCATCCGCAACGTCCTGGGCACGGGATCGGACATTATCGCAACCCGAAACATCTTATGCGGCCAGTCCGCCGGATAAGTCGTCGCATCCCCCACCTTCACAGCATTTTTTTGATTCCGGTATGAAAGAATATCTTTACACTTTGGAGATGAGCACCCGCGACTACGAGTGCGACATCCAGGGCGTGGTCAACAACGCCAATTACCAGCATTACCTCGAGGCGACGCGCCACCAGTGGCTCCGCGAGGAGGGTTTCTCATTCAGCAAATGGCACGAGGAGGGCATCGACCTGATGGTCTCCGAGATCAGGATCAAATACAAGACGCCCCTCCACGGACAGGAGGACTTCCTCTCCTGCTTCAATATGCGGCGCGAAGGCGCGCGGTTCGTATTCGACCAGGACATCTACCGCAAATCGGATATGGCGCTGTGCGTAAGCGGCACGGTGTCGTGCGTCTGCCTGGTAGGCGGACGGCTGACACGGGGGGATGAGATAGCACCCTACTTCGAGAAGTATCTCAAATAGAGTAGGAGGAAAGCAAAAGTAGTGAGTTTTCCTCCTACTTTTGTTTTCCGACCTCTCACACCACCGTACGTGCCGTTCGGCATACGGCGGTTCCTTACACTCTGTGCAATTGAGCATAGTAGTCCATTAGGCAAG
>JAFSXX010000041.1 GCA_017443845.1 Bacteroidales bacterium | reverse complement strand
CCCGAAGTGTCGTCGTCCCAAAAAATGGGACGACGGGGACGGAAATCCTCCCGAAGTGTCGCAGTCGTCCCAAAAAATGGGACGACGGGGACGGAAATCCCCCTGAAGTGTCGCCGTCGTCCCAAAAGTTGGGACGACGGGGCCGGAAATCCCCCCGAAATGTCGCCGTCGTCCCAAATTTTGGGACGACGGCGACAGCTCTGAGAGCCTCTCAAAGCCGCCATCGTCCGCCAGTCATATCCGCCTCGTGGCAGCACCGCCCCCTCCAGCGTTACTCCGCAGCCGGTTTTGGCTTTTTCAAATGGTTTTTGCTAACTTTCGCAAAATACTGTTAAAGCATTTCGGAATTTATTCGTTTATGAAAAGACTTGTTGCTCTGGCTGCTGTGGCGGCCTTTACCCTGACTGCCGCTTTGGCTCAACCTCAGGCTGTTGCCCAAAGGACTGTGATCGAAACTCTCGATCAGAAAGATGGCAGGATAATGAGTGTCGAAGAGGCGATGAAAATCTCCTTCTCGATTGCTTCAAAGACTAGGAAGTATATCTCAGCTCCGGCATCGCGGAGCCCGTACTCATCCCGAGGCGGGGACCTCTTCTTCAGGGATAGCCTTATTCTCAAGGGTGGGAACGGCATCGTCTATGGCGAGAGTGTCAGCCGCAATGAATTCAATATCTCGCACGGGCTTTTTGTCTGCCCGTCGCCTGCCGATACCGCGCTTCCGCTGCTGGCCTTTTACCGCAAGGATGAGAGCCGCGTCAGCGATTTCCCGCTGCTGGATATCCGCAAATGCAAACTCAATTCCATCAAGTATCCTATGAACGGACAGGTTTCGGAGCGCATCAGCGTGGGGATTTACGATCCCGCAAAGCGCTCGAAACTCTATCTGAGGGTGGATGATTTCGACGATGAGCGTTATCTGACCAATGTCACCTGGGGAGGCGACAAGTATATCTATATCCAGGTCCTGGACCGCGCCCAGCACAATATGCATCTGAATATGTACAGTGTCGAGGACGGTTCGAAGATCAAGACCATCCTTACCGAGAAGAACGATGCCTGGGTCGAACCCTACGATTACCTGCATTTTCCCTCGGAGGATCCCTGTACCTTCATATATGCTTCCGACAACCGCGACGGATACAAGAATCTCTATCTGGCCGATACCGCCGGGACTGTCCGCCGCATAGTGCCGACCGATGCCGATATCCGTTTTAAAACGTTTATAAACGGATATCTCTACTATCTCTCGTCTGAAATCTCGCCCGCGGAGCAGCATCTCTTCAGGGTGAAGATCTCCTGGAAGAAGGGGAAGACAGGAGCCGCAGCGGCCCGGATCGGCAAGCCCGAGCGCCTGACGAAGGAGCGCGGATGGCACGATATAGCATTTACAAAAGACGGATATGTCGATACCTACAGTTCGTTCAGCACTCCCCGGCAGGCAGCCCTGTACGACAACGACGGCAAGCTTGTCGAGAAGATCTGCGAGCCGCGCAATCCCCTCGATGGCTATGCCCAGTGCAGCGTCGAATTCGGCACCGTGCCCTCGGCTGACGGGAAGTACCGGAACCACTACCGCCTCTTCAAGCCCCTGGACTTCGATCCATCGAAGAAGTATCCCCTGATCCTCTATGTTTACGGCGGCCCGCACTCACAGGGCGCCAACGACTCTTTCATGGGCGGCATCCGTATCTGGGAGATGGTTATGGCGCAGAGGGGATATGTAGTCTATGTCCAGGAAAACCGCGGTACACTGTACCACGGCTCCGATTATGAAAAGGCCATCAACCGCAACTGCGGCAAGGAGGAGATGAAGGACCAGATGGTCGGCGTCCGTTCGCTGATGGCCGAGCCCTGGGTGGATGAGACCCGCGTCGGAGTCCACGGCTGGAGCTACGGCGGCTTTATGACCCTGAGTCTTGCCACGACCTATCCCGATGTCTTCAAGGTCGCCGTAGCCGGAGGCCCGGTCATCGACTGGCGCTGGTATGAGATAATGTACGGCGAGCGCTATATGGATACCGAAGCCACCAACAAGGAGGGTCTGGAATCCACCAGCCTCATCAACAAGGCGACCGGCCTCAAGGCCAAAACCCTGATCATCCAGGGTGCGGTAGATTCCACGGTGGTCCCCCACAATGCCCTGAGTTTCATACAGAAATGCGTGGACAACGCCATTCCGGTCGATTATTTCACCTTCCCCAAGGCGCCCCACAATATGATGGGCACCGACAGGGTATATCTCTACAATATTTTGACGAACTATTTTACCGAAAATTTGTAACTTTATCCCGATATCCAAAAAACAACAAACTATGGGAATTGTAATTACTATTCTTCTCGGTGCCCTTGCCGGCTGGTTGGCTGGCAAGCTCTTTAAAGGCTCCGGCAACGGCCTGCTCATTGACATTATCGTCGGTATCCTCGGTGGATTCATCGGCGGAAACGTGCTGGGCTGGCTCGGCGTAAACTGGGGTTCCACTATCATCGGCCAGATCGTGACAGCTGTAATCGGCGCCGTTATCCTCCTCTGGGTGGTTTCTCTTTTCAAGAAGAAATAACCTTTTTTTGTTATATTTGTGACCGGGTCCGGATTATTCCGGGTCCGGCCGCTTTATTCTGCGGCAAAAACCCTTAATCATTCCGCCGATGAGCCGTTTTTCAGCCTTCCTGAGGTCCCTCGTAAATATGTCCGACCAGCTCGACAAAGAGGGTACCAGCCAGTCTATCCGGAAGAATATCTACTTCCGGGGCCCCAATGTCGTCATCCTTTTCTGCGCCATCATAATCGCTTCCGTAGGATTGAATGTCAACTCCATTCCGGTCATCATCGGCGCGATGCTCATTTCGCCTGTTATGGCCCCGATCCTCGGATTCGGATTCGGCCTGGGCATACAGGACGACGGCCTGGTTAAGGATTCGCTCCGCAATTTCCTGGTGATGGTCCTGATCAGCATCCTCGCTTCGACTCTTTTCTTCGTGCTAAGCCCGCTGAAGCTCGAGCATCCCACGGAACTCCTGGCCAGGACCAATCCCACGATTTATGACGTGCTGATCGCCCTCTTCGGCGGTTTCGCCGGAATGCTGGAGAACTCCCGGAAGGAGAAGGGCACCGTCCTCTCGGGCGTCGCCATCGCCACGGCCCTGATGCCGCCCCTCTGCACGGTGGGCTACGGTATCTCGGTCCTCAGCCTGAAGTATATTCTCGGCGCGCTCTATCTCTTCCTGATAAACAGCATCTTCATCGCCCTTGCCACCTTCCTGACGGTGCGCTATCTCAAGTACCCGATGGTCTCCGCCGATTCGGACCGCCGCCGCCTCAATCCCAACGCCCTGGCCGCCATCCTGCTCGTGCTTATGGTGCCGAGCGTCTATTCGGCCGTCCAGATTGTCAGGGACAGCAATGTCAGGATCAACGCCTCCAAACTTGTCGAAAAGAATAAGTCCATCGGCCACGGTTTTATCTTCGACTACCAGATAGACAACTCCACAAAGCCCGTTTCCGTAGTGCTTTATATGGCCGGAGAGAGGCTCTCCGACAGCGACCGCGACAACCTGCTCGACGATGCCGAGTCGTACGGTTTCAGCCGCGAGCAGATAGTCTTCCGCGAGAGCGCCTCCACCTCGCGCGAGAATGTCTCGGAGGTGATGAAAGAGGTTTACAAGCACAGCGAGCAGCAGATAGCGGCGCTCAACGACACCATCGAGAGCCTGCGCTCCTCGCTCAACGAGTATCTGCCCGTGGAGGCCGTCTCGAAGGAACTTCACGCCCAGTATCCCACCATCACCCAGCTTGTCCTGACCAGGGGTGAGGTGGTCAATTTCGCCTCCGCCGCCGATACCGCTGCAGCCGCGGCCGACTCCTCAGCCCTCAGGCAGACGGAGCCCTCCAAGTCCAGGGTTATCGCCATTATCACCAGCAGCCGCAAGATGCCCGACGATGTGGTCAAGACCATCGAGCGCTGGCTCAAGGTGCGCCTCAATAACGAGGATGTGATAGTAATGCAGCACTGACGGCCTTCAGTCCCCGTTTTTTATTACCTTTGCGCTTCTTTAAAAACGAAAACAGATATGAAGCGCATCTTTTTGACTACGGTACTCCTGCTTCTTGCGGTCTCGGGAATCAAGGCCTTCGACCGCGGTCTGGGAAATCCGAAGTCGGTTTTCATCCCCAAGGGGAGTGTCGCCGTAAGCCTTTCCGGCGGATATAATAATTGGAAGGCAAATGGGGAGAGCAACGAGCAGGGCGTACTCCTGGCCGGCATCGTATCGGAGGTTAACGGCAATGTCTCCCTTATGAATGTAAGTGCCGCCGTTTCGTGGTTCTGTGCCGACAATCTCTCGCTCGGAGCCCGTTTCGGATACGGCAATACCGGTCTCGACCTCAATCATATGGAGATGCTCAGCCTTCTCCAGCTCTCCAACAGGCACATAGCCCGCGAGACTTATACGGCTTCAGTGGCGCTGAGGCAATATCTTCCGCTCTTCAACAGCCGGATATTCGCCCTTTTCTTCGAGGGACGCCTGAGCGGCGGATTTGGTTACAACAAGAGCTTTGCCGTCACCGAGAGGGGCAAGGAGGGAAGCTATTCCGACCTTTACAACCTCGCCCTCGGGCTCTATCCCGGTGCAACCGTATTCGCCACCAACAGCATCGCATTCGAAGTGTCGCTTCCCATCCTGGAAGGCGTCCTCGAGTGGGACAACCAGATAAAGGGGCAGGCCCACGAAAGTTCCCTGACCCGCAAGTCGATCAATTACAAACCCTCGCTGCTGGGCATCAACCTCGGCATCGTTTATCATTTCTAGGATTATGAGAAAGATTCTATTATTTGCGGCGGCGCTCCTCTGTCTCGCCTCCTGCAGCCAGAAATGGAACGACCTCGTCCACGAAGAGGTTCCGGCAGAGATTACAGCATTCTCGGTGGAGGGCCAAGTCTCTTCCTCCATCGGCAAAACCCTCAGGACTGTGACTGTCACCGTTCCCGAGGGCACCGACCTGACCTCCCTGACCATATCGGAATATAAATACACGGAGTCGGCTAAGGCAGACAGGACATTAGCCGCAGGCGAAGTCATCGACCTTTCCGCGCCCGTCCAGGTGACTCTGACCACCTACGATCCCTATGTGTGGACCATCAGCGCCGTGTTTGCCGAACCGGAGCCTTTCAAGGAGGGGCCGCAGCTCTACAATATGAGTTTCGACTTCTGGAGCAAGCATCCCGACAATAAGAATGTCGATATGAGCTACGCCGAGGATGCCACCGATGAGCAGAAGGCGGTCTGGGGTTCCGCGAACCTCACTACCGCCATCTTCCAGCTGCCTACCGTTATGCAGGAATCCGCTTTCGTGGCTGTCGAGGGGCCCGGCAAATCGGCCCTCAAGCTCCAGACCCAGAATGTCATGAACAAACTTGCGGCCGGCAGCCTCTTCAACGGCCGGATGGGAGATATCAATATCTGGAAGATGAGCGCCGATCTCTACTGGGGAATCCCCTTCACGGAGCGCCCCAGGGCCCTCGAGGGATATGCCTGCTATCAGCCTAAGGCCATCGACATCGTGCAGGAACCCTATACCGATAAGATGGGCAAGCTCGACAACGGCCACGTGTTCGTGCTCCTTACCGACTGGGAGGAGCCTTTCAAGGTGAGCCCGCCGGAGTCCCTCGTGGATTTCGAAAACGACCCTGCCATAATAGGATATGGCAAGGTCGTATTTGACAAGGAGATGGATAAGTACGAGAAGTTCACCCTCAATATCGAGTACCGCAGCGACCGCACTCCCAAGTATGTGGCTATTGTCACCTCGTCAAGTGCGCTGGGCGACTATTTCACGGGCGGAACCGGCTCGGTCCTCTATCTGGATGAGTTCAAATTCCTCTATTAGAATCAAAGTCCGAGCAGTGTGAGCGCCTCGTCGCTCAGGAATCCGCCGATCTGGTCGTAAGGTACCGTGAACGCGGGCATTCCCTCGGCATAGCTGGCAATCTCGTACTGCTGATAAGTGAATACAAGACCCTCTTCCGTCGGGTATGGAGCCCAGGATGGAAGGGGGATTGTATTATCTTCGATGAAGAGATGGTCCTTGAGCTCGCTCTCGGTCATCTCGACCTCACACTCTTTATAATATCTCAGAAGGCCTGCGACGAGCACCGGCTGCATCCCTTCGAGGCAGTCGGGCCTGAAGAACTGATTCACAAGATGCCCGTCCTTCTTGTCGAAGGTGAGGGGACCCTTGCCCGCGACGCCGCCGTGGGCACCGCCCGAATAGAGGTAATCCTGCGAGAGGAAGACTACATAGCGGGGCGACTCCCCGATCTTCTTTATTGAATAATCATATTCCCATCCCGGATACTCTTCTATGATCTCTTTCTTCTGTTCTTCAGTCATATCGGGATCCTGTGCGATATACTCGTTCCTGGATGCGACGTCGGCATCGGTCATCTCTTTGAGGACCTTCATTGTCTGGGAACAGAAGTATCCGAGCATTGCGTCGGTGTCGGCCGCATCGCCGCTGAAAGGCTCGTAGGCCTTCTCGTCACCCTCGAAGGAGAGCTGGCTCATCCTGTCGTAAACGACCTCCGCGAGTTGCGAACGGATAGCGCCGGATGCACCCTTTATGTCAGAAGGCAGTTCGATGTCCATAGAAAGGCGCGCATACTGCGAAGAGTCCGCCAGGGATTTGTGTTCGATTGCGATTTCACGCTCCGCATTCCCGCAGGAAACGCATGCCAATGCAGCCGCTGCCGCAACTGCGGCCAGGATTATTGAATTCAGATATTTCATTATTGTTGAGATTATGTTTAGCGGGGCGAAGATAGTGATTTATCGATCCCGTTAATCCGACGGAACGTTATTCAACTTGGCCGATATGTCATAAATCTTGCCGGGCTCCAGCGCTTTTGTGCCGAGGTCTTTGATGTATTGCCCGACTTTAATATTCAGATGCTGTTCGCTTCCGTCTGCCAAAAAAGGAAGGTAGAGATCGTATGCGGGGGAATTGTAATTCCAACTTATATCGCAATAATTATTACCAATAAAGTCGGCTATCATATATTTATCTTCTTTTCCTCTGAACTGATAATGCAGTCCGGACCAAAAAATAGTTAAACTCAATCCGTCGTTATCAGGGAACACAGTTTCTTTCTTGATGCGGATGAAAGAGGTCTGCGGCTTCATACTTATAGCCGAAACCACCCCGTCTTTCACCTCGATACCGCAGGCAGCGTAGATTGCATAATCGCCTGCCTCACTGATATCCATTTTCTTATCGGGGAAATAATTCAGATTGCTCCAATATGGATTATTAGGATTATCCCATTTCAGTGACGGATAATAAATGCCTATTGTGCAATTGGCCGGCATTGTGCTGGAAGGGTTGGTGAAGACCGCAGTCCTGCCGCCGTCCTTTATGGCACTCACTTCGAATATCTCAAATTCATTCTGTTCCACGCCCCAGGTAACCGATACCTTGTCCCCGACTTCCCAGGCCGCCTTGATGCAGTCGGTCTGCTCTGTCATCGAGATTCTGGTCTGAGGAGAATCCAGCGACAGATCCAAGGAGACCTCCCGGGTCAGGGAGACCTCGGTATTCTCTTTCTCGCAGGAAAGGGAAAGCGCCGCCACCGCTGCGATGGCCAGTGCGCTTAATAATAAGTTCCTTTTCATCTTGTCACCAGTCTAAGAATTCATACTTGTCATCGGAGAGACCGCCGCTCGCGGCCATAACCCTCTCCGGTACCATTTTCCGTATCTCGCACTCAGGGGCGGGGTACATTTCCTTGCAGAGAATGCTTGATTCCATTAGTTTATTACTTGCGGTTCGACTACAATTCCCAAATTTAACCATTTTTCGGCAGAACAGCAACTCCCACCGGGTATCCGAAAGATTTTGCTGTTGTCGGTATGGCTGGTAACATTGTCTGCTGAAAATGCAACGACCAGTAAAAAGAAAACCAGCCACTTGCGAAAGTGACTGGTTTTTAGCGCTCCTCAAGTAGGACTTGAACCTACGACCCCCTGATTAACAGTCAGGTGCTCTAACCAACTGAGCTATTGAGGAAGGTTATTCCCGTTTTGGGATTGCAAATGTAGAACAATTTCTTGTCTTGACAAAAATATTTTTCAAAAAAGTGGGCTTTTTGCGGGATGGGGGTGCCTTTCCGGTGAGGGCGGACAGGCATTCTGCCAAATAGCCGCACGCTCATATGGCCCAGATGTGCTTCTGGGAGGGGATGTTGAGTCTGGAAGGGCGATTACGCCGTGGCAGACACGGCGATGGCGTTCAGAGTGGCTTCCAGAGGGGGAATGCGTGCGGCTATTTGGCAGAATGCGAAAAGTTTGGCGGAGGACGAAATTATTTTATATCTTTGCAGTCCGTTTCTACCGCCCGGATGGCGAAATCGGTAGACGCGCTAGTTTCAGGGACTAGTGGCCGTAAGGCTGTGCAGGTTCGAGTCCTGTTCCGGGCACTAAAAAAGGAGGCATCAGCCTCCTTTTTTAGTGCCCCTATGGGCACCCATTCCTACTGGGGGACACCCCCGGACCCCCGCGGGCTTCGCCCGGTGAGGCAGATGCCTCCTTTTTTAGTGCCCTTTTGGGCACCCGCTCCTACCGGGGGATACCCCCAGACCCCCGCAGGCTTCGCCCGGTGAGGCATCTGCCTCCTTTTTTAGTGCCCTGTTGGGCACCCGCTCCTACCGGGGGACACCCCCAGACCCCCGCGGGCTTCGCCCGGTGAGGCTGATGCCTCCTTTTTTAGTGCCCCTATGGGCACCCGCTCCTACCGGGGGCCGTGACGAGAAATCTGTTGTTTACATTTCAATTAATTGCGATATTTGCGGAAGCAAACAGTGAGATTATGGACGCAGGCAGTCTGGCCAAGTATATCAAGGAGATGATCGGCGACCGCGACAAGGTTGAGGTTCCCGGTCTGGGTGTTTTTTATGCCAGGATGATGTCGGCGCGCTTCTCGGACAACCACACTACCATCTATCCGCCTTACCGCAGGATGTCGTTTCGCAAGGAAGAGGTCGATGCCGGGGCCGGAGGTGAGTTTGTGGAGTTTGTGGCCGACAAGGCCGGACTCTCCCGCGAGGATGCCGAGACCGAGATTTCGTGGTGCACGGGCAGGATCAAGTCGGAGCTTTCCGGATCCAGATCCTGTCTTCTTCCCGGCCTGGGGGAGATGAGGGCCAATTCGCGGAACGATTATTTCTTCGTCCCGGATGACGACCTGGATATCTTTCCCGACGGATTGGGCCTGGAGCCTGTCTGTATAAAGATGAATCAGGAAGCACCGGAGGCCGCTCCTGAAATCCCTGAACCGGTTTCGGATACCGTGCGTGAACGTGGTGGAGCGGCAGGTTCTTCCCGGCCAGGCGAACTCGCCGCGGACGGGAAAGGTTCTGACGCGCGCAGGCCCGAGCCCGAACCCGAGCCCGAGCCGGAGCCGGCACCCGAAGAACCCGCCCCCGAGCCGCCCGCCGCTCCCAAGCGCAGATCCCCGCTCCCCTGGATTCTGCTGGCCATCTTTGGCCTCATAATCCTCGTTATCCTGTTTGTGTATCTTTTCCACGATTCGATACCGGCTCTGGACAACCTCCTGAACCGTATCTTATATAGCGCCGAGGAGCGCGAACTTCTCGGATTCTGACAATGATAGACCGCGCCACTGTCGACAGGATTCTCGATGCAGTGAGGATCGAAGAGGTTGTGGGAGATTTCGTCTCCCTCAAGCGGCACGGTACGAACTATGTCGGCCTGTGCCCGTTCCATCAGGACAGGAATCCCTCGCTGAGCGTCTCCGCCACCAAGGGCATTTTCAAGTGCTTCTCGTGCGGCGAGTCGGGAACGGCGGTGTCGTTCGTGATGAAGCACGAGCATATGACCTATCCCGAGGCGCTCCGTTATCTGGCCGCCAAGTATCATATCGAGATACAGGAGAAGGAGGAGACCCCCGAGGAGATTGCCAAGCGCATGCGCTATGACAGCCTGCTGGTCGTCTCCGAATATGCCCAGAAGTTCTATCAGGATATCCTCTGGAACAGCGAACCCGGCCGCGCGATCGGCCTCCCGTATTTCCGCGAACGGCAGTTCACCGACGAGACCATCCGCAAGTTCGGCCTCGGATATGCCGCCAACAGGCCCCTGACGCTCACTTCTGCCGCCCTCGAAAAAGGCTACAAGAAGGAGTATCTCGTAGATTCGGGACTCTGTGTGGAGCGCGACAACGGTGAGCTGGCCGACAGGTTTTACGACCGCGTGATGTTCCCGATTTACTCCATCAGCGGCCGTGTCATAGCCTTCGGAGGAAGGACCCTGCGCAGCGACAAGACCGTCGCCAAGTATGTCAACAGTCCCCAGAGCGAAATCTACGACAAGAGCCGTTCGCTCTACGGTCTCTTCCAGGCCAAGGGCGCCATCGCCAAGGCCGACCGCTGCATCCTCGTCGAGGGCTATGCCGATGTCATATCGATGCACCAGAGCGGCATCGAGAATGTGGTGGCATCTTCCGGCACCTCCCTCACAGTGGAGCAGATCCGCCTCATCAAGCGCTTCACCACCAACGTGATACTGATGTTCGACGGGGATGCGGCCGGAGTCAAGGCTGCCCTTCGCGGAACCGATCTGATCCTCGAGCAGGGACTCAATGTCAAAGTGGTCCTGCTGCCCCCCGAGGACGATCCGGATTCCTACGCTAAGGCCCATACTTACGATGAAATCCAGGATTACATATCTGCCAACGCCGCCGACTTCATCACTTTCAAGTGCGAGGTCCTGGCCAAGGATATGGATTCCGACCCCATCCGCAAGGCGGGTCTGATAAACGATATCATCCGCAGCGTCTCGGTCATTCCCGACCCGATCCAGCGCAGCGTCTATGCCGACAGCCTGGCTTCGCGCTTCGAGATGAGCGTCGATACGATCCTCTCCCGGATTGTGGAGATGCGCGAGACGAAGAAGGCGCAGGACCGCCTCCTGCAGCGCTCCGAATACAACCGGAACCAGCGGGGATACGAGCGCCAGGCCGGCGGTTTCCTCACCGGAAACGGCTCGGAAACCCCGCCGCCCTCATACGAGGAGCCCGTTTTCGAAGGGGAAGAGTATCCTCAGGAGGGCGATATCGCATCACCGGTATCCGACCCCGGATATGCCTTGACCAACCGCCGTCTCGCCTCCAATGAACTGCAGATCCTCACATATCTCTACAAGTTCGGAAATGAGGTCATACAGTTCGAGACCCGTTACGGGGAGGAAAAGAAGGATCCCGTGCGCGTCGATGACTACATCCGCGATTCGCTCCTGTATGACGACATCGTCTTCGATAACCGTCTCTACAGGGAGCTGTTCGATGAGTATTTCAAGTCGATGCGCAATATGACGGAGAAAGGGGAGGAGAGGCAGGCCCACATCCTGAGGCACTTCGATTCGGCTGGCAACGCCGTTTGGCTCTCCTGTATCTCTGAGATGCTCATAGACCAGCACCAGTTGACCGTCAAGGTCTTCAGGGAGGCCATTGAGCCGGAGGTCACCCGCCTCGGCGCCAATGTGCCCAAATCGATACTGATATACAAGCGCGAGATCACAAGGCAGCAGAGCGCCGCCATCTCGAAACAGATATCGGAGGCCCAGAAAGCCGGCGACCGGGATCTCGAACAGGAACTCGCGGCCAAGCTGATGGTTATGACGAAGGTGATATACGCTTTTTCCAAAGAGCTGAACATGCTCTAGTTATTATTTTTAACTTTGCACTTCCTTAAAAACAACGATACAGAGATGAAGAATTACAAAAGAACCCTGGTGACCTGCGCGTTGCCTTATGCCAACGGCCCTGTCCACATCGGACACCTGGCCGGAGTATATGTACCTGCCGATATCTATGTGAGGTATCTGCGAATGCGCGGCGAAGAGGTCCTTTATGTATGCGGAAGCGACGAGCACGGAGTGCCCATCACCATCAAGGCGCGCCAGCTGGGATGCTCCCCGCAGGATATCGTTGACAAATATCACAAGATCATCGACGAGAGCTTCAAGGCGCTGGGCATCAACTTCGATGTCTATGGCCGCACCTCCTCGCAGATCCACAAGGAGACCTCGTCGGAGTTTTTCCGCAAACTCTACGACAACGGCAAATTCATAACCAAGGAGAGCGAGCAGTATTACGACCCCGAGGCCAAGACCTTCCTGGCCGACCGCTACATTGTGGGAACCTGCCCCAAGTGCGGCGCGGAAGGCGCTTACGGCGACCAGTGCGAGAAGTGCGGAAGCACCCTCAGCCCCGAGGAGCTCATCAATCCCAAGAGCAAACTCAGCGGCGCGGCTCCCATAAAGAAGAAGACCACCCACTGGTACCTGCCTCTCGAGCAGTATGAATCCTGGCTCCGCGAGTGGATCCTCGAGGGCCACAAAGAATGGCGTCCCAACGTTTACGGACAGGTCAAGAGCTGGCTCGACGGCGGTCTTCAGCCGCGTGCCGTCACCCGCGACCTCGACTGGGGTGTGCCCGTTCCCGTTGAGGGAGCAGAGGGCAAGGTGCTCTATGTATGGTTCGACGCTCCTATCGGATATATCTCCAATACCCGCCAGATCCTGCCCGACACCTGGGAGAAATGGTGGAAGAGCCCCGATACCAAACTGGTGCACTTCATCGGCAAGGACAATATAGTATTCCACTGCATAGTGTTCCCCGCGATGCTCAAGGCTTACGGCGACGGATTCATCCTTCCCGAGAACGTCCCCGCCAACGAGTTCCTCAATCTTGAGGGCGACAAGATATCCACCAGCCGAGGCTGGGCAGTCTGGGCGCACGAATATGTCAAGGACTTCCCCGGAAAGGAGGATGCGCTGCGCTATGTCCTTACCGCCAACGCGCCTGAGACCAAGGACAACGACTTCAGCTGGAAAGATTTCCAGACCCGCAACAACAGTGAGCTGGTGGCCGTATTCGGCAACTTTGTCAACCGTGCCGTAGTGCTGACCCACAAGTACTTCGGCGGCAAGGTGCCCGCCTGCGGCGAACTTCAGGACGTGGACCGCGAGGTTCTCGAGGCCGTTCCCGCCATCAAGGCATCGGTAGAGAACTATCTGGACAACTACAAGTTCCGTGAGGCGCTCAAGGAGGCCATGAACCTCGCCCGCCTGGGCAACAAGTACATCTCCGATACGGAGCCCTGGAAGGTGGCCAAGACCGATCTCGCCCGCACCGCGACCATCCTCAATATCTCGCTTCAGCTCTGCGCCGACCTGGCCATCGCATTCGAGCCTTTCACTCCCTTCGCAGCTGAGCGCCTGCGCAAGATGATTGACTCCCCGCTCGACTGGAACCTGCTCGGCAAGAGCGACATCCTCAAGGAGGGACATCAACTCCAGCCCGCCGAACTCCTCTTCACCAAGATCGAGGATGAAGAGATCGACCGCCAGATCGCCCGCCTCGAAGCCATCAAGGCCGCCAAGGAGGCGGAAGCTGCCGCTGAGGCCGCAAAACAGGTCGAACCTCAGAAGGCCGAATGCACATTCGAAGAGTTCGAGAAGATGGATATCCGCACCGCGACGGTACTCGAGGCAGTGAAGGTTCCCAAAACCGACAAACTCCTCAAGCTTACCATCGACACCGGCATCGATACCCGTACGATAGTCTCCGGCATTGCCGAATACTACACTCCCGAAGAGATGCTCGGCAAGCAGATATGCATCCTGGCCAACCTCAAACCCCGCACAATCAGGGGCATAGAGAGCCACGGAATGATACTGATGGCCAAGCAGGGCGACGGCAAGATGCGCTTCATCACACCTCAGGAAGTTCTCTCAAACGGAGCGACTGTAGGTTAAAAAGTGAAAAAAAATTTGCGGGTAATGGAATTTTACATATCTTTGCATCCGCAAATTCGCAAAGGGGGTATAGCTCAGCTGGTAGAGCATCTGCTTTGCAAGCAGAGGGTCGCCGGTTCGAATCCGACTACCTCCACAAGCAAAAGGCCGTCAGACGTTAGTCTGACGGTTTTTTTGTTGCCACGCCGGGGCAAGCTCGCTTGCATCCGGCGGGGCAGCAAAAAAACCGCGAGGGGTTTACCCCTGCGGCCTTTTGCTTAAGTGCCCCCGCGGCGAGCGGTCATCGGAAATGGCCGGCCGCAGGCCGGGCAAATCCGACAGTGATGGAGACCTGCTGATTCTATGCAAGTCTCCCTCAAAAAAGGCCAAAAATGACGGAGACCTGCAAAATTTCAGCAGGTCTCCTTCACTTTTTGAACCACTTCCAAATCATTTTTCCTTTTCTACTCCAACTTTGATATATAAAAATTTATTGCCATATTTGTGTTGCCAAATTTTGGCAACCATAAAATGGCAATGGCATGGACACTCAGATTTACAACCCCTTCCTTGTCTCCGGATATGAGTCTCCGGAGTATTTCTGCGACCGCAAGAATGAAACGGAGGACATCCTGGAAACGCTTCGTAACGGTAGGAATATCACGCTCACTTCTCCCAGACGATTGGGGAAAACCGGCCTCATTAAACATGTTTATCTTTTGATAAAGCAGCAGGATCCCAGGGCGTCAGTGATCTATATTGATCTGTACTCCACGGAGTCGCTTTATGATTTTACACAGGCCTTTGCTTCCGCAGTCCTCGGGCAGCTGGATTCCAATCCGGTTAAAGCCATGAAGGTGATTGTGAACTTATTCAAAAGCTTCCGGCCTAACCTGACGGTAGACCAGATTACCGGACAGCCCAAAATAGGTTTGGATATTGCCTCCGGAACGGAAACAAGTACGCTGAAACAAGTCTTCGAATACTTGAAGCAGTCTGGAAAAACGTGTTATATCGCTTTTGATGAATTTCAGCAGATAGCTTACTATCCGGAAAAGAATGTCGAGGCACTTCTCCGTTCCTATATCCAGGATCTGCATAATGTCCATTTCATTTTTTCCGGAAGCAGGGCGCATATGCTTGGAGAGATGTTTCTCTCTCCGAAGCGTCCGTTCTATCAGAGTACTTCTGAAAAAAACATCGGAGTCATTGATGAACAGGCGTATTATGCCTTTGCCGATAGCTTCTTCTTGTCACAGGGGCGTTCCTTGCCCATGGAAGTGTTCCATTATGTCTATAGCCAATATGACGGATATACTTGGTACATACAGGTGATTCTGAACCGCCTGTACGCCAAAACCGGTCGCTCCGTTGATATGGATCTGGTGCAAGAAAGTATACGCGAAATCCTTCAGGAGAACGAGTTCTACTACCAACACTTGCTACAGATATATCCCAAGGGACAGGTAAAACTTGTCAAAGCCATAGCAAAAGAGAAGAAGGTTAAAGAGCCATTATCCGGCTCATTCATCTCTAAATATAGCCTTAATGCGACCAGCAGTGTAAGGAACGCCCTGCGCCGGATGCTGGAGGAGGAAATCATCTATCGCTCCGCCGACGGGTATATGGTCTATGACCGGTTCTTCGGCCAATGGCTTGACGTTCGGTTTTAACCTCACCCGCTCCCGGAGTGTTTACTTCATCGATTTCAGGAGGTTCAGGAGGGCTTCCGATTCGTTGGTGGTGATGACGTCGACGCCCTGATCGATCCAGTATTCGAAGTCGGAGTTGACGGTCCAGACATTCACGAACATGCCGTTGTCGTGGGCCTCCTTGATCCATTCGGGATGGCTCTTCAGTTTATTTGCGGAATAATCGATTGCCACGATGCCGTCGGCCAGCACCTCGGAAGGGCTCTTGTCGCCGTTGAGGTATTGTACGATCGCATCCGGAAGAAGTTCGTGGACACGCTTGCAGGCCTCATAGGAGAAGGCGATCCATTCCACCTGTTTCTCGATTCCAAGCTCCTTGACAAGGGCTACGCTGCCGTCTGCCGCCTCGTAATGCTTCAGTTCCAGAATCAGTTTGACCGAAGGGACCTTCTTGCCCTGTTCCAGATAGGCACGCAGGGTCGGCATTTTCTCCCCGTTCGAAAGGGTCAATTCTCCTACTACGTCCGAAGTGGACTTGGCCAGGTTGACTCCCTTGAAACTCCTGTCGTGGTTGACATAGAGGCCTCCGTCGGCAGTGCGCCATACATCGAATTCAGAGCCGTACACGCCGAGTTCCTGGGCATATTTCAGGGCGGCTATCGAGTTTTCGGGATACTCCGGTGAAGGGTGGTAGCCACGATGGGCGACGACCTTTACCTTATCCTGGATTCCGGCAGCCCGGCTGGCTGTCTTTTTGGTGACCTGGCATCCGGTGAGCATCACGGAAACTGCCAGCAGAATGGCGAAAATCTTCTTCATAGGACGATTGCTTATTTGTGGTATCACAAATTTAAGCAATTATCCTTCTCGCTCCAACAGATAAAACAGCGCTGCCGGGCCGGCGCTCCCCGCCGGCCCGCCGCGCCGCAGGCCTCAGGAGGGCTGCTCCCCCGAGATATCCATAATCGAGAGTCTGGTGGCAAGTATCTCCATATACTGCCGGTCCTCGCCCTCGGTCGAGGTGTACTTGACGTTCCTGATGCGGCCTACTACCGATACGGGGACGCCTTTCCGGAGAGTCGAGAAGTCGGCTATGTTACGGCCATTCCAGGCGGCTATGTTGTGCCAGGTGGTCTCTTCCTTCAGGTCTCCGTTCCTGTCCTTGTAAATCTCACTTGTCGCAATCGAAAACCTTGCGACACACGAATCGCCCACATTGGCGATCCTGGGGTCCTGCCCGATCCTTCCTCGCAGCTCCACCCGGTTTAAAGTAATGTTGTCTATCATTTTTGAAAAAGTTTGATTGTGCCGCAAAGTAAATGCGGCGCGGCGCCGCCAGCAATACTCTAAACATTTATAAACGTTTATATCCGTTTATAAACGGCTGGCCGAAAAATCGGTTTTTACGGCCGATGACAAAAAAACGCCGCCGCTCATTTTTGTAATGGAATCCAAGGTCCGTCATATTATATTTGCACTATGGAAAAACGCTATTGTCTGGAATGCGGCGAAGGGTTTTTGGGGAGAATCGACAAGCGTTTCTGCTGCGATGCCTGCCGCAACAGTTATCACAATGCCATTTCGCGTCAGTCGAAGGCCTATTCGTACAAGATCAATTCGATCCTGCACAGGAACCACTCAATTCTCTCTGAAAGCCTGCAGTCGGGCAAACTGCAACTCGACCGGAAGGAGATGGAGGAGAAGCACTTCGCGGCAAGGTTCCACACCGCATCTAAAAGGAAGCCCCTGCGCCGCACCGTCTATACCTGCTATGACATTTCCTACAGGATAGAGGGCCGCAAAGGCGTCAGGATCCTTACTGACAGCAAATGACGACCTGCCCGTGCGATTATGTGAACCTATTTTTGTATCTTTGCAGGATATGCTAAAGCGATAGGCAATGAAAAGATTTACTGTTGCCACGGCTCTGGCCGCGGCATTAATGACATCGACATCCTGCAATATGAACAATCCGCTTCTTGTGCAGTCGGAGGCGCCCTATGGGGCACCGGCGTTCGACAAGATAAAAATCGAACATTACAAGCCCGCATTCAATGCGGCCGTGGCCGAAGGCAAGGCCGAGATCAAGGCAATCGTGGCCAATGCCGCCGAACCCACTTTCGAGAATACCATCGAGGCGCTCGAAAGGTCGGGCGGCAAGCTCGATATGGTAAGCAACATATTCTTCAATCTCAACGAGTGCTGTACCAATCCCGAGATGCAGCAGATAGCCGAAGATGTCTCCCCGATGCTGACCGAGTACGGGGTCTCTATCCTCCTGAATCCCGACCTCTTCAAGAGGGTAAAGGCAGTTTACGACCATCGTGACGCCCTGCAGCTCACTCCGGAGCAGAGGAAACTGCTCGAAGATACATATCGTTCCTTCGCGCGCAACGGCGCCAACCTGCCCGATGACAAGAAGGCCGAGTATTCCAAGGTCCAGGAGGAGCTCTCGCTGGCTACCCTCAAGTTCGGACGGAATGTCCTGGCGGCCTCCAATGTCTTCACGATGAATCTCACGGACGAGGCCGACCTCGAGGGGCTTCCCGCGTATGTCCGCGAAATGGCGGCCTCGGAGGCCTCCAACCGCGGCGGCCAGGGGTGGACATTCACCCTCGACCAGCCCAGCTACAGCCCGTTCATGAAGTTCAGCGCCCGCCGCGACCTCCGCGAGAAGATGTGGCGCGCCTACAATACCAAATCGGTCGGCGGCGAGTTTGACAACATCCAGACCATAAAAGATATCATCAGCCTGCGCCTTAAGGAGGCCAATCTTCTCGGTTATGAGACCTATGCCGATTATTCCCTCGAGGAGACGATGGCCAAGGACCGCGCTACGGTGGATTCGTTCCTCGACAATCTCCGCGAAAAGTCCTATCCCTTCGCCCTCCGCGACGTGGCCGAGATACAGCAGTATGCGGCTTCCAAGGGGTTCGAGGGCCAGCTGATGCCCTGGGATTTCGCCTATTGGTCCGAGAAATTCAGGGATGAGAAGTATGCTCTCAACGAGGAACTTCTCAAGCCTTATTTCCAGCTCGACAGCGTGCAGGCTGCGGTCTTCGGGCTCGCCAATACCCTCTACGGCCTTAACTTCAACGAGAGGACGGATATTCCGGTTTACCATCCGGATGTGCGCGTCTTTGAGGTGACAGACGGATCGGGCCGCTTCATGGCGCTTCTCTATATGGATTATTTCCCCCGCGAGAGCAAGCGCGGAGGAGCCTGGATGACCGAGTTCCGCGGAATGGCGACGGTCGACGGGGTTGAGGAGAGGCCTTTCGTCTCGGTGGTCACCAACTTCACGAAGCCTACCGCCACCGAACCCTCGCTCCTGACTTTCGATGAGGTTACGACATTACTGCACGAATTCGGACACGCCCTCCACGGAATGATGGCCGAGGGAACCTACCGTTCCCTGACCGGTACCAATGTGGACCGCGACTTCGTGGAGCTCCCCTCGCAGATAATGGAGAACTGGGCCTATGAACCTGAATACCTGAAGACCTTCGCGAAGCATTACAAGACAGGCGAGGTGATCCCCCAGGAGTACCTCGACAGGATCGTAGCCGCCAAGAATTTCCTCGCCGGCTACGCCTGCATCCGCCAGCTCAATTACGGCACCGTCGATATGGAGTGGCACTCGCTCAAGAGCATCCCCGAGGACCTCGACGTCGTGGCCTTCGAGCAGGAGATAGTCAACCGTGCCCCGATAATGCCTTCCGTCGAGGGAGTTGTCTTCTCGCCCTCATTCAGCCATATCTTCGCAGGAGGCTATTCCGCAGGATATTACTCCTACAAGTGGGCTGAGGTCCTGGAGGCCGATGCCTTCTCGCTCTTCAAAGAGCGCGGCATATTCGACAGGGGAGTGGCTGGCGAGTTCCGCAGCAAGCTCCTTTCGAAGGGCGGCACGGTAGATGCAGCCGAATTGTTCCGCGATTTCAGGGGCCGGGATCCCCAGCCCGACGCCCTTCTCGAAAAAATGGGAATGAAATAGACGATAATATGAAAAGATTATTCAACATCGCATTTATGGCGGCCGGACTGCTTCTCGCAGCATCCTGTCAGCTCGATTTTATAGACGACAACAATGTCCTCTGCCACGATTCCTGGCAGTTCGAGTCGGTAACGACCTACTCGGCTGACGGGACCGTGAAGGGATTCGAGGACAAGACAGCCAACGCGTCGTACGTCAAGTTCTTCTATACCGGGGCCTGGAGCCTCGAAACCGGGGCTGGCTCTACCCCCGAATACGGCCTCTGGAGCACTGAGATCGTGCCCACCAAGGGAACCACTTTCGACGTTATCCTGATCTCGGACTACCCCGGCATTTTCATCCAGAAAGGCCATTCCGGCGAAGTTTACAAATTTACCATAACCCCCTCCGGCGATACCCTCAGCATCCTTCACAAGCATACCGACGGCGAAGAATACTGGGTGAACAGATTCCTCCGTTCATCTTTCTCGGAATTCAGTGTCGCAGACCAAAAACACGAATAAATACAATGCCCAGGAATTTTTACATATACAATACCCTCTCGAGGACCAAGGAATTGTTCAAACCCATACATCCCGATATGGTCGGAATGTATGTCTGCGGTCCCACCGTCTATGGCGACGCCCATCTGGGCCACGCCCGTCCGGGAATCACCTACGACGTGCTTTTCCGCCTCCTTACGAATATAGGATATAAGGTCCGCTATGTGAGGAACATAACAGATGTCGGCCACCTCGAGAACGATGCCGACGAAGGGGAGGACAAGATAGCCAAGAAGGCCCGCCTCGAAAGGCTCGAGCCTATGGAGGTGGTCCAGACCTATACCATCCGTTACCACGAGGCGATGCACAAGCTCAACGTGCTGCCCCCCTCCATCGAGCCTCACGCCTCCGGCCATATCATCGAGCAGATCGAGCTCATCAAGAAGATCCTCAATGCGGGCTATGCCTACATCAGCAACGGATCCGTCTATTTCGATGTCCAGAAGTACGATAAGGACCACAGATACGGAGTCCTTTCGGGCCGCAGCCTCGACGAGACCAAGGAGGGTACCCGCAATCTCGACGGGCAGGACGACAAGCGCTCCCCGATGGATTTCGCCCTCTGGAAGAAGGCATCCCCCGAGCACATAATGCACTGGCCCTCGCCCTGGAGCGAAGGCTTCCCCGGATGGCACCTGGAGTGCTCCGCGATGGGAGAGAAGTATCTCGGAGAGGAGTTCGACATCCACGGCGGCGGAATGGACCTGATGTTCCCCCATCACGAGTGCGAGATCGCACAGAACGTGGCCTCGCGCGGCACCGGCGGAGTCCACTACTGGATGCACAACAATATGATTACCATCAACGGCCAGAAGATGGGCAAGTCGCTGGGCAACTTCATAACCCTCGACGAACTCTTCAGCGGCAACCACAAGCTCCTCGAGCAGCCCTATTCGCCGATGACGGTGCGCTTCTTCATCCTGCAGGCCCACTACCGCAGCACCTTGGATTTCAGCAATGAAGCGCTCCAGGCGGCGGAGAAAGGCCTCAAGAGGATGATGCAGGCGGTCAGGGACGTGAAGACTATCCCCGTAACCCCCGGCGCCCCCTCGCAGGAGCAGATCCCGCAGCTCAGGGAGAATGTCTATGAGGCGCTTCTGGACGACCTGAACACTCCCAACGCCCTCTCATATATGTTCGAGGCGGTGAAGATGGTCAACAGCGCCAAGGACGGCAGCCTCAAGGTCAACGAAGCCGACGCGGCGATGCTGCAGAAGCTCTTCGAAGAGGTCGTATGCGACATCCTCGGCCTGGTCGAGGAGCAGTCCGACTCCGCTTCGGCAAGGATCATTTCCGGATTGATGGATATGGTGATCGATATCCGCCGCACCGCCAAGGCCGAGAAGAACTGGGCGGTCAGCGACAAGATCCGCGATGAACTCAAGGAAGTCGGCATCCAGATAAAGGATACCAAAGACGGCGGCTGCGAGTGGACGATATCCGACTGATCCGCAGCGAAATTATACTATCTCACCCTTGAGGGTGGCTGAAGAACAGGAGAGTATGCGCACGTTCACGTACTCTCCTGCTTTATGTCCGCAGGCGGGGAAGACGCAGGTCTTGTTGGAGGATGTACGCCCCACAAGATCGGCTGCGGAGCGCTTGGAAGGCCCTTCGATGAGGACTTCGCAGACCTGTCCGACATATCGGAGGTTCCGGTCGAGGGATATCTCGTTCTGGAGGGAGATGATCTCCTCGAGGCGCTCGGTCTTGACCTTGTCGGGCACGTCGTCGGCAAACTGCCTCGCGGCCTTGGTGCCGGGCCTCTCAGAGTACTGGAACATGAATGCGCTGTCGAAGTTGACCTCGTTGAACAGCGAAATGGTCTGCCTGTGGTCTTCGTCGGTCTCGCCGCAGAATCCGGCTATGACATCGGTGGTGATTGCGCATTCGGGTATTATCTCGCGGATGCGGGAAATGCGCTCCAGGTAGGTCTCGCGGGTATATTTGCGGTTCATCCGCTCGAGCATCACATTGCTTCCGGACTGCACCGGGAGGTGGATGTGCTTGCAGATGTTGTCATACATCGCCATCGTGTAGAGGACTCCGTCGGACATATCTTTGGGATGGGATGTGGCGAACCGGATCCTCACCGTGGGGTCGAGCAGCGCCACCATTTCGAGCAGCCTTGCGAAATCCACCTTCTCGGCGTGGTTCTCCGGGTTTTTCCAGCGGTACGAATCCACATTCTGGCCGAGCAGGTTGATCTCCTTGTAACCGCTGTCGATCAGGCTGCGGGCCTCCCTGAGGATGCTGTAAGGGTCGCGGCTGCGCTCGGCTCCGCGCACGAAGGGCACGATGCAGTATGAGCATACGTTGTTGCATCCGCGCATTATGGAGATGAAGGCCGAGACTCCGTTGCTGTCCATCCTCACGGGGGAGATGTCGCCGTAGGTCTCCTCGTGGGAGAGGAGGGCGTCCATCTGCTTGGATTCCAGCCCTGCCGCCTCGACGAGCCTGGGCAGCTCGCGGTAGGAATCGGGGCCAGCCACAATATCCACCGACTCGTTTTCGAGCAGTTTTTCCTTCATCCTCTGGGCCATGCATCCGAGGACGCCTACCAGCACCTTGCGTTTCTTCTTCTCCTGGCGGAAGACATCGAGCCTTCCCAGCACGCGCTGCTCCGCATTTTCGCGGACCGAGCAGGTGTTGACCAGGATGAGGTCCGCTTCGGATATGCTGCTGCAGAGGGCGAATCCCGCATCCTGGAGGATGGCGAGCACGACCTCGCTGTCGTTGACATTCATCTGGCATCCGTAGGTCTCGATGAAGACCTTCCGACGGCTTGCTTCATTTATCGGCTTGAGGGGATTGGGTGTGTTTGTGGCCATAGCCTGTCATTATCTTATGTGATGCAAAGATAACTTTTTATATCTTTGCAAAGGCAATGAAGAATTTTAAAAAGATACTTGTCCTGCTGTGTGCGGCTCTCCTGACACTCGGCAGCTGCTCGGTCAACGACTACAAGCAGCTCCAGCTGAAGTCGTACGACATCGAGTCGGTCACCAATTTCAGCTACGCCAAGGCGAGCGTCTCGGCCGAGATACTGCTCAATATCGGAGTGGCGAACCCGACCAGGTCGCAGTTCGTCCTGCAGACTCTCGATGTGGTCGTCTATAAGGAGGACGGCACCCGCTTCGCTACGGCTACGGCACTGGAGCCCGCCGTCATCCTGCCGCAGAGCGACACCCTGGTGCCGCTCAGGCTCGACGCCTCCCTCCTGAATCCGATGGTGACGATGCTCTCGGGCGATGTCAATCCCGAGACGATGACGGCCGATATCGACGCCCTCGTCCGCACCGGTGCCATCTCCAAGCGCATAAAGAAGGAGAAGTATCCCATCAAGAACCTCTCCGGCAAACTGGACCTTTCCAAGAGCCTCAATATTTTCAAATGAAAAAGACATTACTCCTCATATCCGCCCTTCTGCTCTCGATGGCAGCCCTTTCGGCGCAGAACAATGTCACAGCTTCGGCGCTGGACACCCTGCCCGTATATGAGCCGCTGCCCAGTGAGGATATAAGCTACTCGGGCAAGAATATTTTCGACGTGCTCGCGAAGTCGTCACTCACTTCCGGAACCGTCAACATCGAACAGTCTTCCATCGTCAAATCGGCCTTTGCGCGCCATATCGCCCGCAACTCCAACCGCAAGATAACGGGATACCGCGTCAGGATTTTCTTCGACAACAGCCAGAATGCGCGCCAGAAGTCGGAATCCGTGGCCGGGGCCTTCGCTGCCGCATATCCCGGCGTGGCCATCTACAGGACCTACGCTTCGCCATATTTCAAGGTCACGGTAGGCGACTTCCGCTCCCGCGACGAGGCGCAGCTCTTCGCACAGCGCCTGAAGGGCTGGTTCCCCTCCGTTTTCCTGGTAAAGGAGACAATTAATTATCCTTCGTTATGGTAAAACAGGGTACAAGCCTTCAGCTCAAGCAGGTACAGCGACTCTCGCCGCTGCAGATTCAGACCATCAAGCTTATCGAGCTTCCCCGGCTGGAACTCGAGCAGCGCATCCAGAAGGAGATAGAGGAGAATCCGGTACTCGACGAGGTAGTGGACGATACGGAGCAGGAGGACGGCACCCCCAAGAAGATATCGCTGAGCGAATACAATAACGACGATACGCCCTCTTACAAGCTCTATGTGAATAATCAGGGCAAGGATCTCAAACCCCAGTATAATACCTTCCAGGTCAAGGAGAGCTTCCATCAGAGCCTTGAGAACCAGCTGGGCTTCTGCCGCCTGGACGAGCGCCGGCACCAGATCGCCCTGTTCCTCATCGGAATGATAGGCAACGACGGCTATCTGCGCCGCGATACCGAATCGCTGGTGGACGATATCAGTTTCAAGACCGGAATCGAGACCAACGAGGATGAGATCGAGGAGATAATCGAAATCATCCAGGGATTCGAACCCGCCGGAGTTGGGGCCCGCGACCTGCGCGAGTGTCTTCTGCTGCAGCTTGAGCCCGCCGAAGAGGATGAGAGCGAGGCCCGCACGGATGCCCGCACCATACTTGAGGATTATTTCGACGAGTTTACCAAGAAGCATTACAATAAGATAATCAGCAGGATGGGAATCGACGAGGAACGCCTCAAGGCCGCGATCGCCGAGATCAGGCGTCTCAACCCCATGCCCGGCGGACAGATCGACGATTCTTATTCCGACCAGGCGCAGCAGATCGTCCCCGACTTCCTGCTCGAGATCAAGGACGGGGAACTGGTGCTCACCCTGCCCAAATATTCGATACCGGAGCTGCGCATCAACAAGCGCTACGCCGATATGCTGATGGATTCGGCGAGCGGCAAGAGCAAGGGCGACAAGGAGGCCGTCTCGTTCGTCAAGCAGAAACTCGACTCGGCAAAATGGTTCATCGAGGCCATCAAGCAGCGCCAGAATACCCTCCAGCGCACTATGGAGGCCATCCTCGAGTTTCAGCACGACTATTTCCTGGACGGCGACGAGACCAAGCTCAAACCTATGGTCCTCAAGAATATAGCCGAAAAGACCGGATTCGATATCTCCACCATCTCAAGGGTGGTCAACAGCAAGTATATCCAGACTCATTTCGGCATATTCCCGCTCAAGTACTTCTTCTCCGAAGGGCTCGTCAACAGCGAAGGGGAGGAGGTCTCGACCCGCGAGATCAAGAAAATCCTCACCTCCAGCATCGAGGAGGAGGACAAGCGCAAGCCCCTTACCGACGAGGAGCTCGTGGCCGTGCTGAAGGAGAAGGGCTACAATGTCGCCCGCCGTACCGTTGCCAAGTACCGCGAGCAACTTTCAATTCCCATTGCAAGGCTCAGGAAAGAGCTTTAAGCCGATAATCAGAGTTTAGCTCCGTATGCGAGGTCTCCGGCGTCGCCGAGGCCCGGAACGATGTACGACTTGTTGGTCAGCTCCTCGTCGATGGCTGCTACCCAGAGAGTCACCGACTTGTGGGGCAGGTTCTTCGAGAGGTATTCGATGCCTTCCGAGGAGGCGATGCTGCATACCAGGTGCGTGTGGAGCGGTTCGCCGTTCTCGATGAGCTTCTGGTAGGCCAGAACGAGCGAGGCTCCGGTGGCCAGCATCGGGTCGGCTATGATGAGGATTTTGCCTTCGGTAACGGTATGGGTGGCGTATTCGAGCTCGATTTTGAATTTGTTGTCCTTGCCGTATTTGCGGTAGGCCGCCACGAAGGCGTTCTCGGCTTTGTCGAAGTAGTTGAGTAAACCCTGGTGGAGAGGAAGTCCGGCCCTGAGGATGGTGCTCAGGACTATCGGCTGTGTGTCGAGATTGCACTCCGCAATGCCTAGAGGGGTCTCGACCTCGGCCTTCTCATATTCGAAAGTCTTGCTTATCTCATAGGCGAAAATCTCTCCGAGCCTCTCGAGATTGCGCCTGAAACGCATCCTGTCCTTCTGGACTGTCTTGTCGCGGAGTTCGGCTACGAAGCGGTTCATAACCGAATTGGTCTCCCCAAGGTTAATCACTTTCATGCTGTTCGTCTTTAAGGTTGTTGTTGCGAAGATAGCAATTTTTTCCTTCACTGAAACTGTAATAATTATTGCCCGAGACTATTACGTGGTCGAGCAGACGGATGTCGAGCAGGGCTGCCGCCTCGCGCAGGGCAGCGGTCTCGTCGATGTCGCACCGGCTCGGCAGGGGGCTCCCTGAAGGGTGGTTGTGGACCAGGATGATGCCGGCCGCGATGCGGTCCACCGCCTTGCGGACTATCGTCTTGATGTCGAAGATGGTGGAACTCGACCCTCCGTGGCTCACCTTTTCCTTGCCCGTGAGTTTGTTGGCGTTGTTGAGGTAGAGTACCCAGCATTCCTCGTGCCTGAGGCCGTAGAGCCGCGGGATCATAATGGACGCCGTGGTCCTGGCGTCGTTGATGACGGGCATCGCTTCCGGAGTCTCGGAGGCGATGCGCCTTCCGAGTTCCACGGCGGCGAGGATCGAGGTGGCCTTCGCCTGCCCGATTCCGTCGATCCGCCCGAGCTGCTCCATTGTGAGCCGGGAGAGTTTTTCGAGCCTGCCCTCGGCAAGTTCGAGTATTTCATCAGCGAGGGAGACCGCACTGCAGGAGAGGCTGCCGCTGCGGATAAGGATTGCAATGAGTTCGGCGCTGGTGAGGGATTCACACCCTTTGGAGAGCATCTTTTCTCTCGGCCTCTCTTCCTCGCGCCACTGTTTGATGTTCTTAGCCATAATGTCAAAAGGGTATAAAAAAACTTCCCGCAAGATAGGGGAAGTTTCTTTAACTCTTATGACAAAAATTAAGTCAGCTTAAAGTTTGTTGACATAGACTGCGATTCCGCTTTTGAGGTTCGAAGCCTTATTTTTGTGAATAATGTTGCTTTTTGCAAGTTTGTCGATCATTGCGAACACCTTGGGCATCGAAGCCTCTGCTGCCGCTTTGTCTGTTGTGTTGCGAAGCGCCCTTATGGCGTTGCGCGTTGTCTTAGCATAATACCTGTTATGCTCTCTGCGCCTCTCGCTCTGGCGATTGCGCTTGTCTGCTGATGCGTGGTTTGCCATTACTGAATCTTTTATATTTCGTAGTGGGTAGGAGAATCGAACTCCTATTGCGAGAATGAAAATCTCGAGTACTAACCGTTATACGAACCCACCAAAATGCCCTTTGCGTGTAAGGGAGTGCAAAGGTATGAAAAAAAATCCCGTTTACAAATTTTTTCGCAAAAACGGACCTGCAACGGAGCTATTTATCTACTTTTTCCACTCGAAAGAGCAGATAATGGACTCAACCTGACGGAGGTAATTGCGTTTATTGTATTTGGGAGCATAGACGAAGCCCTCGATAACTATGATGTTCTTCCCGTCCTGGCTCCTGAATGCGTGGGAGACGAACGGGCCGCCCATAAAGTCGCCGTAGGTGTCCCAGAGGCTGCGGACCTCGGCCCTCTTGATGCCGTTGTATTCTACCTCCCTGAATCCGGGGACGATGGTAGGGTTGGTAATCATATAACTGCCTTCGCTGGTGGCGGGGACATTCTCCTTGACGAATTCGTTGCGTTTGCGGACAAGATTCTCTGCCGTCAGCTGGCTGTCGTTCTCGTAAGGATAAGTATAGACGAAAATGCCCTGGATAGTGTATGATGTCTCATAGGAGATCCATACGAAATCAGGAGTCTGCTTCTTGAGCGAGTACCCGTTGGGAAAGCAGGGCGAACCTCCGAACTTGGCGTTGAGCATATCGCGGAGCTTGACCTCCTCGTAGAGCTTCGCATTCGAGATGAGGCGGTCGCGCTCTGCCTTCTCGAAGGCCTCCACGAGGGCGTCGGCGTTGGCCTTGATGAACGCGGCGGCTTCGTCGTCGCTGGGAGCCGTCACCAGCACTACGGTCTGGGGGCTCGCGAAGACATCGTTGCGTACCTGCATCCCTGCTTTCTGCCCTTCGCCCACCTTGAGGTAGAGCATGTTGCGGTGTACTTTGATGAGCTTGTTGACGCTGGCCTCGGGAACGTTCGCGAGGTTGAAGAGGGGCTCCTTCTGGGGAAGGTACTCATACTCCGAAGCGAGGGCGCCGCGGATGCGGTTGCCCACCTCGGATTCCCACTGCGCCTTGCTGGCTACCACTATGATTTCGCCGGCCTTGCCGGAGATTGCCGGCAGGGAGGCGCTGCCGCCCTCGCCGCAGCCTGCGAGCAGCGGGAGGAGTATGGTCAATGAGAGAAGGAATGCGATTTTTCTCATATCTGTATCTTTTTAATGTATGAACAATCCGCGGATATCGTTGCCGAAGGCAAGTATCATAAGGCCGATCAGGAAGATCATTCCGATGGTTTCGGCCACTTCGAGGAACTTGTCGCCGGGCTTTTTGCCGGTAATCATCTCCACCAGCAGGAAGAGGATGTGCCCTCCGTCGAGTGCGGGGATGGGCAGGATGTTGAGCACGCCGAGCATAATCGAGAAGAGCGCCGCGAGGCTCCAGAATTTATACCAGTCCCAGGTCGCGGGGAATATCTTGCCGATGGCGATGAAGCTGCCAACGGACTTGTATGCCTCGGTCTTGGGAGAGAAGATCAGCCCGAGTTCCTTGACGTAGTTGGCGATGGTCTTCCACGCCTTCGCCGCACCGGCAGGTATGGCGCTCAGGGCGTTGTAGCTCTTCTTCGTGACGTTGAAATAATGCTCCGGATCGGCGTCGAGCACCACTCCGACCATTCCGGCGGTATCGACCTGCAATGCGGCATCGACCAGGCTGCCGTCGCGCTCGAGGGTGGCGGTGACCGATTCGGCCTTATGCTGCTGCAGGGCCTTGCGGACACTCTGCACGATGAACATCGGCTCCCCGTCGATGGCCTTGACTGCATCGCCGGGCTTGAGGTCGGCATCGTGGTTTATGGAGTTCTCGGGAACCTCGGCCACTACGAAGGGGAAGGCGAGGTCGAACATTCCCGGAGTGTTGAGCATCGCGGGGATATAGACCGGATCGATGGCGACCCTTACCGTATCGCCCCCGCGCAGGACTACGGCCTCGCGGGCCTTGCTGCGGACCATATCTACCTGGAGGGTGGCGAAATTGTCGGTCGGGACTCCGTCGATGCTCAGGATCCGGTCGCCGTCGCGGAAGCCTATCTCATAGGAGAGGTCGTTGACGGCCACTCCGTAAACCGCGTCATCTGTTTTGAGGTACTCCTCGCCCCAGGTGCCCAGGATGCAGGCGTAGAGGACGATGGCCAGGATGAAGTTGAACAGCACTCCGCCGAACATTATGAAGAAGCGCTGCCAGGCAGGTTTGGTGCGGAATTCCCAGGGCTGGGGAACAGCCGGCAGGTCGTCCTTGCCCGTGGTCTCGTCGATCATTCCGGCTATGGAACAGTAGCCGCCAAGGGGCAGCCAGCCGATTCCGTACTCGGTGGAAGGGGTTTCGTCCCACTCTCCACCGTTCTTGGAGAAGAACTTGAACTTCAGTTTGCCGTTAATCTTCTTGCAACGCACTATCGAGAACTTGGGGTTGAAGAAGAGGTAAAACTTCTCGACCCTCGTCTTGAAGAGTTTGGCGAAAGTGAAATGCCCCAGCTCGTGGATGAGGATCAGGAACGAGAGCGCCAGGACTACCTGGACTATCTTTATAAGGACGGTTGACATTATCTTGAGTATTTGGTGCCTATGATTTCGGAGGCGATTCTCCTCGCTTCAAAATTCGTGCTGTAAATGGCCTCGAAATCGGGTTTTTCTATAAAATGACACTTTTCGAGAGTGTCGGTTATTATACAGGGGATGTCGGTGAAGCGGATCTTCTCCTGCAGGAATGCCGCTACGGCCTCCTCGTTGGCCGCATTCATCGCGCAGCAGGCATTTCCGCCCTTCTCGAGCGCGGCCTGCGCTATGCCCAGGCAGGGGAAGCGTCCGATGTCGGGCTTGCGGAAATGGAGCGCGCCGAGTTCGAAGAAATCGAGCTTCCGGCACTCCAGGCTCTGCCTGAACGGATATGTCAGGGCGTACTGGATGGGGAGGCGCATATCGGGATTGCTTAACTGCGCCATCACGCATCCGTCTGCGAAGCGCACCATCGAGTGGATTACCGATTCGGGATGGATCACCACCTCGATGTCGCGCGGGGCCATATCGAAGAGCCACCTGGCCTCGATGAACTCCAGCCCCTTGTTCATCAGGGTCGAGGAGTCGATGGTCACCTTGGCTCCCATATTCCACTTGGGATGCTTCAGGGCGTCGGAGGGACGGATGCCCTCCATCTCCGATGCGGGGGTGTCGAGGAACGCTCCGCCCGATCCGGTGAGGATTATCTTCTCGGGCCGCACATTCTCGCCCTGGAGGCACTGGAAGATGGCGGAATGCTCCGAATCGACAGGGATCACCGGGGCGTTGTTGCGCGCTGCGAGGGGCATTATCAGGGCTCCCGCCGCCACGAGGGTCTCCTTGTTGGCGAGGGCCACCGCCTTGCCCGCCTCGAGCGCTGCGACCACGGGCTTGAGCCCGCTGAATCCCACCATCGCGGCCAGCACCATATCGAGCTCTTCGCACCCCATCAGGTCGCACACCGAGCCGATACCGGCGAAGACCTTGACGTAATGCGGCTTGAGCGCCTCCGCAACCTCTTCGTAGAGGCGCTCGTTGCAGATGACCACATTGTTGGGCTTGAAGCGTATGGCCTGCTCTATCAGGAGCTTGGAGTTGTTGTTTGCGGTGAGGAGCTCGACCTCGAACAGGTCGGGATGCTGTGCTACGCAATCCAGGGCCTGGGTCCCGATCGAACCGGTCGAACCGAGGATGGCGATATGTCGTTTCCCGTCTTTAGCCATTTCAGAATTTTATGTAATCCGCCGGGTCGATGGGCCTGCCCTCATACCAGAGTTCGAGGAAGAGGTGCGCGCCGTCGGTGGCCACGTCGCTCACTATTGCGATAGGGGCTCCGGCCGTGACCTTGTCGCCCGTGTGCTTGAGCAGCTTCTCGGTATGCTTGTACACCGATACCAGGTTGTTGCCGTGCTGGATCATTATGACATTCTCGTCGCCGTCGCTCCAGTATGAGTTGATGACGGTGCCGTCGTATATCGAATAGACCATTTTCTCGGTTTCGGATGCGATGTCGAGGTAGGCGTGGCCCTTCTTCTGGTCGAAGGGAACTGCGATGACACCTTTGATGGGGGTGAAGAAGTGCATCCCCTCGATCTGCGAAATGACCGTCTTGCCGATCTCGACGTTGAAGGCTTCCTGCCTGCGGATCTCCTCCTTCAGGAGGGAGTCGTTTGCCGCGAATGAGGCGCGGGAGGCCTCGTCGTACTCCCTGGGGGCGGGTGCGGTGCCTGCCGAATCCGGAGGGAGCGGGTCGAGTCCGTTCACGATCCGCTGGATGTTGGTCACCTGGAAGGCCCACATATCCATCACCCGGGAGAGGGAGTCCACTTTGCTGAGGTTTTCGGCCGCGGCCTGCCTGGTCTCCCTCGAAGGGTAGCCGGGAATGGTGCGGCGAAGGCCGGTGAAGGCCACAAGGCAGTATGTCAGGAGCATCGTGCCCAGGACGATGCCGGCGGTTATCGCCACCTGTTTGCGGTCTGCGGGGCTTTCTTTATCCCTTTTGAAACGTAATGCCATAAAAATAGCTAACTTTGCGGTGATATGGACAGAGTGGTGGGCATCGATTACGGACGCAAAAGGACAGGGATTGCAGCCAGCGATCCCCTTGGGATATTCGCATCCGCACTGGACACCGTACCGGGTGCAAAGATAATAGAATATCTTCAAAATTATTCCAAGTCCCAGACCATAGGGCGCTTCGTGGTAGGCTATCCGGTCAACCTCGACGGCCGTCCCTCGGAAGCGGCAAAAGATGTGGACGCATTCCTCAATCTTCTCAGGAAGAAGTTTCCCGACATTCCCGTAACCCTCGAGGACGAGCGCTTCACTTCGGTCCTGGCCCACAGGGCTATGATCGACGGCGGGATGAAGAAGAGCGACCGCCGCGACAAGGCCTCGGTGGACAAGATCAGCGCGGCCATCTTACTCCAGACATATCTTGACAGGCAAAACAATACACAGAAATGATATACCCTATTTATCTCTACGGCTCACAGGTCCTCCGCAAGGTGGCCGAGGATGCCGACCCCGGTCAGAAGGAGGAACTCTCCAAACTGATCGCCGATATGATTGAAACAATGCACCACGCCGACGGATGCGGCCTCGCCGCACCCCAGATCGGCGTCTCGAAGCGCATACTGGTAGTGGATGGCAACGACCTCGCGGACCGTTTCCCGGCCCTGAAAGGTTTCCACCGCGAGATGATAAACCCCGTATTCACCTTCGAGAGCGAGGAGACCTCCGAGTACTCCGAAGGATGCCTGAGCATCCCCAACGTGGACGCCGACATCGTACGCCCCGCCAGGATCAAGGTGCGTTACATCAACGCCGATTTCCAGGAGGTCGAGGAGGAGTTCGACGAATTCGCCGCCCGTATGATCCAGCACGAGATGGACCATCTCAACGGAATTGTGTTCACCGACCGCGCCACACCCATCCGCAAGAAGATGCTGGCCGGCAAACTTTTCAATATCTCCAAAGGCAAGACAAATCCCGCATATAGGGTAAAAACCGACAAGAAATAATTATGGGAGCTTTTCACGCATACGACATCCGAGGCGAATACAATGTGGACCTCGACAAAAATTTCGCCTACAAGGCGGGATATTTCCTTCCGGAACTTCTGAAGACCAAAAAGGTGCTGGTGGGCCGCGACATGCGCGTCTCCTCGCCTGAGATGCACGAGTATCTGCTCAAGGGCATTACGGATGCCGGAGCCGATGTCTATGACCTCGGCCTGAGCACCACCCCGATGGTCTATTACGCTACTGCGAAATATGGCTTCGAGGCTTCGGTTCAGATCACCGCATCGCACAACCCCAAGGAGCATAACGGAATGAAAGTCTCGCGTGCGAATGCGCTTCCCGTGGCCCTCGATACAGGCCTCGGCACTCTGAAGCAGTGGATGGAGGAGGGCAGGCCGATGCCCGTGGCCGACAGGCGCGGCACGGTCCACGAGATGGATATCAGAAAGGAGTATATCGAGTTCCAGCTCGGCTACAAGGAGGATATCTCCAACCTGAAGATCGGGATGGACCTCTCCAACGGAATGGCCTCCATCCTTGTCCGCGACATATTCGGCGACCAGCCGCTCTATATCTGCGAGGAACTCGACGGCACCTTCCCCAACCACGAGGCGAATCCCCTGCTGGCCGAGAACCGGGAGATGCTCGTAAAGCACGTTCTCGAAAACGGCTGCGACGTGGGAGTGGTCTATGACGGCGACGCCGACCGCGTGATGTTCGTGGACGAGAAGGGTGAGTTCGTCTCTCCCGACCTGATTATCGCCCTGCTGGGCCACTATTTCCTCGAGGAGAGGGGAGAGAAGGGCATAGTGCTGCAGGATATCCGTTCCTCGAAGGCTGTTGCGGAATACATCGCCCCGATGGGAGGCGAGATCGCCACCTGGAAGGTGGGCCGCGCCTTCGCCGCACCGCGCCTCCGCGAACTCGGCGGAATCTACGGCGGAGAGCTTGCCGGCCACTATTATTTCAAGGATTTCTTCTATTCCGACAGCGGAATGCTGGCCTCCATCCTGGTGCTCAATATCGTAGCCGGACTTAAGCGCAAGGGCGAAAAGTTTTCCGAAGCGGTTGCTAAGATCCGCCGCTATGAGAATTCAGGCGAGATCAACTTCCGCCTGGAGCGCAAGAAAGAGGCTATGGATGCAGTCCGCGACTGGTTTACTTCGCAGGAGAAACCTACCGCCACGATGGATTTCGACGGCTACCGAGTGGAGTTCCCCGACTGGTGGTTCAACATCCGCCCTTCCAACACAGAGCCCTACCTGCGCTTTATCTGCGAGGCCACGACCAAGGCGCTCCTCGACGAGAAGGTTGCCAAGGCTACTGAGATAGTCAAATCGTTCAGCTGACGAAACGGTTTACAGCAGCCCTTCGGGAATGGTCAGGAAGATCTCGTTCTTCCTGACTTTTTTTATGAGGTCCTCGTGGAGGGGGAGGATGATACTGTCCTGGCTACAGAGATAATCGCTTCGTTCAACTGACAGATTTTTGCTGACTTTTAAAACAGCACAACTAATGACGGAGGCTAGTTTGCAAATGTTTCATATGGTGGATCCATTTTGACATCCTTCATTTTCTCATTGGGAGGATAATACAAATGAAAACCGAGTGATTGCAAATCCTCATAAGTCAACTCATAGCAAACCATTTTGTAGTCATATAAGGATTTATTCTCTTCCTTATCATCTATCGAATAAAAAGGGACAACGTAAACAAGACATCTTTCGGCAACTTTTGTTTTAAAAAAGACATTCTCATAAGAATATGCCACACCTGAACCATAAATTGGAGCAATTTCATAGTTTATAGAATATGGAGCCACTTCACACATCTTCCTGTCACAGGCACAGGTTCTTTGTTTTGTTCTATAATCGGCTAGTGCTGTATTCAATATTCCCCCTATTACATACACTGTGTCAGAGCTATTGTTCTCAAAAGCTAAAGTACCATGTTCGCCAGGCAGGTTTTTAAAGCACGAGGTGCAGAAAAAAACTAATATGGATACTATCAACAAATATTTATGCATTGTTTATCTGTTTAGTTAGAAGATTGAGCAAATTCATAAAAAATGATATAATAATCTATTGTGGCGCTATTATTTAAACAATCTATTCCATAAAAAATACAAAAAAGGATGAATAGCCTTTTTAATAATTGCCAGGTTTTCACTGTAAGATTTGGATGCATTGTAATCCGTAATAGGATTGAGAGAGAAGTTCCATACTATTTCAGCATAACCCTCTCCATAATACTTTGCGAAATATTGCAATGATCTAGCATTTGCATTTTGTTCTGTATAAAAGGCGTTATGCTGATAGTAATCATTAATTATAGCACTTATTCCACTTTCAATGGCAAAGTCGAATAACCATAGCAGGCCATGTTCCTGGCTTTGAAGGTAATGACCAAATTCATGTTGGAACAAATAATTATCATCTTGTGCTTCAATACGATTGTTCCCCAATATATAATTGCCCATTGTTAATCCTCCCCAGTCATTATTATGGTGCTTCGAGACAGTTGCTCCATGCAGATACTCAACTTTTTCTATGCCGCCTCCAATTCGAAATGTATTCACTGTTTGATGGATCAAAAACCCTATAACCGTTTGTGGTATCTGCCATGTAAACCTTGATACCACTTCCCAGACTCGACCACCAGCCTTTTTATTCTTGTCGCTAATAAATAACCCTCCCCAAATCTTAAGATCGTTCAATGCCATTTGTTTCGCTCTCTTCCAGCCACCGCCGATCAACCCTATAACGAATGAATCTATAACAAAGAACTCCCCACTCTCATCACTATACTTCAGCGGATTGTTGAGGCAGTAGGCATAGCGGTTGAGGTTCTGGGTGAAGTCGGGGGCCTGGATATATGGGTCGGGGCTGAGGAAGCAGCCGAGGAAGGGGTCGTAGAGCCTTGCATTGGCGTTCCACAGGCCGGCTTCGGGGATGTATTCGTGACCTGTATAGCCTCTGCCGAGCATCAAATCGGGAGCTGAGAGGACGTCATACAGTGCGTGTGTTGCAGGATTCCTGAGCCTGCCCCAAGGGTCGTAGCTGTATTCCGCCACGAGCGTGCCCGACATCGTGGCTATGTGCGTTATGCTGCCCTGGACATCGCGGCCTATGTTGTAATATGTGCCGTTGCCGCTGCCATTGTTCCTGATGACAACGACCGGTGCGGAGTAGGCGTCGCCGCCCAGGTACAGCCGCTCCTTGCGGGTCGTGATTGATGATTCTCCCTTCGCCTGAGGGTCATATACATCTGTCTCTACCAGCTCATACCTGCCGCCAAGGTAGTAATGCTTTACGGCAGTGACCTCTATGTCGCGTTTCGACTGGCTGTCGAATGTCAGTACGGTCCTCACCCTTTCGTGAGCGGCATCGTATGTGAAGGCCATATCTGTTATCGCGCCGCTCTCCTGATCTGTACACGACAATACTGCCGGACGGTCGAAGGCCGTGTATGCAGCGCTGTATGAGAGGCTCCCCATCCCCGTCACATCGCCGCCCGTCACGCGGTAGGGATGATTCGAGTCCGAATAGCTCATCGTTCCCAGTCCCGTCATCTGCGTCTTGTTGCCATTGTTGGCATAGGTGAAGGTACGGGTGTCCGCCGTGTTGCCGGATGAGGATACAAGGCGGCTAAGGCTGTCGTATGCAAAAGTCTCCGTCAGACTGCGTGAATAATCTGTTCGGGAGACCATATTGCCTGTTGCCCCGTTATAGCTGTAACGGAAATCCATCACGGAGCCCATCGTCCGTCCTGTAGGCAGGCCGTAGCTGTTGAAGGAATAGGTCCTCGTGATGCTTCCCGTTGTCGCCTGTGTGGGCTGCCCGAGGGCATTCTCGGCATCGAGACGCCAGATGATGTTGCCTCCGGCGGAGGTCTGCGTAAGGTAACCGTTGGCGTATGTGTGACTCTCCGTTACAGTCCAGCCCGAGGAGGCAGTGTAGGTCGTTGAGGTAAGCTGCCCTGTGCTGTTGTACGAGTAGGTCCTCGTCAGGCTCTTGCCGTCAGGGGCTACGTCCTGGACTGTCGACGGACGGCCGTATATGTCATACGTGTAATGTGTCGCAGAGTTGTTTCCGCTGTCGCTGCTGATGGATACTACGTCCGTCAAGTCGCCGTAGGCATTATATGTGTACGATGTG
>JAFSXX010000040.1 GCA_017443845.1 Bacteroidales bacterium | reverse complement strand
TTCCGGTCTGGTAATAATCGAGATAGAAGTGGCTGTTGGGGGTCATGATCACATCATTACCCATCTTGGCGGCCTCGATGCCGCCTTTTGCGCCACGCCACGACATGACCGTCGCGCTCTGCGATACGCCGCCGTCAAGGATCTCGTCCCATCCGATGATCTTGCGGCCCTTGCCGGCCAGATATTTCTCGATGGTAGTGATCAGATAGCTCTGGAGTTCGGCCTCACGGGTGAAACCTTTCTCCTTCATCAGAGCCTGGCACTTGGGGCACTTCTCCCACTCGTCGCGCGGGGCTTCGTCGCCGCCGATATGTATGTATTCCGAAGGGAATATGTCGCAGATTTCATCGAGAACGTTCTCAAGGAAAGTGACGGTTTCGGGATTGCCGGCGCAGAATACCTCGGGGAAGACTCCCCATGTCGTCTGCACCTTATATGGATAACCTGCTCCGCGGCAGCCGAGTTCGGGATAACTTGCCAGCGCTGCTGAAGCATGGCCGGGCATTTCGATCTCGGGGATTACGGTAATGAAGCGCTCTGCGGCATAAGCCACGACGTCACGCATCTCATCCTGGGTATAGAAACCGCCGTAAGGCGTTCCGTCATACTCACTGGAGCCATAATGACCGACAAGTGTCTCGGCACGGACCGAACCGATTTCAGTCAGTTTGGGATAGCGCTTGATCTCTGCCCTCCATCCCTGGTCCTCGGTCAGGTGCCAGTGGAACACGTTGATCTTGTGCAGGGCGAGCATGTCGATGAACGTCTTCACCTCCTCTACCGTAAAGAAATGCCGGCAGCAGTCGAGATGTGCGCCACGATAACTGAATGCGGGTTTGTCCTTGATCAGGACGCCCGGGATACGGTCGAGTCCCTTGTTCTCAACCTGGGCAAGTATCTGATATAAGGTCTGCATCCCCCAGAAGACACCCGCATCGGAGCCGCCCTTTATGACCACCTTGCCTTTCCGCGTGTCGAGAATATACTCTTCAGCGGCAAGTCCGGAATCAATGGAAGTGCGGACGGCGGGAGTCCATCCTGCCTGTTTCATTTTCAATCCCCGGCCTCCGTACTCGATAGATACGGGATTGGGGACAACCGATATCTTGACAGGCTCACCGTTATTTCCGCCGCAGGATACAAGCGCTGCCAGGGCGAAGGCGAACAATGGGATAATATGCTTCATGGTTTTCAAATAATGGGAGTTTAATCTGTAAATAAAGCTATAATTCTTGCTGCCGTCATTCTTTGCGCGGTTCCGCTCCGCGTGCGGCAAGCCACTCTATTACCAGGACAAGGGCGATTCCGAGAACGCACCAGAGCGCCGCAGCTCCGTAATGGGGCTCGGGAAGGGCTTTCACGCTCTCATTGGCCCATGGCCACACCTTCACGAGCGAACCAAGTACGAAACCGAGCAGAACAAGCATGGTCTGCTTTTCGAAACGTCCGAGCAGCCAGTGCAGGAACTTGGAAAAGGCGAGGATGCCGACTATGCATCCGATGGCGAAAATGATGAGGACGGGCCAGTCCAGGTCG
>JAFSXX010000039.1 GCA_017443845.1 Bacteroidales bacterium | reverse complement strand
TACCTCTTCTTTCGAATTCGCAAAGCCATGTGTTTTTGGTAAACAGTCGCCTGAGCCATTTCTCTGCGCCCTTTGCAGGGTCCCCTTATCCCGAAGTTACGGGGTCAATTTGCCTAGTTCCTTAGCCATGATTCACTCGAGCACCTGAGGATCCTCTCCTCACCCACCTGTGTCGGTTTACGGTACGGGCTGTTATAGCCTAACGCTTAGAAGCTGTTCTTGGGAGTATGCTTACCGCAACTGTCACCTCGTCCGAAGACTCAGCGTACTGTCAGGGCTCAGCACAACCTAGCTCTTAACCTGGCCGTCTACCTAACCCCTTTAACCGGCTATTCCGTCAGCCGGCGTGCGTGTCACGACTCCGTCACTCCTTGCAAACTATAACAGGTAATGGAATATTAACCATTTCGCCATCATCTACGCCTCTCGGCTAAGACTTAGGTCCCGACTAACCCTGATCCGATTAACGTTGTTCAGGAAACCTTGGGTTTTCGGTGTGAGGGGTTCTCACCCTCATTATCGTTACTTATGCCTACATCTTCTTTTCCAACCGCTCCAGCATGCCTCACAGCACACCTTCACAGCAGACTGGAATGCTCCCCTACCACTCATTGCGAGTCCATAGTTTCGGCAGTGATCTTGATGCCCGATTATCATCCACGCAGCGTCGCTCGACTAGTGAGCTGTTACGCACTCTTTAAATGAATAGCTGCTTCCAAGCTAACATCCTAGCTGTCTCTGCAACACCACCTCGTTCTATCACCTTAGATCACGTTTAAGGGCCTTAACTGTTGGTCTGGGCTCTTTCCCTTTTGCCACCGGATATTAGCGCCCGGCGACTCACTCCCACTGATCACTTGGCGGCATTCGGAGTTTGTCAGGATTTGATAGGCGATGAAGCCCTCGCATCCTATCAGTCGCTCTACCTCCGTCAAGCTGCAGTGAGGCTGTCCCTAAAGACATTTCGGGGAGTACGAGCTATCTCCCAGTTTGATTAGCCTTTCACCCCTACCCTCAGCTCATCCAAGTCCTTTTCAACGGAAACTCGTTCGGTCCTCCAAAGCCTGACACGGCTCCTTCAACCTGGCCAAGTGTAGATCACTAGGGTTCGCGTCTGTTCCATCCGACTAGCCGCCCTATTAAGACTCGCTCTCGCTTCGGCTTACGCGCCTTAAGCGCTTAACCTTGCCGGACAGATACAACTCGTAGGCTCATTATCCAAAAGGCACGCCGTCGCTGCTTTCACAGCTCCGACCGCTTGTAAACGAACGGTTTCAGGGTCTATTTCACTCCCCTCCCGGGGTGCTTTTCACCTTTCCTTCACAGTACTGGTCCTCTATCGGTCTTCCATCTATATTTAGCCTTACGGGATGGTCCCCGTAGATTCCGACAGGATTCCTCGTGTCCCGCCGTACTCAGGATACCACTACTCCTGCAAGAACTTGCCTGTACGGGATTATCACCCTCTGCGATGTGCATTTCCATACACTTCCAGTTCGTTCTTACCATCGTTCTGTGGTCCTACAACCCCCTCTATGCCGTAACATAGAAGGTTTGGGCTCTTTCCCTTTCGCTCACCACTACTCAGGAAATCGATTTTTCTTTCTCTTCCTCCAGGTACTAAGATGTTTCAGTTCCCTGGGTATGCTCCTAAAAGGTGACAGGTCTTCAACCTGCCGGGTTTCCCCATTCGGATACCTGCGGATCGATTCGTGTTTGCCAATCCCCGCAGATTTTCGCAGCTTACCGCGTCCTTCTTCGCCTATGGAAGCCAAGGCATCCTCCGTTCGCTCTTATTTACTTCGTCTTGAATCATTACATAAGGATCCACTTCGCAGTAAATCCTCTGTTTTATGAAATTGTAGTCCCTCAATCGTCAGAAAAACCTGATCAATTTCAGACTATCTTTTGCTTACAGTTTTTTACCTCGTTATCTCTCTCAATTCTTTCAATGAACTACGCTCCGGACTCTGTTTCGCCGTGTCATTTCCGAAACGGGCTGCAAAGGTAAGCACTTTTTTTCATTCTCCAAATTTTTTTGAAAATATTTTCAGAAATATTTCGTGCACCCCGAGGCCGCTCTGAGCCCAATGCATTGAAATACGACGACTTGGGCACAAATAAGCCTCTTTTTGCGCCCGTCAAGAAAATTATGATTACCTTTGAATATGGATAAACAAGGGTCCGGCGCCAGTGCCCCACCCGTCAAACAGCATTTAATATGAGTGAAGAAAACAAACCGCAAGGGCTGCCGGAAAACGCATACCGGGAGCTCAGGGAGGGAGAAACCTACAATCCCATCATTCCCTCAGGCCATAAGCCGAAAGAGGTCACGGTATGGTCCGTAAGCATCGGACTGGTGATGACCGTCATCTTCTCCGCCGCGGCGGCATACCTCGGACTCAAGGTCGGCCAGGTATTCGAGGCTGCGATCCCCATAGCCATCCTCGCCGTAGGTCTCACCAGCGCATTCAAGAAAAGTGATTCGCTGAGCCAGAACGTCATCATCCAGTCCATCGGAGCCTGCTCCGGTGCGGTGGTGGCCGGCAGCATCTTCACCCTCCCCGCCATATATATAATAGGTCTCGACGTCAATTATTTCCAGATGGTGATGTCCTCCCTCCTGGGAGCCGTGCTCGGAATCCTCTTCCTCATCCCCTTCCGGAAGTACTTCGTCAAGGAGATGCACGGCAAGTATCCCTTCCCCGAGGCCACTGCCACCACTCAGGTGCTGGTCAGCGGCGAGAGCGGCGGAAACAGCGCGAAGACCCTGCTCATCAGCGGCCTGATCGGAGGTATCTACGATTTCGTGGTAGCCACATTCGGAGCCTGGAGTGAAACCATCACCACCACTGTCACCAAATGGGGTGCTGCTGTCGCCGACAAGGCCAAACTGGTGCTCAAGCTCAACACCGGCGCGGCGGTCCTCGGCCTCGGATACATCGTCGGCCTCAAATACGCCTTCATCATCTGCTGCGGCTCGTTCCTCGTCTGGCTGGTGATCATCCCCCTGATGAACCTCATCTGGGGCGGCAGCGTCATCGACTTCATGGGCACCGGAATCACCCAGACCATAAGCGAGATGAGCCCCGATATGATATTCAAGACCTACGCCCGCCACATCGGCATCGGCGGTATCGCCACAGCGGGAATCATCGGCATCATCAAGAGTTTCGGCGTCATCAAGTCGGCGGTCGGCATCGCGGCCAAGGAGTTCTCCAGGAAGGATGGCGCCAGCACCGGCGAAGAGGAGCGCACCCAGAGGGACCTTCCGATGAAGACCGTGGTCTTCGGCATCATCATCGCCCTGATCGTCACATTCGCCTTCTTCGCATTCGGCGGAGTGGTCCACAATATCTGGCAGGCCCTCATCGGACTGCTCATCGTGGCTGTGATCTCCTTCCTCTTTACGACTGTTGCTGCCAACGCCATTGCCATCGTGGGCACCAACCCCGTCAGCGGAATGACCATTATGACCCTGATAATCACCGCCCTCATCCTCGTGGCAGCAGGGCTCAGGGGCGATGCGGGAATGATTGCGGCGATGATAATCGGCGGCGTGGTCTGCACGGCCCTCTCAGTCGCCGGCGCGATGATCACCGACCTCAAGATAGGTTACTGGATCGGCACCACCCCGGCAAAGCAGGAGACCTGGAAATTCGTAGGCGTGGCAGTGGCCGCCCTCACCGTCAGCGGAGTGATGCTCATCCTCAACAAGACATACGGCTTCGTGGGCGAAGGCGCCCTCGTGGCCCCGCAGGCCAATGCGATGGCCGCAGTCGTGCAGCCTATGATGAACGGCGGTAACGCTCCCTGGCTGCTCTACGGCATCGGCGCGGTCATAGCGATACTGCTTACGGTATTCAAGGTTCCGGCGCTGGCTTTCTGCCTCGGAATGTTCATCCCCATCGACCTCAACCTGCCCCTGCTCATCGGCGGCGCCATCTCCTGGTATGTGGGCTCGCGCAGCAAGGATGCGGCTGTCAATGCGGCAAGGAAAGAGAAGGGCACGCTGATTGCATCAGGATTCATAGCGGGCGGCGCGCTGATGGGCGTGGTGAGCGCGATCCTCAAGTTCGCGAATGTGGACTGGTTCCTCAACACCTGGAACGCGCAATACGGAGAAGCCATCGCGATCCTCCCTCTGGCCGGCATCATCATCTATATGATATGCTCGTCGATGAAAGTTGAAAAACAGACAAAATAGATATGGAAAAGATACTCGATAAATTCCTCAGGTACATCGCGATAGATACGATGTCGGTGGATGAGTCCCCTTCGCAGCCCTCCAGCCCGAAGGAGCTCGTCCTCTCCCGCCTGCTGGTCGATGAGCTCAAGGCCCTCGGGGTCGAAGCAGAGCTCGACAAGGACGGATATGTTATGGGACGCATTCCCGCCAACAACGGAAAGGATACCCCGAAGATTGGGTTCATAGCGCACGTGGACACCTCCCCGGACGCTCCGGGAGAGTGCCGCAATCCGCAGATAATCAAGGATTACGATGGCGGCGACATCCCTCTCAAAGGCGTTCCCGGCCTGAGCCTCAAGGTCTCCGAATTCCCGGAACTGGCCGACTATAAGGGCCAGACGGTCATCACCACGGACGGAACCACGCTGCTGGGAGCCGACGACAAGGCCGGCATCGCGGAGATAATGTGCGCCGTGGAGTATATCGTCAACCATCCGGAATTCAAGCACGGCCCCATCAGGATAGGATTCACTCCCGATGAGGAGATCGGCCGCGGAGTGGTGGCATTCGATGTCAAGCGCTTCGACGCCGATTATGCCTACACGATGGACGGCGGGGCTGTCGGGGAACTCGAGTACGAGAATTTCAACGCTGCCCGCGCGAAGGTCCACATCCAGGGACGCAACGTCCACCCCGGATATGCCAAGAACAAGATGATCAACGCCATCCATATCGCGGAGGAATTCGACGCCCTGCTGCCCGCCGTACAGCGTCCCGAGCATACCGAGGGCTATGAGGGATTCTTCCACCTGACCGGAATCAAGGGCACCGTGGAGGAGGCCGACCTGGACTACATCCTCCGCGACCACGATGCCGCCATCATAGCAAGGCGCAAGGAGATGATCCTCGAAGCCGCCGCCTTCATCAACAAGAAATACGGCGCTCAGATAGTCACGGCCGAGGTCAAGGACCAGTACCGCAATATGCGCGAGGTGGTGGAGCCCCATTACCACGTGGTCGAGAAGGCGGTCAAGGCCATAGAGATGGCGGGCGTGAAACCCAAGGTGCAGCCCATCCGCGGCGGCACCGACGGCGCGAGCCTCTCGTTTATGGGCCTCCCCTGCCCCAATATCTTCGCAGGCGGCCTCAATTTCCACGGCAAGATGGAATATGTGCCTCTCGAGAGTATGGAGAAGGCTACCGAAGTAATCCTGAATATAATCAAACTTTACGACAATGAATAAGACGAGAAACACCGCACTGACCGCACTGGCAGTTGCCGCAGTACTTATCGCTGCGCCTCACGGCGCTTACGCACAGGGAGGCCGCAGGACCACAGCCACCCAGCAGCAACAGCAGCAGGAGCAGGTGACCAAGACCACCACCGGCACCAGCGCCACCACGCCCCAGACCAACAGCGGCACCTCCACCACCACAAGGAGGCAGACGACCAGCCAGCCCGCGCAGAACACAACCACTACGCGGCAGACTACGACTACAAATACCCGCCAGAGCACCCCTCAGGTGAATACACAGCCCTCCCAGCCGGTTTCCAGACCTGCCACCACGTCGGGTACGAGTACCACAAACCGCCGCCAGGATGCCACAAACGCCCAGAAGCCTGCCAACCAGCCTTCCCAACCCGCCGTTCAGCCGAACAATAATTCCCAACTACCTTCAGGGAACCAACAGAATCCCCAGCCGGGCGTCCGTCCGGGCGGTTCGTCCTCCCACCAGAACGGTAACGGGAATGCGGTAAGGCCCGCCAACCAGTCCCAGGCAAAGCCCAACGGCCAGAAGATCACTCCCGGCTATATGCCCAACGCTCTGGCCCAAAAACCCCCGAAGCATCCCGACCATTACAAGCCCAACAAGCCCTACCGCCCCAAGCCCTATTATGAACTTGGTTACCATATGTTTGGCACCCGGATCAACACTTTGCCGGTAGGTCACGTAGTGAGGAATTACCGCAATACCACCTATTACTATTACAACGGTGTATTCTACAAGCAAAATAATCTCTCGGGATATATCATCTCGCGCCCTCCCGTCGGCTTCTCATTCAATGCCTATAACTCTTCCCTGCTCCTGCCTTTTGTCCTGATCGACCCTTACCGCGATCCCTCGGTACGTATCTCGGAGGCAATAGCCCTCTCCAGGTTATATGCGAAGATGTATCCCGGCTACAGGATGCTCGACGAGAGTTACTACTTCGAGAATGTCATCCGCCAGCAGGTTAACCAGTACTTTGGTATGGATGGCATTTATTACACTGTCAGGGGTGGAACGTACACCGTAGTGGATCCTCCTATCGGAGCGGTCACCGACCGTCTGCCTTACGACTATGAGGAGATCTGGCTCGGCGGAGACCTCTTCTACCTGGTGGACAATATCCTCTACGGAGTGGTTGCCCCTGAAGGGGTTCCCTACTTCGAGATTTTCTGCATCCTCTGATCCTGAGGGGTACATACCCCCTGAACCTGTGCCACCCTCGGCACCATAAGAGGGAAGGGCCCGAATAATAATAGACGGTTGTTTCCAACCGTCTATTATTATTTGGGAGGGGTCTCGCGGAGCGAGACGGTTCGGGGGGTATGTACCCCTCAGGATCAGAGGATGCTACTCGTAGAGATAGTATTTGGAGGAAGATTTGCGGAAAGCTTCCTCATCTTTATGCCAGTAGTCGAGAAGATCGTCGTAGCGGCCCTGGGAAAGCATCTCGCGGATCTTCTTGGAGCCCGTGACGACATCGAAATTGCCGACCTTAGTCTCCGGGTCGCCGAAGGGCTTGTGCGAGGGATACATCTCGGCGGCAACCTGCATCACCTTGAACTGGATGTCGGAAAGACGCGCAGCGTGATAGTCGGTAAAGACAATCTGGGCGCCGCGCAGCACCTTGCCCTGCCCGAAGCCGTAGAAAGGCTTGTAGGTAATGGGGCGGAAACGCACTCCGGGAAGGCCGAGGGCATTGAGGCGCGATGCGAATTCCTCGGCATCAGTTATCCATTCCGCACCGCAGAGCTGGAAGGGAACGGTATATCCCACTCCGTTGGACATATGGCCGTGGACATCGCCAAGGATACCCGTGGCAGGATAGAAGAATGAGGTCACGGCCTCGGGAATGTGAGGAGAGGGCATTACCCAGGGCAGTTCCGTGTCGGAATAGACCATATCGCGGTGCCAGCCCTCCATCGGTATGACGGTGAGCTTGCAGTGCTTCGCGGGTCCGTCGCCCTTCTGGCCGCGGAGCATTCCCTCCTCATTGAGCATAGTGGCGAGCTCACCCACCGTGAGACCATAGACATAGGGGATGGCGAACTGGCTGATGAAGGAGTAGCAGCCAGGCTCCACGAAGGAACCCTCGACCTTGAGGCCGCCGAGGGGATTCGGACGGTCGAGCACCATCACCTCTATTCCCTGCTCAGCGCAGGCCTCCATCATAAGCCCGAGCGAGCTGATGAAAGTATAGGAGCGGCAGCCCACATCCTGGATGTCATAGACCACCACATCGACCCCTTCGAGCATTTCGGGAGAGGGCTTGCGGTATTTTCCGTACACCGAATGCACCTTCACGCCGAGCAGGGTATCGTCCTTGCCCTCGATTTTCGCGCCGGCGTACTCATCGCCGCGCACGCCGTGCTCGGGGCCGTAGAGCGCCACGAGGTTGACTCCGGGGGCATTCAGGAGGATATCTACGGTCGAGACCATATTGCGGTCCACGCCGGTGGGGTTGGTGAGCAGGCCGACACGCTTGCCCTTGAGGGGTGCGAAATCCATATCGCGGAGCACTTCGAGGCCGGTCTTGACCACCGGTTTGCTCTCGGATGCGGAACTATTCCTGGCGGCGCAGCCAAACGGCAGGACGACCGCAGCCAATAAGATGATAAGTATGTTCTTTTTCATATCCTCAAACTATTTTTTACCGTAATCGGGTTCAATATCCTTGCGGGCGGCAAGGGTGATCGCTATGGTAGCCAGGCAGCAGGCCATCACCATCCAGAAGAAGCCGCGGTAGCCGAGGCCCTCCTGCAGGAAGCCGGCCACGGCTCCGGGGAGCAGCATCGAAAGGGCCATGAAACCTGTGCAGATGGCATAGTGCGAGGTCTTCAGCGGGCCGTCGGCGAATCGCATCATATAGACCGTGTAGGCGGTAAAGCCGAATCCGTAGCCGAACTGGTCGAACACCACGCAGGCTCCGACGGTCCAGAGCGACGAGGGCTGCACCAGTGCCATATAGAGATATACCGCGCAGGGAAGCGCGAGGCTCAGCGCCATGGGCAGCAGGCATTTGCGCAGGCCGTAACGCGAAATCGCGAGGCCTCCGAGAATGCCTCCCGCAAGCAGGGCTATGACCCCGGCGGTGCCGTAAACCAGACCGAACGCGGCCTTGTCGAATCCGAGACCGCCCACCTCGGCCGCATCGCTGAAGAAAGGATAGATCATCTTGACAGAGAAGGCCTCCGGAAGACGGTAGAGCAGCATAAAGGCGATTGCCAGCCAGACTCCGGGCTTGGTAAAGAATGAACCGAACGCTCCGCCGAATTCCCTGAAAATCTGGGACGCGTTCTTGTGTCCGCCTTTATCCTCCCGCTCGACTTTCGGAAGGGCGAATGCGTGATACCACGCAAGGGCGGCCATTATCGCGGCGGAGATGACGAGCGTGAGCCTCCACGCCGCAGAGACGCTTCCGGTCTTCCGCTCCAGCAGGCCCGCGATCACGACCAGCACACCCTGGCCGAAGACCATCGCCACACGGTAGAATGTATTGCGGATGCCGACGAAAGCCGACTGTCCACCCTTGTCGAGGCCGATCATATAGAAGCCGTCGGCCGAAATGTCGTGGGTGGCGGAGGCGAAGCCGGCCAGGACGAAGAATATCAGGGTCAGGGTAAACGGAGAGCCGGAGGGCAGCGTGGCGGCAAGCAGCGCGACCGTAACGGCCATAATGACCTGGGTGATCAGGATCCACCAGCGCTTGCTCTTGAAAATATCCACGAACGGGCTCCAGAGCGGCTTGACCATCCAAGGAAGGCCGATAAGGCTGGTCAGCAGGGCCACTTTGCCGTTGTCCATCCCGAGATCCTTGAAAATAAGGATGGAGATTGTGTTGACAATGAAATAGGGCAAGCCCTCGAAGAAATAGAGGGACGGAACCCACAGCCAGGGGGATTTACTCTTCTTGTTGTCCATATCAATATTCTTTTTCCAGGACGGAGCCGGGGAAATAATGCGAAAGTATTTCGGAATAATCGTAGCCCTTCTCCCCCATCACCGCGGCCCCGATCTGGCAGAGACCCACTCCGTGACCCCAGCCGCGGCCGGTAAGGATGATGCGGTCATCGTCGTACGAAATTGTGAATGCCGAGCTCTTGAGATGGCTTTCGGAGAGCCAGCGGCGGATCATAAGTTCCTTTCCGACTGTGAGCGAACGCTTGGAGCCGACTATCTCCAGTTCGACTATGCGGCCCGAGGGGCCCCTGCGAAGCGGAATCAGCTCGCGCACCTGCCCGAAATCGATACCGGAGCGGCGGCAGATGAGCTCCGAAAGCTCACTGCGGGTATATTCCACTTTCCAGTCAAAGAAATCGAGGGTCTCGAGATCGTAATCGTTGAGCACGTGGGAGAGCAGACGCCGGTCGCGGGTCTTGCAGAAAGGGTCGGCCCCTTCCGAGGGGGCATCGGCCACGCTGCGCAGGTAGGGGTAATCGATATCTTCCCAGCAGCTCGAGAAGATCTCGGTAACGCCTCCGCAGCACTTCGAGAAGCGGGCGTCGCAGATCTTGCCGCCATAGGTCAGGACTTCGCCCCAGGTGGCCTCGACCACCTTGTCGACCGCCTCAGCGGCGACTCGGGAAAGGCCCTGATAGCGCTGGCAGTGGTCGTCGGCGCAGACGTCGAAATTGAGATGGTCCTCGCGGTCGAACCACCGGATAAGGCGGCCTTCCCGGATCTTCGGCTCGGGCCTGGGCAGGCTCTTTTCTTTCTTGCGGATCTGGGCCAGCAGCCACGAACGGGAGATGACGGCGTGGGCCTTGAGGAACTCCTGCGGGGCGGAAGACTTCATCTCGGAAGATATCACGCTGCGCAGGTAATCCTCTATTCCTATGACATTTATGGCGGTCAGGCGGCCATTCTCCACTATTATCCTGAGGCTTCCTGCAAAGCGCTGAGTCTCCTGCCTCTCCCAGTGGAAATCCACTCCTATGGTCACTCCCGCAAGGGCGAAAACGGCGTCGGAAAAGCCCTCGCCCCGCTCTGGTGCGGCAAAGAGAAGCTCTTCGTACTCTCCGCCGTCGAAGAGGATGCGGCCGTTCGAAAAGAGGGCCTTCTGCGGGCCGCAGTACTCCCTGCCGCCGAAACCGCAGGGCTTCAGCAGCTCGAAGGCTATCTCCGGGGAGGAGAAAATGCCGACCGTCAATCTCTCCTGCGGCTTCATCTTTCGGTATTGTGAGCTATCCGGGCAGCGAGTTCCCAGGTGCGTATCTTGTCTTTATAGAAGTTATTGGCATTGACGCTCACCACATCGAGGGCGGCGTCAGAATTGCCCTCCCAGCGGCGGCAGTTGTAGAGCACGTCGTATATGCGGCCGATGCGGTAGCGGCGGCTGACGCGGAGTCCAACGGCGTAATCTTCGCCATACTTGGTGGTGGGGAAGTTCATCTCGCGCAGCAGCGGGGTGAAGAAGCCGCGAGGTGCGCCCAGACCGTTGATACGGAGGGCATTGTTGCGGCCGTTGTCGGGAGTCCACTCGCGGTGGTCGATGATTCCCGGAGACAGCATATTGCCTTCGAAATCGGTCATCCTGTAGGTGCCGACAACCATAGCGCAGTTCTGCTCCCGGAAGGCCTCGACGAACTTCTGGACAGTATCGGGACCGCTGTAGGTGTCGTCCGAGTCGAGCTGGAGGGCGAAGCGGCCGCACCCTGGATGGTGCAGCGCCGCGTTCCAGTTGCCACCGATAGCGTGCCAGGTTGGATCCTGGGCTATGTATATGAGTTTCTCGTCGCCGAGGAATGACTTGATGACATCCACCGTACCGTCGGTGGAGTTGTCGTCAACCACGATGACATTGTACTTGAAGTCGGTCTTCTGGGCCAGGGCCGAGGCTATGGCGTAGCCGATAGTGCGGACACGGTTGCGGCAGGGAATGACCACCGAGGCCTCGTATCCGAACTCTCCGGCCGAGAGGTCGATATCCTCGAAATCCGAAGGCTCGAGCCATCCCCCGATCTCCTTGAGATGATGCGTGCAGGCCTGCTCCATCTCCACCTGGACCTCGCGGTTGCGGGGATTGACATAGTCGAACTGCTTGACCCCGCTCGCACGCGTGTCGCTCTCCACATCGTAGTAGAGATACTCGTTGATGTGGAGCAGCTCACCCCTGCGCCAGGCCGCGAGGCGGAGCGCATACATTCCGGCATAGGCATAATCGGCCTCGAGTGAGGCGGCGCAGGAGCGCAGAATGTCGGAACGGTAGAGCAGCATCGAGCCGAAATCGAAGTCGTCGCGGAGCGATCCGCTCTGGCAGTCGATCTTGGGAGCCTGCGACAGCACCCCGTCCACGCTTGCGAAGTGGTCGGAGTAAGCCATCACCGCACCTGTATCCTCCATCAGCTGTATCATCCTCTCAAGCGAATAGTGGACCAGCTGAAGCGAGGTATATTTGGTAAAGATAAGCGAATAGTCGCCCCTGGAGTGGGTGGCGATCGCCTTGACGGCGGCTGTGGAGGAGAGTCCGGGGACTTTTATGACGGGGCAGCCTAGAGCCTCCGATGGAGCATCTTCCGCGGTGCTCAGGAGGCGGATGCCCACCACCGGTTTTTCACTGCGCAAAGCGGCGACCGTAGCCGCCGCCTGTGCGTCTTCCCTGTAAGGGACAAAGCATATTATTCTTCCAGCCATATCGTTGCGTTACTGTCGGATTATCTCTATCTCGCTGTGCAGGCCGACCTTGATTATCTGCGAGGGCTCGCCGGTAGCACCCTCTTCTAGGCAGGGGTCAACCACGTGATCCACGCCGTCGATAATCTCCATCGGGATATCCTCATAGAAAGAGGGAGCCGGTTCCCCGCTGATGTTGGCCGAAGTCGAGACTATCGCCTTGCGGAACTTGCGTATCACCTGAACGCAGAACTCGCTCTGCGGGATGCGGATGGCGGCGGTTCCGTCCTCCGCGATCACATTGGGAGCCAGGTTCATAGCACCGGGATAGACTATGGTCATAGGCCTGTCGTTGACCTCGATCAGATTGATAGCCGTCTCGGGTATCACCTTGACATACTTCCCGAGCATATCGGCATCGGCCACCAGGGTGACGAGCGACTTGCTGTCAGGACGTTTCTTGAGTTCGAAAACCCTTGCCACGGCGTCGGGATTGGTGGCATCGCATCCTATCCCCCACACCGTATCGGTGGGATAGAGGATTATATCTCCCGCCTTGAGCGCCTCTACGGCTGCATCAACCTCGGCGGCGTCTATTTCGATTCTGTCGGTATCCATTATTCTTTGTATTCGTACATTTTATTGTTCTTTTTCCAGTAGAGAATCAGCAGCAGGCCGAAGAGCATACCTCCCAGGTGCGCGAAATGTGCCACTCCGTCCGCTGTTCCCGAAATGCCGGTAAGCAGTTCGATGACTCCGAAAATGACTACGAACCACTTGGCCTTCAAAGGGAAGAAGGGCAAAAAGAGCAGCCTCAGCTCAGCATTGGGAAAGAGCATTCCGAAGCCCAGCAGTACTCCATATATGGCACCCGAGGCACCCACGGTCGGGATGCGGAGGATATTCGCCGCAGCCGCGGCATTGCCTGCTGCCGTAAAATGCTGGAACTGCAGATAGAGTACCAGATCGTGGCAGAGCGCCGCCCCAAGGCCGGTGACCATATAGAAGAGCAGGAACTTCTTGCTGCCCCAGGCATTCTCCAGTACGGAACCGAATATCATCAGGGTGTACATATTGAAGAACAGATGCCAGAATCCGCCGTGCATAAACATATGCGTGACGAACTGCCAGGGCTTGAAGAAAGGGGAATTGAAGGCGAAGAGCGCCAGCTTCTCGTACATCGCATCGCCGATGATATAGGTGGCGATGAGCATTATTGTATTAATAATGACCAGGTTCTTGACCACGGGGGTCATCATTGACCAGAATCCCGGCCGGCTGTTGTCGTAGTAACTCATAATTTCTTGTCCAGATCGTCAGTAGTAATGATGGCGAAGACCTTGCGCCCGTCCGCTGTGGCAGAGGGGTACCTGCACGCCCAGAGTTGGGAGGTCAACAATCGTGCCTCCTGGTCGGAAACGCTCTCTTTGTGCATCAGCGACGCCGTGTGCGCCATTTTGGCAGCGAGGGCCGATTTGTAATCATCCTCGATATCCCCCTCGCGGAGCGCCGCCACGATACCGTCGATTGCACCGCGGACGCTTTCGTCGTCACCGGGGAAGCCGTCGGGCAGGCCATATACCACCACCGAGTTGTCGCCGAAATCGCGCACGTCGAAGCCCAGCGAAGCCAGGCGGTCGGGGTCCTCCATAAGGGTCAGGTAATCGGCTGCGGAGAGTTTGACCGTCACCGGGAAAAGGGAGTGCTGGATGACGGGCTGTTCCTCGGCCACGCACTCCAGATAGCGCTCATAGAAGATACGCTCGCGGGCGCGGGCTATATTGATCACGCAGAGCCCCTCTTCGGCGGGAACGACGATATACTTGCCGTGGAGGACTATCTGGTTGTGGCGCATCTGATCGGGTTCCTCCCTGAAAAGGGCGCCGTAACCCTCTACATGCCTTCCCTCCTGCTCGAACGGGTCGAAAAGGGGATTGAAATCCACCTTCGGGGGAGCCACATATCCTCCGCTGCGGCCTGCGGCGGAGACAGCGGACTGGATAGTCGGGATCTCCGGCGCCCCCTCCATATCGAAATCTATGCTCGGGGTGAAGGCGTTGCGGCCCAGAGCCTCGCGGACAGAGGCCTTGAGTATGTCGAACACTATCTGCTCATCCTCGAATTTGACCTCCGTCTTGGCAGGGTGGATATTGACATCCACCTTGTCGGGAGCCGTCTCGAGCCAGATGAAATAGGTCGGGAGATAGCCGTCGGGGATCAGCTTCTCATAGGGCATACAGACCGCCTTGTTGAAATAGGGCGAACGGAAATACCTGCCGTTGACAAAGAGATACTGGTTGCCGGCAGTCTTGCGGGCATCCTCGGGAGCGCCTATCCAGCCTTTCACCTCCACCACCGATGTCGAAGTCTCCAGCGGCACAAGTTCGCGGATCATCTCTCCTCCGAAAAGGTCGCGGATTCGCTGCGCCTGATTCGGTGTGGGACGCAGATTGTAGATATCGCGTCCGTTGGAGATCAGCCTCATCGCTACCGAGGGCCGCGTGAGAGCCACCCTGAGGAATTCGTTAACGATATGCTTGAGCTCGGCATTGTCGCTCTTGAGGAATTTGCGGCGGGCCGGCACGTTGTAAAAGAGATTGCGTATCTCGAAATTGGAACCCTGCGGGGCGGCGACCGGCGACTGCTCCACCAGTTTTGAGGCGGCGAAGCGGACGAGGGTCCCTGTCTCATCCTCAGCCCTGCGGGTCTTGAGGGTGACTTCGGCAACCGCCGCGATCGAGGCGAGGGCCTCACCCCTGAAACCGAACGTGGTTATGCTCTCGAGGTCGGCGGCCTCCGAGATCTTTGAGGTAGCGTGGCGCTCGAAGCAGAGGACAGCCTCGCCGGCGGTCATTCCACAGCCGTCGTCTATGACCTGGATAAGGGTACGGCCGGCATCGGTAATGACTACGGAGATGCTATTGGAACCCGCATCGACTGCATTTTCCACAAGCTCCTTGACAACCGAAGCCGGACGGGTGACCACCTCTCCGGCCGCTATGAGATTGGATATATTTTCCGGAAGTACCTTAAGCATCGCCTATAACAACTTCACAAGCCCCTGCGACAGATAATATGCCACCACAATGGCGGCAAGGATCGTGATGAGGGTCAGAATCTTCTTGACTTTCTGATTGCCCTCGCTGCGGCGACTCTCCTCCACGCTGCGGGTGAATGCGCCGCGGATGCGGCTGCCGGGAACGTAATCCTTGGAAACACCCGGCTGCGATGCCTGGTCTCCGGATGCGGCCTGCTCGGCGGCAAGCTCATCCTCGGCCTTCTTCATCCCCTCCGGGGTCTTGCCGTATTTCTCATAAAGTTGCTCCAGACGCTCCTTGCGGGGGTCGTAGTAACGCGGTTCATAATGGAACACCTTGTGCTCCGGCGTAGGGAAAAAGCTGAATCGGATTGCCATAATGGTAGTTTTAATCTACAAATATAGTCAATGATCCTCAATAAAAAAATGCCCGCCCCCTTAGGAGCAGGCATTCTTTCTTTGAATACCTGTCAGACTCTAGTTTGCGGAAGTTAGAACGACAGCACCAGTTTCGTCATTATAGTTGACATTAATGGTGGTTCCTGTTTTATCTCCGACGGGAGCGGGATAAGTGACAGTAATAGAACCGCTTGCAGTCGCATTGACAACCATTGCGTACTCCCTCAATGCCAAGATTGAACCGGTATAAGGCTTTACGGTGATTTCGGGAGCTGAGGTCTCATAAGTGCACTGACGGGTTACCCAGCCATTGGATCCGAAAGCGTCGCGGACGGCCATTATTGCGAATGTCGGATTCTTCACATCAGTAAGGGACGACGAAAAAATGGTCGTGGAATAGCTTGAAACAGTAACATCGGGATATTCGGGATTACTGGATCCATTGTATTCATAATCCGGCATCTGGCAGGAGGTAAATCCCATCAAAATACCTGCGGCAGCAATTATTGAAAATATAAACTTTTTCATAATCGTTTGATTTAATTAGCCTGCATGATTTCTTGGACATATACCCAGTTGGTATCCTTCTTGGCGATATGGAGCCAGCGATAGTTGAGAACGAACTTCTCCTCATTCCAGTCGTAGTAACTTTCCTGGGTGGGATCAGCCTCGAAGAAATCAGGAGTATTGTTCTTCTTCGCCTTGTCGGTAACGATGACATACTCTATGCCGTAATGGGACTTATCCTCAGTGGGGATAACCTTCAGGCGGATATAGCGGTTGTTGTAGGTAGTTGCGCTCTGCTTGTCGACGGTTGCACCTGCAATGGTATTATTGGCGCAGGTGTTAACCTCGAGAATATCGGAAGCGAAGGTGGTTGCGCTCTTTTTTGCGGAATAAGCTGCGCTTCGGATGATGTTGCCGGCATTGTCAGGCAGAGACTCGTCATACTCGACATTGTTAACCACAAGCGTGCTGGAATAGGACTTCTCATACTCGTTCTTCATCTCGACAGTCATAAAGAACTTGCCAAGAACCTCATCACCGCCATATTCCGTTGCACCGGAAATGGAGATGGGAAGGTAATAAGTAGTGAAGAACTCGAGATTCTCGGGAAGAAGCTCGAACTCGAGGTATGCGTGGTTGGAATTGTCTTTGTAAACCGAAGAGTTCTTGAGGACAATTGCATTCTCGGGATAAGCAGTCTCTCCGGGATATACTGCGGCAAGGGCATCTGCATCGTAAGCGAAATTGACGGTGTAATTACCCTCGGGGACACCTTCTGCAAGGACATCGAACTTATAGTTGTTGCCAGTGGTTCCGTAGATAAGTTTGGTGCTCTGAAGGGTCAGACCGTAATTGTTGCAGAAGAAGTAGAAAGCGGGCTCGGACACCGAAACCTCCATAAAGGTCTTGGTATACTCTTCATTCTCGCTGAGCTTATAAAGCGAAGTGCCGGTGAGTTTGACGGGTATGACAAGACGCTTTCCAGGGTTAGCCTCGATGGCGGCCTTGACTGCTGCTACATTGAACTTGATGGGAATGGCAGCATCAACATTGCCGGGAGTGACAGTGACGCTGGAAGAACTGAAGGAGTAGCAGTCTGAAGGGAGGGCAACAAGCTCGCCCTGGTACTGCTGGGTGATATCTTCGTTATAGGCATCCACCATCGCATTGTCAACTGCATAGTTGATTGTAATGCTGTTGACCTGGTTTGCAGGACGGAGACCTCCGCAATAAACGCCAAGATAAGTGTCATAGCTGCCGGAAGTCACATCCCACACGGTCTGCTGGGTATAACCATAACGCGGTATATAAACCTCAGGATTGGCATTGTCTTCCCAAATCACTTCGGGTTTCTGGCAGGAAACCATTCCGACCAGGACGGCAAAAAGCGCAATGATTAATATCTTTTTCATAATCGAATAATTGTAGATTTAATCCCAGCCGGGATTCTGTTTCATGGGATTGGTACCGTCAGGACCCTGTCCAGCGTACTTGACAATCTCGCTGTAAGGAATCGGATACCAGTAGTACTTATCCATCCATACGCGGTCTTCAATTTTCTCAACCTCGTAGGTATAAGCGGTAGGGATATTGCGAGAATTGAAGGCCGTAGGGGTAATCTTGATACCGTGGATAGGGCCTCCGAATTTCTCGCCCTCTTTCCAGCGGCGTACATCGTAGAACCTCTGAGCCTCAAAGCAAAGCTCTATCTGGCGCTCGTGGTGGATGGCTTCACGCATTCCTTCCTGGGTGGAAGTCTTCTCGCGGTCGACATTAGGCATACTCACGCGGGTACGGATAATATTCACAGCCTGACGCGCGGTATTGATACCTTCTACGCCAAGGATCTCGCGGAGTCCTTCAGGGCAGTTGGGATCGGGAGTATCAGGGCCGTAAGCCTCGTTGAGAGCCTCCGCATAGTTGAGGATAAGCTCTGCGAAGCGAATATCCCACCTTCCGCGTGCAGGGCGTGTATAATCACCGCTCTTGAGCGAATAGATAGCCTCGGAGAAGTATTTGCGATAGTAATAACCTGTCTTGGTCGCATTCGGACGAGAACGGTCGCGGTTGACTCCGGCGGGATAGCTCTTGGATCCGATGGTGACAGGCTCATAAGTATAGACAGTCTTTGCCTTGCTCGAGGATTCACCCCATACCATTCCGTTATAGATAATGGAGTTGTAGAAACGGGGATCACGGTTTGCGTAGGGATTCTTGGCATGATCCTGATTGTTCCAGTCAAACGGAACAGCCTTGCGGTTGGCTCCGTTTCCGGTCACGACCTCGAAGGCGTCAACCATCTCCTGCGTAGGATTGCAGTAGCCGTAGCATCCGTCAAATCCGTCGGGGAGGCCGTAACGCTCATCATAAACGGAGAAATAAGTACCTCCGGAAGATGTTCCTGCGTAGAAACCTGTCGTATGTATTATCTCTACATTCTCCAGGTTTCCGGTAAGACCGATCTGATAGCCATAGGTTCCGGGGTTCGAGTAGGGACGGCTGTTACTGGTAACTTCCATCAGGTTATAGAAGTCATTGTTGTTGATGGCTTCCCTGGCAGCATCGGCAGCTCTGACCCAACGGTTTACGTCTCCGACTTCGCCCTTGTTAAGGCCGAAGGACCAGAAGTCACCCTGGTAAAGGGGGCTCGCATAGTAAAGCAGCACGCGCGATTTGAGGGCCTGGGCGAACATACGGTTGGCACGGTGCCAGTTCTCCTCGTCCCAAAGGGCGGGAAGCATCTCGGCTGCGGAGTCCAGGTCGGCCACGATCTGGGCGACGCATTCATCGAGGGTATTACGGGGACGATAGAGAGTCTCGTCGATCTCCTCGGTGTGGAGAGAAATAGGGTAACCACCATAACGTTTGAGGATCTCGAATCCGAACCAAGCCCTGAGATAGAAAGCCTGACCTCTCCAATAGGTAAGGTCATGAGCCCTTGTAGGGTCGTCAGGGTCGTTGATCAAGACAGAGTGGTCCACGTTATCGAGGAATAGGTGAAGACGCCTCATTCCAAGATAGGAGTTGATCCAGGGATGACGTGCGTTGTGTCCGTTGTAACGTGAGCCGTAATAAGTGGTAGGAGTATTGTTGATATTCCAGTTACCATTGGTAAAGATCTGCGGCCTTGCGGTGGGGAGAGTATGCTCCGCCTCATCGGTTGCGCAGGCGAGAGGGCTCATCGTATACGCACCGTTGACAGTAGGGCCATACATTTCATTCCAGTGACTGCAGAGACCTTCACCGGTATAAGCGCGGTCAAGCACACCCTTCGTGTAGTAATAGTTTCCCCAGATATCCTCTGCCTGACGGGCTGCATCCGGGGGCCAGGGCTCGAGGAAGGAATGCTCACAGGAAGAGAGAGCGAGGGAAAGGGTGGCAATCAGAAAAGCAATATATGTCTTTTTCATAATCTTAGAATGTTAAGTCAACACCGATGTTGAATGTTCTTGTACGGAAGTAACGCTCGACACCCGCAAGCCAGTCCTCGGCATCCACGTTGTACTTGCCTAGGTAGGACCAGGTATAAGGGTTGTAGGTACTGAAGTATATCTTCGCCTTGTCGAGGGTGACATTCTTAAGCCACTTGGAAGGAATGTGGTAAGCAAGCTCTACGTTCTTGAGGCGGAGATAAGTGGCATCCTTCATCCAGAAGGTGGAGCACTCTTTGTTGTTGGCTGCGTCATTGGTACTGAAGATGGGATAATCTGCAGTCTCCCAGTTGCTGTTGCCGTTCTCGTCATAGTGGAAACGGTTTTCCATCCAGTACTGGGCTGTACCGTTGTTGTAGAACGCCCTCTGGGCATCGTTGGAGAGCCAGTTGGACATTGCGCTGGTACCTTGGAAGAGTACGTCCAGACTTACATTCTTGTACTGAACATTGAAGTTGAAATTGAACTGCATACGGGGGTCGCGGCCAAGACCGATAGCGGTTCGGTCGTCAGCGTCAACTATACCGTCGTCGTTCAGGTCGGCATACTTGAGGTCACCGGGCTTGTAGCTTCCGAATGTCTGGCGGGGGCTGTTGGCGATTTCTTCCCAGTCCTTGAAGAGACCGAGGCATACGAGTCCGTAGTCCATACGGGGACGGTTTCCGGTATTCCAGAGGTTGTCGTACTCGCGGTAAGGCTCGCCGGCCTCAATGATCTTGGCATCATTGTATGCGAACTGGCCGAGGAGAGCGTAGGAGAAGTCTCCTACCTTATCAGCCCAACTGAGTTCGACCTCGATGCCCTGACTGTTGACAATACCGTCGTTGGTGATGGCCATACGGCTGTCGAGAGCACCGTGAACCTTGGGATACAGACCGACGGAAGCGGTATAGGCGTCATACCTGTGCTCCTTCCAGAAGTCCACCTCGAAATTCAGGCGGTGGCGGAAAGCTGCCAATTCGAGAGCTATATTGAACATTGAACCCTTCTCGATCGTGACATCATAGTTGGGTGCGCGACCCTCGGTGATGGTGGTATAAGCCGTCATCGCGGTACCAAACCTCAACTGGGAGCTGCCGTGTGTCCAATACCTCTCGCGTGCAGGATAGCGCTCCTCGTTGTCGTTGATATCGACGAACTGGTACTCGTTCTCTCCGGAAATACCCCACGAACCGCGGATCTTCAAGTAATTGAGCCAGTCGAGGTTCTTCATCCAAGGCTCGGACGAAACAATCCAGGCAAGGCCGACTGAAGGATAGAAGTCGCGCCTGTGCTTGGTATAGTAGAACTTGTCAGTACCGGAATAACTGCCGGTAAGATCAATATAGTAACGGTTCTTGAATGAATAGTTGACCCAGCCGGCGAAGTTCTGGTAACGACGGTCAGGCTGGTTGTTCTGCTTGAGCTCGGTACGCTGCTGGGTGTAGAGAGCCATTGCAGTGAAGGCGTGATCACCCCAGGTATTGGTATAGGTAATCTTGCCATCGAGTCCCCAGTATCTCTGGATATTGTAACCGGTAGCAGTAGAAAGGGATGTAGGAGTCTTATAAGACTGATAGATATCCTCTCCATCGACGCCCTGGGAATACTTCCACACCTTGAATGTCTGACTCTTCTCGACATTGTAGTAATTGTAACCGTCGAAATCGCCGCCTATCTCGACCGAAAGGCCCTTGAGGCCAAACTGCGAGAGGTCTGCACGGAAGTGACCGCCTGTCTGATAATAACGGTACGTTCTTTCGGTGTAACCTCCAAAGTTCAGGATTCCGATAGGGTTGTTCTGGTATGAGCCGAGAGAGTCACCGCCAAGCATGAATATCTCTTTATTCAAGTCAGGGTCGATACCGTAGAAGGAGATGGGGTACGAATTGGCAGGGTTATGCGCGGAAACCATCACATCAGAAGTGGACATAGTGGGATGATGTTTCTCGATCACGCGGTTTGCGAACTGGACGTCGAGAGTCAGCCACTTTGTAATGTTCACGTCGAGGTTCGAACGGAAATTGTACTTCGTCTGGTTGTAAGTGGTCTTGTAATCGGGATTCAAGTCGGTCTTGAAAAGGCTCTCCGCATACGAATAACCGAAGAGGACGAAGTAACGCGCAACCTGGTTTCCACCTCGCATCGAGATGGAAGCGCGGCGCTGGGGAGCGAACTTGTTGGTGATCTCCTTGTAGAAGTTGGTGTTCGGATGGGTAAGGGGGCTGTCGCCGTTCTTGTAGTGGTCGAGATCCTCCTGAGTATAAGTCGGAGCAAGACCGTCATTGATACGGGCCTCGTTAAACCACTGCGCATAGGTATAAGAGTCAACATAGTCAGGCATTGTGACCGCCTGGGCCACACCTTCGTAGTAGTTGAAGTCGATGGTGCGCTTGTTGGTCTCGCCACGCCTGGTGTTGACAAGGATGACACCGTTGGCGCCTCGGTTACCGTAGATCGAAGTAGCAGCAGCATCGCGAAGGACGCTGAAGGACTCGATCTCGTGAGGGTCAAGGTCACCGAACTCACGCTCGAATCCATCCACGATGATCAGAGGATCGGTCGAGCAATAGAGGTCAAGGCTGTTGGTGGTTCCGTTTCCGTTGAGGGTACGGTTGCCGCGGACCAGATAAGTGGTCGACTCGTATCCGGGGTTGCCGGCGAGCAGGCGGGCGGTCATACCGAGGACACGGCCCTGAAGGGCATTGCCGAGGTCAGTTACCTTTGCCTTGTCGAAATCCTCCCAGGTAATGGTATTCAGGGAAGCTGTGACATTACGTTTCTGGGTAGTCCAATAAGGCATGTTCACGACATCGCGGGCTCCCTGTCCGGCCTCAGCCTCGTACATTATGATCTGGAGATAGTCAGACGAGGTTACCGTCTGGGTTGTCTCCTTGTAATACTGGGTATAGAATACCAGCACGCTTCCGATAGTGGGAATTGTGATGTTGAAGTCACCGTTCTCATCGGATATGGCATTGATAAAAGAGTCCTGGACGGTAATTTCGACGCCCATCAGGGGAATTCCTTTTTCGCTCTTTACATTACCATAGACCGTGAAGTCCTTCGGCTGGTTTTTCTTGCTCTGGGCCTCCATCGACGGAGATGCGACCATCAAAGCAAGGCACAATGTGATGAATATGTAAAGTCTGTGTTTCATAGCTCGTTTCCTTTTACCATCCGGGATTCTGTTCAACACCAAGGTTATAGACCTCCTCCTGAGGGATGGGGTACAGATACATACGATTCGCATCGAAAGGACGGGTCTCGAGGGCTACCCTGTTGTAGGTATAGGTATCGCCGCTCTTGACGACATCATTGCCGTAGATGGTGGTGCCGATGTGCTTGTCACCCTCCTTCCAACGGAGAATATCATAGAAATACTGATCCTCGAAAGCGAATTCGATGACCCTTTCGTTGTGGATCTTCTCACGTGCGACATCCTGGCTCATACCGGTAGGGAGACCGGGCATTCCTTCAGGAAGCACAGGGAAGAGAGGGTTCTCCTGACGTTCCACCTTAATATAATAATAAGGGTCGGAGTTTCCGCCGATCTTATCGTCGGGAGGGCAGACAAGACGTGCGCGGAGCTTGTTGACAGCTTCGATAGCGGTCATACCACCATTTCCGTTGTCGGGACCATAGGCCTCGTTCATCGCCTCGGCATAGTTCATATAAATCTCGCCGAGACGGATATAGAAGCCGAAGATATTCGAACTTCCGGGGAGGTTCTTGTCCTTGCACTCGCGAGGCCAGAACTTACGGAGATAGTAACCGGTCTTGGAGAAAAGCTGGTTCTTCGGGTCACGGTCCATACCGTAAACGTTACCGTCGCGCCAGGTCTGGATGTCGCGCTTGTACCACATACGGCCGTTGAAGAGAACGGTCCAGTAGAAACGGGGGTCGCGATTCTCGTACATATTGGCTACCTGGCTTGCATTGCTCCAGTCGAAGTCCTCGGTGCCGATCGCATTGCCTGCCTCGTCGAACTTGATGACAGGATAGCGGTCAACAAGGTTCTGGCTGGGGGAGTTGCTTGCATATCCCCAGTAGTCCTCACCGGGAGTAGCCTGCTCGTAGTTGATCATCGAGCTGTTGAAGGTATAACGGTTTGCGCCTCCGATCTTGTAAACGATAATTTCGGAAACCTTGTCGGGGGTGAAACGCATAAAGATGTTCTGGTAGTCGGGATAAAGCGAATGATAGCCGGTACTCTCGCAGTAGTCGAGGCAATCCTTTGCCGCTGCCGCTGCCTGCTTCCATTTTTCAACGTCTCCCGAAGGGTTGTGCAGGGGGCTCGCTGCGTAAAGGGTGGCCCTTGAACGCATAGCCTTGCACCAAGCCTTGGTTACGCGGCCGAAATCAGCCTGGTCCCACTGGTCGGGAACAAGTGACTCCGCCGTATCAAGCTCCTTGAGGATATAAGCCATAACCTCAGACTCGCTGGAGCGGGGAATCTTGTAATTATCCTCGAGAGTGAGCACCTTGTCGACAATGGGAACTCCACCATAACGGCGATAGAGTTCGAAATAGTAGTATGCCAGCATAAAGTGGCACTCGCCCTGCATCAAGGTCTTGCGGTCCTTAGGCTCATTCTGGAAGTTGTTCACATTCTCAAGGAACATCCAGGCCCTGCGGATCTGGCGATAGCAGCGGTACCATATCTCCTTCACTTCGAAGGAAGCACTGGCGTGATACCAGTTACCGACATTGAATGCCTTGTTGGTAGCGCCGTAGTCTGCTGTGTACTCAGACATATCGGTAGCCGACTCAAGCATTCCGTGGTAATCGTTGAACTTGCCGTCGCCCACCCAGGTAGGGAGCATATAATAGTAGAGCATATCCAAATACCTCTGTGCACGCAGATAGTCTTCGAAGATGTACTCTTTGGACTGGTCCGCGTTCGGAGCCTCGTCGAGGAACTCCTTGCAGGAGGATACGGAGAACACGCCGGCAACGAAAGCGGCGCTCAGTGCGATAAAGCAGAAAAATTTCTTCATATTACTTTCCTCCTTTAGAATTGCATATTAAGACCGAGGCTGATACCGCGGGTCTGGGGATAGATTGCACCGGTCGATCCGGTAGGGGTCTCGGGGTCAACCACGTGGAGGGTGTCCCAGGTGAAGAGGTTGACACCGCTCAGATAAACGCGAAGGCCCTTGACGGCTGAAGTCTTCTTGAAGGTCATATTGTAAGCAACCTCGACATTCTTCAGACGCAGGTAAGGGTTGTTCTTCTGGAAGAAGGTATTACGTACGTGGTTCTGGCTGGTTGCTCCGATGTGGAGTGCGGGATATGTTGCGACATCCGCAGTCTCGGGAGTCCATCTGCCCAGGTGGATATCCTGGACGCGTCCACGGTTGTAGAACTCATACATCAAATAGTTCGAGATGAACACACTGCTGTGGGCTGCACCGTGGAAGTGCCAGTCGAGAGACCAGCGCTTGTAGTTGACACCGCCGGAGAAACCGTAAACGATAGCGGGGATGGTAGGGTATCCGATAGCTACGCGGTCATACGTATTGACAACGCCGTCCGCATTGTAATCCAGATACTTGAAGTCGCCGGGGATGGGCTTGCTGCCGACCTCCTGTACAGGCGAGTTGGCGATTTCTTCCTTGTCGCGGAAGTAGCCGATCACCACATAGCCATACTGCTGGCCGATTGCGCGGCCCTCTTCCTTCTGCCAAGCGAGCATATCGTCGGGCTCGTCCTTATAGATAACCTCATTATGAATATAGGTATAGTTGGCCTTCAGATAGAAGTCAAGATTCTTGCTGAGCTTCTGGCGATATGCAAAATCGAACTCCCAACCGTCCTTCTTGGTCTTACCGATGTTCATATCAGCAAAGCCGATACCAATGACACCGGGGATGGAGTTAGGAGTCATGAGGATATCGGTACGGTTCTCGAAGAAGCGGTCGACCGAGAGGCTGAACTTGTTCTTGAGCACTGCGATATCGACACCGATATTGGTCTGATGAGCTTTCTCCCAGGTAGCCAGAGGGTTGGCGATCACAGGCTCGGTCGAGTAACCGAGAGATGTACCGCCGTTGATACCGAACTGGGCATAAGAGGTAGTACCGGTTGTCCACTTACCTTCCTTGTAGATGAATCGGGTGTTCGCGTAGTCGTTACCGGTAATACCGTAGGATGCACGGATCTTCAGGTTGTTGATGTAGTCGGCGTTGTCCTTGATAAAGTTCTCGTTGTGGACGTTCCACGCTACAGACACCGAAGGGAAGAGACCGAAACGGTGATAGGGTGCGAAGTTCTCCGATCCACGGTATGCTGCGTTAGCCTCGATGAAGTAGCGGTTCTTGAAGGAATAGTTGGCTATTCCGATGAAGCTGACGCTCTTATAAGGCACTGCAGAACCGCTGCGGTAGTCGGAGAGGTTGGCCACTCCGGAGAAGGAGACGTTGTGTCCGCCTACCTGGAACTTGTAGTTGAGGCGACCCTCACCGTAAATCTTTCTGGTAGAAGAGATCGAACCGGAGGAGGTAGCATAGAATACAGGCTCGAGGAAGGAGGTGAAACGCTCGGTACGGCCGGGCTGCGAGATCAGCATATAGGTAGACTGGGTCTCGGTCCACTGACCATAGTTACCGAAGTTGGAGTCGTACGCTCCGCGGACGGAAGCCGAGAGGCCCTTGACCCACTGGCTGAAATCATACGACAGTCTGATGGAAGTGTTGATGGTATTGTTCTTGGGACGATAGGTACCCTTTGTCGCAAGCATGTACATAGGGTTCGCATCGGGGAAGTCTGTCGTACCTGCGTAGAGACGGTTGCCGTCTGCATCAGTATAGTACGGAGGCATTATCCACGAAGGGATACGGTTCATGTTGGTGAAAACCGCAGTGTTGCTGTACGGCTGGGCACGGTCTGTGATACCGGCGCTCATATCCATTGAAATAGTGAGGGCTTTGGTCACAAGCACGTCAACATTGGAACGCAGGGTCATACGCTGGTAGCCGAACTTAGGGTCGTAGATTCGTCCCTGCTCGGTCTTCAGCTGACCATCCTGATACATATAGGTACCGGAAACATAGTACTTCACGGTCTTGGTACCGCCGCGGACACTGAGGGAGAAGTTCTCCTGGGTGGAGAATTTCTTCATCATCAGTGCGTACCAGTCTGTATCAGGATACCTCAGGGGGTCGTCCTGGATGCGGTAGTGCTCGAGATCCGCATCTGAATAGAGGGGCTCGTTCCCATCGTTCATCAAGGCCTCGTTGTAAAGTTTGAGGCTCTCGTAAGAGTTCAGGTAGGTAGGGACACGGGTAGGTTGGTTCAGGGTGATGGAGGAGTTGAAGGTGACTTTCGGACGTCCTTCGTCGCCTCGCTTGGTGGTGACCAGCACGACACCGTTCGCACCCTTCGATCCGTAAACCGCGGTCGCAGCAGCATCCTTGAGGATGGAGAACGACTCGATCTCGGTAGGGTCGATACGGAGGAACTGCGCCTGGTTGCGCTCCACACCGTCGATGACGTACAGAGGCTCAGCGTTGTTCCAGGTACCCGCACCGCGGATGTAGAGGGTCGACTCGTCGGCACCAGGCTGACCGGAGGCCTGCATGGATACCAGACCGGGGATACGGCCTGCCACCGCATTCGAGATGTTGGACACCGGAGACTTCACGATCTCGTCGGCCTTGACCGTCGAAATCGAAGATGAGATCGCAGCCTTGCGCTGTTCGCCGAATGCCACGACCACTGTCTCCTCAATCATGCTCGTCGCCGGACGCATCTTGACATCGATGACCGTCTTCTTGCCTACGTTGACCTCGCGGGTCTCGTAGCCGAGGAAGTTAAAGGTCAAACTTGCCGAAGGATCGACCGTCAACTCGTAATGTCCCTTGGCATCTGTCACCGTACCAAGGGTCGTGTTCGTCACGAAGACATCGACGAACGGGAAAGGCTCTCCCATTTCGTCAGTAACGGTACCGGTAATCTTAACCTTTCCGCCCTGGGCGAAGCCTGTGATGGCGACGCAAACCAGAAGAACGGAAAGTAAAAGTTTCTTACCGAAACCAGCCTTCGTCCTTGAATTGTAGGTTAGTTTGATCATACTATAGTTAAAGTTGTTGTTATAGTTGCCTAAATAGTGTCTTATCGTGAGTATGGACAGTTGCGGATAATACACGATAATTATGCAAATATACTAAAAAAATCGCATAAAACACTTACCAAGCCACAAAAAAACGGATCCCGGATGACAAAAAAAAGCGCCCGCCGGAGAGGCGGGCGCCAGTCAATCATTGACAGTCTGAACTATTACAGAGCAGGATCGGTAACGGTGATCTTTGCACGTTTTTCGGCATTGTTCGCTACAGTGACATCGGTCGTCTCCGTTCCGTCATAGAAGACCTTCAGAGCGACAGACTCATTGTTGATGGAGTAGAAACGGAAAGTACCGTCCTTCAGCCAGGTACGCAGGTTGCCGGAATTAGCAGCCCTGAGCATACTCTGTGCCGCAGCAGCCGAGCAATAGAACTTGAGAGGGTCCGATGTCGTAGCTGATGTAGCCAGATTCCTCCAGGAATAGCTGTGGTATGTGATCTTTTCCATCGTGCAATCCTTTCCGAGCTTCCATTCTTTGAGGGAGGGGCATGCATCAAGCCACTGATACATACCGGTAACATCACCGAAGTCCCAACCGGGTTTCGACATATCTATCGATTCGAGAGCGGTGCAGCCGGTGAAGATATAACCGATGGATTGCGGCCTTGCGCTCGATACAGTGATCGTTGTACTCCAACTTGAGAAGTCCCAAGTACTCAGATCGATGTGCTTGATTGAAGTGCAGTGATAGAACAGATAGTTGATATTCGTGGCTGTCGAAACATCAAGGTTAGTCATATCAGCAGTCTCCAGAGCGGCATCATTATAAAATATGGAGCGCATTTCCTTAATGCTTCCTGCCTTGCAATTTGCCAGAGATGCACTCTTCAGGCTGGTACAGCCATAGAAGAATCTTGATATATCCTCAACCTTGGGAATATTCATATTGCTTGCATCTGCGGTCTCAAGAGCCGTACATTTGTTGAACATATAGCTGATATCCGTAGCAACAGGAAGATTCATACCGCTGATATTTGCGGTCTTGAGTTTGTCACACTGATCGAAGGTATAGTACATGTACTTCAAACTGGGGAAACTGTAGCCACTCCAGTCGATATCGGTGAGCTGGTCACAATTCTGGAAGCAATAATTCATATTGTAGAGACTCGAAAGATCCCAGCAAGAGAGGTCGGCTGCGGTTATCTTCGTTCCGGCAAAAGCGTATGTAAGATAAACGAGGTTCTCGGTATTCCATTTCTTGACCTGCTCAAAATGGGTATCATCGAATTCAAACATATTGCAGAACATCGACCACATATTAGTATTGTTTCTGGTGTCCATATGAGAAAGATCGATATCCTTGAGCACACGGGCATTCCAAAACATATTGCGCATAGTGGTACTCATCTTGGTATCGACGAGACCCCATCCTTCGACGGTCTCGAGAGCCTGCATCCTGGAATACATATAGCTTGCATCGGCATTGGTCCTGATATCGGGGTTAGCCGCGTGGACGACAATCTCATTGCCCTCTTCGAGGGTAGCGATGATACTGCCGTCACCGAATGCGCTGACGTCGGTTCCTTCGAGACCTTCGAGTTCCTCATTCACCTTGAAGGTGATTTTCTTGATGATATTGTCGATAGTACCGGTAAGGGTGACGGTATCGTTGACCATCTTCTTGAGGGCCACATTGAAGTGCTCGCCGTCGGTCAGCAGGGCATAGTTGATGGTGATGCGGTAGTCGGGCATAACGAGCACGTTGTTGCGCTCGAGGGTCGCGGTGGAACTGGTCAGGTTGATCTCAGCATCGCCCGAGAAGTTGCCGTAGAGGTTGAACGATAGGCCTTCGCTCAGATCGACGGCGGGAACGGGAATGTAGAATACCGAACTGTTGGCAAAGATGAACTTCGTCTCAGGGAATTTGACCTTCAGGACATTCGAGAGATAGCTACGCTCACTGCCGGCGCCGGTGGTGCCGGGTTCCTTATCGTAGCAAGGCTCGGTGAAGGGAACTCCGTCAGGGTCGATACCCACAAGGTGGGGACCCGCGATGAGTTCTCCGCCGTTGGCGATGATCTCGATCTCATCCAGGAAACTCAGATCCTGTGCAGAGAGGCTTACGCGGATATAGGCGCAGGCGTTCTTCATCGAAAGGTTCTTCTCGTCCGAGAAGCCGATCATAACGTTGCTGCCGGCCATCACGCCGCCGTCATACTCCACTTCGTTGGGGAAGTTGTACAGGAACTTCGACTGGTTCGTCGCATCGTTGTAGATGTCGATGTTGTCCTTGTAGGGATAGAACGCATAGTAGGGAGCTTTCTGCTTTACAGGAGCCTCACCGGCGAAGTCAGCGACAGTGCTGCCTCCCTCTCCTACCAGCTCGTACTTCAAGATATCCTTCGCGTCGAACAGGGCGATGGCATCTCCCTCAACCCAATTGTGGCGGAAGTTGACATCGTCGTCGGTAACGATCTCCGTCCTGGTGCCCTCGTCGGAGGTCACGCGGATAATGTTCTTGCCGGAGGGTACTCCACCCTCATCTACCAAAGAGCAGCCCGCTGCCATTGCAATGACTGCAAGGGAAAGTAAAATCTTCTTCATAGAGCGGTCCTCCTAGAATTTGAAGTTTTCGAAATCACTCCAGTCGAAGCTCTTGTCGAACTTGCCGGGAATCGAGCCGGAAGGCTCCGTTCCGCCGGAGGCTGCTATAAAGCGCTCCGTGCTGATGTTTTTTACGCAGACTTCAGGCGCCGCGTATTTGCCTGTCAGTTGTTTTTTCATAAAGTATTGAGTTAGAATAAAATTTTGCGTAAGCGGTCCTTATCGTGCAAATATAATAAATTTTCACGACAATATCGTATTCCCCTCCTCATCCATCAGGAGAATTTCGAATTTTCCAGCAAATCCTTCTGACTGGAAAGCCCTGGAACAGACCCTCCTGCAGCGTTCCAGAAGGGCATCGAAAAAGAGGCGGGAATCGCTTTCGGGAAGGCCTTTCCACAGCTCCCGCGCAAGGCTCATTCCTCCGATAATCTCCAAGGCCGCATCGGAGCATCCGGCATCGGAAGCGAGCGATTTAAGGAAGTCGCGGTTCATCACCACGCTGCGGCTGTGGGTATCGAGATGCCCTTCGGCCAGTTTTACGGCCTTGCCGATCATTATGCCCATCGTAACTTCGGGGATATGCATCCCGGCCGCTATCCTGAGGGTTTCTCCGATATAATTGCCGTAGTGGATAAAGGCCTGCGGAGGGAGTTCGGGAAACCTGCTCTTGAGAAAGGCCTCGCTCTTCGCTCCGGAATTGATGACTATGTGGCTGCAGCCTATTGCCACGGCCACCTCCATCTCCTTGCGTATGGCATCCACGAACGCCTCGCTGGAGAAAGGCATCACGATTCCGGAGGTACCGATTATGGAGATGCCGTCCACGACACCCAGTTTGGGGTTGAATGTCTTTTGGGCCAGCTCGCGCCCTCCCGGGACTGAAATCGTGACATCAAGGCCCCCATCGTAGATGGACGAGAGTTCGCGGGTGATCATTTCGCGGGGAACTTTGTTGATAGCCGGGCCGCCGACAGGCAGGCCCAGGCCGGGGAGGGTTACTCGTCCGACTCCCTCACCCTGCAGGAAATGGATCCCGGGCCCGGTGCTGAAGGCGACTGTCGCCACTATGGCGCGGCCGTTGGTGACGTCCGGATCGTCGCCGGCATCTTTGATGACCGTTGCGGAGGCCGAACCGGTACTGATTTCATACGATTCGACGGGAAGGGCGAGAGATTCGCCGTCCGGGAACGTTATCTTGACTGTGTCTCCCACTGGGCGGCCGAGGAGGGCCAGCAGGGCTGCCTTCGAGGCCGCCGTCGCGCAGGCTCCCGTCGTGAAGCCGCTGCGGAGAGGGAAAAATCCCGGTACAAGGCGCTCTATCGCCTTTCGAAGGCCGTTTTTGCCCGTCACCGTTATGAAGCCTTCGGGCAAAGTGGGGCGGCGTACCACATAAAGGGGAATTCCCGCGCCGCGGGCCGCCTCGTACTTCTCCATAAAGCCTCCCGTCCGGCCGCTTTCCTTGGTCAGGATCGCCTGCGGATGGTATTTTTGTATGATTCCGGCGTCGCTGTCTTCGTCCCAGAAAGCCAGTGACGAACGGTCAATTCCGTGATCCTCAGCTATTTTTAAGGACTCCTCGCGATTCAGGATACGGAAGATGCATTCGTGATGGTCCCACCAGGGCTTCAATGCAGCTATGGTCTGGACACCCGTCAGAGCCAGCAGTTTCTCCACCCCCGCCGATTCGAGGCGGGTGATGGCATCGGCATACCCGTCGCACCATACCACCCCGTCGAGTTCCTCTTCCGAAGGATAGATCCGTTCGAGGCGCACGGCCGGAATGCCCAGCCTGTCAGAGACTTCGGCCACCGTCGAATGCAGCAGCGCCGCAAAGGGATGGGCTGCGTCCACCAGCAGCCGGATGCCGTTTTCCTCGCAGAAAGAGGCCATAGCCCCGGCATCCATCGCCCCGGTTATATGTCTCCCGTTATGGCACTCGATGCTCTGCCCCTCTCCTCTTGTAGAGTAAAAGTAGGGGGAGCCGGCGGAATCGGCGACCTGCACCGCAATCCGCCCTTCCGTAGTGCCACCGAGGATAAGTATCATTGGCGGAAAAGGTGTTTGAATTCGTGGGCATAGAGGCGCGACAGTCCCTTGCGGTTATCGATGGCCTCGCCTACCACCAACAGGGTGGTCAGGGTAAGATTATTCTCCCTGACTATCCTGGCCAGATCACGGAGCTGCCCCCGATAGATCCGTTCCTCCTTCCAGGTCAGCTTGTAGCAGGCTGCGACAGGAGTCTCGGGCGGATAGGCCTGAAGCAGTTCGGCCTGAACCTCCTCCGCTATCGCGGCGCTCAGGTAGATGCACATAGTGCTCTGCGACTGCGCCAGCTTATGGAGCTGCTCTTTCTCCGGCATGGGAGTACGGCCCTCCCCGCGGGTGAGGATAATGGTCTGAACCTTCTCAGGAATAGTAAATTGCGAGCGAAGTGCGGCGGCAGCCGCCTGGAATGCGGAGATGCCGGGAGTGATGTGGTAACTCATTCCGTAGCGGTCGAAGAAAGCCATCTGCTCCTGGATGGCGCCATAGATGCACGGGTCGCCGGTATGGAGACGCACCACCAGCAGGCCGCGGTCGTAGAATTCCTTCATAAGGGCGAACTGCTCCTCCAGATCGAGGCTCGCGGAACTCCGCACCACGGCACCGGGCTTGGCATACCAGGTGAGCTCGACAGGCACCAGGCTGCCCGCATAGAGAATCAGGTCGGCCTCCTGCAGGAAACGCTTGCCACGGACCGACACCAGTTCGGGGTCTCCCGGGCCCGCGCCCACTATCTCGATATGGCCTCCGCGCAGTGAGGAGGCATCGCGGGCAAGAGCGAATGTAAAGTCGTTGCCATCAGTCAGTTTGCACTTCTGTTTCTCAACCAGCAGCGGGCCTCCTGCGGCATCAAGTATGGCGGCAGCCTCCGCTACTCCGTGGGTACCCGCCGCCTCGAAGGCTTTGTCGGAAGGATTGGGGACTTCCACCGCATCGAGTTCGGCGGCGGAATGGACGGAAAAAGAGGCCTGGGGCCATTTTTCGAGCATTGCCTTCATCAGCGGCTCGTCTTTTTTCAGCTCCACCGTCCCGACAGATGCAACCGACAGGGGATCAAGGAATTGCGAGCGCAGATATGAGTCAATATACTCAGGAATTCCTTCCGCGTCGCAATCGCGGCGGCAACCTATTCCGACGTGCAGGACGGCCGGACGGAAAAACAAGGACGGAAGAGCTCCGGCAAGATCCGTATGGATAAACGGAGTGACGGCCAGGAGCAGTTCGAAGGCCTTGGGATCGATATCTTCAGCACGGGTAAAGCACTTGACGTGAGGTGGAAGGGTGCGCTCGAGCTCCGCCGTGCCTTTGTCCCTGACTTCGAGGAGCAGTGCCGTCGGGTGCTTCCCCACGAAGGCGAAAACGGCCTTCTGCATCTGCTGCGGCGTGGCATCGGTGCGCCATCCGAAACGCTGTGCGAGGGTGTCGAGGGCCCAGAGTCCCTCGTTGTCGCTCTGCGTGGTGACCACGGCCTCCCCTCCCACTATGCCGGAAATGCGGCGTGCGAGGTCATTGGCCCCTCCGATGTGGCCCGAAACCACCGGAATCACGAAACGGCCGGTGCTGTCGATGCAGACCACGGCGGGGTCGCGGTATTTATTCTTAAGGGCCGTGGAGATGCTCCTGACGCATATCCCGAGCGCTCCGATGAAAATGACTTCGTCGAGCTCGCCCCAGTGCTCCCTGAGATAGGCCGAATAGGGCCCGATGGCCTTACAGCCCGGTTTTTCATCTTTGGCGCAGATGGTTACCGAATCTTCGCCCATCCGGTTCCGCGAAGAGAGTTCTTTTTGCAGGGCCTGCGCCATCGGAAGCGACGATTCCGAGACAAGAATTATTACAGTATTGCTCATTCCGCACGAAGTATATCTATAGGATTGAAATCATCTATGGCCACGTGAGTCCGGCCGGTAATATGGCGCCCAAGGGCCTCTATGCCCTCCTCGAACTGCGCTTTGCTCTCAGGGCTGACGCTGTTGAAGACTATCGCGCCGCCTGGAAGCAGGACCTCGTCGATGCGGCGCAGCATCTCCTTCAGCCGCCCTCCGTGGCCGCCTATGAAAACGGCATCCGGCGCGGGGAGGGAATCCAGGCCGGCCGTCATGAAATCGCCGATCACCGCATTGATTCCGGGAGCGCCGAAACGTCGGGAATTGGCCTCCATCAATTGCCTGCCAGCTTCTCTCACCTCAAAGGCAGTTATCTGAAGATCAGGGAATTGAAGGCGAGCCTCGATAGAGACGGAGCCGGTGCAGAAGCCTATGTCCCAGAAAGAATGACGGCGCCTCAACTCCAGGGCCTGGAGCGTAAGAAGGCGGATCGGCATCTTGGTTATCATCTTTGCGCGGCCGTCGAGCAACTCGAACTCCGATTCGGGGATGCCGAAGGGGCGGGGATTCCCGCGCAGGCGCTCAAGTATCAGACAGTTGGGAAAGGCGAATTCCGTTTCGGAGGCCTCTGCAAGAGAGAGGCTTCGAACCCGCTCCTCGGCCTCGTTCCCGAGGGACTCCCCCACTGTCATACGGTAATTGTCATAACCGTACTCGAGCATCCTCGATGCGATCATCGAAGGGGTTTTATGGCGGTCCGTCAGGGCGCCTATGAGAATCTCACCCGTTATCAGAGCCTTGTCGAAGGCATCCCAGGGGCGGCCGGTAAGCGATACGCAACGCATCTGCTCGTATGGCAGACACATCCTGTGGGCAAGCATCTGGAGGGAATTGGGGGCCGGATAAACTTTTATCTCAGCCTCCGGAAGCCGACGCCTGAGTGTGCCCGCAAAGCCATAGAAAAGGGGGTCGCCGGAGGCGAAAACCACCACCTCGCGGTGTGCGGCGTACTGCTCGAATACCGCCTCGAGGGGGACGGTAATCTCTATCCACTGCGCGCCAAGCGGAAGGAGATGCTCCACTATTTCGTGATGGCGCCTGCCCCCCGAAAAGACACTCGCAGCTGCGATTGCTTCGAGCACTTCCGGCGGGAAGAAGGGCTTGCGGCCGTCCGTCAGGCCGATGACTGTAAACTTCTTACACATCGCGGCCCGGTCTTAACGCCTCGGCGTCATTGAAACAAAGTATTGAATTTACGAGAGTTGCCGCTAAGTTGCTGCCACCCTTGCGGCCCTCGACTATTATCTTGGGAATATTGGTGAAAGGCTTCACCATATGCTTGCTCTCCTTTACGTGCACGAAACCCACCGGAGCGGCGATAATGCCTGCGGGAGAGGCCTTGCCCTTGCGGATAAGGTCGCAGAGCTCCATCAGAGCCGTAGGGGCGTTTCCGAAGGCATAGAGGGCGCCGGGATGCTCCTCCGCCGCGAGACGGATGCCGGCCTGGGTGCGGGTTATCCCCTTCTCCTTTGCCATTTCGGCGGTCCTGGGATCCGACAGGTAGCACTTCACCTGCACTCCGAGGCGCTGCAGGGCGCCTTTCCGGATTCCGGCGGCGGCCATCGTGACATCGGTGATTATGGTATCGATACGCTTCTGCACGAAGCCCTCATAGAGTTTCTCAACCGCACCTTCATCGACCTTGAGGATATTCTCCATATCAAAATCGGCGGTGGTATGGATGGCGTGCAGCAGCGGCCATTTAAGGCCTATCGGGATATCGGGATGCCTGAGTTCGCCGGCGATGGTCCTGAAACTCTCCATCATTATCTCCTGACCGATGGCCGGGGAGACTTCGGGGGTCGCGGGGGTTGAGCGGCTCTCGGGGGTCGAGGGGGTCACGGGGGTTGCGACGGCCGTGCGGTAATAACCGCGGGGGGTGATAAAACGGCCCTGATAGAGATAGGACTGCGAATTGCCGATGATGACGACCGTAAACATATCAACCTCCTCGGGATCAAAGGATTGCAGAGTCGTGACGCTTACCTGCTGCTCATCCCGGCCGGCCTGGCGCACGAATCCCACAGGGGTCTCGGGGCTGCGGTGCTTGAGGAATATCTCCTTCAGGCGGTAGAGCTGCCAGTAACGGCCGTTGCTTTTGGGATTATAGACTGCGGTGACGAAATCGGCCATCGCCGCGGCGACGATGCGACGCTCGATGGTCTCCCATGGGGTCATCAGGTCTGAAAGCGAGATTACGCAGAAGTCGTGTCCGACAGGCGCCCCAAGCAGGGACGCGGCCTTCTGGAAAGCACTGATTCCCGGAAGTACCTCGATTTCAATATCTTCGCTTCCGCCGCGCTCCCGTTTCATTTCCCAGATGAGGGGTGCCATGCCATAGATTCCGGCGTCGCCGGAACTCACCACGCATACGGTTTTGCCCGACTCCGCATAACGGAAGGCCTCCTCAGCCCTCTCACGTTCCTTTTTCATCCCGGTATCGACGCACTCCGTCCCGGTCCTGAGATAGGGTTCGACAAACTGGAAATAGTACTTGTAGCCGATAATGACATCAGCCTGCCTGACGGCCTCGAGAACCGCCGGAGTGACATCCTGAGGACTTCCGGGCCCGATTCCCGCAACAATGATCTTCGCTTTGCTCATATTGAGTGCGAAGTTACGCAAATTATTGGAAATGGCTATGTGCAGCCCCCGCCGAAACCACCCTCTGAACGAGGAATTTTGTTCTTTCGCTCCTCGGACGACTTTCCAGGCATCGTCTCCCCCCCAGGCCGCTGGCAGAAGGCGCAGGTGACCACTGCGAAATGCCCCTTTCGCGCAACTTCGCTGCGCCTTACCCCGCCTGGCAAGGCAGAAGGCGCAGCACAATTGCCCTGGACAGCAGTCTTAAGCTGGTTGTGTGCGCCTTCGGCTTCTGCCACTTCAAGAAGGCGCACCAAAATCGCTCTGAACAGCATCCCTAAGCCGGTTGTGTGCGCCTTTGTTTTCCGACACGACGGCGAGAAATATCTTTACAAGTGTGTATCTGAAAAGGCGACATCAGCACCATCGTTCAGAACCTTCTCGAAAGTATTGTAGAAGTGAAACAAATAACTTATCTTTGAATCCTGAAAATAACGACTGAGGAGTTTGATTATGAAGGGATATTTTCATCTTTGTGCCGACGGTCGTCTGACTCGCCGGCTTATTATTTGCGACACAGACTATTATGCCACATTCAACGCAATCGGAATCGCTGCCGCTCTATCGGATTTTACGGTTCTGGCATTCTCTTTTGAAGAATCACATCCGCACGTTCTCGGCTATGGAACGTACGAATCATGTCAGCGGTTCAAGATTCTGTGTGAAATAATCATATTCAGACACATCGTCACCTCGCGGGGAGGAGCCGACGGCGTAGTTTTCAAACTGTCCATAATTCCTGTCGACAGTGAGAGTTATCTCAAAACCGTAGGTACATACGTCATCAGCCAGCCAACCAAGGACGGTAAGATCGTTATGCCTTACGATTACAAATGGGGAACTGGCTCAATGTACTTCAGGCCTGCGAATCATATTCCGATATGGTGTTTCGACAGTAACGGCCGATATGTGGAACCATTCCCTATCGGGCAGTTGTCGGCCAGGGAGCAGGCCAGGATACTTCATTCGAAAAGGCGTATACCCCAGCAAGACTGGACAGTTTGCAACGGACTGTTGTTGCCGGGTAATTATGTCGATGTAGCGCACTTCGAACGCATATACCAGACCCACAACTGCTTCAGGGCATTCATGTCATCCGGAAAGAATAAGGATATGGAGGTCCTCAACGCACTGGCTATCGCTAATGGTATCGCGCTTGAGGATAAAGAAGCAATCGAAGTATGCAAGGTTGTTTGCCAGGAAATGTTTGGGGAAAATGACACGAGAAGGCTTACCGCAAAGCAAAGACTCGCTTTGGCCCAACAGCTCAAAAAAGATCACATGCTTTCGAAGCGGCAACTTGCCACTCTTGTCAGGCTTCCTGAAGAAGAGATTTTCAAGTATATCAAGTAACACAACAGACGTGTCTCCACGGCACGAAAGCCAGAAGGCGCAGGCGAGCCTCACAAGAAACGGCTCTGAAGGGGATGACGTGCGCCTTACCGCGCGCAAAGAATCAGAAGGCGCAGGCAAGCCCCGCGAGAAACGGCTCTGAAGGGGACGACGTGCGCCTTACCGCGCGCAGAGAAACACAAGGCGCAGGCAAGCCCCGCAAGAAACGACTCTGAAGGGGATGACGTGCGCCTTACCGCTCGCAAAGAATCAGAAGGAGCAGGCGAGCCTCACAAGAAACGGCTCTGAAGGGGACGACGTGCGCCTTACCATGCGCAGAGAAACACAAGGCGCAGGAGAGCCCCGCGAGAAACGGCTCTGAAAGGGACGACGTGCGCCTTACCATGCGCAGAGAAACCGAAGGCGCAGGCGAACCCCGCGAGAAACGACTCTGAGGGAGACGACGTGCGCCTTACCATCCGAGGAGAGACCAAAGGCGCAGGAGAGCCCCACAAGAAACGGCTCTGAGGGAGACGACGTGCGCTTTACGGCGCGCAAAAAATCAGAAGGCGCAGGCGAGCCCCGCAAGAAACGACTCTGAAGGGGACGACGTGCGCCTTACCATGCCCAGAGCAAGCGAAGGCGCAGACAAAAGCCCGCAGAAGGCTATCCGAAACACTTTTCCTGCGCCTTCTTGTCTGGAATTGTGAAGCTATCAGTCAGAAACTTTGTCCCTGCGCCTTGAAGCAAACAGGCTGAAGCGGAAGCCGCTCCAGCCTGCGCGCCCTTGGCGGGGCTTATTCACTTTTTTATTATGACCCACACAAAAAGTGTGAACCATTCTTCTTCCGCCAAACTAGGCTCTGGACAAGCCCTGAGGTACGGTCAAAAAACAGCTCACACTTTGCTATTGAAGGGAAAAACGCCCGAGAATAGCCAAGGTGAGCGATTTGTTTGCGCCGCGCCTCAATATTGAATTGTCCAGATTCAGTTTGAGCGGTACAAATAATCGCTGACAATATGTCTGTCCCGAAGGACATTGCAAATATAAGAATAAAAATAATGAAAATGGCTCTTTGGAATCAAAAAGCCATTAATACTCAGTCGTGGACTCTGCCTGTGCGGCTACCACTGCCCACAGAAGCTCATCCGCCTGAACTCCTCCTGCGCCAGGGCCATCTGCTCGCGGAATTGCGGCGAGGTCTGGAGGCAGGCATAGCCTATGCTCGCCACGGGACGGCTGGCATCGACGTCGCTCTGCCAGTGGCACCCGGAGATGACTCGACTCTCGCCCGACTGCCATGCGCGGGCATATATCTTTTCCGCGGCCTCAGGATTGATTTCGGCCATGAGCAGGGCACAGGCCCAGGCACGGATCGTATGCCCTGAAGGATAAGAGCCTTCGAGGGCGAGCCAGTCGTCGTCCTGCGGAAAAATCGAGGGCTCGGCAAAATAGGCGAACGGACGCTTGCGGAAATAGTGCGCCTTGGGGCGGAAGCGGATGTTTTCGATGGTGGTGACGCCCCGGGTGAGCACCTCGTATATGCGGGGAGTATCCTCGGGCGATATGGCCATTCCGAAGGGCTCGCTCAGGATCGCGATGGTCGTATCGAGGTCCCATATCGCATCCCGGACAGCCATTGCCAGCCGAAGGGAATCGGCCCGCTGCTGCTTGCCCCATACATATCGCAGTACATCCCTGTCGAATTCGGGACTCGGGTCCTCCGGAGGCGGCGGAATGCACTTTACGACATCTGGGAGCCCGCTTTCCGGGATATACGGAACTATCGGATTTTGGGCAGATGCGGCGAACAGAACTCCGCAAAGCAAGGCGCAGCACAGCGACGCCAACTTGGGAACAACTGATTTATTCATCTGTCTATGAGGAGTGATGCCACTTGAAATTATCGGCTCCCGCACCGGCCTCGAAGTGACACTTTACGATGCCCAGGTCCATAGCCGCATAGCCTGCGAAAGAGAAGAGCGCTCGGGCCTCGACCGTAGAATCGGGATGCAGGATGAATTTGAATTTCTGCTGATTGATAGCTGTAGGGGCCAGCATTGCTGCCTTCATTCCGTCGAGGAACCATTGGGGAGCGACGCCGTCCTGCCCCGATGCCAGCTCATAGAACTTTTCCACCGGCTTGAGGGGATGCTGGACGCCCTGATTCTCACCGTATCCGAGAGCAATGACGCAATGTACAGTCTCGCCTTCAGCCAAAGCGAATGCTCCGGGAATCTTCTTGTAAGTAAGCCCTACCCAACAACTGTTCAGCCCGAGGGTCTGGGCAAGCAGGACGATCTTCTCGCCGTAATAGCCAATCTTTTCCTCAACATCCCTCCCCTTCTTTCCTGCCATCACCAGATAATTCCTCACTCCGGAGAAAGCGCCGTATTTGAGCAGGCCTGATGCGAACGCCTCGGGTTCTTCGGTCACCAGCTGGATATGCAACCCCGCCTCTGAGTTACATTTGTCGATACAGTCGCGCAGAGTGGCGACGATTTCAGGTTCGATGGCACGCGCAGTATATTTGCGGACTGAATGCCTGGCTTCGATTGCTTCTAGAATTGTCATATCTGTTAGATTTATTGTTCAGCGAAAAGATATCCGGATCCCAAATGCCGGATCCCGGTCCCTTTCTTCCCTGCAAATATAATGAATCGGGCACAAAATCCGGCTCTATCGAACATAAACCCAATAAGAAATCTTCTCCGGTCCGGAAAAAATGTTCCGATTTATTCAATCCATCCAATCAAACAAAAATGAACCGTTTAAAGGCAGACCCGTCCAAGTGTGTACAGATACGATTCCCGGATGCAAGTTCCTGAGCTATACATCATTCTGCCCTTCCAGAGCCAAAGCCCCACACTAATTATAGAAATCCTATTATAGAATTTGTATAATTGCAAAAAGAGCGTTATTTTTGCAAAAAGATCTTATGGAGAATCCTTTTTATATCAACGGTATTGTTCCGGACGAGTATTTCTGCGACAGGGAGCGGGAAACGGTACGTATTACCAAGACTCTCGAGAATAACGCCAACATTCTGCTCACTTCACCGCGCAGAATGGGAAAAACCCAACTGATAAGGCACGTCTTCGCGCAGCCGGCCATCAAAGAGAATTATTACACATTCTACACGGACCTCTTCCCCACCACCAGCCTTCATGAGATGGTTCTGTTCCTGAGCAAGGAGATATACGATATCCTTGTTCCGAAGGGAAAAACAGCGCTTGACTTCTTTCTCTCCACAGTCAGGTCCATATCAGGATGTTTTACTTACAATCCCTTTACCGGTGCGCCCGCTTTCAATCTGAAACTCGGAGATATACACACCCCCGAACTCACTCTTCAAGAGATTATCAGGTATCTTGAGAATGCCGACAAACCGTGCATATTTGCAATAGACGAATTCCAGCAGATCGCGAGCTACCCCGAAAAGAATGTAGAAGCGCTGCTGCGTTCCCACATCCAGTCGATGAACAACTGCAGGTTCATTTTTGCAGGCAGTAACCGCCACATCCTGGAGAATATGTTCAACTCCGCCGCAAAACCGTTTTACAATAGCGCCCAGCAGATGTATCTCGACAAAATTCCCAAAGGCACCTATGTCGATTTTGCTCTCCGCCAGTTCAGGAACTTCGGCCGTGTCATACTGCCAGACGCTGCTGAATATGCCTACGACTTATTTGACGGACATACTTATTATGTCCATAACATACTACATAACGCTTTCGCATATCTCGATCCTTCAAAAACCGTGGAACAAAGCGATATCGACAGCATCGTCTCCGATACGATACGCGAGAAGGAAAGGGCTTATGCCGACATTATGAGCCAGCTGAGCTACCAGCAAAAGGAGACACTGGTCGCAATCGCAAAAGAAGGTAAGGCCAGCGGAGTCACCTCGACGGCTTTTGTAAAGAAGCATGCCCTGAAATCTGCCAGTTCAGTCCAGTATGCCGTCGCCAATCTTCTCAATACGCAGCTGATAACTTTCACAAACGAAGGACGCATCAAATTATATTCCGTCGCAGACCGATTTTTTGAGAAGTGGATCTGCCAGGTATATTGAAGACAGTCACGCCCCGCCACCATTTCGAGGAGTTTGATTATCTTTGTGGTCTGTACGATATCATTTGCAGATGAAACGCATTTATACCCGCACCGGAGACGCCGGGACGACCGGCATCCACGGTGGTGAGCGAGTGGCCAAGGACGATGTCCGCATCGAGGCCAACGGGGCTTTGGATGAGCTCAATTGCCATATCGGAATAATCCGCAGCATGCTGCCGGAACAATCGGGGCAGGGCATATCATTCGACGCCCCCCTCCAGGAGTGCCAGCAGATCCTGATGGCCCTGATGAGCCTGGTGGCCACCCCGTCGGCAAAACGCGCACAGAATCCCAATTCCCTGCCGGATAACCTTATCCCCGATATCGAGTCACAGATCGACCGCTTCACGGCCGAGGCCGGTGAGAGCGTACATTTCATCTTGCCCGGAGGGACTCCCCTGGCAGCCAGGATGCAGCTCGCCCGTGCGGTCTGCCGCAGGGCAGAACGCCGCCTGTGGACCCTTCACCGGCAGGATCCCCTTCCCGAAGAGATTCTCAGATACATAAACCGCCTCTCGGACCTGCTCTTTGTGATGGCGCGATGCGAACTGGCCCGCCAGAACTGGCCGGAGGAGCGCTGGAAGGCATTTACCTACAAGCGGGCTGCGAAATGAAAGAGAAACTCCATCCCGTAATGTTCGCCGGAACCGGCAGCGACGTGGGCAAGAGCGTCATAGCCACGGCTTTCTGCCGCATTTTCCGGCAGGACGGCTACAGTCCGGCTCCGTTCAAGGCGCAGAATATGGCCCTCAACTCGTTCGCGACCCCTGAAGGGCTGGAGATCGGCCGCGCACAGGCAGTGCAGGCCGAGGCCGCGGGAATCCCCTGCCATACCGATATGAACCCGCTGCTGCTCAAGCCGCAGAGCGACCATACCTCGCAGGTGGTGCTCAACGGCAAGCCGGTCGGCAACCGCGACGCTTACGACTATTTCCGCAAGGAGGGGCGCGAGGAACTGCGCAGCGCCGTCTGCGAGGCCTTCGACCGCCTGGCAGCGCGCTACAACCCCATCGTGATGGAGGGGGCCGGTTCCCTGGCCGAGATCAATCTGCGCGACTCCGACCTGGTCAACGTGCCGATGGCCATTCACGCCGGAGCCGATATCATACTTGTGGGCGACATCGACCGCGGCGGCGTCTTTGCCAGCGTCTATGGCTCGGTCATGCTTCTTCCCCCCGAAGAACGCAAATATATCAAGGGCATCATAATCAATAAGTTCCGTGGCGATATGCGCCTCTTCGAAGAGGGCCGGAAGATGCTCGAGGAGCTTTGCGGCGTTCCGGTGCTCGGAGTGGTGCCATACGTGAAGGACATCCACATCGAGGAAGAGGATTCGGTGGCCCTTGCAGCCAAATCGGCGGCAGCCGAGCGCGGGAAAGTCAATATCGCAGTGGTGCTGCTGCGCCATATCAGCAATTTCACGGACTTCGACTCGCTGGAACGCGACCCGCGGGTGCATCTCTTCTACAGCGACAATCCGGCCGAGATTTCGAAGGCCGACATCGTAATCCTGCCAGGCAGCAAGAGCACCCTCGACGACCTCTATTGGCTGCGTCGGGGCGGCGTGGCGCAGGCCATCCTGCGGGCCCGCCGCGAGGGGGCCACGGTGCTCGGAATCTGCGGCGGCTACCAGATGATGGGCAGGATGATCCTCGACCCTCACAATATCGAAGGCGAGATCGGCTCGATGCCGGGCCTCGCCCTGCTTCCGACCGTGACCGAGATGCTGCCCGGGAAGGTGACCCGCCAGGTGGAGTTCCGCCTCTCGAAAGGCGCCGCTGCGCTCTCTCCGGGCCTGGAAGGTATATCGGGTCCGATGGAAGGATACGAGATACATATGGGCACCACGACGCCCGCGGAAGATGCCGCGGCATCGCCGCTGAACATCATTTCAGGCGGAACTGAAGATGGTTTTATGGTGGATGCCAAGTGTATGGGAACCTATATCCACGGCATTCTGGACAATCCCTCCTTCGTGGATTTCCTGCTGGCCCCGCACGCCGAAAAACACTCCGGAAGCGCCGAAGCATTCGATTACCACGCCTTCAAGGAGCAGCAATACGACCGCCTGGCCGACCATGTCCGCCGCTATGTGGATGTAGAAAAACTCTATAATATTCTCAAAGGAGAATAGTAACTATAGTCTCTCCAAAGCCCTGATCTGGAGAGTCGAAGACTATTTATTTGAGGAGTGAATCCAGATAGGTGTAGAATTCCGGATCCTCGCCCAGGAATATCCTTTCGATGACGCCCTTGGGCGAAAGCACTATCTTCGTGGGAAATCCCCTTATGCCGTAAAGCTTGATAAGGTCGTTGTCAGCGGGGTTCAGGACGCTGATCCAGGGCAGTTCGTACTTCGCCGTAGCCGCATGCCACTTCTCCTCGGAGTCGCGGCATGCGATGCCGACTATCTCCAGTTTGCCTTTGTACTTGGCGTAAGCCTCTTTCATATCGGGCATTCCGACGATGCACCATTTGCACCAGCTGCCCCAGAAATCGAGAACCACATAGGTACCTTTGAGCGACGAGAGCTTAAAGGAGGTGCCGTCTATCTTCTTCGCGGTGAAATCGGGGGCCTTGTCGCCTGCGACGGGAGCCTGCGCGAGCGCCGGGCAGAGGAAAGATGCGATAAGCAGAGTGCAGAGAATCAGTTTTTTCGTATCTTTTCAATTCCTGCCTGGAAAGAAGAGGGGTGGCAGGGAACAAGATGTAGATCAATTTCTTACAGCGCTCCGTTCCGTTTGCCCGGAAAACGACGGGACAAAAACGGGACAAGAATCAGATTTATCAAATCAAAGAGCCGTCTGTCCGGATGCCCCGTTCATATCACGTCTGCATCCTTCAATTGCAAAGTTAACAATTAGTTCCTTCATTAGCAAGAGGACCGATACGATTCCTCCCTTCCCCGGCCCTGACGCCTCCCGTTCCGCCGGGTCAGAGTACCGAGAAAACACCCGAAATCGGGTACTCTGATACCCTCGCACAAAAAAGTTGTAAAAATTTTTCACTTTATTATGATGGCAAGCCTTCTTCCTGAGTTGCCATCTTCCTTGGGTTACATTGTACAATACAAGACCTCTCCGTCTGCCATTCGTTTTGCCGAGTCATTCACTCCGGTATTGTACAACCGGCGTCTCCGTCACGTCCTCAATCTCACTTGACTACCTGTTTCGATAGGTGCACAGGATGCCATGTTTCCGGGGTGTTCATTGTACAACTCATTTGCCGTCAGTGCTCAGTTGGATTTGCCATGCCGCATCCTTTAAAGTGTCAGCAAAAGTGGTCTTCGTGTCGCGCCTAACACGCTGTACACCAACATTATACGCTTGTTTATTTAGAGGTTTATTCCATATCTTTGCAGCACAAATGAGACACGAAAACTCTAAAAAACAATGCATATGTCAGAAGTTAACGAAACCAAGAAAAGCAGGCCGTCCATGAGGGCGACCGTAAGTTCACGGACCTTCAGTCGAGGGTCCGGACACTGGAGAACCTCTGCTACTCCGCGAAGGAGGTCCTGAACCTTGAGGAAGCCGCCAGTTTCCTGGGCATCGCCAAGAGCACGCTCTACAAGATGACCCACGAGAACCGGATTCCGTTCTACAAGCCTGCGGGCAAACTGATCTATTTCGAGAAGAGCGTCCTGCTGGACTGGATCCGCAGCAAC
>JAFSXX010000038.1 GCA_017443845.1 Bacteroidales bacterium | reverse complement strand
TTGCCTAATGGACTACTATGCTCAATTGCACAGAGTGTAAGGAACCGCCGTATGCCGAACGGCACGTACGGTGGTGTGAGAGGTCGGAAAACAAAAGTAGGAGGAAAACTCACTACTTTTGCTTTCCTCCTACTCTATTGCGTTGTTACCTGATTGTCAGTGGCTTGGCCTTTAGCAGCCTCTGGCAGCCTTCAGCAGCCTCCAGCGGGCGCGCGGTTACTGCAGCGCGTTGAAAATGCTGGTAAGCGAGGAGAGGGTGGTGGAGACACCGGCCGAGGAGGAGGTCAGCGTTGAGGGAGCTCCCGAAGCGGCAGCGGAGGCTGCGCCGGTGATGGCCGAGGTGTCTATGTTGGCCAGTGTCTTCAATCCGCTCAGGACGCTTGCCACATTGTTTTTGTTGACGAGGTTCGCCGAACCGCTGATAAGGCCTTCGGAGAACTGGTCGGTGAAGGATGTGGTAGCGTTGCCGAGTCCGCCGATGTTGCCCAGGATCTGGCCGAGATTGATCAGGTTGGTCAGATTCGAGAGGTCGATGCCGCCGGTGGTCTTGAAGATGTTGTAGAGGGCTGCCAGTGCGGTACCGGTATTGGAGCCGCTGGTGGTTGCGTTCGATGCGGTTTTGCTCAGCATCGAGCAGGATGAGAGGATCGTGAGTGCCGCAACGGCAGCGACAATGGGTTTGAGCAATTTCATAATAGTCTGTGTTTAAAATAATTCTGGCGTAAATATAATAAAAATTATGCCAAACCCAAGTTTAGCCGAGGGCGGCTATCAGGCGCGCGAGAGTCTCCTTGGCGTCGCCGAGCTCGAGGTAAACACCCTTGCCGCGGCTGTAAAGCGGATTCTCGACGCCGGCGTAACCCGGCTTGAGGTCGAAGTTGCAGACGATCACCTCGGGAGCCTCGTCCACGTTGAGGACCGGCATTCCGTAGATCGGGGTGCCTTCCGCATTGCGGGCGGCGGGGTTGAGGACGTCGTTGGCTCCGATGACCACCACGGCGTCGGTCTTCTTGAAGTCGTCGTTGATGGCTTCCATCTCGAAGAGCTTCTCGTAATCGACGTCGGCCTCGGCCAGCAGCACGTTCATGTGGCCCGGCATACGGCCTGCGACGGGGTGGATTGCGTAGCGCACGCGCGCTCCGCGGCTCTCGAGCTTGTCGGCCAGCTGGCGTACCTGATGCTGTGCCTGCGCGAGGGCCATTCCGTAACCAGGTACGATGATGACATCCTTGGCGGCGGAGAGCACGCTTGCCGCGGTGGGGCCTTCAGCGGCGGGCTTTGCGGCTGCTGCGGCATCCTTTCCGGCTTCAGCGGCGTCAACCTGGGCCGAAAGGGTCTGAACGCGGCCTTCGAGGTTCTTTACAAGTTCCTCAAGTTCTTTTATCTTTTTCTCTAAGTCCATAACTCTTTTGACTAATGCTTCGTTTTGTGAATCGGTGGTTAATGATTGCTTGGGTGCGGATTTCTTCCCTCCGCCGAGGAGAATGCTCATCAGGCTGCGGTTCATGGCGCGGCACATGATCTGCGTCAGCAGCAGGCCGGAGGCTCCGACAATGCCGCCCACCGCCACCAGGAAGACGTCGCTGATGGCCATACCGGCGATGGAGCCCGCCACTCCCGAGAGGGAGTTGAGCAGCGAGATGGTAATCGGCATATCGGCTCCGCCTACGCGGACGGAGAACCAGAGGCCGAAGAGGGAGGCGGCGACGAGGGTGCCTGCCAGGCAGACGCCCATAGCGCCGCTGTCGACGAATATGCCCGCTATGACGAAGCATACGGTCAGCACCAGGAAGATCAATGTGCACACCGAGTGACCTTTCCACACGATGGGCTTCTGGGGAAGGACGCGGTGCAGCTTGCCTGCCGCCACGAGGCTTCCCACGAGGGTAATCATACCCACGGCCACCGCGAGGAGCGCCGTGCATTGTACGAAGGGCCAGAATCCGCCCTCGTCGATGGCTGCAAGCTGTGCATTGCTGAATCCGATGCGCAGCGCGGAGAGGATTCCCACGAGGGCCGAAGCGCCGCCGCCCAGGCCGTTGAAGAGGGCCACGGTCTGCGGCATCTGGATCATCTGCACCCTGCGGGCCATTGTGCCTCCGATGAGGGCTCCGACAAGGATAGCCGCATAGACCGTCCAGACGGAGACGACACCGGCGAAGAGAAGCGTGGCGACCACGCCGATGAGCATCGCCAGGGCCGAGAGCAGATTGCCCGCCACGGCCGTCTTGACCTTGCTCATCATCGAGATGCCCGCCATTACCAGCAGCGCCGTAACTGCGCTGATTATAATCTGAATCTGAAGTACAGACATCCCTTTATTTCTTCTTCTTGTTGAACATCATCAGCATACGGTGGGTGACACCGAAGCCGCCGAATACGTTGACGGCCGCCAGCACGATGGCAAGGCAGCCGACAATCTGCGCCACGACGCCTTTATCCGCCAGGAAGGCGAGTCCGGTGGCCGCGATGGCGCCGACAATCGTCACGCCCGAGAGGGCGTTCATTCCGGACATCAGGGGCGTATGCAACAGGCTCGGCACATTCCTGATGATGAAATAGCCGAGCACTGAGCAGACGATGAATACCGAAACCAGTATCAGGGGATGGATCATAATCCCATTGCCTCGCGGGCACCCTGATGTACGAGCTGTCCGTCTATGCAGACAAGAGTCTTCTGGACGATCTCGTCGTTGCGGTCGAGGTTGAACTTGCCGTCCTTGACCAGGAACGAAACGAGATTATAGAGGTTGTTGGAGAACATCCAGGTGGAGCTGGTAGGCAGCAGGCCGGGGATATTCTTGACGCCCATAAGGGTAACGCCGTACTTCTTCTCAATGCCGCCCTTGGGGGTGAGCTCGCAGTTACCGCCCTGGTCGATGGAGATATCCACTATGACCGAGCCCTTCTTCATTCCCTTGACCATATCTTCGGTGATGATGATAGGAGCGACCTTTCCGGGGATGAGGGCCGAGCAGAAGACGATATCCATATCCTGGATGGTCTCCTTGAGGGCTTCCTGCTCCTGGATGAGGACGTCGGCGGGAAGACGGTTGGCATAACCGCCCTCAGCGATGGCCAGCTCTGCGGGAACCTTGGTATCGACGACCTTGGCGCCGAGCGAACCTGCGTTCTCGGATGCCATGGGACGGATGTCGGCAGCGTAGGTGATGGCGCCGAGGCGCTTTGCGGTAGCGAGGGCCTGGAGGCCGGCGACACCGACACCGATGACCATTACCTTGGCGGGCTTGATCTGGCCCACAGCGGTGAACATCGAGGGAACGAAAGTGGTGAGCATGTTGGCAGCCATAAGGATACCCTTATAACCTGCGCAGGTACTCATAGAGGTGAGGGCGTCCATATTCTGGGCACGGGAGATACGGGGGATACCGTCGAGGGTGATGGCGGTAACCTTCTTGGCAGCAAGGCGCTTGACCATCTCGTGGTTGACGGGGGAAGCGGGGTGGATGAAGGTGATGAGGATCTGGCCCTCGTGCATCATATCCACTTCGTGCTTCTGCTTGGCCTCGTTCATCAGGGGCTCCTTCACCTTGAGGATCATCTCGGCGCGGTCGTAGATCTCCTGGGGATCGGCGACCATCTTCGCGCCTTCGCGGATATAGTCCTCATCGTGGTAGAGGGCGCCGTCGCCGGCGTGGCACTCTACGAGCACTTCAAAACCGTCTTTAACGAATTTGCCCACAGTCTCGGGCGTTGCTGCTACACGAGCCTCGTCGTGCATGATCTCTTTGGGAATACCAATAATCATAGTGTATGTGTTTTAAAAGTTGCTTTAGTTTTTTGAAAATTGCCGTTAAAGGTAAGAATTATAATCTCATTGTATTCAGTTTTCGGAAATTTTTTTGGCATTCATCCTGGTGATGGCGCTCTTGCAAAGCGGGATGCAGAGCAGGAAGGCCAGCAGGTCGGAGAGCGATTGGGCCGCCACGAGTCCGCCGATGCCCGCCACGGCGCTCATGATGTACACCGCGGGAATCAGGAATATGCCCTGCCGGGCCAGCGCCACGAGCACCGCGGGCCAGGTCTGCCTGGTGTTCTGAAGATACATATTGGTAAGCACGGTGAATCCCACCAGCGGGTAGGAGAGGCACTGCCAGCGGAGCGCCCTCGCGCCGATGGCTATGACTTCGGGGTCAGTGGCCCTGAAAAGACGGATTATCGAGGGGGCGAAGAAGAGCCCCGCAAGGGCGAATACGGTGCAATAGACCGTAGCGACATTGATGCTGAAGACCAGTGCCTTGCGGACCCTGTCGTAGAGCCCGGCGCCGTAATTGAACCCGCACACCGGCTGGAATCCCTGCCCGAATCCGATGAGCGCCGCCGAGACGAATCCCATAACCCGTCCCACCACCGAGAAGGCGGCGAGGCAGGCGTCGCCGTAACGGGCCGCGCACTGGTTGAGGCAGATGGTTGCGATGGCCATGAAACCCTGCCTGAAGAGGGATGGCAGGCCTCCGGCGCCGATCTCTTCGATAACGGTGCGGTTGAGCCGGAAGGTCCGCAGCCGGATTCCCACCCCGCCCCTAGCGAAGGAGAGCCGCAGCAGGATGCAGAACCCTATGAACTGCGATACGGCGGTGGCCATTCCCGCCCCGCCCACGCCCAGGCCGAGAGTGAAGATGAAAACCGGGTCGAGTATGATGTTCAGCACGGCGCCCGAGAGGATGCCTATCATCGACATCGTGGCGTTGCCCTGCAGGCGCATCTGGTTGTTGAGGACGAAGCATCCCGTGATGAAGGGGGTGCCCAGCAGGATATAGTCGAAATAGTCGAGCGCGTAGGGCAGGATGGTGGGGGTGGAGCCCAGGAATGTCATTATCCCCCTGCGGAACGCGAAGCTCAGCGCCGCTATGCAGGCCGAGACCGCCATCGCCGATACGAGCCCCGTGGTGGCCATCGACGTGGCCCCCTCTGTATTGCGGGCCCCGAGGGCGCGGGAGATGTAATTGCCGCTTCCGTGCCCGAAGAAGAAGGCCGCGGCCTGGATGAGCATCATATAGGGGAACACCACACCGAGGGCCGCCACCGACTGCGTGTCGATCTGCCCCACGAAGAATGTGTCCGCCAGATTGTAGATGCCCGTTATGAGCATACAGACGATGGATGGCACAGCAAACGAGCAGACCAGTCTTTCAACCGGCCTGCCCGTCATTTCGAGGAATTTCTTCTCCTGAGCGTCCATCGGGGGAGTCAGGTTCCCTTTAATCCTCTATGCCGGAACGCAGCTTCTCGACATACTTGTCGATACGGCGCATCTGCCTGGGGATGGGGATGTTCTGCGGGCACTGCTGGACGCATTTGCCGCATCCGATGCAGTGGTCGGCCTGGGCCAGCTTGGGCACGCTCTTGTCGTATCCGACCAGGAATGCGCGGCGGGCCTTCTGATAGTCGGGATCCTGGGTGTCGTTCTTGACGTTACCCTCGTTGACGCACTTGTTGTAGTGCGCGAAGATGCCGGGGATGTCGAGTCCGAAGGGGCACGGCATGCAGTACTGGCAGGCGGTGCAGGGCACCAGAGGGAAGTTGACATAATCCACCGCGATCTCCTCGAGCATTGCGAGCTCCTCCTCGGTGAGGGGCCTCAGGGGCGAGTAGGTGCGGAGGTTGTCCACCAGGTTCTCCATATAGGTCATTCCGCTGAGCGCGGTCAGGACCCTGGGATATGTGCCGCAGAAGCGGAAAGCCCACGACGCGATGCTCGACTGGGGGTCGCGCTCCAGGAGCTTCTTCGCGGAGTTCTCGTTGAGGTTGGCCAGCGCGCCGCCGCGGAGGGGCTCCATTATCACCACCGGGATCTCGCGCTTGTCGAGTTCGGCGTAGAGGTAGGAGGCGTTGGTGTTGCGTCCGCCGAAGCCCTCGGCCTGGTTCCAGTCGATGTAGTTCATCTGGATCTGGACGAAGTCCCAGTGGACCTTTTCGTGCATCTCCATAAGGTAGTCGAAGACCTCGCGGTCGCCGTGGAAGGAGAATCCGAGGTTGCGGATCTTGCCCTTCTCGCGCTCGCCCATCAGGAATTCGAGGATTCCGTTGTCGAGGAAGCGCTTCTGGAATATCTCAGAGCCCTTGAGGCCGTTGCGCGCTCCCGAGATGGTGTGGAGAAGGTAGTAGTCGATGTAGTCCACCTTGAGCCTCTTGAACGACTCGTTGTACATATCGAGGGCCTCCTGCCTTGCGTAGGGGGCGCGGGTGTTGGTCATCTTGGTGGCGATGTAGTACTCGCTGCGGTCGTGCCTCTGGAGGGCGATGGCCGTTGCCTCCTCCGACTTGCCGCGGAGATATTTGGGCGCCGTGTCGAAGTAATTGACGCCGTGCTCGATGGCGTAGTCCACGAGGCGGTTGACCTCTTCCTGGATGATGGTCTCCGAGCCGTCGGATTCCTTGCGGGTGGGCCACCTCATGCAGCCGTATCCGAGGATGGAGACTTTGTCGCCGCGGGGACCCTGGCGGTATGTCATCTCGCCGGTGGGTTCCTGGACATTCTGGGCCACGGCCTTTGACCCTTTGGCGGAGCAGGCGGTAGCGACCGTCGCGACTGCGAGCGAGCTTCCTCCGAGTTTCTTGAGGAACTCCCTTCTGGAAATATTGTTGTCGTTGTTTTTCATAATGGCGTTCCTCCTTAAGCAAGACTGTGGATTTCGTTACCTTCTACGTAGATGGCGCTGTAGGGGCGCGAAGGGCAGTGGTACTCGCACGAGCCGCATCCGATGCAGCGCTCCGCGTTGACGGCGGGCACCAGGAGTTTGGTTCCCTCGAGGGGCACCATCTTGATGGCGCCTGCGGGGCAGTGGCGCGCGCAGTTGCCGCAGGAGACATTCTCCGTACGGACGACGCAGTTCTCGGCGATGACCACGGCGTGGCCCACGCGGATGGAAGATTTCTCCTCCAGGCTCACCGGCAGGATGGCGCCTGCGGGGCATACCGTCGAGCAGACGTTGCAGTTGACGCGGCAGAACCCGTTTTCGAACGACATCTCGGGCTGCATCAGGGTATCGGGGTCGGATGAGGGCCTGAGCACTCCGTAGGGACACTTGGTGACGCACAGCTGGCAGGTCACGCAGTGGTCGGAGAAGTTCTTGAGGCTCTGTGAGCCGGCGGGTTTGACAGGGGTCTTGCGGGCGGGTGCGAGCTTGTTCTGGAGCTTCGCGGAGCCGGCCTTCACCTTGTCCTTCTGGGCCTTGAGGGTCACTGCGGAGAGCAGCATCGCTCCTGCAGCGAGGAAGCCGCGGCGGGAATTGTCCACCTCCGCGGTCTCTTTTTTCTTGGATTTCATAAGGAATACGGGTTTATACGATATTGCGCCCTGATGGCAGTTCTCAAGGCAGTCCATACATACAACGCAGCGGCTGTAATCTATCTTGTGCTCGGCGGGGTTGATGCAGGATGCCTTGCACTTGCGCGAGCAGAGGGTGCAGCCGTTGCACTTTTCGGTGTCGATAACGGGTTTGAAGAGGGAGAACCTCGAAAGGAGGCCGAGGGTGGTGCCCACCGGGCATACGGAGTTGCACCAGGTGCGGCCGCCCTTCCAGGCGAGGATGAATATCAGAACGAAGGTCACCGCGGCCACAATGAAGGTGGGAAGGCTCTTCATCCAGACCTCGGTGGGGTAGAAGGCGTAGCTTCCAGCCCTCTGGGCGATGGCGGCGAAGAGATTGTTGCACCAGCCGTAAACGGGGGCCATCAGTTCGGTGGCTATCCTGCCGTACGCGCTGTAGGGGGCGATAAGGCAGGCGATGGCGTTGAGGCCGAGTATCATCAATATGATAAAGAGGCCCAGGAAACCGTAGCGGAGCCAGTTGTTGGCTTTCTTGAATGAGTAGCGGTTCTTCTTCCGGTTTCCGTGGATCCAGGCGATGATGTCCTGGGTTATGCCCAGCGGGCAGATGACGGAACAATAGACGCGTCCGAAGAGCAGGACGACGACCACGAGTCCGATGATGACGACCGCGTTGAGCGCCAGTACGGCCTCGAGCGCCTGGACTTTGGCCGTCCATCCAAGCCAGGCGTGGAGAGCTCCGGTGAAGTCGAGGAACAGGAGCGTCAGTGCCGCGAAGAAGAACGCGGCCAGAATGATTCTTAATTTACGGAGCATATTTGGTCAGTATAGGTTGGTGTGCAAATTTATCATTTATTTGGAGTAATTGCGTGTTATTACAAAAATTTTTCATAACTTTGGAGTCAGCCTATTTTGGCTAATTGTGTGACAATCAAAATGTTAAAATATTTTTAAATCAGATTAAAATGAAAAGAATGAGTAAATTGTTCGCAACGGCAGTCCTCGGACTCCTCGCAACATTCTCTGTTTCCGCAAATCCCTGGAAGATTTGCAATGACAACGTGGAGGTTAAAGTCGTAAGCCTCGTTCCCTCGGCAGATGACACCCAGCTCGTAGTCGGTTACGAGACGACTGTCTACCCCGGCGCCATCGATGAGTGCGAGTCCCTCATCCTTACCCCCGTCATCAAGAACGGCGACCGCAAGCACCTCTTCGAGGTTCTCGTTGTCAACGGCAACGGCCGTCGCGGCATCCAGAACAAGTGGCTGGCAAATCAGATCTACTCTGTATGCGATCCCAACAACGTCCGCGTCTTCACTATGAAGGACGGCGAGACCCTCCGCATCAAGAGCAGCTACACCATCCCTATGGAAGAATGGATGGACGGCGCCAAGTTCACCTACACATCACAGAGGGCAACCTACACGCCCAACTGCATCAAGCCTTATCCCGGTGAGGAGGAGATCTGCGGTGTTCCCCACTACGACAACCCGTTCGACATCGCTCCCGAGTTCGTCGACATCGCAGCTGACGCTTCAGGCGAGCATCACCTCAAGACCCGTATCTACTATCCTGTCAACGTAACCAAGCGTGTTGACGAATACTTCGAGAATGCACAGGCTCTCTCAATCCTCAATACCCTGGACAATGAGAACTTCGAGGTTACCAAGATCAACATCGAAGGCTGGGCATCCCCCGAGGCAACCGTTCCTTATAACAACAACCTCTCCGTCCGCCGTGCCGAGACCCTGAAGAAGATCATCGCTGACAAGTACAACTTCGACAGCGAGATCTACACCACCGAAGGCAAGGGCGAGTTCTGGGATTACGCTATCAACTATATCAACACCACCTCCGAGCCCGTAGTCGCTGAGAACCGCGAAGCTCTCCAGGAGGCTGTTGCAAACAACGCCGATCTCGACAAGCGCGAGGCAGCTGTCAAGAAGGTCGCTGCAGGCAAGCCTTACAAGGCTATCTTCGACGCTACCTATCCCCGTTCCCGTTTCGCAGACTGCGAAGTATTCTTCAAGCTCGCAAAGATGGACAAGGATGCCCTCCAGGCTATCTACAATGCCGATCCTGAGCAGCTCGACGCAGAGGAGTACGCAGGCCTTGTTGCTGCGGGCGCAGACGAGGAAGTACTCGAGAAGGCTCTCAGCCTCTATCCTGACGATGAGAAACTCAACGCAATCGCAGGCCAGAAGGCTATCGAGGCCGGCGACATCGACAAGGCTATCAAGTGCTTCCAGAAGGCAGGCGAGTCCGCAGAGGTGATGAACAACCTCGGTGGCTGCTACCTCATCAAGGGCGATGTCGAGAACGCTGCGAAGTGCTACGACAAGGCTAAGAGCCTCTCCGTGGCAGCTCAGAACGCACAGGAGCTCAAGGAGCAGAAGATCAATCAGAAGTACTTCGGAAAGTAATCTGACGATCTGAATCACACCCATTATGAAGGTACTGCCCTCCAACGGCAGTACCTTCTTTTGCCCGGGTGGTGAAATTGGTAGACACGCGGGACTTAAAATCCCGTGGCCAGAAATGGCCTTACGGGTTCGATTCCCGTCCCGGGCACAAAAATAGCGGCATCTCGCCGCTATTTTTGTGCCCTGTGGGCACCCGTTTCAACGGGGGTCAAACCCCCGCACCCCCGCGTGCTTCGCACGGGCGGCTATCAAGCCGCTTTTTTCGTGCCCTGTGGGCACCCGCTCCTACGGGGGCTCTGCCCCCCTAAACCCCCCGCGTGCTTCGCACGGGCGGCAAGGAATGGCAACCGCCTGCCGGCAAATGTCGATTTGTATTATATGTGCTTTGATCCACAGAAACCGGAAGATGATGGCCCATCCATAAAAAGGCTCAAATTTATGGACGGCGCGCATGAAATCATCTTCCCGTCCATAAAACAAGCCGTTTTTATGGATGGCGAGCTTTCTGCGCCGTAAGCATTTACGTATGCGCGCGTAAAACAACGGTGAAGCCGAAGTCGAGGCCCCAGAACTCCCGCGTAAGCATTTACTATGCGTGCGTAAAGCAATAACATTCAAGGGCCGTGGAGGCTAACGCTCTGTGTTACAGTAAAATGCTACTATCAACCCCATTAAAAAGAATGAGGTTGATTGCAGCATATTATTGATTGTCAGGTATCTATCCTCCACGCCATTCTCTTTGGAATATCTTTGCATTTGACGGATGAACCATAATTCTTAGAATACCGGAAACGGGACGGGCACAACACCCGTCCCGTTCTTTTTTACAGCAGATATAATTTTGTCGGATGAAGTATTATGCCTAACTTTATTGTCGGCATTTTTCAACCTTTCCCGTTATGAAAAGACATTCCATTCTCGCATTGGTGGCCATTCTGGTCATCGGCATTCCTGCAGGTTCGTTCGCGCAGGACAAGACAGTCAAGAAAATCATCGAAATCGGTCAGACGGACAACCGCACGATGGAGCACGCCGACTTCCTGGCGAATGTCATCGGCGGCCGCCACGTGGGTTCCGCCGCCCTTACCGAGGCTGAGGCCTGGGTCAAGGAGCAGTTCGAGTCCTGGGGGCTCGAAGTCCTGGTGCAGGAGGCTACCGAGGCCCCTGTGGGTTTCAACCGCGGTCCCTGGTGGGGCAGGATGCTCAGCGAGGACGGGATGGAGCTCCATTTCGGCACCCCTTCCTATACCGCACCGACCCGCGGAAAGCAGGCCGGCCACGTTATGATAGAGCCCAAGACGAGGGCTGAGTTCGAGCGCATGAAAGGTGCCCTTAAGGGAGCCTGGGTGCTGCTCGAGGCCGAATCGGATGCCTTCGCCATCGACTGGTCGCCGAAGGCCGACAGCGTCCGCACCGCCGCGATAGCCAAGAATGAGGAGACCGCCCGCAAGAATATGGAGATCCGCGCCTACAACAACGAGCATCCCGACGCTCCGAAGCCTATGCTCAAGATGGAGAAAGTGACCGCACCCTTCTACCGCGAGATGGTGGAGGCGGGTGTGCTGGGCTTCATCCGCAGCGCCAAGGTGCCCATCAAGGTGATGTCCGACCGCATCAACTACAAGAACATCACCATTGAGACACTGCCCCGCGTCTGCGATATCCTGCTCGACGAGGCGCAGTTCAAGGTGATCTACGACAAGGTGCTCCGCAAGGATATCTTCCAGCTGGAGTTCGACATCCGCAACCACTTCTACCGCGGCCCGGTCAAGAATCACAATATAATAGGAATAATGCGCGGCACGAAGTATCCCAAGGAGTATGTGATGGCCGGCGGCCACCTCGACTCCTACGATGCCGGAACAGGCGCGGTGGATGACGGCAACGGCACCTCCGTAACGATGGAGGCCGCCCGCCTCCTGGCAGCCGCGGGTGCGAAGCCCAAGCGTACCATCCTCTTCTGCATCTGGACCGCCGAGGAGATGGGTCTGGTGGGATCCCGTTATTTCGTGGAGAACAAGACCGTTCCGCTCGACAAGATATCCAACTACATCAACCGCGACGGCGGCCCGCTGGTGGCTACCAGCGTCAACGTCCCCGAGGCGATGTACGACGACTATGTGTCAATCTGCAAGCCTCTGGAGAACCTCAATCCCGAGTTCCCCTTCACCGTCAACAAGCGCAAAGGCCCTCCCCAGCCCCGTCCGACCCGTGCCGGCGGCAGCGACCACGCATACTTCGCCCTCAACGGAGTTCCCACCATCTCGTTCCGCGAGACGGATCCCAAGGGATACAACTTCCAGTATGGCGAAATTTGGCACACAGAGCGTGATATCTTCAACAAACTCATTCCCGAGTATATGGAGCATTCGGCGATTGTTGAGGCGGTGACCCTCTACGGCCTCGCCAATCTCGACCATCTGCTCTCCCGCGAGGGACTCTATCGCGAATAGCCCCGGCTTCGATATATCAATAGGGGTCTCCTCAGCGGGAGACCCCTTTTTGTGTGTCAGTCGATATTGATGACAGCGCTGAAGTTGAAGAATACGCTGTTTATCAGTTCCGGCCAGTCCTCTTCCGTGATGGGGATCACGTCGCCCCGCATCGCCCCGAAGGTGAATGTTTTGGTGGAGGCGAGGGCTTCCGGGGTGTTGACGGTGGTGATATACAAATTCACCGTTATGCTCACGTCGGTATCGGAATATGTGCCTCCGGCAATGCCGCACCACTGCGACGATTCTCCGTTGAGGTATTCGGAATCTCCCGGGGTGAAGACCCTCGGCGGGAAGTAAACCGTGAAGGTCTCGGTGTTGTTACCGTCGGATATGGTCAGGGAGGTTATCTCCAGCCTGACTTTGGTGATGAGGCTTCCCACCGTGAAGGTTATGCTGTTGGATATCACTCCGCCGTATGAGGCGCTGACGGTGCAGGTTCCGAGCCCGACCAGGTGCGGCTGGAAGCCGTTTATGCCGTCAATGACCGAGGATTGGGAAATGTTCCAGGAGATGGCGGAAGGATCGGAAACCGCCACTCCGTCGTAAAGTACGGTTATATCCTGTCCGAGAGCCTCCGAATTGAGATAATAGGAGCTCTGCGGGGTCGATATCTCCAAGGTGTGGACGATTACCGGCACGCCCTCGACGGTGAGGGAGGCGGATATCTCCATTCCCTCGTAAACTGCGGTAATGGTGGTTGAGGCTGCCTCTGTGGAGGTGTTGCAGCCCGTTGCGGTTCCGGCTGCGACAGTGGCCGCGGCGCTGTTCGAAGAGCTCCACGAAGCCGTAGCCGTGACATCTGTCCCTCCGTCGTCGACTCCGCCGGTCACGGTGTGCAGCAGCAGCGTATAGCTGATACTTCCCCCCGAAGTTATGCTCTGCGGCAGCGAAGGCCGGAGCTCAAGGTACCGGGTTATGACAATCCCGCCTACGGTTACCTCCACCTCATTGCTTGTAATGCCGTTGTAAGAGGCTATGATTATAGTGGTCGCCTCTCCTGACGAGAAGTTGCATCCCCGTACGGTTCCGTCGCTGACCGTGGCCGCCGATGTGTTGGATGAACTCCAGAGGGCGGCGGAAGTGACATTCTGCGCGGAGCCCACTGCGGTGCCGTCCACCAGCATCCTGAGCCAGGCCTCCAGCTGAACCGAGCCGTGATGCGATATCGCGGGTGGATCCGCCGGCGTTACGCTGAGGATATAGGTGGTATCGTGCACCACGGGATCGGGATCTGGATCAGGGTCTGGATCAGGGTCTGGACCGGGTCCGGGCCCGGGCCCCGGCGTTATGGTAGTGGTATCCCTCAGCTGTAGGAGCTCCACGATCCGGCTCCCCAGCCCCTCTGCCGAGAGGGTCAGCTGTGCGTGGCGGTCCGCCTCCCGGCTCTCGTTGGCCGAAACGGGGAAGACCGTAATGGCCTGCGAACCGGTTCCCGAAGCGGGCGAGAAGGAGAAGCAGGCGGCATCAGCTCCGCTGATAGCGACGTTCCATCCGAGCGAGGCCGTGGCCGTTACATTGACCGTGAGGGCATCCTGCTCGCCGTATTGCGCGTGGTTCCATTCGAGACGCTCCCTGTCGGTGAAAAACTCCCTCTGCATTATGAAGATATTCTTCTGCGCCTGGTAAACATTGCCGTCTTCGCAGTAGTGCCGCACCGAAAGGACGAGCGGCGTTGCGGAGCCCGCTTTTCCAGTTACGGTGACGCTCTCGCCGTATTCGGAGTCGATCGAGGCGAGGGTCCGGTCGCTTATGCTCCAGATTCCGAAAGCCTCCTCGTCGGAAACCAGCTCACCGTCCAGCCAATGCCTTATCCTTGCGGTGTCCTTGCAGGATTCGCCTGAATAGATTGTCTGCTGGCTTCCCGGAACGATATATAACTCGTAGGTGTTGACAGCTCCCGAAACCATTATCTCCTTGCTGTCGGTGACTGTGTTGTAAGGGTATGCGGCCCCATATCTCAGGCTGAGGGTGGCTGTTCCGTTGTTGACCCCCTGCCCGGCATCGGTGAGGATTCCGGTGTCTGATGATTTGAGGTGGATCTCCCCGGGATGGGGATAGATTTCCTCTCCTGATTCATTGAAGAGCCTTACCGTCGGATTGCACGATTCTCCCCGTCCGACAGTGGAGGCGGCCTGCAGGCTTGCGTTGAGGATATGCGACTGAATGTCCCTGAAACTGCTTTCGACAGTGCCGCCCATTGTATAGGAGGCGGTTATGCGCGCCGTTCCGAAGCCGTTCGCGGTGAGATACCACAGGGTCGGGTTGGTGGCAGAGAGGCTTGTGGAGATGATCCCGCTGTCGGAGGATTCCAGCACCAGTCCTGTTTCGTAAACTGTGTCCCTGTCGGATTCCATCGGATTGTACCAGCAGGATTTTATAACGCCGTTGTAGTCCAGATCGACCTTGAAGCAGAAGCCGTTGTAGAAACGGTTCCTGGCCGTCTCTTTGTAGAGGACCACGTCGCTCCCCCATTCGTTGCGGGCGCGTCCGCTGAAGTTTGCGTAGAGATAAAAGGGAATGTATGGGGATATCTCGTCGAGAGAGTAGTAGGCCACATTGAGGGTGTCCCTGCGCGTGTTGTCCCTCGTGGTCAGGATTACGGGGAAAATGGTCGTGGTCCTCTCCTGCGGGATGAACTTCTCACTGCGTATGAGCAGCATATTGCCCCTCATCTCCACGCTGAACGGGTATGATCCTGACTGCGAGGAGTCGATGGCCACGCGGATTCCTAGATTGGCCGGGGAGAAGTCGAAAAAAGCCGTGTCAATGCGCGTAGGGTAGGGGAATACTTTGACCGTATCGCGGTCGAAGGCGAGGCTGCGGCTGTCCTCCACGCTTCCGCGGACCACCTTCCAGCTCTCCTTCAGCACTGTGTTCTCGTCTGTGAGGGAGAGGGTTACGGTCCTTACCGTATTGCGGACGACATCGCAGTTGCCGACGGCATCCTCTCCCAGGAAGAAGCGGTATCTGAGGCCCGAGATGGAGATATTGTCTCCCTCATAGTTGCCGCAGATCTCTACATAGGTGGCAAGGCTGGCGACTCCCCGCTCCATCCGCTCAGGGACTTTTCCCCACGGGTCGTCGTTGCCGGGGCAGGCGTTTCCGAAGCGGTTCTCAAGCAGGTAACAGGAGACAGTCCCGCCCTCGTTGAGGGTGACGATTTCCGCATCCGTGGCCGAATCCCCGTCAGAGAGGGCCGCGGGGGAGGTCGCGGCATTCTCCGCGATCAGCGGCTTGGTATAATCCGGCGACTGCCGGACGGTCAGGGAGGTCGCTGTGAACTCGCCTGCCATGGCGCTCTTGTCCAGCGTGAAGTTGTATTTAGCGAGTATCCTCCTGAGCGGAACCTCATACTGCCCGCCGTCCTCTACGAAGGCGGGCCCTTCCGGAACATAGGAATAGGGTATGGTTCCGCACTCCCGGAGATACTCCTTCCGGAGAATGAAGTTGCCGGCGGCGGTGACGCTTCCGAACAGGGCGGCGATATTTTCCCGGCCATAATCCACGCCGGCAATGGCATATATCAGATAATCCTTTCCGACGGGGACGTCCTCGATTTGGCAGGTGCCCTCCCTGTGCCCTGCCAGGTTTGGTTCGCAATGGAATGCCAGCGAACCGTCGGGATTGTAGAACAGCACCAGGATATTGTCCGGCAGCAGCGATTCATCCACGCTGAAGGAACTCCGCGTGCGGTCGTCTTCCCGCTCTATGAATATGTGCAAGGATGTCTTTTCTTTTCCCTTTCCGGGGTTTCTCCAGGTGTCGCTGCATCCGCATAATGCAAGAAAGCAAGCCGCCGGGAGAAGTGCGGCGGCGATTTTCCGTAATGTTCCGGTTTTCATATCCTGTTTCAAAAAGTCACAATGATGAATGATTCTTTCCACCCCTCCACTTCGATCGTCGCCTTCCTCGCTTCGAAATCCACGTCCAGGAATATGTCGGAGAGCTCCGGCGCCTTGAAATCGTATCCTCTCTTCTGCAGCAGGGGCGAGAGGTCCAGTGCGGCGAGGGGCCGCCCGTCAGCCTTGTCGTTGAAGGCGACGCTTATATCCGTGTCGCACTGCCTGGGCAGCCTGAATGATGCCATCTCTCCCGAAACGGTGCGCCTGATTGCCATCGGACCGGGGGCGGCGGAGAGGTCGCGGCTCGCGATCGAAGAGGAGTTGAGCCCCACCTCCACCTCGAGGCCGCTGACGGGGCTCCCGAAGCGGATGAAGAGGGTGGCGAACTGCTTCAGTGCCGCCGGAACGGATTCCGCCTCTTCGCCCCGGGCATCGAGCGGGGCGGCTTCGCCGAAGAGGGAATCGGCCTCAGCTCCCTCCCTGAGTTTGATTTCGTTTTCGTCAACGCTCCAGTTCCTGTCCCCGCCGAAGAGGAGGGAGGAGGCCGTATATTGCCCTTTGGCCAGCAGTATCCCGGACCGGACGGGACAGGTGTCAGCCAGGAATTCTCCCTGCCACCGCATCTTGCCGCCGGCGTCGGATATCGTAGTTATGATCATCTCTCCGGGCGAGGCTTGCTGCAGCAGCAGGGAATAATCCAGACCGACCCGGCACGGGCACGATTCCCTCATCTCCTTGACAGAGCAAGAAATAAGTGCGAAAGCAATGATCGTGAATAGTAATGAAGGGTGTCTTCTTGGACCTCTGTCATTTTGATGGGTTCCCTTTTCCATATCGGGCCGGTTTGGATTGTGTGAAAGTGAGATATGATGTGGTTAGAAAGTTTCTGTATATGAGGTGCCGTCCAGCCAGTCGTTGACGGTGACGGTCACGCTCAGAGAACCTGATGTGACAGGCTTGTTGGGGTCGTCGCTGCCGGCTCCGGTGACGGTGGCCTCGACTTCGTACGAAGTGTTGCGCGCGAGTCCGTTCCTGAGCACTACGGGATAGTAATATGTGCGGCCTCCGAACGATCCTACGATTACCAGTACGCTCTTCTGTGCTGCGAAAGGCTCCTTGAAGCCGTCAGGTTCGGTGGAGGCACTGTTGGGATAAGCGTAGAAATATTTGCTGCCGCTCCAGGCGGTGCCTTTGGCCAGGCTCTGGTCCATGGCCGCATAGGTCAGGCCCGGGAACGATGCCGTGTAGGTGGATCCGTCGATGATATGGGAGGCGTCGCGGGTGGGTTCGTCCTTGCGTCCCTCCTTGTTGTACCAGTGGGCAGGGTCGCTGCCGGGCTCGAGCGTGCCGCCGATGTTCTGCACGTTGACGGCGTTGCTCAGGAACGCCCTTTCGATTGTGAGGCTGCCGTATGATACGGGGAGATTGTTGGTGACCTTCCTGAGCACCACCCTGGAGACGTAGCGGGAGATTGCCACGCTGAGGTCGGTGACTCCGCTGCCGTTTACCGAAACCTCCGAGGAGCCTTCCATAATGAAGCCGGATGCCGGGTCGTTGAACTCCTCAAGGTCGATTCCGGAGTTGAGGAACGCGGTTTTGGTATTGTACTCGCTGAGGTCGGGTCCGTTCGCCACTACGTAAGCGGTGTATGTGCCGTTGAGCACATTGCTGATGGTGGCGTTCTTCGCGGTCACCTCGGAGGAGTTGAACGCATAGTACTTGTAGAGGTTGTCAGATCCGTCGAACAGCAGTACCTGGATGTCGGAGACCACTGCCTCGTTGCCCTGCGCCGCGGCCCTGGTGGCCTCGGGTACATTGAAAGAGATACGGATCGATCCCCCGTCACCCTGCTGGGTGCCGAGCTGGGAGTTGTCGCATGCCGCCAGCAGCGCTGCAGCGGCCAGGACGCTTGTCAGAAATTTGATTCTTTTCATTTGTGTTTGGTTTTAAAAAGTGGGTTAAGTGTCATTTCTCTCTCTTTTCGGATTCCCAGAGCGTGTAGGAGAGCGCTATGACGGCGCTGTCGTATCTGAGGAATCCCTTGCGTCCCTTCTTCACGAGACACCTGCCGCAGCGGGGCGCGGCATAGAGGCTGTAGGTGGTTCCGCCTGCCCATATAAAGGCGCCGGCATCCATTCTCAGCCTTCGGTTGAACCGGTGCGAAAAGCCCAGGCCGAGGGCCATCCCGATGGCATCTCCCTCTTCGGTGCGCGGGTTGCCGAAGAGTCCTCCCCGGTTGTATTCCTCCACCTGGAGGCGCATCCCCACCCACAGGCCTGCGCAGGTATCGCGCGTCCAGTACCTGGGGCCGGCGTAGAAGGTCCGCCTCCGGTCCTGGAAGGCGGCCTTGTCGCAGTCGCACCTGAAGTTCCAGTTGTTGTACCGGAATCCGGCCTCGGCGGCCCAGTGTCCGTTGAATCCATATTCGGCTCCCGTGTTCAGGGTTCCCAGCAGGAGCGGATCGGCCAGGTTCGAGGATACCGATACTCTTTGCGCCTCCGCGCTCAGGAGAGAGCAGGCCAGAAGCAGTGCGATGGTGATGACGTTTTTCATTCCGCAGGTTTTTGTGACGGCAAATGTATGACACAAAAATCGGCTTTGTACAGCTCTGAAAAGCCGTTTTGGCTCTTTTTGAAAAGTCTTGACAAGCCTGCTTTTTGCCGGCTTTCCGGGCAGGTGAAAACAGGATTTTCCGCATTTGGTCCGCATTTTGCTTAAAAGGGCGGAACCGGTTTTACGTCATTTTTATAAAAGGAGATTAAACTTTATTTTTGTTGCGGAGTCAAAAGGTCGATTACGCAAATCGGAAAGCCGCGGCTGCCGGTTTTCCGAAAAAAGGAAAACCCTCCCCGAAGGCTTCAGGGGCTGGACGGAGTGAAAAATTTTGGAAGCAGCCGGAAAATGAGTACCTTTGCATTTGTGCCTGTCCAAAGACGGGCGATTATTTAGAAACTTTTAAACCAAACCGATATGGAAGACATTACTTCAAAAGTTAAGGCTATCATCGTCGACAAACTTGGCGTAGATGAAAGCGAAGTCATTGAGTCTGCAAGCTTTACCAATGATCTCGGTGCAGATTCCCTTGACACTGTTGAGCTCATCATGGAATTCGAGAACGTTTTCGGAATCACCATTCCCGATGATGTCGCAGAGAAAATCTCAACCGTTAAGGACGCAGTTGACTACATTTCTCAGAATGTTCAGAAGTAGTACCATAGAGTGCTGCTAAAACCTGGGCCGAAAGAACCCATCATTCACTAGAATTTATAGGCGCTTCGGCGCCTTACTTTGTTTAAAGACGACACTATGAAAAAGATCCTGGTTTCCGCAATCCTGCTCTTTGCCGCAACTTACGGCTTCGCCTGCACCAATCTGATCGTCACCAAGGGGGCCTCGGCCGACGGCTCCGTGATGGTGACCGATGCTGCCGACTCCCATACACGCTACGGCTGTCTTGCCTATACCGTCGCCGCCGACCACAAGCCCGGCGCGATGCGCAAAATCATCCAGTGGGGTTCCGATTTCAGGGGACCTTTCTACTATCACGGCGATATTCCCGAGGCTCCGCACACCTATAATGTCATCGGCAATATGAACGAGCATCAGCTCATCCTCGGCGAGACTACATACGACGGCCGCAAGGTGGAGATGGATACGACCGCCATCATCGACTATGGTTCGATGATGAACATCTGCCTCCAGCGCTGCACCACGGCCCGCGAGGCTATCCTGCTCTTTGCCGAGATCACCGACAAATACGGCTATTGCCAGACCGGCGAGAGCCTTTCGATCGCCGACAAGAACGAGGCCTGGATAATGGATATCTTCCCCCGCAAGCCCCATTATGACGCCAACGGAGTCAATACCAACAAGGGTATCGTCTATGTCGCCGCCCGCATTCCCGACGGCTATATCTGCGCCCATGCCAACAACGCCCGCATCACGAAGATAAACTTCAACGATCCCGAGAACTGGCTTTACTCCAAGGACGTTGTGGATGAGGCCCGCCGCAACGGCTGGTACGAGGGCTCCGACGAGGATTTCAGCTTCGCCGATACCTACTGCCCCCTCACCAAGGCGAGCTATATGCGTTCGTGCGATCTGCGCGTCTGGAGTTTCTTCAACCGCTTCGGCGTGGAGGATATGGGCAAGTATATCGATTACGTGACCGCCGAGAATACCTCGAACCGTCTTCCCCTCTGTGTCAAGCCCAAGCACAAGATTACCGTTCAGGAGCTCGCGGAGGCGATGCGCGACCACTATGAGGGCACTATGTTCGATATGCGCGTGGGTATCTCCGCCGGCCCTCACGAGTCGCCTTACCGCTGGAGGGATGCCGACTGGACGGTGGACGGCGTCAAGTATGCCAACGAGCGCGCAACCGCAGTGCAGCAGACCGGTTTCTGGTTCCTGGCGCAGGCCCGCAGCTGGATGCCCGACGAGGTCGGCGGCCTTTTCTGGTTCGCTGTCGATGATGCGGGAACCTCTCCGCTGACTCCGGTCTATGCCTGCTCGAAGGATATTTCGGACCACTACCGTTTCGGTAACGGCAGCCTCAAGGAGTACTCCCCGACTTCGATGTTCTGGATGGTGAACCGTATCGCCCAGCTCTGCTATCTGCATTACAACAGCACCGGCAACGAGGTCCACGCGGTTGTTACCGCCCACGAGAAGGAGATGGTGGCCAAGGTGGCCGAGGCCGACGCCAAGGCGCTCGAGCTTTACAACCGTTCTCCCAGGAAGGCCGTCAAGTATCTGACCAACTGGTCGGTGAATGAGGCCGATGCCCTCTTCGACAAGTGGGAGAGGCTCGACAAGTATGTGCTTGTCAAGTACATCGACGGCAATATCAAGAAGCAGAACGACGACGGTTCGTTCACCTCTTACGAGGGCCGCGACTGGACTACCGTCACTCCCGGCTACAAGGGCCTGAGCAAGGCCTACAAGGAGGCTGTCGTCAAGGAGCGCGGTCCCCTGATGCGCGTCCGCACAACTGGTATTAAAGAATAGCATAGGAGAGGCATCTTTCCGACTCCGCGTCACTCCCTCCTGAAAAGGCCCTCCCACAGCCAGCCTTGACGCCGGCCAAAGCAAGCTTTGTCCGTCATCAAGCCCGTCTGCGGGCCCCTCCCCGTGGGCCGGGGGCGCACACTTTTCAGGAGGTAGTGTCGTCTCCGTCTGCAAGATGCCTCTTTCATCGGATTTTTATTATCTTTGCAAATTATATATAATTTGCGCTAAATGGAATCCGATAGAATCGTTATGGAAGGGCTGACCTACGATGATGTCCTCCTTATCCCTGCAAGAAGTGAAGTGCTGCCCCGCGACGTCGATCTCAGCACAATGTTCACCCGCGAAATACCTCTCCGGCTGCCCATCGTCTCGGCAGCGATGGATACCGTCACCGACGCCAACCTGGCGATCGCCATAGCCCGCGAAGGCGGCATAGGAGTAATCCACAAGAATATGCCCATCGATGAGCAGATGAACCACGTGCGGAAGGTCAAGAGGGCGGAGAACGGAATGATCTACGATCCCGTCACCATAGGCCACGACGCCACCGTCGGCGATGTCCTCAAACTGATGCACGACAACCACATCGGCGGCATCCCCGTGGTAGATTCCTCCAAACGCCTGATAGGTATCGTCACCAACCGCGACCTGCGCTTCCAGGAGAATCCCGATACCCCCATCAAGGAGGTCATGACCACCGAGAACCTGGTTACCATCGGTCCCGAGGCGGACCTTCGCAAAGCCTCCGACGTGCTCAGCCGCAACAAGATCGAAAAACTTCCCGTAGTCGATTCCGACGGCCGTCTGGTAGGCCTCATCACCTATCGCGACATAACCAAGATCAAGAACAACCCCATAGCCAGCAAAGATTCCCGCGGCCGCCTTCTGGCCTGCGCTGCAGTCGGAATCAACTCCCACAGCCTCCAGGATGTCGAGAAGCTCGCCAGCGTGGATGTCGATGCCATCGTCCTCGATACCGCGCACGGCCACTCGGTAGGCGTCCTCGAGACCATTAAGAAAATTCGCGCGGCATTCCCCGCGATGCAGATAGTAGCCGGCAACATCGCCACCGCCGAGGCCGCCATCGCCCTCAAGGAGTGCGGAGTCGATGCCGTCAAGGTGGGTATCGGCCCCGGTTCGATATGCACGACCCGCATCATCGCCGGAATCGGCGTTCCCCAGCTCACAGCCGTCCTGAATGTCTCCAAGGCCCTCGAGGGTACCGGAATCCCCGTCATCGCCGACGGCGGAATCCGCTATTCGGGCGACATCGTCAAGGCCCTTGCCGCCGGAGCGTCGACCATTATGGCCGGATCGCTCTTCGCCGGAGTCGAAGAGGCTCCCGGAGAGGCCATCATCCTCAACGGCAGGAAGTTTAAATCCTACCGCGGAATGGGCTCCCTCGAGGCTATGCAGAAGGGCTCCAAGGACCGCTACTTCCAGGATATGGAAGAGGATATCAAGAAGCTCGTTCCCGAAGGTATCGTGGCCCAGGTGCCTTACAAGGGCTCTCTCGCAGAGGTCGTCTATCAGCTTGCAGGCGGTCTGCGCGCCGGTATGGGTTACTGCGGCGCTCCCGACCTGGCGACCCTCCGCAAGGCCAAATTCGTCAAGATAACGGCTGCCGGAATGGTCGAAAGCCATCCTCACGACGTGGCCATCACCCGCGAGGCTCCCAACTATTCCCGATAGATGAAGCGGCTCCTGTCCATCATACTGCTGCTTGCCGTCGTCTGTTCGTGCGAGACCGTCGACAGGATGTTCCACAACATCCGTGACGGCCGCGTGGCAACGGTAGGCAAACACGTCCTTTACCGGAGCGACCTCGGCAAGGTCATTCCCGCCGGAGTCTCTCCCCAGGACAGCATTATGATGGCGGAGAGATATATCAACAGCTGGGCCCTCGGCCAGCTTCTGCTGGACGAAGCCGAGCAGCGGCTCTCGAAGGAGCAGAAGGCTGTCGATGAACAAGTCGCCGAATTCAGGCAGAACCTCCTGACCTTCAGGTACGAAAAGCTTTGCGTCGCCGAACGCCTCGACACCGTTGTGACGCGCGAAGAGGCGGAGGCTTACTACAACGACCACAAGCAGGATTTCGTCTCCCAGAATTCGGTAATCCGCGGAAGGGTGATCAGGATTTCCAAGAAATCGCCCTTTTATCCCATTATCCGCGACAATTACAAATCCACCTCGGAGGCTGACGTGGCGGTCCTGAAGCAGACCGCCTTCTCCTCGGCCGAGAAATTCACCGACTTCGACGGGAAGTGGGTGCCAGTCTCCGCACTCGCCCGCGAACTCGGGCAGGAGGTCTCCGCCTGCGAGTCCGACCTGGCCAGATCCTTGGCCTACGAGAAGGATATCGACGGGCAGCACTACCTGGTGTTTATCCAGGAGAGGACGGCTCCCGGAGCGGTTTCCCCGCTGGATTACAACCTTGAAGCCATCAGCGACATAATCATTAGCCGCCGCAAGCAGGAAATTCTGAGCTCTTTGGAACAAGAATTGCTCAAAGACGCTCTTGATAACGGAAAACTGAAAAAATACGATAATCAAGATGATTAAGTTCCCTAGGCGCCTTTTCCCGGCGCTCGTTCTGATATTTACGGCTGTCCCCGCCTTCGCCCAGAAGTATTCCGACGGAATGGTGGATAAATCCATCGCAGTCGTCGGCAAAGACGTCATCATGCTATCCGAAATAGAGGAAGAGTGCAGGATGCAGAGAATGAGGGGCCTGATTCCGGATATGACCACCAGGTGCGAGATCCTGGAGGCCATCATGGTCAACAAGCTCTTCTACTTCCAGGCGCAGCTCGACTCCCTCACGGTCAACGACGCCAACGTCGAGGCTATGCTCGACGCCCGTGTCGACGAGGCTTATTCCTCCCTCGGCGGCGAGGCCAAGGTTGAGGAGTACTTCGGAAAGCCGATCTACAAGATCCGCGCGGAGTGGAGGGAGGCCCTGAGCGAGCAGTCCCTCATCCAGGAGATGCAGCGCAACGTCACCGGCAAGGCCCCGCGCCTTACCCCTTCGGAGGTCGAGGAGTATTACAAATCCCTGCCAGAAGAGGATCTGCCGATGGTCTCCACCAAGTACAGGATGCGTCAGATAGGCCTCTATCCCGACCGCGAGTCGGCTAACCTGGCGGTCAAGGAGAAGCTCCTGGAGCTGCGCGAGCGTGTGGTCAACGGTGAGAAGTTCTCCACCCTGGCGCGCCTCTATTCGCAGGATCCGGGCAGCATGACCAAGGGCGGCGAGCTGGGAATGATGTCGAAGAATGTCTTCTGGCCCGAGTTCTCGGATGCGGCTATGTCCCTCAAGGTCGGCCAGGTCTCGCAGATAGTGGAGACCCCCGACGGATTCCATATCATCCAGCTCATCGACCGTCAGGGCGATATGTTCAACGCCCGCCATATCCTGATGAAGCCGGTCTATACGAGCGAGGACCGCACCAAGGCCTTCAACCGCCTGGACAGCATCCGCAACCTCATTGTGGCCGACTCCATCTCCTTCCAGGATGCGGCTCGCAAATTCTCTGAGGACCCCAAGACCAGCACTAGCGGAGGTCTGCTCTCCGACCCCTACACGGGCTCTTCCTATTTCGAGAAGGACCAGCTGAAGCCCACCGACTATGCGGTGCTCAAGTCGATGCAGGAAGGGGAGACCTCCGAGCCTTTCGAGTCGCTCGACAATGAGGGACGGAACGGCAACACCATTTACAAGATAATCTATCTCGAAAAGATAATACCGTCGCATACCGCGACCTACAAGGACGATTACAACGATCTTCTCACCGAACTCGAGAACAAGAATGCGGCCGAGGCCATCGACAAGTTCATACGCGAGAAGCAGAAGGTGACCAAGGTCAAGATCGATCCCCTCTTCCAGGGTTGCGAATTCAAATACGACGGATGGTTGCACTAGCATAAGATGCCCTCAGCGAGAAGAATCCTTTCAGTTACCTGTCTTGCCGCGGTTTGCCTTGTCCTGATGGCTCAGGGGCGCAAGCCGAAGGAGGAATCGGTATTCCGCCTGGTGAGCGCCGACAGGGCCGAGCAGACCGAGATAGGGTCGCTCAGCTACCGCATTGTCAAGGGTAACGCGAGATTCCTCCACAACGACACTTATCTGCTCTGCGACTCCGCCTCCTGGAATGTATCGGCCCGCACCATCGAGGCCTTCGGCCACGTGAGGGTGGTGCAGGACGAGACTATGCTCACCAGCGACGAGATGCTCTACCTGATAGACGACAACCTGGCCCGCTTCAGCGGCCCGCTGGTGGAGCTTACCGACAAGGACGGCAACCGGCTGCGCACCCGCAAGCTCGACTACAATACCAAGGACAGCACCGCAGTCTTCGACCGCGGCGCCGCCATGAAGAACAAGGACGGCAATGTGATAGAGAGCCTGAAAGGGCGCTACGAGGCCAACCAGAAGAGCTTCACGTTCGAGAACCAGGTGAATCTCTTCGTCGATACGATGTTCCTCAAGACCGACAAGCTCGTCTATTACTCGAATGAGGACAAGGCTGTCTTCGGAGCCAATACCCACGGCTGGATGAACGACGGATTCGTCCACTCCAGCGCGGGTTTCTACAGTATGAAGGACTCCACGCTCAACTTCTCGGACAATGTCTATATGAAAGATCCGGATTATGAGGCGTGGGCTGAGGAGGTCTTCTATTACCGGCCCACCGCGGTGGTGGAGATGTTCGACAATGTCCGGATCCTCGATACGGTCAACCAGATGGTGCTCTTCGGCAACCACGCCCGTTACGAGCAGGACTCCTCGAGGGCTATGATGACCCGCGAGCCCGCAGTGGTCTATTACGGCGAGAATGAGAATCACGAGGTCGATACCCTTTTCCTGCGCGCCGACACCGTGGTCTTCTGGACCACTCCGATGTGCGACTTCTCGAAGGAGGAGCTCGAAGCGTCGGCCAAGCATCGCGAGGACGCCCTCTTCGACGCCCTTCAGGAGCTCCGTACCAAGCAGGCTGAGGAGCGCGCGAAGCAGCTCGAGGAGAGGATGAGGGCGGCCGGAAAGCTTCCCCCGCTGAAGGATTCCACGAATGCGCCTTTGGATTCCCTCAAGACTCCCTCTGACTCCTTGAAGGTCAAGGCCGATTCCCTTGCGGCGCTCAGGGCGGCCAAGCTTCTCAAACCCGACGAACCGGGGGACCCCGACAACCCTGATGACAATCCAGACAATCCGGACAACCCCGATACCCCCGACAACCCCGGGGATACGCTGAAAACGCCTCCCGCGGTGTCGGATTCCCTGAAGAACAATCCCCCCGATTCGACAACGGTCACCGCAACCGATTCGACCCGCGTCAAACGGCTTCGCGCTTGGCATAACGCCAAGGTTTACCGCAGCGACGTGCAGTTCTGCTGCGACTCCCTGGAGTTCTCCGAACTCGATTCGATAGCGGTCCTTTTCGGCCGGCCGATCCTCTGGAACAAGGTACGCAACCAGCTTACCTCCGAGACCATGCACCTGCTCTTCAAGGACGGCGAGATGCACCGCGGCAGTATGCTCACCGACGCCCGTATCACCTCGATGGAGGATACCCTCCACTTCAACCAGATCCGCAGCGCCGAGATGATGGGCTTCTTCGAGAAGAACCAGCTCGTGCGCTATGACGCCCTGGGCGGCGTCTCGGCCGTCTTCTATATGCAGAAGGATCATCAGATCTCGAATGTCAACATCAAGCAGGCCAAGTCGCTGACGGCCGTCATCCAGGATGCCACCGCCAAGAAGATGCTCTATATAGAGGAGATCAAGAGCGACGCCTATCCGCTGCACCAGATAGAGATGGACAAGCAGCGCCTCAAGGGCTTCGAGTGGCGTCCCGACGAGCGTCCCGTCTCCCGTTACGACATCACCGATATGTCGATGCCCGAGAGCAGCCGCGACGTCTATGATTCGGAAAACAAGCCGCGGTATGTGGAGGCTGACCGCTACTTCGACAATTATATGCGGAATATCTACCGCAAACTCCGCGACGAGGAGATCGAGCGCTACAGAAGGCGCCAGGAAGAGCTCCGTATCCGCGATTCCATTGCCGCCGCCGACTCCCTCGCAGCGCTTGATTCCGTGGTGGCCGATGTCCCTGCCGATACCCTCGTGGCGCCGGTCGACTCTCTCGTAGTCGCCGCACCGGGCGATTCGACTGTCGTCTCCGCGGTGGACAGTGTCGGAAGGACCGTCCCCGACCGTCCACTGATAATCGCGCCCGACGAGGTGCGTCTGAAAGACACCCTCATAGCGGTCAAGGAGGATACCGGCGATGCGGTTGCTGCCGACAGGAAGCTCACCCGCGCCGAGAAGCGTGCCATCCGCAAGACCGAGCGCGAGCAGCGGAGGGCTGAGCGGAAGGCCCTGAGGGAGAAGAGGCGCGCAGAGCGCAAGGCGGCTCGCGAGGCTGCCAGGGCCGCCCGGGAGGCCAAAAAGAAAGCCCGCCTCCAGGGGGAGACGGGCAATCCTGAATCCGAACTTTAATCCGGATCTTGCCGTTATTCTACGAAGCCGAGGACCTGACCCTTCTCGACCATCTCGCCGTGCTTGGCGTTGATCGAGACGATCTTGCCGCCTGCGAGAGCCTTGACGGGCTCGATACCGTAGTAAGCCTGGATGTAGCATACGGGCTTGCCTTCGGTGACTGCGGCTCCGATGTTGGGAGCGACGCTCTCCTGTGCGGGATCCACGTTCCAGATCAGCTGGCCTGCCGCGGTAGCCTGGATGGGCTTTGCTGCGGGGTGCTGTGCGAGGACATTCTCCACATCGAAAGCGGGAACCTCGACAACGGGGCGTACGACCGTCTTGGGTGCGCCTGCCTTTGCCTTGGCCTCTTCGAGGGCGTCATTGAAACGCTTCTCTGCGATGCCGCTCTTGTAGTCGCGGTACTGACGCTCGTGCATTGCCAGCTCGAAGAGCTCTTCGTCGTCCTGGCCGCGGTCCCAGCCCTCTTCCTCCATCATCTTGACGAACTTGGGAAGCTCGTTGGGGAATGCGTCCTGAGGGTTGCCGGTGTAGAATTCGAGCCCCTTGTCCTTGACGATCTGCTTGATTTCGGGTGCGAGCTCGCCGGGGAGCTTGCCGCACTTGCCGATAATCATATTCATTGTGTCGGGGTCGATGGTCATCCAGCGCTCCTCGCCCTTGAGGGTATGCATCAGGTTCATCAGCGCGGTGTTCTTGACATACTGGCTGAACGGGGTCACCAACGGGGGATAACCCAGGCGCGGCCATACGTACTCGACCTCCTGGAAGAGCTTGACGCACATCTGGTCGAGGGTGAGTTCGGGTTTGCCCTGGTTGCGGAGCGACATGTTGATCGCGCCCATAAAGCCCTTGAGGTCGGCCATCATGGAGCCCATCATTCCGCCCGGGAGGCCGCAGCCTACCAGGAGCGACGAGCAGTGCTTGTTGGTGGGTTCGATGAAGTATCCGAGGAAGTCGTCGATGAACTTCTGGGTGAGGGAACGGGCCTCCATATAGGCGTCCATATTGATATCCTTGACGAGGAAGCCTGCATCCTTGAACATTGCCTGCAGGGAGATCACGTCGGGATGGATCTTGCCCCAGGAGAGGGGTTCGATGGCCGCATCGACATAGTCGGCGCCGGCGCGGGCAACCTCGAGCATCGAAGCCATCGAGAAGCCGGGGCCGGTGTGGCCGTGATACTGCACCTTGATGTGGGGATATTTGTCCTTGATGGACTTGACGAGACGGCCGAGGGTCACGGGACGGCCTACGCCGGCCATATCCTTGAGGCAGATCTCATCGCAGCCGTACTCTACGAGGTGATCGACGACGCCCATATAGTACTCTACGGTGTGGACGGGGGAGTGGGTGATGCTCAGTGCGGCCTGGGAGATCATTCCAGCCTCCTTGGCTCCGAGGACGGAGGCCTTTAGGTTGCGGTGGTCGTTGAGGCCGCAGAAGGAACGGGCGATATCGACGCCCTGGGCCTTCTTGACCTTGTACATCAGGTAGCGTACATCCTCCGGAACCGGATTCATACGGAGGCCGTTGAGGGCCCTTTCGAGCATATGTGTCTGGATGCCCGCCTTGCGGAGGGGAGCTGTCCAGGCGCGGACCGCCTTGTTGGGGTTCTGTCCGTAAAGGAGCTGGACCTGTTCGAAGGCGCCGCCGTTGGTCTCGACGCGGTCGAAGCATCCCATTTCCACGATGACGGGAGCAATTTCCTCGAGCTGGTCTATCCTGGCAGTGTATTTACCTGAGGACTGCCACATGTCACGATAGACGAGGGAGAATTTGATTTCACGACTCATATCTAATGAAGTAGTTTTAAATATTGATATTATAATGGTTTTGTACGCCCGTGGGGAATCGAACCCCAACCTAAGGAACCGGAATCCTCAATTCTATCCATTAAACTACGGGCGCGGCGCAAGACTGCAAATATAGTTCTTTTAATGATTAATTGATGCAAAATTAATATCTTTGTGAATGTATTCATATGAATGATTATTATGAAGAAATCATTATTCTTTCTGTTTTTGGTAATAGCTGCCAACATCTTAATCTCTTGTTCCAAGGATTCAATAACCAAGAAGATTGAAGGAACATGGGGTTTGATTCAGTATGATTATTATAGCAAGGTTGAAGATGAGATAATGAGTCAAAGAAAAGGAGAGTGTGATCCATATAATCCTAAAGACGACAATGACATAAAGTTTACTATTGTCAAAGATTCCGGTGATGATTATTCAGTTACGATTTATCATTGGAACAATAAAATATATGATTGGGTATCTGATCCGTCGGATGATAGGAGGACTTGGACAATCATTGGAGACAAGGCATATTATGTCTGGAATTCTGAAACTGAAGACCCTGTATTATTTCAACTTGATACAGACCGCTTGATAATAGAAGGATATTATTATGGGGAAGATGACGGATATAGATTCGGAATGACCGGGCGAGTAAAATATGTACTTTACGACAAATATATTTTCATCAAGATGAGCGATTCTTTCTAAAACGAGTAAGAATCTGAAAAGTTGTATCTTTGCAAAATCCAGAAATAGACACTGTTTTTATGAAAGCCTACGTTTTCCCCGGACAGGGGTCGCAGTTTCCCGGTATGGGAAAGGAATTATATGAGTCGAACGCCTATGCCATGCGCCTTTTCGACAAGGCGGACGAGATACTTGGATTCAAGATAACCGAAATTATGTTCAACGGCGACGCCGAACAGCTCAAGGCCACCAACGTGACCCAGCCCGCGGTATTCCTCCATTCCGTGATCACCGCCCTCTGCAGCGGCCTTCCCAAGCCCGATATGGTGGCTGGACACTCGCTCGGCGAGTTCTCCGCCCTGGTCGCATCCGGAGCCCTCGGGTTCGAGGATGCGCTGCGCCTGGTGGCTGTCCGCGCCGGTGCGATGCAGAAGTGCTGCGAGAGCGTTCCCGGAACGATGGCCGCCATCCTGGCCTGCCCCCAGGAGGTTGTCGAGAATACCTGCAGGGAGGTCGAGGGCACCGTGGTCGCCGCTAACTACAACTGCGAGGGACAGATCGTCATTTCCGGTGAATTGGAGGCGGTGGGCCGCGCCTGCGAACTTCTCAAGGAGCGCGGGGCCAAGCGCGCGGTGCAGCTCCAGGTGGGCGGAGCGTTCCACTCCCCGCTGATGGAGCCCGCCCGCGTAGAGCTGGCGGAGGCCATCGAGAAGACCCCTTTCAATGTCCCCGAGTGCCCCATCTACCAGAATGTGGATGCCCTTCCGCATACCGATCCCGCCGAGATCAAGGCGAACCTGCTGATGCAGCTCACCTCGCCCGTGCGCTGGACCCAGACCGTCCGCAATATGGTAGCGGCAGGCTGCGCCGACTTCCTGGAGATAGGCCCCGGCGCCGTGCTTCAGGGACTGGTCAAAAAAACGGCCCCCGACGTTACCGCCGGAGGCCTCAGCTAGTCTTCTATTTCAGCTGATTATTTCAGTTTGTCGAACAGCTCCCTCACCTTTTCGGGGGTGCCGAGGGCGTTCTTGTCCTTTCCTGTGAAGGCCTCGATGATGTTCTTCTTGTCGGGGAAGCACTTCAGGAAATTCTTCTTGTTGGCCAGATAGAACTTCTCGTCCTTGTAGAGCACGAAGCGGTTGGAAAAGCTCCAGTTCTCGGGAAGGAAGTCTATGTGCTTGTAGTAGAGTCCGGTCATCGCGTCAACTCCGTAGGATTCGACCGATGCCGTAGCCGATGCGTTCTCGAAACCGCCGACCTTGGCGTTGTCTATCTGCACGGCCTGCCTCTGGAGGCCGAGGGCAACGTCACCCGCATAATCGACCATCTCGGTGAAGCGGTCCTTGAAACGGTAGTAGGTGGTCTGGCCGATGCTGACCTTGAGGGCCTTCTCGGAGCCTTCCATTACCAGGGTGTCGCCCATAGGGTCGATGAAGCGGACCGTCTGGTCGATGTTGCAGATGTTGATGACTCCCTGCTGGATGCCTCCATCCTCAAGGAAAACATATCCTTTGTCGAAAGCGGGGCGGACATAGAAAAGGGTGTCCACATCGTCGTCCTGGGCGAACGCCACGGTCCCCAGGACAATCATCATTGCGGAAATCAAAAGTCTCTTCATAACCTGTCGTTTGTTAGTTTCCGTAAAAGTACGAATAATTATTTTATAAGTATGCCATTTTTCAAAAATAATGCCTAATTTTGGCGGTTGTATAATGCGGTAGAAGTATCAAATCGCTAAAATATAATTATTCATACACTTAGTATTTTTATGGCTAAAGAAAAAAAATTCATCACTTGTGATGGCAATTATGCCGCGGCTCACGTGGCATACCTCTTCAGTGAGCACGCGGCTATTTACCCTATCACCCCGTCGTCCACAATGGCGGAGTATATTGACGAATGGGCCGCATTCGGCAAGAAGAACATGTTCGGCGAGACCGTAAAGGTCACCGAGATGCAGAGCGAGGCAGGCGCAGCAGGCGCAGTCCACGGTTCGCTCCAGGCAGGAAGCCTTACCTCCACCTTCACGGCTTCACAGGGACTTCTGCTGATGATTCCCAATATGTACAAGATTTCGGGCGAGCTGCTTCCGGCCGTCTTCCACGTTTCGGCGCGTACCCTCGCTTCGCAGGCCCTCTCCATCTTCGGTGACCACCAGGATGTGATGAGCGTCCGCCAGACCGGCTTCGCACTGCTGGCATCGGCTTCCGTTCAGGAAGCGATGGACCTCGGCGCAGTGGCACATCTCTCCGCAATCAAGTCGAGTATTCCCTTCGTCCACTTCTTCGACGGCTTCCGCACCTCCCACGAGATCCAGAAGATCGAGATCCTCGAGGCTGAGGACCTCCGTCCCCTCGTGAGCGAGAAGGCTCTCGCCAAGTTCCGCGAGAGGGCTCTCAACCCGAATCACCCCGTCACCAGGGGCACCAACCAGAACCCCGACGTCTATTTCCAGGCACGCGAGGCTTGCAACCCTTATTATGAGGCTGTTCCCGATATCGTTGCCCGCTATATGGGCGAGATCAGCGAGCTCACCGGCCGCCGCTACCGTCCCTTCGACTATTACGGCGCTCCCGATGCCGAGAATATCATCATCGCGATGGGTTCGGTTACCGAGACCATCAAGGAGACCATCGACTATCTCATCGAGAAGGACCACGCTAAGATCGGACTCGTGATCGTCCGCCTCTACAGGCCTTTCTCCACCAAATACTTCCTCAAGGCCCTTCCCAAGACTGTCAAGAAGATCGCAGTCCTCGACCGTACCAAGGAGCCCGGCGCTCTCGGAGAGCCCCTCTATATGGATGTCAAGACCGCTCTCTTCGAGATGGGCGAGAACGCTCCCAAGGTGGTCGGCGGCCGCTACGGTCTCTCCTCCAAGGATACCAGCCCCGCACAGATCATCGCAGTGTTCGACAACCTCCGTCTGCGCAAGCCCAAGAACGGCTTCACCGTCGGCATCGTGGACGACGTCACCTTCAAGAGCCTGCCGCTCAAGGAGGAGATCTCTATCGTCAAGAAGGGCACCTACGAGTGCAAGTTCTACGGCCTCGGTTCTGACGGAACCGTCGGTGCCAACAAGAACACCATCAAGATCATCGGCGACCACACCCCGAAGTACTGCCAGGGTTATTTCGACTACGACTCCAAGAAGTCCGGCGGATACACCTGCTCGCACCTTCGTTTCGGCGACAAGCCCATCAAGGCTCCCTACCTGGTTTCGACTCCCGACTTCGTGGCTTGCCACGTGCCTTCATACCTCTACAAGTATGACGTCCTCAAGGGCATCAAGCCCGGCGGTTCCCTGCTGCTCAACAGCCTCTGGGACACCGAGGAGACCTTCGCGCACATCCCCGACTTCGTCAAGAAGACCATCGTCGAGAAGAATATCAAGCTCTATCTGATCAACGCTACCAAGATCGCAGCCGAGATCGGTCTGGGCGGACGTACCAACACCATCCTCCAGTCGGCATTCTTCAAGATCACCGGCATCATCCCTTACGATGAGGCAGTCACTTATATGAAGAAGGCTATCGACAAGTCCTACGGCAAGAAGGGCGAGAATGTCGTCAAGATGAACTACGCCGCAGTTGACCGCGGTGCCGAGTATGTCGAGGTCGAGATCCCCGAGAGCTGGAAGAACGCAGGCGGCAAGTTCGTCAATGCCAACTACAACCGTCTCGCTCCCGAGTTCATCCGCAACGTGGCTGACATCGTCACCTCGCAGAACGGAAACGACCTTCCCGTCAGCACCTTCGCAGGCGATATGGTGGACGGCACCATCCCCGCAGGCACCGCAGCTTACGAGAAGCGCGCCATCGCCGTCGAGGTTCCCGAGTGGAATCCCGCTAACTGTATCCAGTGCAACCAGTGCGCTTATGTCTGCCCTCACGCAGCTATCCGTCCTTTCCTCCTGACCGCTGATGAGGCTGCCAAGGCTCCCATCTCCAAGTGCGCTGACGGCAAGGCACAGCTGGCATCCTACAAGTTCGTGATGCAGGTTTCCCCTGCGGACTGCACCGGTTGCGGCAACTGCGCCGATGTCTGCCCCGCAAAGGAGAAGGCCCTCACGATGGTATCCTACGAGTCGCAGATCCCCGAGCAGGCGAATTACGACTATCTCCACGCCAATATCGGCTACAAGGAGGTTCTCCCGAAGGCTCAGAATGTCAAGAACCTCGAGTTCGCACAGCCTCTCTTCGAATTCTCCGGCGCCTGCGCAGGTTGCGGCGAGACCCCTTACATCAAGACCATCACCCAGCTCTTCGGCGACCGTATGATGGTTGCCAACGCGACGGGATGCTCCTCCATCTACAGCGCTGCATTCCCTTCATCTCCTTTCTGCAAGAATGCCGAAGGACACGGTCCCGCGTGGGCTAACTCCCTCTTCGAGGACAACGCCGAGTTCGGACTCGGACTTCGCCTCGGTTCGGAGCGCGTGCGCGACACTGTGGCCCGCCTGATGAGGGAAGGCCTCGAGTGCTCCTGCTGCACCGCTGAAATGAAGGAACTCTTCGAAAAGTGGCTCAACAACCGCGGCAACGGCCCCGTCACCCGCGAGGTCTGCGACAAACTCGTTCCCCTTATGACCGAGTGCGGATGCGACACCTGCAAGCAGCTTCTCGAGCTCCAGAACTTCATCCCTGCCCGCAGCCAGTGGATATTCGGCGGCGACGGCTGGGCTTATGACATCGGATACGGCGGACTGGACCACGTCCTGGCTTCCGGCGAGAATGTCAACGTCCTCGTGCTCGATACCGAGGTTTACTCCAACACCGGCGGACAGTCTTCCAAGAGTACTCCTGCGGGCGCAGTCGCCAAGTTCGCTACTTCCGGCAAGCGCGTACGCAAGAAGGATCTCGGAATGATGGCTATGAGCTACGGTTATGTCTATGTCGCACAGGTCGCAATGGGTGCGAACCAGGCACAGCTGCTCAACGCCCTCAAGGAGGCCGAGGCTTACGACGGACCTTCGCTGATCATCGCTTATGCGCCTTGTATCAACCACGGTCTCAAGATCGGTATGGGTCACAGCCAGCTGGAGGAGAAGAAGGCAGTCGCTTGCGGCTACTGGCATCTCTACCGCTACAACCCGACTCTCGAGGCAGAGGGCAAGAATCCGTTCAGCCTCGACAGCAAGGAGCCTGATTGGAGCCTCTTCCAGGATTTCCTCAAGGGTGAGGTACGTTACGCATCACTGATGAAGTCCTTCCCGGAGAATGCCGCAGAACTCTTCGGCAAGACTGAGGAATTCGCAAAGTGGCGTTACAATACTTACAAACGCCTGGCGGACAGATAGTATTTGTTTGACTTCGAGGGGCCGGGGGTTTTCCGGCCCCTCTTTTTCTTGAATAAGCGACTGTTATGAAGATCCTGAATAAAATCGTGATAGCCCTCGCCGTGCTGCTGGCACCGGCCGCGGCTTCTGCACAATACTTCGATCATCTCACCGCCGGCGTGGCGGTGGGTACCGACGGAGTCTCGCTCCAGGTGGCGGCTCCGGTGGGAGAGATCGTCGAACTTCGTCTCAACGGTTCGTGGTGGCCCTCCTTTATCCATACTTCGGTGACCAGGAACCTGAATATGACCAACTACGACGGAACCCCCAGGGGCGCCAGCGATGTGACCGTCCTGTTCGAACCTGCCCTCAAGGGCGGAGGACTTATGGTCGATCTCTTTACCGGCAGCGAATCTCCCTTCCACTTCACCGCCGGACTCTCCTACGGCCCGGCTTCGCTGCTGAAAGTTTACAACAAGGAGCCCTTCCTCGAGAAGTCCGACTGGGGAACTGCAGGCCTCAAGATAGGCGACACCTTCATCACGACCGATAAGAACGGTATCTGCCATCTTGGCATCGAGGTCAACCAGCTGCGTCCCTATCTCGGAATCGGCCTGGGCCGCTCTATCCCTAAACTCAATCCGGTAAGCGTCTCGGTCGATTTCGGAGCATATTATACCGGCCCGTGGGGCTGCTGGGCGGACGGCCGCAATCTCAACAATGTGGCGAAGGCCGACCATATCCAGATTACCAGCGCCGATGTCAACAATGAAGACGGCGGCGTGCTGGATGTCTTCGCGAAGATTCCGGTATTTCCCGTGCTGCGCTTCAACGTGAATGTGAAACTGTTCTAAAATCATAGTTATGAAAAAGTTTTTCTGCCTGTTGGCTTTGTGCTGCATCGGTATGATGTTCCTGGCCTCCTGCGAGAAAGAGAAGCAGCAGGAGAAGCTGCCCGTTCCCCAGTATAAGGAACTGCACGCCAAAATCTCGTTCGATACTCCCGAACTGGCCAAATATATCGAGGGGGAACGTCTCCCTTCGTTCATAGAGATCACCTCCTCGGGATGTTATATCGCCAATATCAAGAGGAACGGTAAGGCTTCCTTCGTCATCGATAAGTTTACCGTCGAGACCCGCTCGACAGCTACTTTCCGCCTGAATGCCCTTGGCGCGACTCTCCGGGTGGAGTACGACGCTGCGGGCAATCCGACCAAGGCGGCATATTCTTCCCTGTCCGGCGATTTCAATATCGATGTCGCAGTCAGCGGCTCGGGCGATAAGATAAAGGGCACCGTGGCCGATGACCTGTGCCGCAACTGGAAGGTCAAGAACACCTATATCTCGGCTGAGGGCGAGGGCCTCTCTTCCGGACTGGCCACCACCAAACTCTTCGCCGGAGCCGATTTCAGGGAAATGGCAGCGTATTTTGCCGAGAACGGCGTAAACGTTAATCCTTCCGAATTCGAGGGATACCGACTCGAAAGGGTGATTTTCACCGAGACCGGATCTTTCGTGTTCGACTTCGCCAAGGATGATCCCTACATAGGCGTTTTCGAAGTGGGGGCAAACGACAGCTTCAGCTATAATTTCCGCGTGAACCATAAGGACAACCCCGTAGTGGGCATCTCAGGAAACGGCACGGTCGTCAGGGACGGGAATACGATGACGCTGAATCTCAATACGAACGTCGCTTACGCCGGCAAAAACTATAAGGTTCAGATTACCCTCGAGATGAATCCCGAGTAGGGCTATTCAGAAAAAATGTTTGCAAATGACAAACATTGTTTATCTTTGCAGTCCGGTTCGGTGATTCCGGACCGGTAAATGGTGGATGTAGTTCAGTTGGCAGAGCATCGGATTGTGGTTCCGAGTGTCGTGGGTTCGAGTCCCATCATCCACCCCAAGGACAGAAGGTTCTTTTATTACAAGGATTAATAGGGAACCGGGTGCGAATCCCGGACAGTTCCCGCTGCTGTATGCTCCGATAGTTTTCCGCTTTCTCAAGCCACTGGGTGCCATTCCTGGGAAGGCCGGCGGAAAGGAGCGAGTCAGAAGACCTGCCTTTTGCCCGGCATAATGTAACGCCTGCGGAGAACGGGCTTTGTTATGGATACCTGACGTATGGTGCAACAGCCTTGTGCAGTTCCCTACTCCAGGTCGTTCGAAACGATATATCCTCCCTCATCTCCGCTTCCGCTGCGACTCCTGCAGGAGCAACGACTGGTTGTATTGTTGTTTGTCGGCCTCCTCCTGCCTTCCAACGCCGGTAACCGGGTGGGCGCCTGGTTACCGGCGTTTGAATTTGTCATAGCCTACCGCGCCGTGAAGCGCACGGCGGCGGTGTTGCCGTTGGGGTCGGTGACGACCAGAAGGTGGGTTCCGGGAGAGGGGACGGCTTTCATCTTGTGCTGGCCGTGGGAGGTGGAGCCGAGGTAGAGGTCGTCGAGGTGCCAGTAGAGGGTTGCGTCGGGGTCGGCGTGGGCGGCGGAGAAGACTACGCCGCGGCTGCGGGAGTCGAGGGCGAGGGGGGAGGCGACTGTCATTCCGGACTGTGGATAGATTATCTCTATCAGCCCGCTGCCGGAATCGCCCCTCATCGAAGGGTGGAGGGGAGGCAGTCTGCGGTAATCGCTGTGGGAGCGCATATAGTACCACTCCTGCGCGGGAGGCAGCACGAACCACGAGACATTCACCATATCGGCCACGTTGCAGCAGTCGCTGTTCACCTGGCAGGAGAGGTCGGGGCTCAGGTGCACGATCCTGTGGTAGGGACAGAGGTCCGGTCTGCGCGGGGCGCGGGGGACGAGCACCGTGTCGGCCGTGGCGTCGGGATGTCCTTCGAGGCAGATGTCCGATATGGGATGGCCGCTCAAGGGGCATACTGCGACCTGCTCGAGGTCATTCTCCGGCTCCGGGAACCATCCGGTGGGGGGAAGGAGATTGAACAGGTCGAACATCACCGGGGCGGCGTATCCGACTCCGGTAAGCAGCGGGCGGCCCTCTCCGTCGCAGTTTCCGGCCCATACCGCCACCACATATCCCGGCGTGACCCCGACGCTCCAGGCGTCGCGGTTGCCATAGCTCGTGCCGGTCTTCCAGGCCACCTTCCTGACCGAATTGAAGCTCTGCCAGTCGCCCTCCTCTTCGGGACGGGTAACCCCAGTGAGGGCATCTAAAGTGCACCAGATGGCTCCGGCCGAAAGAGGGAAAATGTCCTTTGCAGAGCTGCCTGCGCCATATTCGTCGAGTTTCAGGGCCATTCTCCGGTAGGCTTCGGCCAGGTCGCGGAGCCTGATCTCGGCGCCGCCCAGGATAAGCGAGAGGCCGTAAATTTCGGCCCCGCGGGTGATCGTGGTGAATCCGGCCTCCTGCAGCACTCCTATGAAGCGGTCGATGCCGTAATCCTGGAGCATCCTGACCGCCGGCACATTGAGCGAGCGGCGGATGACATCCGATGCCGGGACGGCCCCGTCGAAGGTGCGGTTGAAATTGTTCGGAGAGAAATCCTTATAGTGGAACGGAGTGTCGGCGATGAGCATCCCCGGGAGTATCGACCCTTCGTCGAGCATCGCCCCGTAGAGGAACGGTTTGAGGGTGCTGCCGCTGCTTCGGGGAGCCTGGATTACATCTACATCATAGCCGTTCCGCCCGCCCTGGGCACCGCCGGGGCCATCATCACCGCTACCTCTGACATTGCCGCAGTAAACAACCGGTTTCCCGCTCCGGACATCGAGCACTATCGCGGCGAGATTATTGACCTCGTTGCTGGCGAAGGTCTCCGAGTGCCGCTTCAGGACGGCCTCCGCACGCATCTGGAGGCCGTAATCGATGGCACTGCGGTAGAGCCTGTCGCCCCCTTCGCGGCGGAGGGTCTCAAGGTAATGATATGCCACCGAGGGCATCGGGTAAGGCTTTTCCGGGAGGGGTTCGTCCTTTGCCAGAAGGCACTCCTCGGGCGTGATTATCCCGGCGTCCCGCAGTTTGTCGAGCAGGAAGTCGCGCTTGGCCAGCAGCCTGTCGCGGTTCTTGCCCGGATGGATCAGGGCGGGGGCGTTGGGAAGGACGGCGAGGGTGGCGCTCTCGGCCCACGAGAGTTCGTCCGCAGGCCGGCCGAAATAGCGCCATGAAGCGGCCGGAAGGCCTATGACATTGCTCCCGAAAGGGGCGTTGGAGGCATACAGGGCCAGGATACGCTCTTTGGAACAGCGCAATTCGAGCCGCGTGGCCAGGACCGATTCTATGATTTTCTCGCCCAGGGTGCGATCCCTGTCGCCCCGGCTCAGACGGATGGTCTGCATAGTGATGGTGCTCGCTCCGCTGCGTACCCTTCCGGCTGCGGCATTGAGCCGCACCGCCCTCGCCACCGCGAGGGGATCCACCCCGAAGTGGCGCCTAAACCGCTTGTCCTCGAAGGTGATGATACACTTGGCGAATTTATCGGGCACGCTGTCGATGGCCGGGAAGCGCCACTGCCCGTCGGAGGCGATGCGCGCCCCGAGCAGGGTGCCGTCGGAACTCTCCAGGACGGCGCAGACGGGAGCGTCGAAAAGCTTCTGCGGAAGGCACAGGAGATACCACGCCAAAAGCGCCGCCATTGTTGAAAAAATGCCGATTTTGGCCCGATTTTTATGTCCTTCCTTACCCATATAATCAGTATATTTGCAAAAATACAAAATAGATAAGCAATGAAAAAGGTCATTTTTGCCGCATTGTTGACGGCGCTTCTTCCAATGCTCACATTCTGTGGTACTTCGGGCGGACAGACCGAAGGGATTGAATGCTCCTCCGAGATCAGGGCCGATGACCCGCTCACCATACGCTTCGCTTCGCCCTTCGTCGAAAAGAGCAATGCGGAGCTCGCCGCGATAGCTAAATCGGCGGTCGCAATCTCGCCGAAAGTCGATTTCGATGCCGAGATCGTGGACGTCCAGACGCTCTGTATCTATCCCAGGCAGCCGCTTGATTACAATACGGCATACAAGGTGACCGTCAACAGCGCCAAACTCACCGGAAAGCCGGGCAAGGGGACCTACGAGGTCCAGACCCTGGCTCCAGTGATCATATTCGATTTCGGCCAGCTCAAGGCCGATCCCGACAAAGAGGGGATTTACAGCCTCGAGGTTGGCCTCGAATCCTCCGATCCGCTCGATGCCAAGTACCTTGAGGACGGTTTCTCGATCAAGGGCTCGCAGGCTGCCGTCAACTGGGACCATTCCGCCGACGGACTGCACCACAGCGCTGTAGCGTCGGGAATCGCATCGTCGGCCGCCGCTTCCAAGCTAACTGTCAATTACAACTATCCCAAATATGCGGCGGGAGGCAGCCGCAGCTACGGACTTCCCGCATCCGGGGAGTTCTCGGTCATGAGTTCCGAGGTCTTCTCCGAACCTTATATGTACGTGATCGCCTTTTCGGCCCTGCTCGACAAAACCCAGAACTTCCAGGAACTGGTCTCGATGCCGGGAGCCGGCAGGCTCTCCTTCTCGGTAGACCGTAACATCCTGACCGTCAAGCCGGCGATAGCCCCTTCGGCGGAAAAGCAATTCCTCTCCGTCAGCAAAGCCATCCGCAGCTCGAAGGGTTCCAAACTGACCGAGGATTTCGAGCGCTGGTTCGCCATCCCTTCGGGCGAACCCGAGATAGCCTTCATCAGTACCGGCGCCGTTCTCCCTTCGTCGGGAATGAGTATCGGATTCAGGTCCATCAATTACGCCAAGGCCGAGGTCCGCGTCAAACAGATCTACGAGAGCAATGTCATCCAGTTCCTGCAGGAAAACAGGCTTGATGAGGCGCAGGGTTATATCGGAAATGTGGCCCGCACGGTTCTCGACACCACCCTGGTGCTCGGCGAGCAGAACTCCCCTGCCCTGAGGAATATGAATGTGTACGGCCTCAATATCGCCGACCTCCTCAAGATCCAGAAGGGTGCCATCTACCATATAGAGATAAGGGGTATCGATCCCCTCGCAGAATTCCGCGAGGAGCGCTGGGAGAGCGATTACTGGTTCGGCTCCTGGGAAGATTACGAACAGAGGGTGCGCAATATCCTCGTCTCTGATCTCAATATCATAGCCAAATCCTCCGACGAGGGGGCCTGCACGGTCTTCGTTACCGACATCATGGCGGCTTCCCCCGTCTCGGGTGCAAAAGTCCGGATCTACAACAATGTCAACCAGCTGATAGCCGAAGGCTCGACCGACGGCGACGGACGCTTCCAGGGCACCTTCCCCGGTGACAATGCCCGCACCATAGTGGTGACCGACGGCAAGGACAAGAGCTATCTCTCGCTCCAGGGCGGCGGCGAAATCTCCGTGAGCAACTTCGATGTCAGCGGAACTGCCTCCAGGGGAGGCCAGAGGGGCTTCATCTTCGGCGAGAGGGGAGTATGGCGCCCCGGCGACGATATCTATCTGACATTCGTCTCGATGCTCGACGAGGGTGTACTGCCTGCCGGACATCCCGTTACCGCGGTGCTCCGCAACCCGCAGGGCCAGGTGATGGAGACCCTCGTAAACAATGACGGCCACGACGGAATGTACGCCTTCAAGTTCAAGACCGACCAGGCCGCACCCACCGGCAACTGGGAGGTGAATGTGACCGCGGGAGGCCAGACCTGGACCAAGACCGTCAAGATAGAGACCGTCAAGCCCAACAATATCGTAATCAATCTCTCGCTCAACGACGACCCCGCCGTTCCCGCCTCCTCGGTCCGCGGCGACCTCTCTGCCAAGTGGCTCGTAGGCAATCCCGCCAAGGGGCTCGAGACCAGGGTTGATGTGGCCCTGAGCCGCGGCCGCACCGCATTCAAGGGATACGACGGATATGTCTTCGAAGATCCTTCCCGCATCTTTACGGCAGAGGAACGCGAGATCTTCAAGGGCACAACGGATGCCGAAGGCAAGCTGCACTTCAATGCCTCGGCAGGCAAGGCCGGCAACGCTCCCGGCTTCCTCACGGGCGTCTTTACCACCCGCGTATTCGAACGCAGCGGCGACTTCAGCATCGACCGCTGCACGGCTACCGTATCGCCCTATGATACATATATAGGAATAAAGGTCCCCGAGGAGACTACCTACTGGGGCGAGAAATATCTCGACAGGGGCAAGAACCACAACTTTACCCTCGCCGCCCTCGACTATCGCGGAAATGCCTCGCAGAGGAGCGTCAAGGTCGAGGTTGAGGTTTACAGGATGGGCTGGAGCTGGTGGTGGAGTTCTTCCTCGAGCGAGCTCGCGGCTTATGCCAAGGATTCCTACAATACGCCTTACAAGACCTTCCAGACCACTGTGAGCGGCGGTCAGGGCAGCTTCCGCATCGATTTCTCCGACCAGGAGAGCGGAATGTTCCTTGTCCGCGCCACCGATCTTGCGGGCGGTCACGCCGCTGCCAGGGTCGTGATGGTCACGGGCCGCGACGGTATGGCTTCCGACGGCTCCCAGGAGTCGGCGACCCGCCTTCAGATGGCTCTCGACAAGGACAAATATTCGGTAGGGGAGACGGCGAATATCTCCATCCCTTCGGCAGCCGGTGCGCGCGCCCTCGTCACCCTTGAGAAGGGCAAGAGGGTTATCGGCAGCTACTGGGTAAGCTGCAAGGGAGAGAAGACCGTCATTCCCGTCAAGATAGAGAACGGGATGTCGCCCAATATATACGCTTCGGTAATGCTTGTGCAGCCCTACAATACGTCGGCCAACGATGCTCCGATCCGCCTCTTCGGCGTGATGCGCATCAACGTGGAGGATGCCTCCACCCATCTCAAGCCGGCGGTTGACATCGCAGCCGAGGTGCGCCCCGAGAGCGAGGTCAGCTTTACTGTCAAGGAGAGTTCGGGCCGCCCGATGAGCTATGTCGTCGCCCTTGTGGACGAGGGCCTGCTCAGCCTCACCCGCTACAAGACTCCCGACCCCTGGGATACCTTCTACGCTACGGAGGCACTCGGAGTGCGCACCTGGGACCTCTTCGATATGGTCATCGGAGCCTACGGAGCCCGTATGGAGAAGATGTTCGCCATCGGTGGCGACGCCGACGTACAGGTGACTCCCGATTCGAAGGCGGAGCGTTTCAAGCCCGTTTCGCTCTTTATGGGCCCCTTCACCCTCAAGTCGCACGATACCGGAAAGCATACCGTCAAGATTCCCCAGTACATCGGCAATCTGCGCGTGATGGTAGTCTCGACCGACGGCCGCGCGATGGGTTCCGTCCAGAAGAATCTCTCAGTCACCAAGCCGGTTATGGCGCAGGCCACATTGCCGCGCGTCATCGGCACCGACGAGGAGATCACTATGCCGGTGACTATCTTCGCTACCAAGGACAATGTGGGCAAGGTCAATGTCGAATACAGCGTCGAAGGACCTCTCTCCGCGGTTGACAGCCGCAGCGCATCGGTCAATATCTCCAAGGCCGGCGAGGAGGTCGTCCTGTTCGGCCTGAAGGCCGGTTCGGAAGAGGGAATCGCCCATATCAACGTCACCGCCAGCGGTGCGGGCGACGTTTCGAAGCAGACCATCGAGATAGATGTCCGCGACCCGAATCCGCTTACCACCAATTCCGACTCGAGGCTGGTGGAGGCCGGAAAGAAGGCTTCGATCGACTTTCCGCTTGCAGGCCGCCCCGGCACCGGCAGCGTGAAGGTTGAGGCCTCTGCGATTCCTCCGGTCGATCTGGATTTCCGTCTCGGCTATCTTACCAAATATCCCCACGGATGCGTGGAGCAGACCGTTTCCGCAGTCTTCCCCCAGCTTTATCTCGGCTCTCTCGTGGATCTCGATGCCAAAGGAGTTTCGGGATGCGAGGAAAATATCAAGGCGGCCATAGCCAAGATGCCTTCCTTCGCCATCTCCACCGGCGGAATGACTTACTGGCCCGGAACTTCGGCTTATGCCGGAGCGAATGTCTGGGGTACGGTTTACGCCACCCATTTCATGGCGGAGGCAAAGGACAGGGGATACTCGGTTCCCGCATCGCTGCTCAAGAATAATATCAAGTTCCTGCGTTCGGTGGCCGCCGACAAGGCCTCCGCTGCCGTCTCGCGGGCATACTCGTGCTATGTTCTGGCCCTCTCGGGCTCCGCTTCCCGCGGCGATATGAACCGTCTGCGCGAGGATCTCTCGAAGCTTCCCGTCGAGGCGCAGTGGTATCTCGCAGCGGCCTATGCCGTTGACGGCAAGAAGGATGTGGCGAAGGATATCATCTCCCGCATCCCCGCTTCCGCAGGTGCGGCAGACCGCTTCTCCGATACCTTCGACAGCGATGAGCGTACGGTATCCATCGCCGCCATCGCTTATGATGCCATCGGCGACAAGACCCAGGCCTTCAAATGCATGCAGACCCTCTCGGGCTGGCTCAACGACCGCAACCATTATATGAGCACCCAGAGCACAGCCTGGGCACTCAATGCCGTTGCACGCTATGCGAAGAACAACGCTACCGACAAGATTGACGTGACGGTGACCTCCGGCAAGGAGAAACTGCAGCTCAGGAGCCAGACTCCCGTGGCCAGCGGAGTCCTGGCTTCCGGCGATTCGCCCCGTATGAATATCGAGGTTTCAAATGCTTCGAAGGCGCCCGTCTGGATCGTGGTCTCTTCGACCGGCATCCCCGACAAGGGTCAGGAGGTGGCCAAGAGCAACGGACTGCAGCTGGTTGTGACCTATTCGCTGCCCGACGGAACCAATATCGATCCTTCGGAGCTGGAGCAGGGTACGGATTTCTATGTGAACGCATACCTGTCGAATCTCAGCGCTACACGTGACTACACCAACCTGGCTCTCACGCAGGTCTTCCCCGCAGGATGGGAGTTCGCCCGCACGCGGGTTGACGGCCTCTACCAGGATTTCCGTGACGACCGCATTTATACTTATGTATATCTGCCGCGCAATGGCAGCTGTGTGGTCAAGACTAAGGTCACCGCAGCCTACGCAGGCCGCTATTACCTGCCTTCGACCATCTGCGAGGCGATGTACGACGAATCGGTTAACGCCTCCACCGTCGGCCGCTGGTGCGTCGTGAGATAACCGGCCCCGGTCATGCCCGCGAAGGCGGGTATCCCGGTCCGCCTTGTCCCGTCATGCCCGCGCAGGCGGGCATCCCGGCCCGCCTCCGGGCTCCGGTTTTGCTCCTTCGGGCCCCAAAAGGCCTCTCAGGAGCAATAACCGCCCGCCCTTCGTCGGGCCTCCCTATGCTTGTCGTCATGTCCACTCACCCGAGTTTTCGTCCAGGTGGTTCCTGATTTGTCGAAGGGCCGGTTCTTTTCGCCAAAGTGACGTCGGGTAATAGCTCTCGGAGGTGGTTCTGGCGGGGGGTGGGTCGACGTCATACGCCGATATCGGCCCTTCACGTCGGCCGATATGCTCCAGAAGGTCCTCTGCGCCACATTTCCCGACGTCACTTTGGCGAAATTCGCAACAGGCTTCCCGTTGTGAGAATAAATGTTTAACTATACGTCGGTCCGGATCCAGAGTCAGTCGAGAAAGAATGGAAACTGAGCCATAGACCACGTAAGTCACTGGGTTACAGGACCCCTTTGGAATACTGTAAACAATTATTTAACTTTGACTATTGAAGTGTGTTGCACTTCAAATTAGAATTCACCTTTCGAAATAGACAATCATCTTGCCCGTGCTGATGGATGGGAACGCAGCCCGTCATTCCTGCGAAGGCCCCGTCATTCCTGCGAAGGCAGGAATCTATCGAAGCGGGAGATACCGACCGGCCGGGAGGCCAATTTCACTAAGGCCTGAACTTTTTTCGAATTTTTTGCAAATAATTTTGCAGGATTAAAAAAAGTGCTTACCTTTGCAGCCCGTTTCGGAAAAACCCAGGGTTTTGAGAGGCGGAAGTTCATTGAAAGATTGGAAGAACAAAGTACAAGCAAGTACCGATTTTAACACGATTAAAATCAAAAGAGCAAGCGTTGGTTTCTTTGAAACTAAGAAATAAGTCTTGGGGATTGAGCTAAGAATTATATTTAATATACAATGAAGAGTTTGATCC